>NZ_JBHSJF010000006.1:787884-901169 GCF_042652085.1 Flaviflagellibacter deserti | reverse complement strand
AAGCCGACCCTGATCAACGCCGCCATCGACCCGGAAGCAGGTTCCGAATCCGGCAATATCGGAAACCTCAACCCGCAATCCGTCGTCAAAAAGAAGAGCGTCTGAGACGGACTGAGATATCCGCTGGCCGAAAGGCTGGCTTCATTCCGCCCGGAAAAGCCTTGCTTCTGCCGGGCGGAATGATCACTTCCTGACCCAGCACCGGAAGGTCGGGGCGTCAGGAACAACGCAAACCTTGAAAGGGAATGGATCGACAGATGACGAAGCCACTCGAAGGTATAAAGATCATCGACTTCACGCACGTCCAGGCTGGTCCGGCGTGCACGCAGCTTCTGGCGTGGTTCGGCGCTGACGTGATCAAGGTCGAGCGTCCGGGCGCCGGTGACGTGACCCGTTCGCAGCTCCGCCACGTCAAGGACGCGGACGCGCTGTACTTCACCATGCTGAACTCGAACAAGCGTTCGCTGACGCTGGACACCAAGACCCAGCAAGGCAAGGAAGTCCTCACCAAGCTCATCCAGGAGTCGGACGTTCTCGTCGAGAACTTCGGCCCGGGCGCGCTCGACCGCATGGGCTTCTCCTGGGAGAACATCAAGGCCATCAATCCGGGCCTGATCGTCGCCTCGGTGAAGGGCTTCTCGGACGGCCACCACTACGAAGACCTGAAGGTCTACGAGAATGTCGCCCAGTGCGCCGGCGGCGCCGCCTCGACGACCGGTTTCTGGGACGGCCCGCCGACCGTGTCGGCCGCGGCTCTCGGTGACTCGAACACCGGCATGCACCTCGCGATCGGCATCCTGACCGCGCTGCACGCCCGCAACAAGAATGGCGGCAAGGGCCAGAAGGTCGCCGTCTCGATGCAGGACTCGGTGCTCAACCTCTGCCGCGTCAAGCTGCGCGACCAGCAGCGTCTCGACGCCATCGGCTACCTCGAAGAGTACCCGCAGTACCCGCACGGCACGTTCTCGGACGTCGTTCCGCGCGGCGGCAATGCCGGCGGCGGCGGTCAGCCGGGCTGGGTTCTGAAGTGCAAGGGCTGGGAAACCGACCCGAACGCCTACATCTACTTCACCATCCAGGGTCATGCCTGGGCGCCGATCTGCAAGGCTCTCGGCAAGGAAGAGTGGATCGAGGATCCGGCGTACAACACCGCCGAAGCCCGCCAGGACAAGATCTTCGACATCTTCGCCTTCATCGAGGAATGGCTGTCGGACAAGACCAAGTTCGAGGCCGTCGACATCCTGCGCAAGTTCGACATTCCGTGCGCGCCGGTCCTGTCGATGAAGGAGATCGCCAACGACAAGTCGCTCCGTGAGAGCGGCACCGTCGTCGAGGTCGATCATCCGAAGCTCGGCAAGTACCTGACCGTCGGCAGCCCGATCAAGTTCTCGGACCTGAAGGTCGAGGTCACCGCCTCGCCGCTGCTCGGCCAGCACACCAACGAAGTGCTCGCCGACCTCGGCTACAGCCAGGAACAGATCGCCCAGCTTCACGAAGCCAAGGCCGTCTGAGCCTTAGGGTTCTGAATGATTGAAAAGGGCCGCCGAGAGGCGGCCCTTTTTGTTTGTCCCGTTTCCCCGGAGCGCGTGCGCGAAGCGCATCGCGAGATCCAGCGCTCCTCGCGGCGAAGCCGCACTTTATCTATTGAGCGCCTGCGGCGCGTTTATGCGTGACCAGAAGGCGGTTTGGGGCGCTTCTGGGTCTATCTTCTCGCGAGCGGCAGGAACGGCACGCTTTATGTGGGCGTGACGAACGATCTGGCGTGCCGGATGTACGAGCATCGCGAGGGGCTGGCCGAGGCGTCACCAAGACCTCCGGCGTGACCATGCTGGTTTTGGCCGAGAACTATGCCTCGATCCTCGAAGCGCGGGCGCGCGAGGCGCAGCTCAAGAAATGGCGGCGCGCGTGGAAGATCGCGCTGATCGAGGAGAGCAATCCCGGCTGGCGGAATCTCTACGGGGAGATGCTGTGAGCCGTTTCCCGGTCGGGGTGTGCGTAGCGCATCCCGAGAACCGGGACCGTGTATTTGCGAAGCTCTTTAGTTATTGAGCGCCTGCGGCGCGCTTATGCGCTGGGCCCCGGATCGGCGTGCGTTTCGCGCACTTGCCCGGGGGACGTCATCATCCTTCGGCGAGCCGAAGGATGACGTCCAGATCACAGCTCGACCGTGTTGGTCAGCGTGCCGATGCCCTCGATCATGATCTCGACCGTGTTCACCGGCTCCTTCATCGAGCCGACGCCGACCGAGGTGCCGCATTCGATCAGGTCGCCCGGGTTGAGCGTCATGTCGTGCGAGAGCAGCGAGACGAGCTTCGCGGCCGGGAAGATCATGTCGGCGATCGGGTAGTTCTGGCGCTCCTGACCGTTCAGGACCGTCTTCACCACCAGCGTCTCCGGCTTCACGTCGGTCGCGATGACCGGGCCGAACGGGCCGAAGCCGTCATAGCCCTTGGCGCGCGCCCATTGCGGGAAGGTCGGGTCCCTGGTGATGATCGCTGCGGCGGTGATGTCGTTCACGCAGGTGTAACCGAAGATGTGGGCGGCGGCCTCTTCCTCGGAGATGCGGGTCGCGGTCTTGCCGATGATGATGCCGAGCTCGCCCTCGAACACGACCGGGCCCTCATAGCCCTTCGGCTTCCTGACGACCGCGCCGGGCGTCGTGACCGACGAGATCGACTTCAGGAGGAACAGCGGCTCGGCGGGTTCCGCGACCTGGAGCTTGGCCGCGAGCGCGTGGAAATTGTTCCACATCGCGATGATCTTGGTCGGCTCGGTCGGCGCCAGCAGCGACACCGACGACAGCGCGACGGTCTCGCCGGTCGGCGTGGCGCCGTCGAACATATCGCCGGAATGGACGGTGATGCTGTCGCCGTCGAGCGTTCCGAACGCGGTCTTCCCCTGATGGGTGAAGCGAACCCATTTCGCCATTGGCGTTTCCCCTAACTATTTATGCGGTCAGACGCCGCCGACCTGGAAGATGCGGAGCAGGTTGGTGGTGCCCGACTGCGCGAAGGGCATGCCGGCCGTCACCGCCATGATGTCGCCGTCCTTGGCGACGCCGTTCGACTTGGCGACCTCGGTCGCGAAGGCGACGATCTCCGACACCTTCTCGATGTCGCGGATGACGACGGGGGTGACGCCCCAGACGCAGGACATGCGGCGTGCCGTCTCGATGCTCGGCGTCAGCGAGAAGATCGGGACGAGCGGACGCTCGCGCGCGGCGCGCAACGTGGTCGAGCCCGAGGTCGTGTAGGTCGCCGCGGCGGTCAGCGGCAGCACGCTCGCGACGGTGCCGAGCGAGGCGCAGATCGCGTCGGCGATCGTCGCGCGCGAGCCCGGATGCGAGTTGAGGATCAGGCGCTTGTACTCCGGATCCTTTTCGACGTTGGCGACGATCTTGCTCATCATCGTCACGGCCTCGATCGGGAACTTGCCCGAGGCGCTTTCGGCCGAAAGCATGACGGCGTCCGCGCCCTCATAGACGGCGGTCGCGACGTCCGAGGCCTCGGCGCGCGTCGGTGTCGGCGAATGGATCATACTTTCCAGCATCTGCGTCGCGACGACGACCGGGCGGCCATACTGGCGCGACAGCTTGATCATGCGGCGCTGCACGGCCGGGATCTCTTCCGGCTGCATCTCGACACCGAGATCGCCGCGGGCGACCATGATGGCATCGGATGCCTCGACGATCTCTTCCAGGACGTCGACGGCGGCCGGCTTCTCGATCTTCGACATGATCAGCGCGCGGCCGCCGATCAGCTTGCGGGCATCGTGCAGGTCCTGCGCGGTCTGGACGAAGGAGAGCGCGACCCAGTCGGCACCCATACCGAGACCGAATTCGAGGTCGCGGCGGTCCTTCTCGGTGATGACGTCGAGCGGCAGGACGGCGCCGACGACGCTGACGCCCTTGCGCTCCGACAGCACGCCGCCGGTGATGACCTTGCCCACCGCGTAATCCTTGCCGTGCTCCTGCACCTCCATGCGGATCTTGCCGTCATCGAGGAGGAGCTGCACGCCCGGGCGGGCGGCTGCGAAGATTTCCGGGTGCGGGAGGTAGGCGCGGCTGACGTCGCCCGGCTTCGGATCGAGGTCGAAGCGGAACAGCGCGCCGTTCTGGAGCGTGACCGGGCCGTCGGCGAAGGTGCCGACGCGGAGCTTCGGGCCCTGCAGATCGAGAAGGATGCCGATCGGTTTGCCGGTTTCCTTTTCGAGCGCGCGGATGGCCTCGAAACGGGCGCGATGGTCGTCGTGCGTGCCGTGGCTCATATTGAGACGGAACATGTCGACGCCGGCCTCGAACAGGGCGCGGAGCTGTTCCGGGCTCGAGCTGGCCGGGCCGACGGTGGCAACAATCTTGGCTTTGCGATCACGCATGCGATCTCGCGGGGTCCCGACCCCGCCTCCCTTCTTCAGTCAGTGATAAGGATGGCGCGGAAGTCGTTGACGTTGGTCAGCGTGGGTCCCGTCGTCACAAGGCTGTCGAGCGCGGAAAAGAAGCCGTAGCCGTCATTGTCCGCGAGTTTGAGTTTGGCGCTGACACCCTTGTCGGCTGCGCGCGAGAGGGTGTCGTCGAGCGCGATCGCGCCCGCATTATCCTCGCTGCCATCGATGCCGTCGGTGTCGGCCGCGAGCGCGTGGACGCCCTTCAGGCCGTCGAGCGCGACGGTGAGCGCGAGGAGGAATTCGGCGTTGCGGCCGCCGCGACCCTTGCCGCGCACGGTGACCGTGGTCTCGCCGCCGGAGAGCAGCACGCAGGGCTTTTTTGCCGGCTGATCGTACTGGACGACCTGACGGGCAATACCGGCCATCACGCGCGCGACCTCCCGCGCCTCGCCCTCGATGGCGTCGCCGAGGATGATCGGCGTCAGGCCGGCCTGACGGGCGACCTCGGCCGCCGCTTCCAGCGACATCTGGGGCGTCGCGACCATTTTGAGGCTCGCGCGCGACAGCTTCGCGTCGCCGGGCTTGATGCTTTCGCCGACGCCACGTTCGAGATGTTCGATCGCCGCGCGGGGCTCCTCGATCTTGTATTTGCGGACGATCGCGAGCGCGTCGGCGAAAGTGGTACGGTCCGGGACGGTCGGGCCCGAAGCGATGACGGACGGGTCGTCGCCGGGGACGTCGGAGATCAGGAGCGAGACGACGGTCGCCGGCCAGGCGGCGGCCGCGAGGCGGCCGCCCTTGATCGCCGAGAGATGCTTCCTGACGCAGTTCATCTCGTCGATCGAGGCGCCGGAGGCGAGGAGCGCTTTGTTGAGCGCCTGCTTGTCGGCGAGCGTCAGGCCTTCGGCCGGAAGCGCCATCAGCGCCGAGCCGCCGCCGGAGATGAGCGCGATGACGAGGTCGTCCTCGTTGAGGCCCTGGACTTTTTCGAGGATCCGGCGCGCGGCGTCCTCGCCGGCGGCGTCAGGCACCGGATGCGAGGCCTCGACGATCTCGATCCTGTCGCAATGGACGGCGTGGCCGTAGCGGGTGACGACGAGGCCCTCGAGCGGGCCGGTCCAGTTGTCCTCGACGGCCTTGGCCATCGCTGCGGAGGCCTTGCCTGCTCCGATCACGATGGTGCGGCCCTTCGGGATCGGCGGCAGATGCTGCGGGACGATGACCGACGGCAATGCCGCCGCGACGGCCGCGTCGAACATCGCGCGCAGCTTCTCGCTCGGAGCGGAACTGGATGTAATCTGAGCTGGGACGTGGCCCGGTGCCATGGAGACCTTCCACCAGGGGAGCCGCCTTAGTGGCGGAAATGGAAATATTTTTCAACCGGCCTCATACCAAAGGCCGAGTATGTCGCGGAGGCTCCTTTTATCAGCCTCGGCCGCGATAGGAAGGGACCCCCTGATCGGGTACCCAGGTGCCTTCCGGGACCGCGCCGAACTGCCAGAAAACGTCGATCGGGATCCCGCCGCGCGGATACCAATAGCCGCCGATGCGCAGCCAGCGCGGCTTCAGCGTCTCGACGAGCTTCTTGCCGATGCCGACGGTGCAATCCTCGTGGAAGGCGCCGTGGTTGCGGAACGAGGTGAGATAGAGCTTGAGCGACTTCGATTCGACGAGCCAGGCGTCGGGCACGTAGTCGATCATCAGATGCGCGAAATCAGGCTGGCCGGTGACCGGGCAGAGCGAGGTGAATTCCGGCACGGTGAAGCGTGCGACGTAATCCGTGTCCGGATGCGGGTTTGGCACGCGCTCGAGCGTCGCGGCATCAGGAGACGCGGGCGTCTCGGTGGCGCGGCCGAGCTGGGTGAGGGTCGTGGTGTCTGTCGTCATGGCGGCGTTCTAGCGCCGCTCGGCCCGCGAGGCGAGAGCGGCGCGCTCACGCCTCGGATCACGCTTCACGCGATCGGGCCGGCCCGGACACGGATCGTGTGCGGCTGCCGCCGGATGCACCCTCCGGACGAGCGTCATGCGTCCGTGGGGATCTCGCCGTCCTCCTCGAAATCGTGGACGAACTGCCATCCCTCGAACCATTCCGCATGATCGCGGGTGCCCTGCTCGTAAGGATTGTCCTGAGCCTGCCGGCCTTCAGCCGCTGCCGCTCGCCCCTGTTGGAAGGCAGTGGTCGGTTTGGTGTTCATGATCGAACCTCCCGCAACCGATGAACGCGGAAGGCAGTCCGCCGGGTTCATCGTTTTCGAAGCGCGAGGCGAATTTTCGATATGCCAGCCGAATGTGATCTCAAGCCGTTCCGACCCTACCGCGCGGTTAGGGTCGTTTGCGACTTGCGGATCGTTCCCCTCCTGGTCGCAAAGTCGTCCCCCTACACGTAAAATTATCTATGAGTTAGGAATTTTTCTCCAGGATTCCGTAGGGAAATGCGCGGGGAGCATGCGATGGGCAAGGGGTCGATTGCGAGGCAGCTTTATCTGATCGGTGGGCTTGGCGGGATCGCGCTGTTCGGGATGATCGTCTACGGCGGTTATGAATCCCATCGGACCGCGATGGCCTACAAACAGGCCGAGCTTCAGCACATCGTCGAAAGTGCCATCGGCCTTGCCGACGGCTTCGCCAAGCGGGCGGAGGCCGGCGAAATGACGACCGAGGAAGCGCAGAAGGCAACACTCTCCGCGATTGCATCGATGCGCTATGCCGGCACCGAATATCTTTGGGTCAACGACATGCATCCTCGCATGGTGATGCATCCGATCAAGCCTGAACTAAACGGCAAGGACCTCACCGAGAACAAGGATCCGAACGGCAAAAGGCTGTTCGTCGCCTTCGTCGACGAGGTGAAGGCGCACGGCGCGGGAACGGTCGATTATCTTTGGCCCAAGCCCGGCGAAGCGGCTCCGGTGGCGAAGACGTCCTACGTGAAAGGCTATCCGCGCTGGGGCTGGGTCGTAGGGACCGGCGTCTATATAGATGTTCTCCAGGCTCAGGTGTGGCGGGAGATTTTCGGACAGGCCGCGGTCGGCGGACTTCTTGTCCTTTGTCTGTTCGGCGCGGCCACGCTGCTTATCCGCTCGGTCACGAAGCCGCTCGGGCGGATACGCGATGCGATGCTGCAAATGGCGCGCGGAGAAGACGCCGTCATCGGCGATACCGACCGGTCGGGCGAAATCGGGGAAATGGCGCGGGCGCTCGTCGTGTTCCGCGCCAATGCCGCCGAGAGAGTGACGCTCGGGGAGCAACAGGAGGCGAGCCGCAGCGCCGCGCTCTCGCGCCAAGCCGTGGTGGATGCGGCGATCGCGAGCTTTCGCCAGGACGTCCAGCGTCTCCTCGAGGCGATGACCGAGAACGGCGCGGCCATGCAGTCGGCCGCCCGAGATCTCGATCAGGTCGCGAGTGCCACTGTCGAGCAAGCGGGCGCCGCGGCCCAGGCATCCGACACGGCGACCGGGAATGTCCAGATCGCGGCGGCAGCCGCGGAGGAACTGGTCTCCTCCATTCAGGAGATCACGGGCCAGATCGGCCGGACGAGCAGGATTGTCGGCCAGGCCTCGGAAGAGGTGCGGCGCACGAATTCGACCGTCGCGAGCCTCAGCGAGGCGGCGGCGCGGATCGGCGATGTCGTCTCCCTCATCCAGGACATCGCCGCACAGACCAACCTTCTCGCGCTCAACGCCACGATCGAGGCAGCGCGCGCCGGGGAAGCCGGCAAGGGGTTCGCCGTCGTCGCGCAGGAGGTCAAGACGCTCGCCAACCAGACCGAGCGGGCGACCGGAGACATCTCGACTCAGATCGGCGCCATCCAGACCGCCTCGCGCGAGGCGGTGGACGCCATCCGGGAGATTTCCGCGACGATGGAAGAGGTCGACCGTTCGACCAATGCGATCGCCGCGGCGGTCGAGGAGCAGGGCGCGGCAACGTCGGAAATCAGCCGCAGTGTCGCGAACGCGGCCCTGGGCACCACCTCCGCGAACGCCCATATCGGTGACGTTTCGTCAGCGGCAGACCGGGTGTCGGGGTCGTCGACGAGCGTCGATCAGGCCGCGTCGGACATTTCCGCGCGCACGGCCGACCTCAGAAGTCTCGTCGATTCGTTCCTGACGAAGGTCGCGGCCTGATCCCCGGCGGGATCAGCTCGGGCGTTCGCTGATGGCGGTTGCGCCGGGATGGCTGCGAAGATTTATGACGCGGAGCTCTTTCCCGCCTCGGGTTCTTCGGCGTCGTCTTCCTCGTACTCGAACATCTCGTCGAGCGCGTCCTGGATGGTTTCCACGTCGTCGACGGAGGCGGTGAACGTGAACGTCGCGCCGTCGCCGGTCTCGAACGTCATTTCGATTTCGTCCTCGCCCTTGGCGTCGATCTGCAGGCTGGTGAATTTGGCCATGACGGTCTCGGTACTCTCGATGTTGGGATGTGGTGTCGAGCGACAGTGAGCCCACAACGTTGCATAGTTATGGCCGTTCCCGGCATCGCTGATGAAACGGCGGGTGCGAGTCGCGTCCGGGCGACCGCTCGACGCTGACTGCATCGCACAGAAGCCGCGCCATGCGCCAGGGCGGCTGGACACCGGCCGAAGCGCGCCCACATGATGGGTCAGCCGTGCGACGACGCATGACACAAAAACAATAGCGTATCGGCAGCATACAGGGCTTCGGTCCCGCCGGCGTGTCCTTTAACGACGCGCCCCCGCCACCGGACTCTCCTGCCGACAGGCTGCGTTTCGCGGCGTGTTTCGGGAGGAACAACAATGAACAAGGCCGAATTTTCTCGCAGCGCGAAATCGCCGTACTCCAAGCGTTACGGCAATTTCATCGGCGGCAAGTGGACCGATCCGCTGTCCGGCAAGTACTTCGACAATCCGTCGCCGGTGAACGGCCAGGTGCTGTGCGAGGTCGCGCGGTCCGACGCCCGGGACATCGAGGCGGCGCTCGATGCCGCGCATGCGGCCAAGGAGGCCTGGGGGCGCACCAGCGTCGCCGAGCGGGCGCTGATGCTCAACCGCATCGCCGACATCATGGAGGACAACCTCGAACTTCTGGCCAATGCGGAGACCTGGGACAACGGCAAGCCGATCCGCGAGACGAAGGCGGCCGACCTGCCGCTGGCGATCGACCATTTCCGCTATTTCGCGGGCGCGATCCGCGCGCAGGAGGGCGGCATATCGGAGATCGACCACGACACGGTCGCCTATCATTTCCATGAGCCGCTCGGCGTGGTGGGCCAGATCATTCCCTGGAACTTCCCGCTGCTGATGGCGGTGTGGAAGCTCGCTCCGGCGCTCGCGGCGGGCAATTGCGTGGTGCTGAAGCCGGCCGAGCAGACGCCGGCCTCGATCCTCCTCTTCGTCGACCTGATCGCCGACACCCTGCCGCCGGGCGTGCTGAACGTCGTCAACGGCTTCGGGCTGGAGGCCGGCAAGCCGCTGGCGTCCTCGCCGCGGGTCGCCAAGATCGCCTTCACCGGCGAGACGACGACCGGCCGGCTGATCATGCAGTACGCCAGCCAGAACCTGATCCCGGTGACGCTCGAACTCGGCGGCAAGTCGCCGAACATCTTCTTCAAGGACGTGATGGCCGACGACGACGATTTCTTCGACAAGGCGCTCGAAGGCTTCGCCATGTTCGCGCTCAACCAGGGCGAGGTCTGCACCTGCCCGAGCCGGGCACTGGTGCATGAATCGATCTACGACCGGTTCATGGAGCGCGCGATCACTCGCGTCGAGGCGATCGTCCAGGGCGATCCGCTCGACCCCGCCACGATGATCGGCGCGCAGGCCTCGACCGAGCAGCTCGAGAAGATCCTGTCCTATTTCGACATCGGCCGGAAGGAAGGCGCCGAGGTGCTGACGGGCGGTGAGCGCAACATGCTGCCGGGCGATCTCGCCGGCGGCTATTACGTCAAGCCGACAGTGTTCCGCGGCAGCAACCGGATGCGGGTCTTCCAGGAGGAGATCTTCGGACCGGTCGTTTCGGTGACGACGTTCAGGGACGACGACGAGGCGCTGGCGATCGCCAACGACACGCTTTACGGCCTCGGCGCCGGCATCTGGAGCCGCGACGCCAACCGCTGCTACCGGTTCGGCCGCGCCATCCAGGCCGGACGGGTGTGGACCAATTGCTATCACGCCTATCCGGCGCACGCGGCGTTCGGCGGCTACAAGCAGTCCGGCGTCGGGCGCGAGAACCACAAGATGATGCTGGACCATTACCAGCAGACCAAGAACATGCTGGTCAGCTACAGCCCCCAGAAGCTCGGCTTCTTCTGACAGACGGGCGGCGGCGCGATCGGCGCCGCCGCCGCTCCATTCAGCGACGGTGCGATAGAAATGGCGGACAAGGTAATCGCGACACCGGCGGCGCTCGGCCTGCTGGAGGAGATCGTGGCCGATCACGGCCCGGTGCTGTTCCACCAATCGGGCGGCTGCTGCGACGGATCGAGCCCGATGTGCTACCCGCAGGGCGACTTCATCATCGGCGATGCCGACGTGCTGCTCGGCCATATCGGCGGCATGCCGTTCTACATCGGCGGCCCCCAATACGAGATGTGGAAGCACACCGACCTGATCATCGACGTCGTGTCGGGCCGCGGTGGCATGTTCTCGCTGGATAACGGGCGGGAACGGCGGTTTCTGACGCGGTCGGAGGTGTGTGCGGTGCCGGGGGGCGATGCTGCGGAGTAAACGCCCTTTCTTCTGCTATGGCCTCGTGCGCCTTGAGCCGGTGCCGGTGAGCGGTCTGCTTGGTGGGCGGGCTGGAACTGAAACTGCACGGCGCTCGCCGCCTCACCATCGCCGCATGGCCGCCGTGGGAACCCTGCCGGCGTTCGGGCGCCGCGAGACGGTGCACATTTTCGGCGCGACATGACCACGGAATGACCATCCGACGCCCGACTTCCAACCGCGTTCGGCGTGTGAGGTGTCAGGATGGTCGCTGGTGACCATGCCCGAGGAAGGGAATCCCCATGCGCATGATCGCAATTCTGGCAGCGGGCGCCGCTCTCGCCTTCGCAACGGCGGCCAACGCGCAAGCGCCATCCGCGCAGCAGCCATCCGTGCAGCCTCCTACGGCCGCGCCGACATCTCCCCCCGCGGCGACCCCGACGATTCAAAGCATCGATATCGTCGATATGAATGAGTTGCCTGAATCCACACAGACGCAGGTCAACAAAGTGGTGGCACAGCGCGGCGACGGCGATCTTCAAAGGTTGCGCGCTTCGATCGACGCCTCCCCCAAAATCAAATCCGAGCTCGAAGCCAAGGGCCTGACCTCGGCCCACGTCATCGTAGCCAGCCTGGGGCCGGACGGTACGCTGACGCTGGTGACCAGGAAGGCCAGCTGATATTGGCAGTGGCGGACTTGTCCGCCACTTTCCACACCCGGCGACCAGCCACTGCCGTGAACCGAGCCTCATAGCGCCACAGGCACGACTCCGAGAAATGCCCCGGGCACAAAAAGGGGATGTCGTGGGTGCCAACAACGAAACGCAGTGACGCGATTACGATCGAAATCGATGCCACATGCGCTCGCGCGAATGGAACGATTGAGGTCAGAAACGACTCCGCAGGATGGGACGGCGTGAGCGCGCTCTTCCCTGTCGAGGCGTCGCGTGGCGACGAAGATCCAAGGCCAACGAGCAGGGCCGCCAGCCGGCTCTTGGCGCAAATTGAATGAAGGTATGCCCGTCGAGGTCGCTGGCCTGCGTTCTCGACTGAGAGAAGTTCAGTCCTTCATTCAGGAAGCGAAGGCCGCCGGCGAGGATCGGTTTGGTGTCCTTGCTCGACAAGAGGTGGAATCTTCTCGCTACCGAAAAAGCTTTGCCATTGCTGTTGATGGCTGGTGGGTGAGTAAGGGACTTTTGGGAGGCCAAAAGCGGCATCAGGTCCAGCTTGGTTATTTGCCGGAATGGATCGCCCACCAGTGTCAGCGTCCCCACGTCGCGCCGCCAGAGCCCGTGGTTTTTGTGGAGCTGGACACAGCGCTCAGCGACGAGGGCTTTGTGGACGTCGATGTCCTGGTTCGGGTGAACCAAGCGCTAGCAAGGCCAACCGAAACCAGTGCTGCGCGCATTGCCAAAACTGCCCGCCAACAATGCATGCCGGGCCTGAAGGTGCTCGCACGCGTGGCAATGGCCAAAGGTTATGACGATGAAGTGGCGTTGTTCGCCCGGATGGCGGACTATGTAAACACTCGTTCGTCGCGCCTGGGGCTTCATCCAGAACTGGACGTCGTTGGGCAGATCGTCGAGGCGGCGGTGGGACTGGCTCCGACCGACGAAGCCGTTCTCGCGGCGACGCGTTTGATCGCTGAAGACGACCAGGGCCTTGAAGAACTGTTTCGTTTCGCCCTGGACCTGTCCCGCGCCGGTGGCAAGGAAAGCGAGGCCGCAATAGCTGTCCTCAAGCGGGTCCTGGAGATGGCTCGCCAATGCCGGGCAAGGAGCAGTTGAAGTTCGGCCGTTAGCGGACCTGAAGAACAGGGGAACGCGCCCTGAAGGTGTGTGCGCCCCAGCGAACGGGCTCGCCCGAAAACGACAAAGCCGCGGTTTCCCGCGGCTTCTGTTCGGGCTGACTGGGTCGGTGGAAGGGTCGAACCCTCGGTAGCTCGTTGGCTTTCAGCCGCGCGCGACACGGCTTTTGCGGCTGGCGTACCGGGCGTCGCGGGCGGCCTTCTGCGCAGCCTCATCAACAACCACCTGCTTGATCCGCGCGGCCTTGGCAGCGTCGCGGGCGTTCTTCTCTTCGGCCAGCGCCTGTTCGGCAGCGACGCGCTCGGCCTCGATTGCCGCTTCGGCGGCGAGGCGTTCGGCTTCTTCCTGCTCACGCACGGCGGCGCGGCGATCCTCTTCGGCCTTGCGCACGGCTTCCTTCTCGGCAAGGCGGGCGGCGCGCGCCTCGGCAATGCGGGTGCGCTCGGCGCGGCGCTCGATCTCGGCCGCATCATCCTCGGCCGGACGGGTTTTGAACTTTTCGAGCAGCGCCTGTCTGGCGCTCGCTGCAGCGGATCGGCGGTCAGCGAATGTATCGTGCTTGGAAGCTGGCAAGTGTGGTGTCCAATTAAAGTGGGAAGATGAGAGGGAGTTACGGGCCGCCGACGGATCACAGCCGGGGCGGGTTTCCGTAGCGGGGAGCATCATGTAACCGCGCGGTAACCGGAGCCCTTCGCGAGCAATCCGCGACATGTAGGCCCAAACGAAAAAAGCCGTGGAGTCCCCACGGCTTCGATCGATGGGAAACTGGAGCGGGCGAAGGGATTCGAACCCTCGACCCCAACCTTGGCAAGGTTGTGCTCTACCCCTGAGCTACACCCGCACGCTTCAGTCCCGTCGCGGCGGGCGTGCCCGGCGCGAGGCGCGTTCTATGCCAAAGATCGCGGGGCATTGCAACGCGGTTTGTCAGAAATTGTTTTTGCGCTCGCGAACTTCCGCAAACACGGTTTCCGGCGAGGCTCCCGGTGTTCCGACGCCTGTCGCGACGGCCGGATCGTCGGCGCGCAGGAAGGGGCTGGTCGCCTTGTCGAGCCCGAGCTGGAACGGAATTGTCGGCTGGCCGGCATCCCGCGCGCGGGCAATGTCGGCGGCGCGCTCCTGCAGGGCCTTGTTGTGCGGGTCGACCGTGATCGCGAAGCGGGCGTTCGACAACGTGTATTCGTGGCCGCAATAGACCGAGGTGTCGTCCGGCAGAGCGCGGAGCTTCGAGAGCGAGTGCCACATCTGGGCGGGCGAGCCTTCGAACAGGCGGCCGCAGCCGAGCGCGAACAAGGTGTCGCCGGAGAACAGCAGCTTCTCCTTTGGGAAATGGAACGAGACGTGGCCGGAGGTGTGTCCCGGCGTCTCGTAGACGTCGGCGACCATCGGGCCGACCTCGACCTTGTCGCCCTCGCGTACCGTCCGGGTGAGGCCCGGGATCTTGTCCTGCTCGGCTTCGGGTCCGACGATGATCGGCGAATATTCGGCCGCGAGCTCCGGAATGCCGGCGATATGGTCGTCGTGCTTGTGGGTGATCAGGATGTGCGTCAGCCGCCAGCCATCGGCCTTGAGCTGCTCCCGGATCGGACCCGCCTCGGGTGCGTCGACGAGCATCACGGTATCTCCCTCGCGAACGATCACGGCGTAATTGTCGGCGAGGCAGGGGACGAGGCGGATATCGGGCATTGATTGTTTCCTTGCGCTTGCGCGGGAAACTGGGCTTGGCCGGGTTGAAGGTCAACTGGGCGGACGCGGAAAGAAATCATTCACCCTGCGAACGGGGCATTGAACCCGTTTCGAGGCGGCGCCGACCAATGGTCATCGAGGCCGCGGGAAATGGTTCCGGACGGTCTCTCCAAAGACCGAGGATGACCACGATGCTTCGCAAGATCATGATTTCCATGGCCGCAATCGCCGCTCTCGGCGCCGCTGCCGCCGCCCCGACCGCCGCTTCGGCCAAGGGCATCCACATCGGTATCGGCTTCGGCGGATACGGCTATGGCTACGGCCCGCATTACGGCGGCTATTACCCGGCCTACGATTACGGTCCGGATTTCTGCACCTTCAAGAAGGTGAAGGTGTGGAGCAACAAGTACGACCAGTTCGTCTGGAAGACGAAGAAGATCTGCTACTGATCCCGGTGGCACGATGACGAAAGGGCCGGCCCATGGGAGCCGGCCCTTTCTCGTTTCAGGCGCGTGCCTCAAACACCATGTTGAACGGCGTCTCCGTCGCGCGGCGGAAGTGCGAGAAGCCGGCGTCTAGAGCGACCTTCCTGAGGCGCGTCTCGCCCGCCTGGGCGCCCAGCGCCAATCCCACGTCCTGGGCTAGCGAGGCCGGGGTGCAGAGCATGGTCGAGGCGCCGTAATAGATCCGTCCGACCGGATTGAGGTTGTCCTTGAGCCTGTCGTGGGAGAACGGCTCGACGATCATCCAGGTGCCGCCGGACGCGAGCGTCTCGCGGACATGGCGGCCGGCGCCCACCGGGTCGCCCATGTCGTGCAGGCAATCGAACATCGCGACGAGATCGTAGTCCCTTGCCGGGAAATCGGACGCGGACGCCCGGTCGAAGGTGACGCGGTCCCCGACTCCCGCTTCTTCCGCGGCCGAGCGGGCTCGCTCGATCGAGGCTTCGTGATAGTCGAAGCCGTAAAAAAGGGACTTCGGATAGGCCTTTGCCATCAGGACCGTCGAGGCGCCGTGACCGCAGCCGACATCCGCGACGACGGCTCCTTCCTCGAGGCGCCTGGACATTCCATTCATGGCCGGAATCCAGGAGCTGACGAGGCTGGCATTGTAGCCGGTCCGGAAGAAGCGCTCCGTGCCGCGGAACAGGCACTGACTGTGTTCGTGCCAGCCAACGCCGTTGCCGCTCACGAAGGCGTCGGCGATTTTCGGCTCGTCCATCCACATCGCCTGGAGGATTTCGAACGCCCCGGCAAAGAAGGCGGGACTGTCCTCGTTGGCGAACACTGCCGCTTGTTCGGGAGACAGGCTGAACCTGTTCGTTTCGTCGTCATAGTCGACGTTGCCCGCCGCCGCCTGGGCGGACAGCCATTCGCGGACATAGCGTTCGCGCGTTCCGGTGCGTTGCGCCAGTTCTTCCGGCGAGACCGGGTCACCATCGGCCATCGCCTTGAACAGGCCCAGGCGGTCTCCGAGGACGACCAGGGGGCCCGTCGTACAGGCGCCGAGGTCGCCGACCATCCGGCCAACGAGTGCATCCAGTTTGTCGTGATCGGGCTCGCGCATGGCATCCTCCCCGGCCGTTCGGGTGCGTGTAGAGAACGCCGTCGTACGGCCGATCTTTGTGTGATGCGCTGATCGTGACACGGCCGTGTTTCGGGAGGATTTCGTCAGCCGGGCGGCACTCGGGCGGCACGTCGCCCTTCCGGACGATGCGATAGATGCTGGCCGGCGGGATATTGGCGAAAGCCGTCCTCAGATAAATCGGTTCCAGGCGGCTTGAACCTCGTCTCTGCTACCGATCGATAAGCACAGTACGAGATGCCGGCTGAAAGGTCGGCTTTTCCCTTGGAACAAAGGGGCGGCCGGACTATCTCCTGTAGCTGACGCATTACGGGATGGCTTCGATGATCCGGAAAATCTCCACTGCCTTCGGCTTGGCGTTTGTGATTGCTGCCACCGCGGCCCCCGGAATCGCCGATGCGAGCCATCGCCAGGGCAGGGAAGGCCGCGCCGCCCAGGCGATCTGGCCGAGCGAGCGGCCCTATTACGTCAACGATCCCTCGGTCGGTTGCTATCCTAAACTGGTCACGATCGACGGCCGGTATGGAAGCCGCCGGGTATGGGTAAAGAACATCCACTGCCTCGATCGCGAGCCCGACAACCTCATCTCGGATGTTATGAGGAACGAGGGACTCTACTAAGAGGCCCTATTGTCTCTCGACGTCGTCGATCTCCGCACCTTCTATCACGGCCGCCTCGGGCAGATGGCCCGGCGCGTCCTGCGCGCGAAACTGCGCGCGCGGTTCGCGGACGTCGCCGGCCTCCGGGTCCTTGGCTTCGGGTTCGCCGCGCCGTTTCTCGGGCCGTTCCGGGACGATGCCGAACGGGTGATGACCTTCATGCCGGCGGAGCAGGGGGTGATGCCCTGGGAGTCCGGCCGCGGCACGGCCTCGGCGCTGGTCGAGGAAGACATCTGGCCCTTGCCTGACGCGGCCATAGACCGGGTGATCCTCGTCCATGCACTGGAGAGCGCTGACGATCCTCGCGAAGTGCTCCGCGAATGCTCGCGGTGCCTGGCGCCGGGCGGCAAATTGCTCGCGGTCGTGGCCAACCGGCGTGGGCCGTGGGCGCGGATCGAATCCACGCCCTTCGGCCACGGACGCCCCTACAGCCGCGCACAGCTCTCGGCGCTGCTTCGCGAGTCGCAGTTCGCGCCGGTGACCTGGAGCGAGGCGCTGATGTTCCCGCCGATCGACAAGGGCATCGTGCTGCGCTCGGCGATTGCGCTGGAGCGGCTGGGCGGCCAGTTCTGGAGCCCGTTCTCGGGCGTCCACATCGTCGAGGCGGTGAAGTCGGTGTACACGCCAGTCCGCGCCAAAAGGAAGGCGGCTAAGGAGAGCCGCGTCAGGGTGCGCTCGCCGGTTCTGGTGCCGGGCGTGGGGATTCCGGTTCGGCGAGACGAGGCCTAGTTCCGACGGCGGAAGGGGTGCCTAGCCCCTGCTCAGCAGAAACACCGCCTGTGCGCCGAACAGGTTCCAGAACCACCATGGAAGGCGCAGGCCGACCGGTCGTCCCGAAACGTCGAGCGCGACGGCGCGTTCGATGTGAGCGCCGACCTCATCGCACAGATCGACGAAATCGCGGATCGTGCAGAGATGGATGTTCTGGGTGTCGTACCAGGTCTCGGGCAGCGTCTTCGTCACCGGCATGCGGCCGAGCGCGAGGAGCTGCATGCGCATCCGCCAGTGACCGAAATTCGGGACCGACACCACGGCGCGGCGGCCGATCCGCAGCAGGTTCTCCATTACCGCCCGGGGATGGCGCGTCGCCTGCAGCGTCTGCGACAGGATCACATAGTCGAAGGCATCGTCCGGATACTGGTCGAGATCCTTGTCGGCGTCGCCCTGGATGACCGAGAGGCCGTGGGCGACGGAATTGTTCACGCCGGACTGGCTGAGCTCGATCCCGCGACCGTCGACGTTCTTGCGGGAGACGAGCAGGCGCAGCAATTGGCCGTCGCCGCAGCCGACATCGAGGACGCGCGCGCCGCGCTGGATCATCTCTGCCATCAGGAGATGGTCGGGACGCGCGGTCTCTACCACAGGCGCGAACTCGGCGCGCATCGGAGCGCCCTCGCGGACCATTCTCGGAGAAACCATCAGCCCTCCGCCTCCGGAAGGCCACGCGCCTTGCCGGCACCAGCGAGGAAGCCGCGCGCGGTGGCGAAGAATTCCGGCTCGTCGAGCAGGAACGCGTCGTGCCCCTTATCGCTTTCGATCTCGACGAAGGAGACGTTCGCCGCGGCTGCGTTCAGCGCGTGGACGATGGCGCGGCTGTCGGAGGTCGGGAACAGCCAGTCGGAGGTGAAGCCCATCACGCAGAATCGGGTCTTGGTACCCTTGAAGGCGTTGGCGAGGACGCCGCCGTGGTCGGCCGCGAGATCGTAATAGTCCATCGCCCGGGTGACGTAGAGATAGGAGTTCGCGTCGAAGCGCTCGACGAAGCTCGATCCCTGATGGCGGAGATAGCTCTCGACCTGGAAGTCGGCGTCGAAGGTGAAGGTCGGGCGCTCGCGGTCCTGCAATTCGCGGCCGAACTTCCGCTGCAGCGCGGCTTCCGAGAGATAGGTGATGTGCGCCGCCATGCGCGCGACCGCGAGGCCCTTGCGGGGCACCGCGTTGTGCTCGAGATAGCGGCCGCCATGCCATTCCGGGTCGGCCATGACCGCCTGGCGGCCGACCTCGTGGAAGGCGATGTTCTGCGCCGAATGCTTGGCGGCGGTGGCGATCGGCATAGCCGCGAAGACCTTGTCCGGATAGCTCGCTGCCCATTCCAGCACCTGCATGCCGCCCATCGAGCCGCCGATGACGGCGAACAGCTGGTCAATGCCGAGGTGGTCGATCAGGGCGGCCTGGGCGCGGACGATGTCGGGGATCGTCACCAGCGGGAAATCCACGCCCCAGGGGCGGCCGGTCGCCGAATTCATCGACGACGGGCCGGTCGTGCCCATGCAGCCGCCGAGGACGTTCGAGCAGATGACGAAATAACGGGTCGTGTCGATCGGCAGGCCCGGGCCGACCATGGTCTCCCACCAGCCGGGCTTGCCGGTCACCGGGTGCTCGTTGGCGACATGCTGGTCGCCCGTCAGCGCGTGGGTGACAAGGACCGCATTCGACTTGTCGGCGTTGAGCGTGCCGTAGGTCTTGTAAGCGACCTGATAGGGCGAGAGGCTGATGCCGCAATCGAGCTTCAGCGGACTTTCCGGGCCGAAGCGTGCGACATGGCTCTGTGGCAGGTCCGCTTCCCGGCGGGCTGCTTCCTTGATCGACTCGACGACTTTCGGCCTGGCCATAGCGCCGGGCATCCTTCCTAGGTGCGGGCGACAGATAAGGTGTCACGCCGGTCTGAAGTCAACGTTTCTTTGACTTCCGGCATCAGCGGCGTATTGAGTGCGCCCCTGCTCACAAGCCAGACGCCATGAACGACACGCCCAAGACCCTCGACGACTTGCGCCACGAGATCGACCGGATCGACGATGCGATGCATCGCCTCCTGATCGAACGGGGCGGCATCATCGATGCGCTGGTCCGGGTGAAGCGCACCGGCGAGACCGGCTCGGCGTTCCGGCCCGGCCGCGAGGCCGACATGATGCGCCGCCTCGTCGCCCGCCACAGCGGAAGGCTGCCGTTCTCGGCGGTCGAGAACATCTGGCGGACGATCATTTCCGGCTTCACCCATGTGCAGGCGCCGTATGCGGTGCATGTCGACATGTCGTCGGACCCGGCCGGCATGCGCGATCTCGCGCGCTTCCAGATGGGCTTCGACGTGCCGCTCATCGCCTATGACAGCGCCGACGCAGTGGTTTCCGCCGTCTCCGCTTCGCAGGGCGATCTCGGTCTGATCGGGCTCGGCGTCACGCGCTCGCCGTGGTGGCTGAACATCGGTCCCGGCAAGCCGCAGGTGATGGCACGCCTGCCGTTCCTGATTTATCCGGACCGCCCGGCCGCGACGCCTGCGGTGGTGATCGCGAAGCCGCTCGGCGATGCCGCCGTCGATGAGATCGCGGTGGTCGCCGCCGATTTCGCCGCCGCGCCACCGGCCGGCATGTTCGACGTGATCACCGAGACCGTCGGCGGCGATCGATGGCGAGGTCTCGTCGCCATCCCCTCAGCACGAGTACCCGAGGGAGCGGTCCGCGTCGGCAGCTATGCCCAGCCGATCGACCTCGCCGACACCGCGGCCCCTGCCGCCGCGGCAGGATGACAGAAATGCTCAGCCAGCCTATCCGCCCGGTGCCGCGCCCGGGCATTCTCGACATCGAGCCTTACGTCCCCGGCAAGTCCACCGGCGCGCCGGGCGTCAACCGCATCTTCAAGCTCTCCTCGAACGAGACGCCATTCGGGCCGAGTCCGCGCGCGATTGAGGCCTATACGGCGACGGGCGCCAAGCTCTCGCTCTATCCGGAAGGCACGTCGAAAGTACTTCGCGAGGCGATCGGCAAGGCGAACGACCTCGATCCGGCGCGTCTGGTCTGCGGCGCGGGCTCCGACGAACTGCTGAACCTGCTCGCCCATGCCTATGTCGGTCCGGGGGACGAGGGTCTGTTCACCGAGCACGGCTTCCTCGTCTACAAGATCGCGATCATGGGCCGGGGCGGGACGCCCGTCGTGGTTCCCGAAACCGGCTACACCGCCGATGTCGACGCAATCCTCGCCAACATCACCGAGCGGACGAAGATCGTCTTCATCGCCAATCCGAACAACCCGACCGGCACCTATCTGCCGGCGGAAGAGGTGCGGCGCCTGCATGCCGGGCTGCGCCCCGATATCCTGCTCGTCCTCGACGCCGCCTATGCGGAATATGTCCGCAAGCCGGACTACACCGACGGCCGCGAACTGGTGGACGAGTTCGAGAACGTCGTTGTTACCCACACCTTCTCGAAGATCTTCGGCCTCGCCAATCTGCGTATCGGCTGGATGTATGGGCCGGAGGCCGTGGTCGACGTGCTGAACCGCATCCGCGGGCCGTTCAACGTATCGGGCGCTGCGGTCGCGGCCGGCGTCGCCGCCCTCGATGACACGGCGCATATCGAGATGTCGGTCGAGCACAATACGAAATGGCTCGAATGGCTCGACCTCGAATTGTCCAAGCTCGGCCTCCACGCGACGCCGAGCGTGGCGAATTTCGTGCTGATCCATTTCCCCGAGGAGCCGGGCAAGACGGCGGCCGACGCCGACGAGTTCCTGTCGACGCGCGGCCTGATCCTGCGCCGCGTTGCCGCCTACGGCCTGCCGAACGCGCTCCGGATGACGGTCGGCAGCGAGGAGGCGAACCGTTTCGTGGTGGCAGCCCTGGCCGAATTCATGGGAGCGCCGCGTGGCTGAACCTCTTTTCGGCCGGCTGGCGCTGATCGGTATCGGCCTGATCGGCTCATCCATCGCGCATGCGGCACGGCAGAACGGGCTCGTGAAGGAGATCGTCGTCCAGACGCGCTCGCAGAAGACGCTCGACCGCGCGCGTGAGCTGGGCCTCGGAAATGCCTACACGCTTGACCCGGCCGAGGCGGCCGACGGCGCCGACCTCGTCATCGCCTGCGTGCCGGTCGGTGCGTCGGAGCAGGTGGCGAAGGCGATCGGTCCGGTGCTGAAGCCCGGCGCAATCGTGTCTGATGTCGGCTCGGTTAAGACGTCGGTCGTGAAGCAGATGGGGAACTATCTGCCGGCCGACGTGCACTTCGTCCCGGCGCATCCGATCGCAGGCACCGAGCATTCCGGCCCGGATGCCGGCTTTGCCGAGCTGTTCCAGAGCCGCTGGTGCATCCTGACGCCGCCGGAGGGCACCGACCCGAAGGCCGTCGAGAAGCTCGCCGCCTTCTGGCGTGGCATCGGCGCCAATGTCGAGGTGATGTCGGCGGAGCACCACGACCTCGTGCTCGCCATCACCAGCCATATTCCGCATCTGATCGCCTATAACATCGTCGGCACCGCCGCCGACATGGAGGAGAGCGTCCGCGCCGAGGTGATCAAGTTCTCGGCCTCCGGCTTCCGCGACTTCACCCGCATCGCCGCGTCCGACCCAACGATGTGGCGCGACATCTTCCTGCACAACAAGGATGCGGTGCTGGAAATGCTGGGCCGCTTCACCGAGGACCTGACGGCGCTCCAGCGCGCGATCCGGCGCGGCGACGGCAATACATTGTTCGACCTATTCACGAGGACACGCGCGATCCGTCGCGGCATCGTCGAGATGGGGCAGGATACGTCCGAGGCCGATTTCGGCCGCCGCCACGGGACGGGGACGCCGGCCGGGGAGTGAGGGATTGCCCGCCGTCATGCTCCCGCTCGACCGGAGCATCCACATCATCGCCATGGATCCTCCGGTCAAGCCGGAGGATGACGATTCGGGCTATGAAAAGCCGTGACTGGCATGTGGTTTGCCTTGATCCCGCCGTCAGCCAAGGCTTAGCTCGAAGAAGGCGGAGATTCGCGAAGCTCCGCGCCCGCAGGTAATGGACGCTTCTACAGATCTTTGGATTTTCGGGTACGGCTCGCTGATGTGGCAGCCGGGATTTGCCTTCGATGAGGCAAAGCCGGCTCGGCTCGTCGGGGCGCACCGGTCGCTCTGCATCTTTTCCAATCATTGGCGCGGCACGAAAGAGCAGCCGGGTCTGGTGCTCGGGCTCGACGCCGGCGGTTCATGCCGTGGCGTCGCCTTCCGGGTGGCCGCCGAGCGGGCGCACGAGACGCGCGCCTATCTGCACGAGCGTGAGCTCAGGAATTACGTCTATCGCGAGGTGATGCGGCCCGTCCGGTTCGAGGACGGCAGCCGTGAAGTCGCGCTGGCCTATGTCGCGGACCGCCGCCACCACCAATACGCGGGGCGCCTGACGCGGGAAGAGAGGCTTGCGCTCGTCTCGCAGAGCCGGGGCGAGGGCGGGCCGAACCGCGACTACGTCATCAACACGGTGACGCATCTTCGCCATATCGGTGTCTGCGATCCGGAGCTCGAATGGATGGCCGAGCGACTGGGCAGTGAGCCCTGCTCGATGGCAGCTGGCGGTCGGCTACTGGGCTGACTTCGTCTTCGGCGGCGCGATCTCATTTTCCGGGATGCCTTCGCCGCGCGTGCGGGCTTCCGCGATCAGGCGCGCGGTTGCCGTCTCGATCCGATCCTGCAGCAGGGTCCGGAAAGTGTCACGGTCGAGGCCCGGCGGGATCGGTTCGAGGAATTCGAGCGTGGCAGTGCCGGGATAGCGCTTGAGCGAGCGGCGGGGCCAATAGAGGCCGGAATTGACCGCCATCGGAACGCAGAGCGCGTCGAGTTCCGAATAGAGATGGATGACGCCGAACTTGTATTCCGGCGGCGCGCCGGGCGGCCGGCGGGTGCCTTCGGGATAGATTATGATCTTGCGGCCCTCGGCGATCGCTTGCCTGGCCTTGATCGTGATCTCGCGCAGCGCGGCCGACTTCGCGCCTCGGTTCACCGGGATCATGCCGGTCCGCGAAGTGTACCAGCCGAACAGCGGCACCCAGTTCAGCTCGCGCTTCAGGATGAACGCGAACTGGCCAAGATAGGGAACGGCGGAGAACGTCTCCAGCGCCGACTGGTGCTTCGCGGCGATGATGCAGCCGCCGTCTGGCAGATGCTCGAGGCCGCGCACCTCCAGCTTGATTCCGGCGACGTGGTGCATCAGCCAGATCGTGATGTTGGCCCAGGCGCGGGCAACCCAGAACGCGCTTTCGCGAGTGACCAGGAACGGCAGGCCGAGCACCGCCATGATCAGGAACAGCGAATAGGCCAGGATGTTGAAGGCGATTGCGCGGAGGACGGTCATGACTTCTTCGGTTCGTCGTCGGCGATCCGCGGGGCGACGCGAACCTGGATGAGGGCGGCGAGGTATTTGACATATTCCGTGGCGAGCAGGCGGAAATTCGCCGGCTCCCCCCACCATGTCTCGCTGCCGGCATTGCCGGTGATGACCGGATACGGCAGGAGGATCGCTTCCGGAATGACGCGCTGGAGTTCCAGCAGCGAGCGCCGCATATGCCAGCCCGACGTCACCACGATGACGGTCTGGAAGCCGTGGCGCCGGATCCACTCGCGGGTCTCGACGGCGTTGCCGGCGGTGTTCAATGCCCGGCGGCCGAGATCGACGCAGCAGTCGAGCCAGCGTTTGGCGCGGGGATAGATGCGCACGATCTCCGCGCCGGTGGTTTGCGGATCGACGCCGGAGATCAGAAGCCGGCGGGCGCGGCCCTCGGCGAGCAGCTCGGTTGCCTCGGCGATGCGTTCGGCTCCGCCGGTCAGGACGACGATGCCGTCTCCCGAAACATTGGCCGCGGGTTCATCCCGAGGGATTGTCGCGACGAACGCGATGAAGCCGCCCACGAGCGCGAGCGCGCCGATGCTGCCGACGATGACGGCGATCTGCACAAGGCGCTTCAGCAAGGACGGCGGCCGGGGTTTCGTTCCCGTGCCTTCTTCACCGGTCAATCGAGCCGCCTCAGATGTGCCATCACAGTGAGCCGCGAGGTCGCGGCGGTCAGGACGCCGATGAACAGCGCCAGAACGACGATGCCGATATAGCCGCTCAGGCTCATGCTGTAACGGCCAAAGAGCAGACTTCCTGCCGCATCTCCTGACCCCCCAAGGAGGTCGGCAGCCAGGAAGAACAGGATGGCGAGACCGCCGCCGATCATCGCTCCGCGTAGCCCCAAACCGAGAAAGCGGCGGGCGAAGGCTCGGGCGACATAGCCGTCGCGCGCACCGCAGAAATGCAGCACCTCGACAACGTCCTTGTTGCCGGAGACCGCGCCACGCGTGGCGAACAGCACGGAGAGCGCGGTGGCGAGAATGACGAGCGCGAGGATCGAGATGCCGAAGCCGGCGAGCGTGTTGCCGGTCAACCGCAGGCGGTCGAGCCAGGCGGTGTGATCGTCGAGGCTCGCGCCGGGTATTTCGGCCGAGAGGCGGTTTCGCAGGCCCGCGAGGTCGGGTTGCCGGTCCTCGGCCGTACGCACAACGATCAGGCGCGGTGTCGGGAGGTCGCGGATATTCACGCCCGAGCCGAGCCACGGTTCCAGCAAGGCCGCCATCTGCGCGTCGCTATAGGCCTGGGCGCTGGTCACGCCCGGCGTCGCCCGAGCGAGCGCCAGAGCCTGCAAGACGGCCGCGTTCATGTCGCGGCCGTCGGCGGGCCGGATCTGGATCGTCACTTCGCGCAGGACCTGCGACTGCCAGCCGCGCGCCGCATCGCGGACGATATCGACCGCGCCGACCGTGAGCGAGGCGAGAAAGCTCATGATGGCGATGATCACGATCAGCGCGCTGCCCGCGAGAGAAGCGCCCGGCACCAGAGGCGGCGAGCGCCGGCCTTCGCCCGGCGAAAGCGGCGAAAGACTGGAGAGGCGGGAGGAGAGCGGACTCATCAATCGTAAATATGAAGGCGGCTGTCGCTGAGGACGAGTCGGCGTGCATCGTACAGGTCCATCAGGGCAATGTCGTGCGTAGCGATTAGCACGGACGTGCCCGATTTGTGCAGTTCGACGAACAGCCGGAGCAGACGGCGGGCGAGGTGAGGGTCGACGTTGCCGGTCGGCTCGTCCGCGAGCAGGAATTCGGGACGGCTGATCACGGCGCGGGCGATCGCGGCGCGCTGCTTCTCGCCGCCCGACAGCACCTGCGGATAGGCGTTCACCCTGTCACCGAGCCCGACCCAGCGGAGCAGTTCGACGACTTCGGCGCGGTAGATGCTCTCCTCCCGGCCCAGCACGCGGAGAGGCAAGGCGACGTTCTCGAACGTGGTCAGATGGTCGAGCAGTCGAAAATCCTGGAACACGATGCCGATGCGGCGGCGGATGTCCGGCAGGTCGCGGCGGGTCAGGGTTGCGGTGTCCCGGCCAAAGATCGAGATCAGCCCTCGCGTCGGCTTGAGCGACAGGAAAAGCAGCCGCAGAAGAGACGTCTTCCCGGCGCCAGACGGGCCGGTCAGAAACTGGAACGAGTTCGCATCGATCTGGAAGGAGAGATCGCTCAGGACCTCGGGACCAGGCCCATAGCGCAAACCGACGTTTTCGAACCGGACCACTTTTTCCGACCTCTCGGAAGGGACTTCACCTGCTTCCGTAAGCAGATATCCGTCAGCTTAACCGATTGTTAACCGCGCGCGCGCGGGATGGCGGGCGGCATCAACCGATTTGCCGCCTGCGGGCATGTTCATGCGCTAAGACGAGTCGCGACGCCATGCTTATCACCTGTCCCGATTGCGTAAGCCAGTACGAGGTCGAGCCTGAATCGCTCGGCCCGGACGGTCGCATGGTGCGCTGTGCGGAATGCGGCGCGAAATGGCGCGTGATGCCGGAGACCGATCTTGCCGCAGAGGAGGAGATCGAACCGGAGATGGTCGAGCCGGTCGCGGCGTTCGACTGGGATGATGCCGAATATGAGGAGGACGAGGACGACGAGGAGGACGTGCCGGAACCCGTCGCCGCCGCGCCCGCACCGCCATCGCCGAAGAAGCCGAGGCGCCTGCTTCCTCCCATCCGAATCGAAAAACCCCGGACGACCACGGCGGCAACGATCGCGGGCGTGGTTCTGGTGATCGCCCTCTTTGCGGGGCGCGACAAGGTTGCGTCCGTATTCCCCGATCTCGCTTCGCTTTACGCTGTGGCCGGTATTCCGGTGAATTTGCGGGGCCTCGATTTCCACGACGTCGAGACGTCCGAGACGATCGAGAATGGCGTTCCGGTTCTCGCGGTCACCGGCTCCATCGAGAATGTCTCGAAGCAAACGGTCGAGGTGCCGCGCGTGCGGCTTGCGGTGCGGGCCACGAGTGGCCGCGAAATTTATGTCTGGACGGCGATGCCCTCGAAGCCTCAACTGGCGGCTGGTGATGTGCTGCCCTTCGCCGCGCAGCTGGCTTCGCCGCCGGCCGGGGGCAGGGACGTCTCCGTCCGCTTCCTTAATCCGCGTGACGCGCAGTTCAATGTGTCCGCCCGGGTGAATCAATGAGTTTGACTGTCCGGCCGCTGTTCGAAGCCGAGGTTCTCGCCAAGCGTATCCACGAACTCGCGAGAGAGATCGCACTGGCGGACCACAAGGACCTCCTGGTCATCGCGGTCCTGCGCGGCAGCTTCGTCTTCGCCGCCGACCTGATCCGGGCGATGCACGATGCCGAGCTCGCGCCGCAGATCGAGTTCCTGCAGCTCTCGAGCTACAAGACGGGCACCACGTCGACGGGCTCGGTGGACGTCGTGCGTGACATCGACAGCGATGTGACCGGCCGCGACGTCATCCTCGTCGACGACATTCTCGAATCGGGACGGACGCTCGCTTATGCGAAAAACCTGCTGATACAGAGGGGAGCGCGCGAGGTTATGACCTGTGTGCTGCTCGACAAGCCGGGCAAGCGTACCGTGGATATTAACGCCGATTACGTCGGGTTCGAATGTCCGGACTATTTCGTGGTTGGTTATGGAATGGATGTTGCTCATTCATATAGACAATTGCCGTTCGTCGGCGTCGTCGAGGAAGACGGCGTGACAATCACCGGAGGACCGTAAGAATGGCCCGTATCCTCGTTGTCGACGATGAAGACTCGATCCGGAGCTTCGTCCATCGCGCGCTGGAGCTCGACGGCCATCAGGTCACGACGGCCTCAGACGGCGCCGAAGCGCTCGACAAGCTGATCGCCGAACCGGACGGCTATGAATTGCTGCTCTCCGACATCCGCATGCCGCTGATGGACGGCATCGCGCTGGCGCTTTCGGCCGCGCGCGATTGCCCGGACATGACGATCCTGCTGATGACCGGCTTCGCCGATCAGCGCGAGCGCGCGTCGGACCTCGAAGCACTGATCCATGACGTGGTGACGAAGCCGTTCAGCCTGGCCGATATCCGCGGCGCGGTGGACGGCGCGCTGGAGTCCCGGAAAGCGGCCTAGGCGGGATCGGCCGGGTGTGTCTCGGGGTCGCGAAGCGGAGTCCGTGACCCACACTCCGAGCGCTAACGGATGTTGTCCTCCGGCTTAACCGGAGGAGCCATATCGGTCCTGCCGTATTTCCGGGCTCGGCTTCGCCGCCCCGGAAAAACGCACCGCCCGAATGTTTCTGTTGAGATGGAGCTTTGGCAAATCTTTGCCATCAATCCCTCAGCAGACGCTCCAGATAATCCAGCTCGTCCTGCGGGCGCGTCGGCTCGCTGACGCGGCGGCGGAGCTCTTCCTGTACGCGACGGGCGCGCTGGGCGTCGATCTCGCCGGGTACGCGGACTGTCGAGCCGGGATCGTAGCGGCGGGAGCGGGTCGGACGGCCGAGCGGATCGGTGTCGTCCTGCGTGGCCTGCTGGCCCTGGCGGCGGCCGCCATTCGGCTGGCCTTGATTGCCGGCCTGGCCCTGCTGGCCCTGTTGCTGCTGCATCTGTTCGGCCATGCTCTGGGCGCCCTGACGGAGCGCGTCGAGCGCGCGGCCCTGCGAGCCGAAGGCGCGGCCGGCATCGCCCTCGCCGAGCTGGCCCTCGGCGGAGCCCATCTCCTTGCCGGCATCGCCGAGCGAGTCATTGCCTTCAAGGCCCTGGGCCTGCATGTCCTTCAGGAGCTGTTCGAGCCGCTGGCGGAGCGCGCCCTGGCGCTCACCGAGGCCGCCCATGCCCTGATCGCCTTGGCCGCCCTCGCGTCCGCCGGCCTGCTGGCCCGGATCGCTGCCGGGTTCGCCCTGCTGGCCTTCGCCCTGTTGGCCCATCTGGCCCTGACCCTGTTGCTGGCCGCGTTGTCCCTGCTGCCCCTGCTGCCCCTGTTGTCCTTGCTGGCCGCGCTGGCCCGGCTGCCGCTGGCGGAAGGTCTCGTCGCGGAGCTGGCTCTGCTCGCGGATCATCTTGCCGAGTTCGTCGAGCGCCTTGGCGGCGGCCTCCGAACCCTCGTCCATCTGCCCCGGCGCCTGCTGGCTGCGCTGGAGGTTGTTCATCAGCTCCGAAAGTTCGGACAGGAGATCCTTCGCGGCCTGCTTGTTGCCGCCGCGGGCGAGGTCCTCCATCCGGTCTAGCATCTTCGCCAAATCCTGCGGCGTCAGCAGCTTGGCCCCTGGGGGCAGTTGCCCCGTCTGGCGATTGGGGTTCTGCTGCATCTGCCGCGCCATCTCCTGCAGATATTTGTCGAGCGCGGCACGGAGATCATCCATCAGCTTCTTGATCTCTTCGTCCGGCGCATTGCGGTCGAGCGCGTCGCGCAGCGCCTTCTCGGCGGCCTTGAGATCGTTCTGCATGCCCGGCAGATCGCCGTCTTCGAGCTGTGTCGCGATCTCCCAGAGATAGTCGACCACGCCGCGCAGATCGTCGTCGGATTTCGCGCCGGCGAGCCGCCAATAGGCCGAGCGCAGGCCGAGATAGACGCCATTCGAGGGCGTGAAGCGCTCCGGATAGAGCGCCAGCGCGTCGAGCATGCTGAGGACGCCGGTCTTCTGCTCGGCGTCGAGCGCCAGACGGCGGCGTTGTTCGATCAGCGCGCGCGCCACAGGATGGGTGAAGGGTCGGGCCGGCAGCACCGTTTCGAGCGTCTCGCTCCGTGCGTTCTGGCCGGGCTCGTCCTTGGCGACGAGCGTCATGCGCACCCGCGCACCGGCCCAGGGATGATCGATGACGTCGATCGCGGTCGCGGAATCCCCGCCTCGGCCCTGCGGCAAAGCGAGCTTCACCTCAGGAGCGCCATAGAGCGGTCGCGGCGGCTTGACCTCCTTGCCGGGGAGCGCGCGGGGCGGTGCGAGCGCGATTTCGGCATTGGCGGCGACGATCCCGTAATCGTCCGAGGCGGAGTATTCGACGTTCAGCGCGCCGTTCTCGTTCTGCCGCGGTTCGGTGCGGAAGGCGATGGACGGCGGATTGTCCGGGATGACCGTAAAGCGCCAGACCAAGGGCTCGCCGGTCGGACGGGTCACGGTGACATCGGCGTCGTTGTCGAGCGCATAACGCTGCTCCGCGATCCCTTCGCCGGGATTGGCGGGCGCGCCGGGCGGGGCTTTCGCCATTCCGGGCACCTTGTCGTCAGGGTTCAGAACGCGCGCATTCGGCGCGGAAACCTCAGTGCGGCCGCCGCCGGTACGAACGACCAGGACACTGCCGGCCGGAACGCTGTGAATGCGATCCGCCTCCGGCATCACGGCCCGTTCGGCGTCTTCCTGCTTGGCAGCGGTGAGGAAGATCGGCGCGCGGCCGGTATAGGCCGGCGGCGTCACCCAGGCGTCGAGGCGAGGAGGGGCGGATCCGATCGCCGGCGTGTGCCAGTCGAAGGCGGACAGCAGGCGCGGTCCGCGCTCGGTGCCGGCGGCGATGAATGCGACCAGAGCGGCGAGGATCGCGAGGAAACGAAGTGCGCGGGGATCGCGCTGGGCGAGGCCAGGAGCGGCGAAGCCGGCGCGAAGATCGCGAGCCGCCTCCAACGCGCGGGCGCGGTGAACGGCCCAGAGCGCGCGGGTGACCGGATCGTCCGGCTGGTTTGCCAGAGGGTCGCCGAGCGCGGTGGCGGGGCGATGGTTATGGCCGCTGGCGCGATCGATACGGGCGAGGGCAGACGCGCGGTTCGGCGAGGACAACCGAGTGAGAGGGAAAAGAGCGTAGAACAGCACCGCGCCGAACAGGACGACACCGGCGATGCGGCCATAAGGCGATATGAGGTCCCAAAAGCCAAACCAGGAGATCGCGGCGAAGCCGAGAAGGACGGTGCCGGCGGCGGCCAGTGGGGGCCACAATCCTTCCCAGAGGAGTGCGGCACGGGCGCGCTGCATCAGGGCATCGAGCGCCCTCGGGCTTTCGCCGAAGGGAGGCGGTGATTTCGGGGCGGAGTTGCCGTCGCCCGTCACGTGGCTGAACTCTCCATATGTAGAAGAGTAGCACGGACTTGGGCGAAGACGAGGCGTCAGCCTGTCCTAGGGCAGACTAAAGTGTAACCAAGTGTGCAGAACGGGTATGCGCGTCTAGCGCAACCAGGTCGGGATGCGGTCGAGGCCGATCAGGTCTTCCAGCGGCGGACGCGGGCGGATCACCGCCATTTCGGGGCCGCGGACCAGCACTTCCGGCACGAGCGCCCGCGTGTTGTAGGTCGAGGACTGGGTGGCGCCATAGGCGCCCGCTGTCATGACCGCGACGAGGTCGCCCCGCTTCAGCGGCGGCATGGACCGGTCGAGGGCGAGATAGTCTCCCGTTTCGCAGACCGGTCCGACCACGTCGGCTCTGATGCGGGCGACGGCCGGCTCCGGCTCGGCAACCGGCCAGATGTCATGATGGGCGTCGTAAAGCGTCGGACGGATCAGGTCGTTCATCGCCGCGTCGACGATGACGAAGCTCTTCGCCGAGCCCTCCTTCACATAGATGACGCGGGTCAGCAGGATGCCGGCATTGCCGGCGATCAGGCGTCCCGGTTCCAGCACGATCTTCGCGCCGAGCGAGGAGAGATGCTTCTTCACCACGTCCGCATAGTCGTCGGGCAGCGGTGGCGGCTGGTTGTCGAGCTTGTAGGGGATACCGAGCCCGCCGCCGACATCGATGTGGTCGATGATGTGGCCGTCGGCGCGCAGCGTGCCGACGAGATCGGCCATCAGCGCGAACGCGGCGTCGAACGGTTCGACCTCGGTGATCTGGCTGCCGATATGCATGTCGACGCCGGTGACCGCGATCCCAGGTAGCTTGGCCGCTTCCGCGTAGACCGCGCGGGCATGCTGGAACGGAATGCCGAACTTGTTCTCGGCCTTGCCGGTCGAAATCTTCGCGTGGGTCTTGGCGTCGACATCCGGATTGACGCGAAGCGAGATCCGGGCGGTCGCTGCACGCTCGCTGGCGATGGCGGAGATGCGGGCGAGTTCCGGTTCGGACTCGACGTTGAAGCAGAGAATGCCCGCGTCGAGCGCGGCCGCGATCTCCTCGTCGATCTTGCCGACGCCGGAGAAGGTGATGCGTTCGCCCGGGACGCCGGCGGCGAGCGCGCGCTTCAGCTCGCCGCCGGAGACGACGTCCATTCCCGCGCCGAGCCGCCCGAGAGTGGCGAGAACGGCCTGGTTGGAGTTCGCCTTGACCGCGTAACAGACGAGCGACGGCATGCCAGCGAAGGCTTCTGCGAAGACGCGGTAGTGCCGCTCCAAAGTCGCGGTCGAATAGACGTAGACGGGAGTTCCGACCTCTTCCGCAATGGCGGCGAGGCTCACATCCTCGGCATGGAGGATGCCGTCACGATAGGCGAAGTGATGCACGGGCTGGAGCCCTCGGGCTCATTGAACGAGTGGATCGAGCGGGAACGAATTGTTCGACGATTTCATCGGCCTGGTGCGCCCCGGCGCCGGCGGCACCATGGTCGCCGACGGCTTGGCTTGGTAGGCCCAGCCCTTCACATAGCCACCCGAGGTCGGAGCCGATTTGTCGAGCACCGGACCGGTGCCGAGCGCCATCGCCTCGACTTCATCACTGTCGTTGTTATTCCTTTCGGCGACATCGCTGTTCGTCGATATCGTCGGAGTGGGAACCGTGAGGGCTGACTTCTGGACGGGCGGCGGCGGAGCGAGCTGGGCATTCGGCGGCGCCTCGAGCGCGCCGCGACGGCCGCAACCGGCGACGACGAGCAGGATCGCCGTGAAAACCACGCCGGTCACGATCGTGCGGCGGTTCATGGCCGAATTCCCGGAAAATGAATCATACGCGGATACGTCCCCATCCTGTTCGCAACATCGTGGATGAAGGCTTTCGGCGCAAGGGCGGGATGGCCGCTCAACGGCTGGACGCTTCGTCGGCGAGGCGCTTTTGCCACGCTTCGGCCTCGCGCGCGACGTTCGCGGGTGCCGTTCCGCCGAAGCTGGTGCGGCTCTCGACCGAGCGTTCGACGCCGAGGACGTTGAAGATCGCATCGGTGATGCGCGGCTCGATCTCCTGAAGGTCCGACAGCGTCAGTTCCTCCAGCGCCTTGCCGAGCGACGAGGCTTTGCCGACGATGCGGCCGGTGACGTGGTGGGCTTCGCGGAAGGGGAGCTTCAATTCCCGCACCAGCCAATCGGCGAGGTCGGTGGCGGTGGCATAGGCCGCTCCCGCGGCCTTCTTCATCGCCACGGCGTCCGGCTCGAGGTCCTCGATCATGCCGGTCATCGCGATCGTGCAGAGGCGCAAGGTGTCGAGCGCGTCGAACGAGCCTTCCTTGTCCTCCTGCATGTCCTTGGAATAGGCGAGCGGCAGCCCCTTCATGACGGTAAGGAGGCCGATCAGGGCGCCGATGACGCGACCCGTCTTGCCGCGCACAAGCTCGGCGGCGTCCGGGTTGCGCTTCTGCGGCATGATCGAGGAGCCGGTGGTGAACCGGTCGGACAGGCGGACGAAGCCGAATTGCGGCGTCGTCCACAGCACGATCTCCTCGGCCAGACGCGACAGATGGGTCGCAGCGATCGCAGCGGCCGACAGAGTCTCCAGCACGAAATCGCGGGAAGATACGGCGTCCAGCGAATTCCGCATCGGGCCGGAAAAGCCGAGCGCCGCAGCGGTGGCATGGCGATCGATCGGAAAACCGGTGCCGGCAAGGGCCGCCGCGCCGAGCGGGCTCTCGTTCAGGCGGGCGCGCGCATCGGCGAACCGCCCACGATCGCGCGAGACCATCTCGACATAAGCGAGAAGATGATGGCCGAACGTGACCGGCTGGGCGCTCTGCAGATGAGTGAAGCCCGGCATGATCGTACCGGCATGCGCCAGCGCCTTTTTCGCGAGTGCGGTCTGGAGACCGGCGAGAACCTTGTCGGTCGAGTCGATCGTGTCGCGTACCCAAAGCCGGAAATCGGTGGCGACCTGGTCGTTGCGGGAACGCGCGGTGTGCAGGCGGCCGGCCGAGGGGCCGATCAACTCGGCGAGGCGTGACTCGATGTTGAGGTGGATGTCCTCGAGGGCCCGCGAGAACTTGAAGTCGCCGGCCTCGATCTCGACCAGGATGTCGCTCAGGCCCTTGGCGATGGCGCGGGCGTCAGCTTCCGGCAGGATGCCCTGCCTGGCGAGCATCGCGACATGCGCTTGCGAGCCACGTATATCCTGAGCATAGAAGCGCTGGTCGAAATCGATCGACGCGTTGATCGCTTCGAGTGCGGCATCGGGCCCCTCTGCAAAGCGCCCGCCCCACATCTTATTGCTCATCTACAAGCCCCTTTGAGGCATGATACGGACCAGCCCATGACCGATGAGACAAAGCGCTCCGGATCGACGGTGCGGCTTCTCGCACTGGCCGCCGTGCTTGGCATCGCCGCCGGCGTGGCGGCGATATACGTGAGAAGCGCGGCGGATAGCAATCAAGGAGCGCTCGCCTGTGCGGGCGATCAGAAGGCGATCGAGCGGATGAAACCGCTTGCTCGCGGGGAGGTCGCGGGCGTCCTGGTACCGGACCGGCCGCGCGCTTTGCCTGAGCTGACCTTCGTGAATGCCCAGGAGCAGCCGCTGAATCTCGCCGATTTCACCGGGAAAACTGTGCTCCTGAACATCTGGGCGACCTGGTGCGTGCCTTGTCGGGAGGAGATGCCGAATCTCGATCGTGTGCAGTCGGAACTGGGCAGCGACAAGTTTGAGGTCGTTGCCGTCTCGATCGATCTCGACGGCTTTAAGAAATCGGTCCCGTTTCTGGAAGAATTGAAGCTCGCCAACATCAATCGCTATGCCGAGCCGACCGGAAAGCTGTTCCAGGCGCTGAAAATGGCCGGGCGCGCGGTCGGATTGCCGACGACATTGATCATCGACGGATCGGGTTGCGAGATCGGCTATTTGCCGGGGCCGGCGGTATGGGATTCCGAGGACGGAAAGGCGCTGATAAAGGCCGCCGTCGGAGAGTCTTGAGCTTAAGCGAGGGTGTCGAGGCCGGAGAGCGCTGAGCTGTACCTCTCCTGCAATTGTGTTTGCACGCGTTCGTTGGCGATCTGCATGGTGAGCTGAACCATGCCTGCCGTCGAATCGAGGCTGCCGCCGATCAGATTGTTGGCGGCCGTGCTCTGGTTCGCGACCATGTTGTCGTAGGTCGCCCGGTTGGCCGCGCGCATCGTGGCGCCGGGATCGCGCTGCCAGCTCGGCGTATAGAGATAATAACCTTTGGCGTTGACCTGGAAGGCGCCCATCTCAGGCGTCCCGGTCGATCATGCCGCCGACACCGTCGGGGAGCAGGGCCTTGATGTCCTCGGCCGCGGAGGCGAGCAGGTTGACGATCGACTGATCCATCTCGTTCGCCTGCTTCAGGGCGATCATCGAGGCCTGCTGCGCGCGGCTGCCGGCCTGCATCGACGTCATGGTCAAAGCGAGAGATGCGGTGTCCAAGATCTACTCCTCGCACCCACCCTGACAAACCAGGGTAAACGCGCCGTTAAGAATTCAGGCGCTGCGGTCGAGCCTCTTGCCTGGTCCGGCCAGCCGGTAGCCGGCGAGCCCCTGGGCGTGTTCGGTCGCGTTTTCGAGGACATCGGTGAGGGTGAGTTCATCCGGGTCCGACTGCACGACAGGTGTCTGCTCGGACATGGCCCGGCGGTAGCCTTCGAGAATGGCCGCCGCCGAGGCATTGGCGCTGACCGGGTCCATGGCGCATCTCCGTTCCGGACGAAAATGCACCAAACGGGGCGCGCGATCCCGAAAAGCGGGCTTTTTGGCTAACGAATCGCTGCTGACAAAATTCGAGTTTTCGAGTATAGAGATCGTGTGGGTATGTACGTACCGGCGGTGCGGGGGATCTCATGAAGAAGAAGGGCAAGAAGAAGAACGATGCCGGCGCGGCCGTCGTCGATGCCGCGAGCCCCTCTTCGGCCGCTGATAGCGCCGAAGCCAAGGCGCTCTACAAGCCGGTGAAGCAATCGGTGACGATCCGGCTGGATTCCGACGTGGTGGCCTGGTTCAAGAGCCGCGAGGATCGCTACCAGACGGCGATCAACAAGGTGCTGCGCAAGCACATGCTGAAGCGGCTGAGCGACAAGAAGAAGTCCGCGCCTGCTGAATAATCAGCGGGTCGGAACCGGCTTTTCGCCTCGATAATCGTAGAAGCCGCGCTGGGTCTTGCGTCCCAGCCAGCCGGCCTCGACGTATTTCACGAGCAGCGGGCAGGGGCGGTATTTCGAATCCGCCAGGCCGTCGTGCAGCACCTGCATGATCGACAGGCAGGTATCGAGGCCGATGAAGTCAGCAAGCTGCAGCGGTCCCATCGGGTGGTTGGCGCCGAGCCGCATGGCGTTGTCGATCGCCTCGACCGTCCCGACGCCTTCGTAAAGCGTGTAGATCGCCTCGTTGATCATCGGCATCAGGATGCGGTTGACGATGAAGGCCGGGAAGTCCTCCGCAACCGTCGTCGTCTTGCCCAGCCGCTGGACGAAGTCCCGCGCCACCTCGAAGGTCGGCTCGCCGGTGGCGATGCCGCGCACGAGTTCGACCAATTGCATCGCCGGCACCGGGTTCATGAAATGGATGCCGATGAACTGTTCCGGACGGTCCGTCGCCGAAGCAAGGCGGGTGATCGAGATCGAGGATGAGTTCGAGGCGATGATCGCATCCGGCCGGAGACTTTTGCTGACTTCGGACAGCAGCGCCGCCTTCAGTTCCTCATCCTCCGTCGCGGTCTCGATGACGAGATCGCTCGGCGCAAGATCGCTGAGACCGACCGCCGGGCGAAGACGGGCGAGGGCCTCGGCGCTTTGCTCCTGGGTGATGTGCTGCTTCGCCACCTGCTTGGCGAGGTGGTAGCCGACCGTGGCTATACCGGCCTTGATCTTTTCTTCCGAGATGTCGTGCAGCAGCACGTCCATGCCGGCCAGCGCGCAGACCTGGGCAATGCCGGAGCCCATCTGTCCCGCGCCGATGATGCCGACCGTGCGAATTGGCTGAACCATGATCTGTTACCGGCGGTGCAGGAACGGTTCGGGTGCAAGGCGCATGGGAAGCGGCCGGACCAGAAGAGCGGCGACGGTAATGGTCAAGCTGCGGCCGGTCAACGTGTCCGCGAGCGCAAATCCGCTGGAACTCAGATCGTTTTCGGCGGCCGCCCGAACCACGGTACGTCGTCGCGCTTGAACAGGGGGATCAGCATCGCGCCGGCAAGAAATCCGCCAGTATGGGCCCACCACGCGATTGCGTCGTCCCAGCCGAAGAGGCCGCTTCCGAGCTGAACCACGAACCAGGCGATGATGATCCAGAACGCGGTGACTCGAAGCGGGATGCGGCCGAACAACAGGATCCACATCTTCACCCTGGGATGAAGCAGGAGATAGGCCGCGATTACGCCCGATATCGCGCCCGAGGCACCGATCAGGGGAGCCTCGGAGGTCGGCACCGCCAATGCGTGCGCCGCGGAGCCGGCAATGCCGCAGAGAACGTAGAACAAGGCAAATCGCCAATGCCCCATCGAATCCTCGATGTTGTCGGCGAAGACGAGGATGAAGAGCAGGTTGCCGACCAGGTGGAACGGGTCGCCGTGCAGGAAGAGCGACGTGAAAATCGTCAATTCCGGCGGCACTCCCGCATGTACGGGCGCGGCGGCATGGCCGAAGACGACGGCAGGGATCAGCCCCCAGCCATAGGTCGCTGCCAGATTGTCGTCGAGGACCAGACCGGACTGGAAGATCGTGTAGACGCCGAGATTGATCGCGATCAGGGCCCAGGAAACGAACGGATAGCGGATGAGAATCCTTGGATTTTCGTCGCTCAGCGGCACGAAGACCAAGATCGTCTCTCCGAAGGTTCAGCCGCGCTCAGGGATAGCCAAGCCGCACGCCTGCATTGGTGATCCCGCGATCTTGGCCGCACAGGTCAAGGTTGGAAAGATGCTAGATCGCCGCCGCGATATCGACTTCAGCCACGTCCGCCGGCGACCCAGAGGAACAGCATGATGACGCCGATGGCAACGAACTGGAGCAGGACGCGCCAGCGCATCAGGCTCTGCGAGCGGTCGGGGTCGCCGCCCTTCATCATGTTGACGAGGCCCATGACCAGCACGACGGCGACCGCGGCGATCGCGACGGGGATCAGATAGAAAATCGCGGAATCCATTGGGTCACCCAGGATGTCAGGCGTTCAATCGCCAGATCGTCACGTTGAGAGCGGTCGCGAACATCACCCAGCCGAGATAGGGAACGAGCAGCCACGCGGCGAGGCGATCCCTGCGCGCGAAGGCGACAATAGTCCAGATGATCGCCGCGATCAGCGCAATGATGACGCAGACGCCGGCGAACGGATTCTGGTGGGCGAAGAAGGCGTAGGACCAGGCGACATTGAGAACGAGTTGGACGCCGAAGGGCAGGAGCGCCCGGTTGCTGGCGATCCATCCGCCCGAGGCGCGCACGACGAGCCATAGCGAAACGGCCATCAGGCAAAAGAGGGTCGTCCAGGCGACCGGGAACACCCAGTTCGGCGGGTTGAAGTCCGGCTTTGCGAGACCGGCATACCACCCGAGGTTGGGCGTAGTCAGGGTCGAGCCGAGACGAAGTGCGGTTGCACAGATCAGGAGAGACAGGAGAAGGGCGAGGCCCGAGCGTATGCGGCCGATATTGAAGCTGCGGTCCATGTCCATCATCGTCTGCCGATCACGCATCTGTGTACGGGATTTAGCTCAATCCCAAGAGCATCAACGGGTTCCGGCGTTAGCCGCAACATTCTGTTAAGCGGTAATGCGTATTTGTACCAATCAACCGAAGGTGGCAAATCACCTCAATGGGGGCAAAGGCTGGGGAGTATAGTAATGCGTATTTTCTCCGCGTTTCAGCGAGTGAATGTGTTCAAGCGCGTGCGCGTTCCGGCCGCACTGACATCGGTGCGCCTGCGTGTCTCGCTGCTGAGCATCGCTCCCTTGATCGCCCTCCTCATTGTCGCCGGCACGTTCCGGTTCGGCCAGCATGAGGTGGCGACGGCGGTCCAGCGTGCCGACAAATATTCCGATATTTCCAGCGAGGTTGAGCGTTTCCGCGGTCAGCTGGCGACGATGGCGTCGGCCGTGGCGCAATATCGCCTGAAGCCGACCGACACGATCAAGGGATCGTTCGACCAGGCCAGGAAAGAGGCGACGCGGGCGATCGAGGCGATCCGTGCCAATGTCGACGACGAGAATTTTCTGGTGACTGTCGGTCTGCTCTCCGACGGCCTGAACCAGACCGCCGACGCGTTCGCGGATATCGTGAAGGCGCAGGCGGTGCTCGGCACCAAGCAGGCTCCCGGTGTTGATCAGAAGCTGCAGGCCGCGGGCGACGATCTCGAGGTCTTCATGGAGGATAAGCTGAATGCGCTGGGCGAGGACAGCTATGCGATCGCCAAGACCGTCCAGGAAATCCGCAAGCTCGAAAAGGGCTACATCATCTCCGGCACGTCCTCGCTGTTCGACCAGTTCAACAAGAGCCTCACGACGCTGGGCGACCAGCTGAAGGACAATCCGCTTCTGGATGACGGAACGAAGAATAAGGCCGCCGAGGCGATCTCGACCTATCAGCAGCTGTTCAAGGATTGGCGCACCGCCCGCAACAAGCAGGGGACGGCAGCCAATGTGACGAGCGACACGCTCGAGAACGTCTCGCTGAACACGAGCGCGCTGCTGGCCTTTGCCCGCGACGGCAAGACCCAGACGGCCGGGGTTCGGCATCAGGCCGAGCAGTGGACCAACATGGTCGCGGTCGGCATCATCGTGATCGCCATTCTGGTCTGCTCGACGCTCGGCTTCTTCATCGGCCGCAGCATCACCAAGCCGATGTCGGATCTCACTTCCGACATGCGCCGGTTGGCGGATGGCGACACCAATATCGAGGTGAAAGGCGCCGAGGGCCGCAATGAGTTGTCGCAGATGGCTCGCGCGGTGCTCGTGTTCCGCGACAACGCGATCGAACGCGAACGGCTTACCGGCGAACAGGCCGCTGCTGCGACCCAGCGCGAGGCCCGCGCCCGCGCGGTCGAATCGCTCGTGCACGAGTTCGAGGCGCTGGCCAATTCCGCGATCAACGGCGTCCGCTCGGCCGCCGGCAATCTCGAGGAGACGGCGTCGAACCTGATCGAGGCCTCGACCCGCGTCACCGAAGAGGCCCGGGCGGCCGGCAATGCCGCCAACAGCGCCTCCGAGAACGTCACCGCGGCGGCCACCGGAGCGGAAGAGCTCGCTCTGTCGATCCAGGAAATCGAGCAGCAGGCGCTCAAGTCGACCGAGGTTTCGTCTCGCGCGGTCACGGAAGCCAATCGCACGTCCGATACCATGGGTGGTCTCGCGACGGCGGCAACCCGCATCGGCGAGGTCGTCAGCCTCATCGAGGCGATTGCATCCCAGACCAATCTTCTCGCCCTCAATGCCACCATCGAGGCGGCCCGGGCGGGCGAAGCGGGCAAGGGCTTCGCGGTCGTCGCGCAGGAGGTGAAGACGCTCGCCTCGCAGACAGCGAGCGCAACGCAGGAAATCGCCCGCCAGATCGGCGCGATCCAGGAGGCCTCGGCCGATGCCGGCGTCGCCATCGAGCGCGTCAGCGGCATCATCTCCGAGACCTCGTCTATCGCGGCCGCCGTCGCCGGTGCAGTCGAGGAACAGACGGCCTCGGTGCAGTCGATCGCCGGCAACGTCGCCCGGGCGTCGAACGAAGCGCAGTCCGGCTCCTTGGCCATGGCCTCGGTCGAGGAAGCGGCGGCATCCGCCCGCATGGTCGCCGACGATGTCGCCAATCTCGCGACCGACCTGTCGAAGGAGGCGCAGCGGCTCGAAGAAGCCGTGAACGGCTTCCTCCGCGAGGTTCAGGCGGCCTGACGAACCGGCATTGCCGGACTATCGACAAAGGATCGGGGCGCGTTGCGGTTGAACCGTGACAGCGCCCCGATCCTTTGTTTATGGCTAGTCTTCAGGATGCAGGAACGCCGCTTTGGCTCGGAGCCGTATGAAATCTGCCTGGGCCATCGTCTATGACGTCTATCTGCGCTTCACCGCGCATGACGCCTGGGCGATCGCGAGCCATGTGGCGATGTCGGTGCTACTCGCTCTGTTTCCGTTCCTGATCGTCGTGACCGCGCTCGCTTCGCTGATCGGCACGCCGCAGGTCGCGTCCGAGGTGATCGGGCTGGCGTTCGAGGGATGGCCGGAGTCTCTGGCAGCGCCGCTGGCCGGTGAAATCACTCGTGTGTTGACCGGACGCCGCCTCGACCTTCTGACGGTCGGTGTCGTCCTTCTGCTGTGGACTGCGTCCTCGGCGGTCGAGGCGATGCGGGTCGCGCTCGTCCGGGCCTATGGCGTTCCGGACCTCAGGACCTGGTATTTCAATCGTCTGCAGAGCACCGGCTTCATGCTGCTCGGCGCGGCCGGCATGCTCGTGCTTGCGGTGGCCGTCGTCCTGTGGTCGCCCATCTGGGAGTTTGCGGTCCGATATTTTCCGGAGATCCGGGCAGCGACCTGGTCGGACGAGTTCTTCCGCTATAGCGCGACCGGCCTGTTCCTCGCGGGCGGGCTGATCCTCGCCCATCTGTGGCTGCCGCCGCAGCGCGTGCCGATCCTGTTCATCCTGCCGGGCACCGCGCTGACCATCGTTCTCTGGCTCGTCGGCGCGTCCGTATTCGGATACTGGCTGGCGCGGTTCAGCAATTACGCCTCCACCTATGCCGGCCTCGGCGGCATCATGGCGGTGATCTTCTTCCTCTACATGAATTCGGTCGCCTTCATTCTCGGCGGCGAGTTGAACGCGGTTCTGGCATCCAGGAAGCGGGCAAGGGATACGCGGCTGGCCCAGCAGGGACCGTCGCCGGAACCCGGCCCGGACGCGCACGTTGGTCCCCGAAAGGAGATCATCGTGACCGACCACCGCACGCACGACACCCCGCCCCGCAAAAACGCCACCGAGGCCCGTCAGGGCGCCAGAGGGACCCCGGTTCTGTGGGTTCTGATCTGTGGTCTGGCGCTCGCGGTCGTGGCGCTGTTCTTCTTCCTGTCGACGGATGTTCAGAATCCGCCGCCGGTGCCGGTAGAGCAGCAGCCGGTTGGGCCGAGCTCCGATGCGACGCCGAACAATGCGGAGCCGTCGCGGCTCGACGCGCCGCCCGGCCCGGCCAAGTGATCAGCGGCGATTGCGGTCTTCGGGCGGCAGGACTTCGTATTCCGCGTCGATGATCGTCTCGCTTGCGGACCGCGGCGCGCGGGCACTCTTTCGGGCACGCCAGCGATAGACGGCGTCCAGCACCAGGAGCGCGGGGAACACGACAAGGAAGACGCCGGTCGCCACGATCGCCAAAGTCACGACGATCGCGGCCGCGATCGCGCCGATCACGGCGATTTGCCATGCCGGCATGCGGGATGCGCGGAGGCGGAACAGGCCGAAGGGTTGGTTTGCGTTCATCATCTAAACCTAGACGCCTTATATCGGCCTTCGCCGCTCCAAATCCAAGCGCCACGAAACCGCAGGACTCCGGCGGCGTTTCCAATTGAAAGATTCGGAGGCGAGAAGTGCCCTCGACCGCGATCAAACAGATTGCCTATCTGCCGGACGACCGCGAACTCGACGTGACATTCGTCGGAAGCAATCGGACCTACACCTATTTTGGCGTCGAGCCCGAAGTGCACGAGGATTTTGTCCACGCGATGTCGAAGGGACAGTTTTTCAATGCACGTATCAGGGATCGCTACGAATATCGGCTCAAGACGGCTAGCTCGCCGAAGCCTCGATCGCCAGAGCGTGGACCCGCTCGCGGAGTTCCTCGGCCAACACGGCATTGACGGCGCGATGGGTCTCGACCCGGCTCTTGCCGGCGAATTGCGGCGAGCCGATGCGGACACGGAAATGGGTTTCCCCACCCTCGCGCCAGCCGCCATGGCCCGCATGCTGGTGGCTCTCGTCGATGACCTCCAGCCGGGTCGGTTCGAAGGCGGCGCGAAGTTTCGATTCAATGCGGTTTCTAAACGTGCTCATAGCGCCTACATAATGGCTCCGGCTCGTCGAACGAAGCGTTCTGCGCGCCGTCGTGATCGATCCGTCAACCCTTCTATCGCATCCTGAGACCAGTGGCCGCGTTCGCTTGTCGCGCCCGCCGGAGCCGCCCATAATCGACGCTATGAAACTTGATTCACCCTGGTTCGATCGCATCCGCGCCGCGCGCAAGCCGACGGCTGCCGAAGCACAGGCGAAGCCCGGAATGTGCGAACACCCCGGCTGCGCCGACAAGGGCGATTTTCGCGCGCCGAAGGGGCGTGACCGCGAGGGTCAGTACTGGCGATTCTGCTTCCAGCATGTCCGCGAGTACAACCAGTCATTCAATTATTTCCGCGACATGCCGGACGACGCGGTTGCGGCCTGGCAGAAGGATTCGCTGACCGGCCATCGCCCGACATGGACGATGGGCGTCAACCGTGCAGCCGGCGGCAAGGTCCCGCCGCGGCCGCATTCATCTCATCCGCGCTTCGGCAATTGGGATTTCGCGGACCCCTTCAACGTATTCGGAGGCGATGCCGAGGCGCGCCGGCCCGAACCCGAGGCACCGCGTCGCCGCGCCCTCAAGAAGGTCGAGCGGAATTCGCTGATCGAACTCGGCCTGGAAGAGAGTGCGTCGGGGGAAGAGATCAAGGCCCGTTTCAAGACCTTGGTGAAACGGCTGCATCCCGATGCAAATGGCGGTGACCGTGCGACCGAGGATAAATTGCGCGCTGTCATCCAAGCCTATAATTACCTAAAACAGGCTGGTCTCTGCTGACTGGCATGTCGCCCATGGCGGGCGGCCCACGGCCGTGCGGGTCGTGGTTCAGGAGGTTTCATGGCGACTGTAGCTGAAGGCGTCCGGGGTATACCGGACATGAAGGTGTCCGTACGTCAGACGTTCGGTATCGACTCTGACCTGGAAGTGCCTGCTTATTCCGAGACCGACGACCACGTTCCGGATCTCGATCCCGATTATCTGTTCGACAAGAACACGACGCTTGCGATCCTCGCCGGCTTCGCGCGGAACCGCCGCGTGATGGTCACGGGCTATCACGGCACCGGCAAGTCGACGCATATCGAGCAGGTCGCGGCGCGCCTCAACTGGCCGTGCGTGCGCATCAATCTCGACAGCCACGTCTCGCGTATCGACCTCGTCGGCAAGGACGCGATCGTCCTGAAGGACGGCGCGCAGGTCACCGAGTTCAAGGACGGCATGCTGCCCTGGGCGCTGCAGAACAATGTCGCGCTCGTCTTCGACGAATATGATGCCGGCCGCCCGGACGTGATGTTCGTGATCCAGCGCGTGCTCGAAGTATCCGGCCGCCTGACGCTGCTCGACCAGAAGCGCGTCATCCGTCCTCACCCGGCCTTTCGCCTGTTCGCGACGGCGAACACGGTCGGTCTCGGCGACACGTCGGGCCTCTATCACGGCACCCAGCAGATCAACCAGGGTCAGATGGACCGCTGGTCGATCGTGACGACGCTGAACTATCTGCCGCACGACAACGAGGTCGATATCGTCCTCGCCAAGTCGCCGCACTACAAGGGCAGGCCCGAAGGCCGCGAGATCGTCTCGAAGATGGTCCGTCTCGCCGACCTGACCCGCAACGCGTTCATCAACGGTGACCTGTCGACCGTGATGAGCCCGCGTTCGGTGATCACCTGGTCCGAAAACGCCGACATCTTCAGCGATATCGGCTTCGCGTTCCGCCTGACCTTCCTCAACAAGTGCGATGAGCTGGAGCGGCCGCTGGTCGCCGAGTTCTATCAGCGCTGCTTCGGCCAGGAACTGGCCGAATCCGCGGTGAATGTCGCACTGAGCTGAGCCAGGTCGAGTCATGGCCGCCTCGAATTCAGGACCGACCAAGCCACGCGAACCGCCGAGCGAGCCCCTGAAGCGCTCGGTGGCCGCGACCTTGCGCGCGATCGCGGGCAAGTCGGATCTCGAAATCAGCTTCTCGCAGGAGCGAGCCTCGCTCACCGGCAATACCGCACGTTTGCCGGAACCGCCGCGCCGCCTGACCGCGAAGGATGCCGCTGTCCTGCGCGGCAATGCCGACGCTCTGGCGCTGAAACTCGCCTGCCACGACCCGAAGCTGCACAACAGGCTCGTGCCGCGGGGAACCGAGGCGCGGGCGATCTTCGACGCCGTCGAGCAGGCGCGCTGCGAGGCGATCGGCTCGCGCCGGATGTCGGGTGTTGCGAACAACATCACGGCGATGCTCGACGAACGCTTCACGCGCGCGAGCTATGATGACCTGTCCGCCCGCGAGGACGCTCCGATCGAGGAGGCGCTCTCGCTGATGGTCCGCCAGCGGCTGACCGGTATCGAGCCGCCGGCGTCCGGCCAGAAGGTCGTCGACCTCTGGAAGGGCTGGATCGAGGAAAAGGCCGGCAAGAATCTCGAAGACCTCGATCTGGTCCTGAACGACCAGATCGCATTCGCGCGTTCCATGCGCGAACTCCTGACCGCGCTCGAAATGGGCGACGAATTCGCCTCCGATCTCGACGAGATGACGGATGAGGAGGGCGACGCGGACACCGACAAGGATCCCGGCCAGGAAGAGGGCGGCGAGCGCGGCGAGGAGAGCGCCGAGGGTGCCCAGTCGGCGGAGGCCGAGGCGACCGACGACGAGCCCGATTTCGGCGAGATGGAGCAGGCCGACGCGCCGCCTTCCGAAACGCCGGACGAGGCGGAGGAGGGCGACGCCGAGGACATTAACGAGCCGCCGCGGCGCCAGCTGTCGAACACTCAAGGTGTGGCCGTCGACTACCGCGCCTTCACCAACCGCTTCGACGAGACCATGCACGCCGAGGAGCTCTGCGACGCCGACGAGCTGGCGCGCCTCCGCTCGTATCTCGACAAGCAGCTCGCCAACCTCCAGGGCGTCGTCGGGCGTTTGGCGAACCGGCTGCAGCGCCGCCTGCTCGCGCAGCAGAACCGCGCCTGGGACTTCGACCTCGAAGAGGGCACGCTCGATCCGGCGCGTCTGTCCCGCGTCGTCACCGATCCGATGCAGCCACTCTCCTTCATGAGCGAGCGCGACACCGATTTCCGCGACACCGTCGTCACGCTCCTGCTCGACAATTCGGGCTCGATGCGCGGACGCCCGATCACTGTCGCGGCGACCTGCGCCGACATTCTAGCGCGAACGCTGGAGCGGTGCGGCGTGAAGGTCGAGATCCTTGGCTTCACGACCCGCGCCTGGAAGGGCGGGCAGTCGCGCGAAGCGTGGCTGCAGGCCGGCAAGCCGCCTTATCCAGGCCGCCTGAACGATCTCCGCCATATCATCTACAAGTCCGCCGACGCGCCCTGGCGCCGGGCCCGGAAGAATCTCGGCCTGATGATGCGCGAGGGTCTCCTGAAGGAGAACATCGACGGCGAGGCGCTGGACTGGGCGCACAAGCGCCTGCTGGCCCGGCCGGAACAGCGCCGCATCCTGATGATGATCTCGGACGGCGCGCCCGTCGACGATTCCACTTTGTCGGTCAACAACGGCAATTATCTCGAGAAGCATTTGCGGGCCGTCATCGAGGACATCGAGACGCGCTCGCCGGTCGAGTTGATTGCCATCGGCATCGGTCACGACGTGACGCGCTACTACCGGCGCGCCGTGACGATCGTCGATGCCGAGGAACTCGGCGGTGTGATGACCGAGAAGCTCGCCGAACTCTTCGACGAGAAGGCGACGCCGAGAAGTCCGGCTCCGCGCCGCGCAACCGTCCGGGCCTGATGTGGACTCTGGCGTCGATCATTCTGGCCATGGCATCGACGCCCGCTTTGGCCGAGCCGATCACGATCACGGCAAAGCCCATTGCCTCCTTCGAACGCGCAAATCCGGAACGGACTGAGTTTGGCGCCCTGACGTTTCGCGGCGGGTTGGAACTCAGGGGCAGCGACCGAAGCTTCGGTGGTTATTCCGGGCTCCGCGTCGAGGCCGACGGCAGCCGGTTCCGCGCGCTTTCGGACCGTGCGACCTGGCTGGAAGGCCGCATCGTCTATGACGGCACCCGGCCGATCGGGATCGAGGATGCCTCGATCGCCGAGGTGCTGGATGCGAAGGGCGCCTCGCTTGTCGGGACGTCGCGAGGCGACACCGAGGCGCTGGAGGTTCGTGGCAGCACGGCCTGGGTGACGACGGAGGGTGTGCCGCAGCTTCTGCGGTTCGATTTCGGGGCGAATAACGCCAATCCGAGGGGCTTTTTGACGATCCGCCTGCCGAAAGGGATGACGGCGATGCCGTCGAATGCGGGCCTTGAGGCCCTGGCGATCGTGCCCGACGGCCAGCCGCGTGCTGGGAGTTTCCTGATGCTCGGCGAGGATCCGAGCGGAAAGGACGGCAATCATCCGGCCTGGCTCATTCCCGGCAAAGGGGGCTTCGCGGAGACCCTCAGCCTTCGTGAGCACGACGGCTTCGCCGTGACCGACGCGACCTTCCTGCCGGGCGGTGATCTCGTCGTCCTGCAGCGGAAGTACAGGGCGCCTTTGCTGTCGATCCGCATTCGCCGCATCGCCGCTAAGGACGTCGCCCCGGGCGCGGTGCTGGACGGGCCGCTTCTGTTCGAGGCGAACCTTTCTCAGGAGATCGATAATCTGGAAGCGATCTCGGCGACCAAGGCAGCGGATGGCACGACGGTGCTGACGCTTCTATCGGACGACAATTTCAATCCGTTTCAACGGACGATCCTGCTGCAGTTCGGATTGAAGGAGTGACATGGACTGCCATCCCGGATGAGGGCGAGCTACAGGGCTAGGCTTCTGTTACCGTCATCCTCCGGCTTGACCGGAGCATCCATCGTCGTGGCGAAGGCTGCATGGGTCCTCCGGTCAAGCCGGAGGACGACGGCGTGGTGAACGGAAGTGCGAAAATTCAGCGGCTAGCCGTAACCACTTCAGCCGGCCGGATGCGACCCATCAGTGCGCCGTAAGGCACCAGCAACAGCAGCGCCATCGCTACCTTTACCAGGAAATCGAAAAAGGCGAGGCCGACCCAGAGCGGGACGGTGACGCCGAAGGTCGGATAGGTGACGGGGCCGGACATCATGGGGTCGCCGGCGAAGGCGAGCGAGAAGAACACGACCGTGTCGAGCGCCGAGCCGAGCAGGCTGCCAGCCAGCGGCGCACGCCACCAGGTCATCCGGCGGAGGCGGTTGAAGACGGTGATGTCGAGAAGCTGGCCGAACAGGAACGCCGTGCCCGACGCCAGCGCGATGCGCGGCGAAGCCAGGGCGATCGACAGCACGACGGCGATCGCGAAGCCGCAATAGATGACCCGGCGCGTAAGCGTCGGGCCGAAGCGGCGGTTGGTCAGGTCATTGACGAGGAAGGCGAGCGGATAGGTCAGCGCGCCGTAGGTCAGGTAGTCGCCGAGGCCGAACGCCGTGACGGGATACTGGACCGCAACGTTGGAGAGCGCCACGACGGCCGCCATGGCGGCGACCGGAAGGGCAAGCTGTCGGACGGTTCCGTTCGCGGGCATCGGTGCTGCCTTATGCAGCCGCCGTGGCCTCGCCGGCGGCCTTGACGATCTTGCGGCGCAGTTCCTTGGCCTTCTGCGACAGGTCGTTCTCCGAAGCCTTCAGCAGGAAGGCATCGAGACCGCCGCGGTGCTCGACCGAGCGGAGGGCATGGGCCGTGACGCGCAGGCGCACGGACTGGCCGAGGGCGTCGGACAGCAGGGTGACCCTGACGAGGTTCGGCAGGAACCGGGTCTTCGTCTTACGATTCGAATGGCTGACAAGATTGCCAACGAGGACGGCTTTTCCAGTCAGTTCGCAGCGCCGCGACATCGCAGTGCTCCATATACAAGAATTACGGGGCGAGCAGGCCGGACCCGAAAAGCAAAAGCAGAACAGGCCGCGAGAGCCGGGGCGCTCGAAGGTCGCGCTGTATAGTCGCCAACCCCCTTTTGCGTCAAGCGAAGCCCCGCAGAAACTGAGTCTCCGTTGCAACGGCCGCCCGGAATTGCTCGCCCACTCTCGACGGAACGGGCCGTCTGGAGCATTGTCAATGCTTGAATCGGGCCGGAAGAGCCACGATTTGCGACGCCGAAGGATTACCGCTGTGCCGTCATTGCTCTCAGGTTTGCCGATCGCGCGGCCCGCCCGCATGGCGGTGGTCGCCGTTGCGGCGTGCGTCACGGCGATGCCGGCTCTCGCGGGTGAGACCGAGTTCACGGCCGCCTATACCGCACGTCTCGCGGTGCTCCCCATCAACTTCGCTAGCGGAACCCTGAAGGCGACGGTGCCGGATAAGGGGCGCTACGTGGTCGATTTCGGCGCCGACGGCATGGGCTTCGCGATGAGCGGCAAGGCCATCGGCACGGTCTATCCGGACGGCGTCTGGCCGCTGAGCGCCGCGATCGACACGGCCGACAGCTCCGAAGTTCGCAAGATCCGGATCGCTCTGTCGCGCGGCCGCGTGCGGCGCGATACCGTGACGCCGCCGCTGCCCTATCGTCCGGACCGGGTCCCGGTGACGCAGGAGCATAAGAAGGGCGTGATCGATCCGATCAGCGCGCTTCTGATGCCGGTCGCAAAGAAGTCGGACACGCTGGAGCCGAGCGTCTGCGACCGCACTTTGCCGATCTTCGAGGGTACGGAACGGTTCGACATCAAGATGTCCTATCTCCGCATCGAGAACGTGAAGACGATCAAGGGTTATGAAGGTCCGGTCGTCGTCTGCCGCGCGACGTACAAGGCGATCGCCGGCCACCGGGCGAACGGCAAGCCAAACTATATGGAGCAGAACAAGACCATCGAAGCCTGGCTCGCGCCGATCCAGGGTACCCAGATGGTCGCTCCCTGGAAGATCTCGCTCGTCACCGGCATGGGCACGATGCTGATCGAGGCGAGCGAATTCACCGCGACTCAGAATCCGACCAAACACGCTGATGCCGGCGAGGCCGTCGCCGCTCCGTCCGATAACGGGACGCCGCGTTAACCATCCCTGTGTGACTTATCCACACAGGCGGTTTCGGAGGCGCCCAGATGTTGTCCTTATCGCGCATGCTGATCAACATATGGGGCATCCAAACCGGGAACATCGTCGCGTCTCCGATTCGGCCGGTCTTTGTTCCCTATTAGGCCGAGTGTTAACGTGCGGGCCGAGTAGAACAGACCGTGACTCAGGCGCGAGTCACCGATTCGGGCTGGATTCGTTCCGCCAACGTTCCCAGATTCAGCCCATTAAGGAAAACAGCGGGCCTGCTCGCTAACCGAAGGCCTTCCGCCACCCAATGGACAGATTGAAGACCTTATCGCCGGCCGAACGCGGCCGGGGCGTCACTGCCGTTCTGGGGCCGACCAATACCGGCAAGACCCATCTCGCCATCGAACGCATGGTGGCGCAGGGCTCGGGGTTGATCGGCCTGCCGCTGCGGCTGCTCGCGCGCGAGGTCTATCAGCGTATCGTCGACAAGGTCGGTGTCGACAAGGTCGCGCTCATCACCGGCGAGGAGAAGATAAAGCCGTCCAGTCCCCGCTATTGGGTCTCGACCATCGAGGCCATGCCGCAGGATCTGGAGGTCGACTTCGTCGCTATCGACGAAATCCAGATCGCGTCGGATCTCGATCGCGGGCATGTCTTCACCGACCGGCTGCTGAACCGCCGCGGCCGTCATGAGACCATGCTGCTTGGCGCCGCCACCATGCGAGGGCTGATCGAGAAGCTTTTGCCTGGTGCGAGCATTCTCGGCCGTCCCCGCCTGTCGCAGCTGACCTTCGCCGGCGAGAAGAAGATCACCCGCCTGCCTCGCCGCTCGGCGATCGTCGCCTTCTCGGCGGAAGAGGTCTACGCCATCGCCGAACTGATCCGCCGCCAGCGCGGCGGCGCGGCGGTCGTGCTCGGTTCGCTCAGCCCGCGCACTCGCAACGCCCAGGTCGAGCTCTACCAGAGCGGCGACGTCGAATATCTGGTCGCCACCGACGCGATCGGCATGGGCCTCAATCTCGACGTCGATCACATCGCCTTCGCCGGCGATCGTAAGTTCGACGGCTTCCAGTTCCGCCGCCTGAACCCCGCGGAATTCGGCCAGATCGCCGGCCGCGCGGGACGTCATCTGTCGAACGGTACGTTCGGAACGACGGGTCGTTGCGAACCGTTCGAGACCGAACTCGTGGAAAGGCTCGAGACCCATAATTTCGATCCCGTGCGTTTGCTTCAGTGGCGAAGCCGTGATCTCGATTTCTCCTCGCCCGCCGCCTTACTGGCCAGTCTCGCGGTGGCGCCGACCGAACCCGGCCTGACGCGGGCTCCGACGGGCGAGGACATCGAGGCGCTGGAGCACGCGGTTCGAGACCACGAGACCCGGGATTTCGCCAAGGGCGCCAAGGCGGTCGAGCTGCTCTGGGATGTCTGCCAGGTGCCGGACTATCGGAAAGTTGCTCCGGCCGCGCATGGCGAACTTGTCACGACCCTCTATGGATTTCTGATGCGGGAGGGTAAAATCCCAGCCGACTGGTTCGCCCGGCAGGTCGATCAGGGGGACCGGACCGATGGCGATATCGACACATTATCGGCGCGGATCGCGCATATCCGTACCTGGACATTTGTCGCCAATCGACCGGACTGGCTTGCAGACCCGGCACATTGGCAGGCATTAACACGCGCGGTTGAAGACAAATTGTCGGACGCTCTACACGAGCGGCTGACGCAACGCTTCGTCGATCGCCGTTCGAGCGTGTTGATGCGGCGGCTGAGGGACAAGGACATGCTGGAAGCGCAGGTGACGGAAAGCGGGGACGTGCTGGTCGAAGGACAGCATGTCGGACATCTTTCCGCGTTCCGGTTCACGGCGGATCAAAGCGCCGAGGGTGAAGACGGCCGCGCGCTGCGCGCCGCGGCCCAGAAAGCGCTCGGCGGCGAGTATGCGAGGCGGGCCGACCGGCTGGCCTCCGCTCCCGACAGCGAACTCGTTCTCTCTTCGGACGGCACCCTGCGCTGGCTCGGTGAGCCCGTCGGAAAGTTGGCGTCGGGCGACAAGACGCTCGCTCCGCGCGCCCGGCTTCTCGCCGACGACGTGCTGTCGGCGCCGGACCGCGAGAAGGCGGAAGCGCGGCTCCAGCTCTGGCTGACGACCAACATCCAGAAGCTGCTGGGACCGCTGCTCGCGCTTGAATCGGCCGAGAACCTGACAGGCATCGGGCGCGGCCTGGCGTTCCAGATCGTCGAGGCGCTCGGCGTCCTCGATCGTGCCAAGGTTTCCGACGAAGTGAAGGGGCTCGATCAGGACGCCCGGGCGAGCCTGCGCGCCCTCGGGGTGCGGTTTGGCGCCTATCACCTCTATCTTCCGGCGCTGCTGAAGCCGGCTCCGCGCGCTTTGGCGGCGCAGCTCTGGTCGCTGCATCACAGCCGCGACAATGCCGCCGCTGCCGAGGTTGCAGGCCTGGCGTCGAGCGGACGCACGAGTTTCAAGACCGATCCGAACGGACCCAAGGACCTGTTCCGGGCTCTCGGTTACCGCCTCTGCAACGACCGGGCGATCCGCGTCGATATCCTCGAGCGTCTCGCGGACCTCATTCGTCCCGCCATCGCCTATCGGCCCGGCATCACGCCCGGCGATGCTCCGGCGGGAGCGGCCGAGGGGAACGGCTTCACGGTGACGGTCGCGATGACCTCGCTTGCGGGCTGCGCTGGCGAGGATTTCGCGGCGATCCTGCGTTCGCTGGGTTACCGGGTCGAACGCCGTCCGGCACCGACGGTTACTGCGGCACCGGTTGCGACCGAGGCTGCGCCGAGTGCTGATGCTGCCGAAGCAGTCTCCGATGCTCCGGCGCCTGATCAGGTCGATGCTGAAGCAAGCAGCGAGATTTTGGCTGATGCCGCCGTCTCCGAGCCGGCTCCGGCCGAGTCCGAGGCTCCGGTGGCGGCGGTCGAGCCTGAGGCGCCCGTGGCTACCGAGACGGTCGACCCGGGGCTGGAAGCCAGCAGCGAGGTTCTGGCCGACGCGATCCTGGGCATTCCGGATATCGACGTCGCTTCGTCCGACGCTGCCGCTACGGCTGCCGCCGAGCCGGTCATGATCGAGATCTGGCGCCCGGGCCGGTTCGAGGGCAATCGCCGTCCGGCTCCGAACAACCGCGATCGCCGTCCCGGCCAGGGCGCGCCGGGTGAGGGCGGCGAAGGCCGTCCCGAGCGTTCCGGCAAGCCGCGCCACCAGCGCGGTGGCGACAAGCGTGAAGGCCAGAACCGCGGCGACCGTCGCGAAGGCCAGAACGGGGAGGGCCGCGAGCGCCATGGCAAGCCGCCGCGCCGCGACGATCGCCAGGGCGGCCGCCCCGATCAGCAACAGCAGCAGCGTCGTCCGGAACGCCGCGAGCGGCCGATCGATCCGAGCTCGCCATTCGCGGCTCTGGCCGATCTCAAGGCCAAGCTCGAAAGCGACAAGACCCGGACCTGAGTTCGGCAATTTGAGCACGGACCGTCAGCGCATCGACAAATGGCTCTGGCACGCCCGGGTCGTGAAGACCCGGACGCTCGCCCAGGAACTGGCGGTTTCGGGTCACGTTCGACTGAACGGCATCAGAATTGATGCGGCAAGCCGACCGGTGAAGGTCGGCGACACATTGACCATTGCCCTGGAGAACCGCGTCCGGGTGCTTGAGGTGAAAGGGTTCGCCGAGCGGCGCGGCAGCGCGACCGTCGCAAGCGCTCTCTTCGACGATCACAGTCCGCCACCGCCGGAACGGCCCGGGCCCGTGGCGGTTGGTCCTCAGCGTGACCCCGGTACGGGTCGGCCGACCAAGCGCGACAGACGAATGTTAGATCGATTCGAAAAAGAGGATTGATCTTGAGGCTGGTCTGTATTTACCAGCACACAGCCTCGAAGCTTGCGTGCAAAGCATGCGTCGACTAGGCAGACACGCAAAGACCAAGGATGGACGTGTAGACGATGCCCTATGTGGTGACCGAGAACTGCATCAAGTGCAAATACATGGATTGCGTCGAGGTCTGTCCCGTCGACTGCTTCTATGAGGGCGAGAACATGCTCGTCATCCATCCTGACGAGTGCATCGACTGCGGCGTCTGCGAGCCGGAATGCCCGGCCGAGGCCATCAAGCCCGATACCGAAACAGGCCTCGAATCCTGGCTCGAACTGAACGCCAACTTCGCCAAGAGCTGGCCGAACGTCACCACGAAACGCGACGCGCTGCCGGACGCCAAGGAATGGGACGGCAAGCCGGGCAAGCTCGAACTGCTGTCGCCCGAGCCCGGCGAAGGCGACTAGCCGGTTATCCGCGACGCGTTTTACTGGTTCTCGTTCCCGGACATCATATCCAGAGCCGCGGTATTGCTCAGGGGCGGGCGTCGGAAGGACCGGCCATAGACTTAATGTCTAGGCCTTCACTTTGATGGTCGCCAACCCCATATCTTCTTCGCGGACGATCAAGTTCAGCGTCCCGGGCCCGGTTAAGCCTAAACGGCACGAACCCTTCGAATGTCAGCTGATGTATTCGCGATACAGGCAACGCGGATTTGCGGAAAAGACATTTTTATGATAGGGTCTCTGGATGCTTGAGGTGCCCGTCACGGGCCGGCTCCGTTTCCTAGACGGGGCATTTTTTTCGACCAAAGCTTGAGGTTCGCAGCTGTGGCCGACTGCTCATTGCGTTGAGCGGTAATCATCAGTTCGTCTCTGGACGGATATGCGAACGGAAATTTGCCGGTGCGACCGCGGGGGGCGGACCGGCCAAGACGAGCGGCCTCGGAGCCGCAAGTGACACGGAGCGCGCGCCATTATGACCACTGCCGCCAAGAAGCCCACGCCGACCAGCAACCGCCACGGCTTCAAGACCAACGAGCACATCGTGTATCCGGCGCATGGCGTCGGCCAGATCGTTGCGATCGAGGAGCAGGAAGTTGCCGGCTTCAAGCTGGAACTGTTTGTCATCACCTTCGCCAAGGACAAGATGACCCTGCGCGTTCCGGTTTCGAAAATCGCGAGCGTCGGCATGCGCAAGCTGGCCGACGAACAGGTTATGGCCAAGGCGCTCGAGACCCTGAAGGGTCGCGCCCGCGTCAAGCGCACGATGTGGTCGCGCCGCGCCCAGGAATACGAAGCCAAGATCAATTCGGGCGATCTGATCGCGATCGCCGAAGTGGTCCGGGACCTGCACCGCGCCGATACCCAGCCGGAGCAGTCCTACAGCGAGCGCCAGCTTTATGAAGCCGCGCTCGACCGTATGGCGCGCGAACTTGCGGCCGTCGAGAAGCTGACGGATTCCGAATCGGTCAAAAAGATCGAGGAAATGCTCGCGAAGGGCCCGAAACGCGCTGTCCGCGGCGAGGAAGCCGAGACGGACGCCGACGAGACCGACGGCGACGAGGCGGAAGCCGCCTGATTTCCTTCAGGTTCTGGATTTACGAAGGCCCGGCGAAAGCCGGGCCTTTTGTTTTTGGCGACAGGAAAGCTGATGTTCGACGAGTATCTCGGTCGTTGGAAGCTCACGCCCGACGGCCCGCCGATCGAGACGCACAGCAGCCAGCTACTTCCGGTCCGCTATCGCGGTGAACCCGCGATGCTGAAGGTCTCGCACGCCGTCGAAGAAAAGCTCGGCCATCTCCTCATGAACTGGTGGGACGGTCGCGGCGCCGCTCGTGTCTTCGCTCATGACGATGATGCGATCCTTCTGGAGCGCGCGGAAGGGAAGCGGCGTCTCACCGAATATGCGCGGGACGGCCGTGATGACGAGGCGACCAGGATACTCTGCGACGCGATCGCCGAACTGCATACGCCACGTGGCAAACCGCTTCCGGACCTCGTCCCGCTCACTGAATGGTTTCGCAGCCTCTGGCCGGCGGCCGAAGTACATGGCGGCCTCCTTGCGCTTTCGGCCCGCACAGCGCGAGACCTTCTCTCCAATCAGAAGGAGATCGGCGTCCTGCATGGGGACGTGCACCACGACAACGTCCTCGATTTCGGCGCGCGCGGCTGGCTTGCGATCGATCCCAAGCGCATCCTGGGCGACCGGGCGTTCGACTACGCAAACCTGTTCTGCAATCCGGAGGACGCGCCCTCGGTGCCGAAGGAGAAGGACCGGTTCCTGCGGCGTGTCGAGATCGTATCGGACATGGCCGGCATCGAGCGCACGCGCCTGCTTCGGTGGATACTTGCCTGGACCGGACTTTCGGCGGCCTGGTGGTTCGAGGACGACATGCCCGCCGAGATCGACATGGCGGTCGGACAGATGGCCGCGAGCGAACTCGGCTACGACGCCTAGGGCGGGCTTGTCCGCCTGAATGCATCCCTACGTATAGGGCATCCATACCCACGCGTTAGGGCGCCCCCGCAACCTTTCAAGTCCTCGGACGTTTCTTGATTCGCTTACTGCGTTCCAGGAGGTTTCGATGGCTGCTGCCGATGGACTGCGCCACCAGTTCATGAAGACTGCGATGAGCGCACCCTTCCTCGAACGCGAGGAGGAGCACAAGCTCGCTCAGCGCTGGAAGAATGAACGTGACGAGGCGGCGCTGCATCGTCTCGCGGCGGCGCATATGCGCCTCGTCATCTCCATCGCGGCGCGGTTCCGTCATTACGGCCTGCCGATGGCCGATCTGATCCAGGAAGGCCATGTCGGCCTTTTGGAAGCGGCGGCACGGTTCGATCCGGAACGCGAAGTGCGCTTCTCGACCTATGCGACCTGGTGGATCCGGGCTGCGATCCAGGATCACATCCTGCGCAACTGGTCGATCGTGCGCGGCGGTACGAGCTCCACCCAAAAGGCCCTGTTCTTCAGCTTGCGGCGACTTCGGTGGAGGCTTGGCCAGACCAACGACACGCTGACCACGGCGGAGCTTTATCGGCAGATCGGACGGGCGATCGGCGTGTCCGAAGCCGATGTCGCGCTGATGGATTCGCGGCTTTCCGGCCCCGACCTCTCGCTGAATGCGCCGCTTACCGAGAACGATGGCGAGAACGCCGCGCAACGGGTCGACTTCCTGATCGATGGCGCGCCGCTGCCGGACGAGGCGGTCGGCGACCTGATCGACGAGGAACGGCGGACGATGTGGCTCCGGAAGGCGCTCGGCGTCCTTTCCGAGCGCGAGCTGAAGATCATCCGGGCCAGGAAGCTCGACGATAACGCCGTGACGCTCGAGGCGCTGGGCGAACTGCTCGGAATCTCCAAGGAGCGCGTCCGGCAGATCGAGAACCGGGCGCTTGAGAAGCTGAAGAGGGCGCTCGAAGCGGAACCGGCCGCGGCCTTCGCTTGAATTCGTCATCCTCCGGCTTGACCGGAGGATCCACCCCAAGTGGCACCGTCATATGGGTCCTCCGGTCGAGCCGGAGGACGACGGCCATGAGCATCGTGCTGGCTCTCACCCGGTCGCCTGACGGCAACTCGACCCTCTCCCGCTTCGCAGGAGAGGGGGACCATCACTCCACGATCAGCTTGTAACGCCCGCCAGGGACGATCTGCGCTTCGGGCGCCAGTTCGTTCAGCACCTGGAAACGCTCGATCTGGCGGTCCGCGGTTGCCATGCGCGCGGCGAGGCTTTGCATCGTGTCGCCGGCCTTCGCCTTGACGATGGCGAGCCGCTGCGGACGAACGGATGTGCCTTCGCTTGAGGTGAGGCGACGGAAGCTCTGGATCGAGGCACGGAACTGGGCGTCGATCTCCGGCGTCAGCTGGCGGGCGGCGTAGACGATGCGATAGACGTCCGAGCCGAAGCGTATGCCGGCGAGGCGGAAATTCCAGTCGCGGCCGCGGGCGACGGCCAGCGCAGCCGGGAAACCGTTCACCGTGACCTCCTCCACCCCGCTGACCTCGACACCCGTCATCAGGTCGGTCGCGAGATGTTGGCCGATGGGCTGGCCGCTCGGAACCTTGACGCTGTCGAAGCGAAGCGCGGTCTCGTTTTGTCCGATACCGACGATGGATTCCGACGCGTTCTCGAGATTGAAGCCCGGCGGGGCCTCGAAGACGAAGCCGATCACCGGGTGGATGAAGCGATTGCCACGGACGAAACCTTGTGCCGGGTCGTCGCCATAGACCATGCCCTCGATCGCGGTCAGGAAACGGTCGCGGTCGCGTTCGGGCTTCGAGGTCGCCTGCGCGTCCTTGGCGGCGGTGGTCGCGCGTTCGACGCGCTCGGGCGTAGCCGGGTGGCTCGACATGAAGTCGACCTTCTCCCCTTCTCCACCGCCGAAACTCGCCGCGCGAAGAGCGGCATTCCTGCCCATGGCGGCAAGGAAGCGGGAAGCGCCGTACGGGTCGTAGCCGGCCTTGGCAAGCGTGCGCACACCGATGCGGTCGGCCTCCAGTTCCTGCTCGCGCGAGAACCGGGCGAGTTCGAGGCGGCTCTTCGCCAGCGAGGTCGCACCGGCCTCGGGATCGTTCAGCACGTCCGAGACGACACGGCTGACAAGCACGGCCTCGCGCTCCTTGTCGGCGCGGTCGAAGGCGTGACGGGCCGAGACATGGCCCATTTCGTGGGCGATGACGGCGGCGATCTCCGACGTGTCGCTGGCCAGAGCGAGGAGGCCCCGGGTGACGTAGAGGTCTCCCGTCGGCAGCGCGAAGGCGTTGATCGATGGCGAATTCAGCACCGTGATGCGGTAGGCGATGTCCGGCCGGTCGGACGCGGTGGAAACCTTCGCCGAGACCTCCGACAGCAGCAGATCGAGCGCGGGATCCTGATAGGCACCGCCATAGGCCGCGAGAATCCGGCTGTGCTCGCGACGGGTGGGCGTGTCGGCACCGACGACGCGGGGAGCGACCGTGGGAACGAGGCCGGCGCTCGTCGTGGAGGATTCGAGGCCCGCGCAAGCGGCCAGGCCGGCGAGGAGCACGGCCAGCACACCGAAACGCAATACGGACCCGACCCGCCGCACCATCACCTGCTCACCTGCCCAACCACCACCGGTTCTATCGGCTCGCGTGGGTCCGCCAGGATCACCGGCCCGCCACGCCATTCCAACCGGCCGCGCACCCGCACGACCTTGCCGGAGAGCGCTTCGGCTGGGCGGCCATCCGCCATCGCGGACCAATCCTTCTCGGCGACGATCAGGCTCAGCCCGCGACGCCAATATTTCGCAAAATTCAGATAGACGCGATCCCGAACCTTACGGGTCGAGATCACCTGCCCCTCCGCGACGACATGCTCGCCCAGTCTCGCGACCAAGGCATCGCCATCCGCCGCCCTGATCACATAGCCGGAGCCGCGCCAGACTCCAAGCCGCGCGGCGCGCGCTTTCGCTTCCATTTGCAGGAGGGTTTCGAGGCAGGCCGGACGCGACAGCGCGGCGGCATGGCCAAGCCCTTCGGCAAGCAGGGTTTCCTCAATCAGCACACCGCCGGTCTCCGGATGAACCGGGAAACGGCCCCAGCGATCGGCCGGGCCGGCAGGACGCAGGATCACCGGCCGGTAGGCTGTCAGCCTCCCCAGGCGATCGCGTCCCGACGTATCGAGGATCATACCGGCAAGGGTGAAGACACGGCCGTCCGGGGAGCGGAGCCCGTCTTCGACGAGCTGGAGACCCGCGATCGTCTCGATGGGAGCGGGCGGGCATTCGGCGAATGCGGGCCGCCCTTCGCCCAGAACGAGCGCAACGAGCAGGATTGGACCCGTGAGGAGCCGCATATTTTGCAGTCTAGGCTGAGGACGAGGTGCGATGACAGGCTGCAAATCGGCGCGCGGTTATGATACCCAGACCGCGGCGGTCCCGTAGCTCAGCTGGACAGAGCGGCGGTTTCCTAAACCGTAGGTCGGAGGTTCGAGCCCTCCCGGGATCACCACAGAAAATGACCGGCGCTGTCGTCTACGGAATAGTCCGGCGGCCATCACCATGCAGGCCTCGCAGACCTGCGTCGCATAACTTGCGATACGGAACGACTGAGACCGCAGGGGTGAATGTACGCCAAAATCGGTCGTTTATCGGACGTGCATGCCAATCGTGTGTGTGGCGTCAATTGCTCGCAGGTCAGTCAAGGGCGCCGGGCCGCCCCGTGATCCTCAGGCTGAGGCAGGAGGTGTCGATCGGGCGCATATTTTCTTTCAGGATTGTACGTTCGCGATGTGATTGGTCACCGTAGTGATGAAGGCCCGCAGACGTTCAAGACGCCTTATGTCACGGTGGTAGCCCATCCAGATATCGCGTCCGGGCGGTTCCGCCGGCAGGTTTAACCGGCGGAGGCCGGGCATCTGATTGCCGACGACCTGCGGCAGAACTGCGATACCGATGCCGATGCGGCACATGCGCCCCTGAACGTTCCGATTGTTCGACCGCAGAACGGTTCTGGCATTTGGGAAGCTCTCCTTAAGCCAACCGATATCTGGGAACTGGCCCGTCGACGTATCGTGGGTAATCAGCCGAAACCCGGCTCCATCGCCGTATGCCGGTTCGGGCGATTCCGTCGCGACGTAGGCACCATAGGACAACCGGACTAGCCGTCGCTGCACGACGTCGGGCGTGTCGAAGGGAACGATGCGGAAGGCGATGTCGGCCTCGCGCTGCGCGAGGCTGAACAAGCGGGTGCCCGTCAGGATCTCGACATCGACGTTGGGATAGGCGCTCGCATAGTCGGCGATGATCGGGGGCAGGACGTAGGCGCCGAACCAGTCGGCAGACGAGACGCGCAAGCTGCCGCGAAGGTTTTGCTCCTGCCCGGCGAGCCGCCGCTGCATCGCCAAGGCGCCTTCCTCCATCTGCTCCGCCAGGGCGATGATGGAATGGCCTTCTTCCGTCGGAACGAGGCCGTCGGCCGTCCTCTGAAACAACGTATTGCCGGTTGCCTGTTCGAGAGCCCGCAGCCGGCGCCCGACAGTCGGATGGCTCAGATGAAGCGCACGGGCAGCGCCGCCCAGCGTGCCGGAACGGACGATCGCCAGGAAAATTCGGACGTCACTCCACTCCATTGCGCCTGACCTACAAAACTGAACGCCATGCGTACAGCAATGTCAGTTATCGAACAAATCTGATGGCCTAGATGATGCCGGGGCCACAAAGCGCCCGGCGCGACATCTCCATAGCCGCCGATTTCAACATTCTGAGAGGACCGCCATGATCACCATGTACGTGACCTATGCCGGGAACGGCAACACGCCGTTCAACCGCGAACATTGGATCAACGTCCATTTCCCGCTCGTGCTCGAATGCTGGGGGCCCTACGGGCTCGAACGCCTCGCCGGCTTCTTCCCGCAGGGAGACGGCGCCGGCCTGATCGCGATCGCGACCTGCGTGTTCCGGGACGAGGCGGCCATGAGAGCGGCGTTGAACTCATCCGAAACGGCGCGGGTGATGGCCGACGTGGATCTCGTCACGGCCGTCAAGCCGCAGCGCAGCCTGGCGACACCTCTCTGAGCCGCAACCATGCCGACCAATCCAGGACCTGTCGGCATCAGCGAAATTCACAATCAAGAACGGAAGACAGCCGTGAGTGTCAGTGTCATATCTCAGGCGGGAACATTGCCGGCCGCCACGCCCCAGGCCGATGCGGTCCCGCTCGACCCGCGCCGATGGGCGATGTTCGTGGTTCTGCTGGCTGGCGCATTCCTGCCGCCGCTCGATTTCTTCATCGTCAATGTCGCGCTTCCCTCGATCCGCGAGGGATTGGGCGCATCGCCCTCCGCCGAGCAACTCGTCATTTCCTCATACGCCGGGCTCTATGCCGTGACGCTGATCACCGGCGGGCGACTGGGCGACCTGTTCGGACGCGGCCGTGTGTTCATCCTCGGGCTGATCGGCTTTGCGGCAGCGTCGCTGCTGTGCGGTTTCGCTTGGTCGCCTTGGTCGCTGATCGCGGGGCGCGCCTTGCAGGGCGTGACGGCGGCAGTCATGGCGCCGCAGGCACTGGCTTCGGTGCAGGCGATGTTCCCTGAAAAGGAAAAACCGCTGGCGCTCAGCCTCTATGGCGCGGTCTTCGGTCTGGCCTCCGTCGTCGGCCAGGCACTGGGCGGAGTCTTGATTTCACTCGATCTGATGGGCCTGGGGTGGCGGGCGATCTTCCTCGTCAACCTCCCGGTCGCGATCGTGGTCGTGCTGTTCGGCATCTCTATCCTGAAGGAAACGCGTGCGCAGGACGCGCGCAGGCTGGACCTCGGCGGCACGGCTTTGTCGATGGTGACGCTCGGTGCGCTGATCCTGCCATTGATCGAGGGGCGCGAAGCGGGCTGGCCCTTATGGTCCTTGCTGTCGCTGGCAGCGGTGCCGGTGCTGGCGCGGTTTTTCTGGCGGTATGAATCCCGGCTGGCTCGCTCCGGCGGCACCCCTTTGCTCGATCCGGCCGCCTTGCAGGCACCGGGGCTTGGCCGCGCGCTGCTGGTCGCGCTGTCGTTCTATTCGATCGGCGCCTTCTTCCTGCTGTTCTCAATCTATCTGCAAGGCGCGCTGCACGTGTCCGCGCTCAGCGCTGGCTTCGTCTTCCTTCCGTTCGGTGCAGGGTTCCTTCTGGGGCCGCTGTCTACATCTGCCGGCAGGCAGATCTTCGGCGCGTATGTCAATCCGATCGGCTTAGGTCTGGAAACCATCGGCCTTCTTGGCCTGGTCTGGCTCATCATGGCGACTCCGACCGGGGCACCGCCTGCACCCGTGCCGCTTGGGGTCATCCTGTTCGTGATCGGCTTCGGCCAGGGGCTCGGACTGCCGACCTTGATGCGGATGGTGACGGGCCGCGTCGCGCCGGCGTTCTCCGGCATGATCGCCGGCATCGTCAGTTCGACCCTGCAAGTCAGCACCGCGCTCAGCGTCGCGGTGATCGGCGGGATTTTCTACACAGTCCTTGACGCGCGCACCGATCCGGCAGCCATCACTCAGGCGTTCATCGTCGCCGTCCTCTGCATCGCTGTCTGCCTCGCTGGCGGCGCCTGGCTGGGTATCACTTTGGCCAAAGCGACCTTTCCCGGGCCAACATAGCGATGGACTGCCATCACGGATCGGAAGCGTGAGGCGCGCCCGGGACGAACAGTGAGGACGATCGAGAGGAATCAGCGGCAGGAACCAGCTGGGGGCGCTGCTGGCGGCTCCAATGAGCCGCGCAGGATGAGCAGGCGAAACTGCTGGCAGTCGCATAAGTTTTCTTCTGGAACTCGAAGACCCCGCCTTTGCGAGCTTGCCTTGAAAACGTTTGCTTTCGCGGGGTCTGCCATTTCGTTTCTCCGACATGTGCAACTACCTCATGGAGAGATTGCTCAAGCGCGGTTTCATGCCCCGGAGGCGCAAGGCGTTCGTGACCACGAACACGCTCGATAGCGCCATCGCCCCGGCCGCGAAGATCGGCGACAGCAGCACGCCGTAGAGCGGGAACAACGCCCCGGCCGCGACCGGGATCAGAGCCACGTTGTAGGCGAACGCCCAAAACAGGTTTTGCTGGATGTTCTTCAGGGTCGCCCTGGAGACGGCGATGGCATTGGCGACATTGCGCAGGTCACCGGACATCAGCACCACGTCGGCGGTCTCGACCGCGATGTCGGTTCCGGTGCCGATGGCGATGCCGACGCCCGCCTCCGCCAGAGCCGGAGCATCGTTGATGCCGTCGCCGACAAAGACGACGCCGGCGGAACCGGAAGACAACTCCCTTAGCGCCGCGACCTTGCCTGCAGGCAGCACCTCGGCGACGACCGTGTCCACGCCGACCTGGCGGGCCACGGCCTCGGCGGTCCTGCGGTTGTCGCCCGTGATCATCGCGACCTTCACCCCGAGGGCGTGCAGCGCCGCGATGCCCGCGGGCGTCGTCGCGCGGATCGGATCCGACACCGCGAGAACCGCCTGGAGGCGTCCGTCGACGGCGACGTACAGCGGCGACTTGCCCTCGTTCCCGAGACGGCCCGCGACGTCGGCGAACTGATCGACCGACAATCCCGCCGCGGCCATCATCCGATCGGCGCCGATCTCGACGCGACGGCCGTCCACTGTTCCGCGCGCCCCGTGCCCGGGCACTGCCTCGAAGTCCTCGACGGCGGCGTCGCCGATATCGAGGGTCTTCGCCGCGTCGACGATGGCGGCAGCGATCGGATGTTCCGAGCGTGCTTCCACGGCGGCTGACAGCCGCAATATCTCCTCCTCGTCAATCTCGCCGATCACCTCCAGGTCGGTGAGCCGCGGACGTCCTTCGGTCATCGTGCCCGTCTTGTCGAACGCAACGATCGTTGCCGAGCGCAGTGTTTGCAGGGCGTCGCCGCGCCGGAAGAGGATGCCCATCTCGGCAGCCCGACCCGTGCCGACCATGATCGACGTCGGGGTCGCCAGCCCCATCGCGCACGGACAGGCGATGATCAGCACGGCAACGGCGTTGACCAGCGCGAACGACAGCGCCGGATCGGGGCCGAAGATCAGCCACACGACGAACGTCAGCAGCGCGGCGGTCATGACGGCCGGGACGAACCATGCCGTGACCCGGTCGACCATCGCCTGGATCGGCAGCTTCGCGCCCTGGGCCTGCTCGACCATGCGGATGATCTGGGCGAGCACCGTGTCGGCGCCGACCTTGGTTGCCCGGAAGGTGAAGCTGCCCGTCTTGTTGATCGTGCCGCCGACGACTTCGTCTCCGGCGCCCTTCGACACCGGGACGGGCTCTCCGGTGATCATGGATTCGTCGACATAGGACGAGCCGTCGATCACGTCGCCGTCGACCGGGATGCGGTCGCCGGGCCGGACCACGACGACATCTCCGGCGACAACGTCGCCGACGGCGACCTCGACGGTCTCGTTCCCGCGCAGGATTTGGGCCGTTCTGGGCTGGAGGCCGACGAGGCGCTTGATGGCCTCGCCCGTCCGGCCCTTGGCGCGCGCCTCGAGGAACCGCCCCAGCAAAATGAGGGCGACAATCACCGCCGCCGCCTCGAAGTAGACGTTGCGGGTGCCTTCGGGCATCAGCGCAGGCAAAAACGTCGTCACTGTGGAGTAAGCCCAGGCAGCCGCCGTCCCCACCGCGACGAGCGAATTCATGTCCGGGCCGCCGCGCAGGAGCGCAGGAACGCCCTTCGTAAAGAAGCGGCGCCCAGGCCCGACCAGGATAACCGTGGTCAGCACGAACTGGACGACCCGGCTGGTCTGCTCGCCAAGCATGTTCATGACCCAGTCGTGCAGCGCCGGGACCAGGTGCGTACCCATTTCGAGCACGACGACGGGGAGCGCCAGAACCACCGCGAGGATCAGATTCCGGCGCAGACGGTCGAACTCCTCGGCCTTGTCGCCGTGGTCGTGGACGTGAACGGCCTGGACGACCTCCTTCGCCTGATAGCCAGCCTTCTCGACGGCGGCGACGAGATCCTTAACGGAGGCCGAGGGTTGGTGGCGGACGGTCGCGCGCTCGGTTGCGAGGTTCACCGCGGCCGACGCGACGCCTGGAACCGCGAGAAGCGATTTCTCGACCCGCCGGACGCAGGACGCGCAGGTCATGCCTTCGATTGCGAGGTCTGTCTGCTCTGGGGCGATCTCGTATCCGGCGGAGAACACCGCCTGCTCTAGATCGGACGCGACGACTGAGCGCGCGGCGTCGACGCTGGCGCGCCCGGTCGCGAGATTGACTGAAGCCCGGGAGACGCCGGGGACACGCTCCAGCGCCTTCTCGACCCGGCGCACGCATGAGGCGCAGGTCATTCCCTGGATCGCGAGATCGAATTTCTCCGTCCGCTCGGGGGACGGCGCAGTTGTCGTGGACATGGCCACTCCTTTCACTGCGCTGTCAGATGGGGCTTCCCGTCATGGGAAGGTCAAGGGCACAGCCACAAAAACCGGTCTTGACCTTCCCACCGCTGGAACCTCCACCTTCGCTCCGACTCGCGAAAGGAGATCACGTTGACGAAGTTTGAGGTTCAAGAGATGTCCTGCGGCCACTGCGTCAAGGCTGTGACCGAAGCCGTAAAGGGCGTCGACCCGGCCGCTTCGGTGGACGTGGACTTGAAGAGCAAGACCGTGTCCGTCGAGAGCGACGCCCTTGTCGAGACCCTGTTCAGGGCCATCAACGACGCCGGATATGAAGTGAAGACGGTGAATTGACTGCCCCCGAAGGAGTGTCGTCATCAGCGGACCCCGCTACAGTACGTCTCACACCGCATCAAGCCCGAGTCGCCGGGCGGCGGAAGGATTTCGCCGCCCGGCGGTCAATCAATGTTGAGCGGAGCGTCCGGGGCTGATGCTCGCCGCGGCCTCGCGGCAGGCCTGCTCGCACTGGCGGCAGGTGTCAGCGCAAATCCGGCAGTGCTCGTGATGGTCGGCGTGGCGGGCGCACTCCTCTCCGCAGACGCGGCATGCCTCGGAGCACACTTCGAGCATGCTCTTGATCAGCGCCTCGTTTGAGCCCGTGCGCCGGGTCGCGACCGAGGCCGTCGTGGCGCAGACGTCGGCGCAATCGAGGTCGAGGCGGATGCACTGGGTCAGCTCGGCCGCCATCGGCTCGCCAAGGCAGGCGTCGGCGCACGAGGTGCAGATCAGCGCGCAGTCCGCAGCGATGTCGATCGCCCGGATCAGGGCGTCGTTCGTGCTGCCCTGAACGTGCGGATGGGTGGCTATCATCTGTTGGGTGTGCATGGTCTTGCTCCATGGAATGCTTGGCTCGACGGCCGAAATTCGGCCGCATGAAGGTTCGCGACGTCTTCCGCCGCGGACCAAGGAGCGCCTTCCGGCGCCTTGCCAGCCCCTGGGCATGCGGGGGCGCCTAGGCGCCCCCGCCGCCCAGTCCTTACTTGTTGGCAGACTGCCACTTCTTCATCTCGCCGATCTCCTTCTTCTGGTCGGCGATGATTTTCTCGGCCATCTTCTTGAGCTCGGGATCCCTGCCGTACTTGAGCTCGACCTCGGCCATGTCGATCGCGCCCTGATGGTGCGGGATCATCATCATGACGAAATCCTTGTCGGCATCCCCCGTCGGCTTCATGCCATTCATGGTGTCCATCATCTTCTGATGGGCCTCCATGTTGGCCTTGGCCGCGGGCGTATCGTGCGCGGCGCCGTGACTCGTCTGCGCGGCAGCCGGGAGCGCGCTCATCATCGCGGCGATCACGGACGCGCCAATAATACTTTTCATCGTGTTCTTCATGTTCGTCTCCATGCTCCCAGCAGGGAGCGACGTGATGTGATTTCGCTTCGCTGGAGACGTCACACCTTGGGCGGCGGCCGTGGCGGGCGAACGACGGAACCTGACATGGCGGCTGCAAACGGTTCCGGAACCCCGCTCTCGACCGCCGGTGCGGCGGCGGGCTGCGGGGCAGGCAGAACGGTTCCCAGGCACATGCCGAGGCAGCAGCACGCGGTATTCTGCTTCTGGTTGCCGTGGTGGTCCCCATGCGACGACTGACCGGGACAGCCCATCGCGGCACCGTGCCTCGAGCCGTGCGCATGCGCCGCTGGTCCGTAGGTGCCCAGCACCGTGCACAGGAAGAAGGCGATCAGAAAGGCTCTCATGCGGCGGGCTCCCGGTGGGGCAATCCAGCGATCGCGGAAGAGTTCCCGCGAACCGGGACGGGGACTTGAAATGAGGAGTGCACCTTCCCATCATGGTAAGGTCAACCACAAGGAGAAGGGTCATGAACATTGGCGAGGCCGCGAAGGCTTCCGGCGTTTCCGCCAAGATGATCCGGTACTACGAATCCATCGACCTTCTGCCTCTGCCGGAGCGCCGCGACAGCGGTTACCGCGACTACGGCGAGAATGACCTGCATCGCCTCAGGTTCGTCCGGCGCGCCCGCGACCTTGGCTTTTCGATGGCGAGCATCAAGGAATTGCTGGCGCTGTGGGGCGACAGCGACCGCAGTACCGCCGACGTGCGCGCAGTCGCCCGCAGGCACATCGCCGAACTCGAGCGGCAGGCGCTCAAGATTCAGGAGATGGCCAGGACGCTGCGTGACCTTGTCGGCCAGTGTGAGAAGGGGGACCGACCGCACTGTCCAATCATCGTGGAGCTCGGAGGCGGCGTCGAAACCGCTCCAGCCGTACCGAAGATCAACCGGAATAGCCGTCACTGACCGCTCCGTAGGCTTGCGGCCGCTTCGCAGCAAGGCGCACCCAGGCGGAAGTTGAAGCGGACGACGGCGCTCATTCGAATTTGCCCAGGACGCTCTTGCCGTCCGGCGTCGAGATCTCGACCGCGCCCTTGGGAGACGCGAGCGGCGCGGCCGACGTGCCGCTCAGCTTGTTCCCTCCGGCGGGGGTCAGGACGATACGCTGCGGCTTGCCGTCGACGACGAAGATGGCGGTGCTCTTGAAGCCGTCGGCGGCGACAGTCCTGGAAAGAGTCATTTTACGACATAAGGCTTACGGTGATCTCCAGCATCCGCCTATTCCTCCATCGAGGTGGCGTAACCGGCGGAACTGGGCTGGGCATCTCAGCCGCGCGGGATCAGCCCGACCATGGTCCCAGGCTTTTCGCGACATCCGCCACGAGGGCCGGGCCGCCGAGGCCCATCCAGACGCCGGCAGCGAGCGCGGCGAAAATCTTCTGAACGCGCATATCGGTTTCGTCGAACATATAGCGGGCCTGGGCGGCGGTGTTGAACATACCGATGACCTCGCCATTCCACATGACCGGTACATAGATCGAACAACCGACACGACCGGAACTCAGGATTTGGCGAAAGATCGTGTCGTTGTCGGTGTTCTGCACGACGGCGGCCTTCTTCGTTTGCACGGTGTGCCCCGGCCTGCTGTCCGTGACGCTGATCCGCGCATGCCGTTGCTGGAAGTTGTCGGCGAAGAGGATCATGTGATCACGTGTCGGCGCGATGAAGAAGACGCCAGACACGACGAATTGCTTTTCTCCGGGCTTGAGGGCGCCGAGCTTTTTAGGCGCATCCGGATCGCCGAGCAGTTCGCGGGTCGTCCGCGTGAAATGACTGACGGCCTGTTCCGGATCGGTCTCGCGCCAGGCCGCCTCGTTCGCATCATGGAGCGCATTCGTGGCGCGTTCGTAGAAGTCTGCTGGTCGTGTCATCGGCGTTCCTTGCGACGGGTTCAGTGACTGAAGCGAGCGGGATAGGTGTCGGCCGCGATGTCCATGCACTGGCAGCGGCGGTAGATGCGCTCATAGTGCGGCACCATCCGCTCGACATCGGCTTCCGAGGCCGACAATTGTGGCTCGATCCGGGCATGCGCCTCGCGGATTTCGTCGATGATCGCCGCCTCGTCGATGCGGGTCAGCTTTCCGTCGCGCTCGATCACCTCGCCGTCGACCAGAACAAGATCGACCTCGGCGCGGCCGGCGGCGTAGACGAGCTGCTGAACCGGGTTGTTGAGCGGCGCGAACGGGATCGTGTCGAGGCGGTAGCCAACGAGATCGGCGATGCGGCCGGTCTCGACCGCGCCCAGTTCCTTGTCGCGCCCGAGCGCGCGGGCGCCGCCCATGGTAGCGGCATAGAGAGCTTCCGTCGCGCCGACCCAGCCGGTGTGGTCGCCGCGCAGCTTCTGCAGAAGCCCGGTCAGATAGAGCGCGTTCTGCATGTCGGTGCCCTCGATCGAGCCGCAGCCGTCGGTGCCCATGCTGACATTGACGCCGGCATCGAGAAGCGCGCGGATCGGGGCGAGGCCGGAGCCAACCTTCAGGTTCGATGGCGGATTGTGTTGGATGCTGACACCGGTGCGGGCGAGAATCTCGATCTCGCGCGGGTTGAGCCAGATGCCGTGGATGAACGCGGTCTTCGGCTTCATGAAGCCAATGCGCTCAAGATATTCGACCATGGTCGAGCCATAGAAGAGCTGCCCGGTCACGACTTGCATCCGCGTCTCCTGGACGTGGATCATCAGCGGCAGGTCGAACTCGTCGGCCATCCGCCGCACGTCGCGCAGGAATTTCTCGGTGCAGCGCTGGGGAGCGGACGGCGCGGCCATGTAGGCGACGCGGTGGTCCGCCGGATTGCGCGTCTTCGCCAGCCCGCGTGCGAAGGACAGGAGTTCGTCGCCGGAATACATCCGGGTGCTGTCGAATTCCGCCAGCAGATCCGGCGGAAACTCCTCGTCGACGAAGGGAACGGCGCGGAAGAATGGCCGGTCGAACAGGGTGATGCCGACATTGGCGCGGATGCCGATGTCCTCATAGGCCTGGAACACCTGCTCGACATGCTCCGGTCGTATGCGCGGACTCTGATTGGTGTCGTCGCAGAGCGTGGTGGTGCCGCTGCGGACGGCCTCGATCGCGCCGATCATGGTGCGCAGATAGACGTCGCGCGGGGTCAGCTCGATCGGCTTCAGCGGCCGCACATAGTTCATCCAGAGTTCGAGCGGCAGGTTGTCCTTGCGGCCCTTGTAGAAGCCCTCATGGCTGTGGTGGTGGCCGTTGATGAGGCCAGCCGCGACGAGATGGTCTTGAGCGGGGATCACCTCGCCCTCAGGCTGTTTCGCGCCGCGCGGGCGGATGTCCGTGATGAGCCGGCCGTCGATCTCGATATCCACGGGGCCATCAGAGGGGCGGGCGTCCTCGCCGATCAGAGCAAGGCAACCGATGATCGTCTTCTTCACGCGGCGTCTCCGGTGTTGTTCAGGGGGTCGAGCATATTTGGCAGGGACGGCGGAAGGCGCGCTTCTTCGACCGCGTGGCAGGACACCCATGCCTTTCTGACCCGGACGGGACGGGGGATCTCGTGCGAGCAGCGCTCGTTGGCAACCGGGCATCGCGGATGGAAGGCGCAGCCCGTTGGCGGGGAGAGGGGGCTCGGCACTTCCCCGGCGAGCCGTGTGCGCGAGCGGTTCGGCGCGTGCGGATCGGGGACGGTGTCGAGCAGAAGGCGGGTATAGGGATGCTGCGGGTCGTCGAGGAGCTGGCCGGCGTCGCCTTGCTCGACAATCCGGCCGAGATACATCACGCCCAGACTGTCGGCCATGTGGGCAACGACTGCGAGATTGTGCGAGATCAGGAGATAGGTCAGACCGAGTTCCTGCTGCAGCTTTCGCATCAGGTTGAGGATCTGGGCCTGGACCGAGACGTCGAGCGCCGATGTCGGCTCGTCGCAGACGATGAAGGCGGGGTTGGACGCCAAGGCGCGCGCGATCGAGATGCGCTGGCGCTGGCCGCCGGAAAACTGATGCGGGAATTTGCGGGCGTCGGAGGGCGAGAGCCCCACGGTCGACAGCAGTTCCTCGATGCGGAGATCGAGCTCGCGCCCGCGCTTCAGCAGGCCGTGGGTGACGATCGGCTCGGCAATGATACGTCCCACGCGCCAGCGCGGATTGAGGCTGGCATAGGGGTCCTGGAAGATCATCTGCAGGTCGCGCCGATAGCGCATGGAGGCCCGCCGCGTCCGGAAGGCCGCGATGTCGACGCCCATGAACGAGACGCCGCCGCCCGTCGGCCGCTGCACGCCGGCGATGGTGCGGGCGATGGTGGACTTGCCGCAGCCGGATTCCCCGACAAGCGCAAAGGTGCTGCCGCGCGCGATCTGAAGATCGACGAGCTCGACCGCATGGACGGTGCGCCGCCCGGTGCGCGTGACGAGGCGGGTGAGGAGTGGCTGGGAGGCGTCGAAGCGGACGGTGAGGCCGTCGACGGAGAGGATGGTGTCCGGCGTCACGGGCGCGGCCTCGCGGCGGGCGCGCCATGTTCGGCCAGCCAGCATGCGGCCAGGGACGCGCCGGAGACGAAGCTCGACGGTCGTTCGGAACGGCAGCGGTCCATGACGTGCGAGCAGCGCGGATGGAACGCGCATCCCGGGACCGGCGCGTCCGGCCGCGGCATCGAGCCGGGAATCTGCAGCAGATCGCCGCCGCGACGCCGCATGGTCGGAATCGAGGCCATCAGGCCCTGCGTGTAGGGATGGGCGGCGGCGCGCAGGATTTCGGAGGTCGGGCCTATCTCGACGAGCCGCCCGGCATACATCACCGCCACGCGATCGGCTGCCTCGGCGATGACGCCCATGTCGTGCGTCACCAGCATCACCGCCGTGCCGCGCTCGCGGCACATGCGCTTCAGGAGGTCGAGCACCTGCGCCTGGATCGAGACGTCGAGCGCGGTGGTCGGCTCGTCGGCGATGATGAGTTTCGGCTCGCAGCAGAAGGCGAGGGCCAGCACGACGCGCTGCCGCATCCCGCCGGAGAGTTCGTGCGGGTAGCTCTGCAGCCGTTCGCGAGGCGCGGGGATACCGACCTCCGCCAGCAGGCGATGGGCGCGCGTCCATGCTTCCTGCCGGTCGATCGGGAGGTGGGTCAACATGGTCTCGACGAGCTGCGCGCCGATCGTCATCAGCGGGTCGAGGCTGGTCAGCGGGTCCTGGAACACGGCGGCGATCTCGCGGCCGCGCAGCGCGCGCATCGCCTCGCCGTCGAGATTGTCGATGCGGTTGCCGCGGAAGACGATGCGTCCGCCGGCTTGGTAGGCCGGGCGTTCGAGCAGGCCGAGAATGGCGGTGCCGGTGACCGACTTGCCGGCCCCGGACTCGCCGACGACGCCGAGGACTTCGCCTTCGGGAATGGAGAACGAGACGTCGTCGATTGCGACCAGCCGGCGTGCCCGCGCGGCGATCTCGACCCGGAGGTTCTCGACTTCGAGGAGCGCGCTCATGCGTTGAGCTTTGGATTCAGCGCGTCGCGCAGCCAATCGCCGAACAGATTGACCGAGAGCGACAGGATGACGAGCAGGGCACCGGGACAAGCGCTGATCCACCAGTCGCCCGAGAAGATGAACTCGTTGCCGATCCGGACCAGCGAGCCGAGCGAGGGCTGGGTCGACGGGATGCCGACACCGAGGAAGGACAGGGTCGCCTCGGTGAGGATCGCCAGCGCCAGGTTGATGGTGGCGATGACGAGGACCGGACCAAGGACGTTCGGCAGGATGTGGGAGGCGAGGATACGCGTCGTGCTGACCCCGGTTACCTTCGCCGCGAGGACATATTCCCGGCCGCGCTCGGTCAGGACCAGGCTGCGGACGGTGCGAGCGTATTGCACCCAGAACGAGGCGGCGATGGCGGCGATGAGGATCGGCACCGCCAAGCGCTCATGCGTCTCGCGGGACAGGGCCGTGCGGGTGACGCCGTCGATCAGAAGCGCGATCAGGATGGCCGGGAAACTGAGCTGGACGTCGGCGATCCGCATGATCAGTGCGTCGAGCATGCCGCCGAAATAGCCGGCGAGCAGGCCGAGCAGGACGCCTACGAAGGCCGCCAGCGCGATGCTGGACAGGCCGACGACCAGCGATGTCTGCAGCCCGTAGATCATTGCCGACAGCATGTCGCGCCCCTGCGGGTCGGTGCCGAGCAGGTAGATGTCGCCATAGATGCCCTCGCTGCCCGGCGGCAGGCGCGCGTCGATGACGTTCGCGGTGGCCGGATCGAACGCATCGAACGGGGCGATGACGTCGGCGCCGATCGCCGCGGCGATGAGGGCGATGGTGACGATCCCGGAAACGACCGCGACCGGTGAGCGGCGGAAGCGATAGAGGATGTCGCTGTCCCACCAGCGCGACGGAATCATGCCGTTCGATCGATCGGTCGTGCTCATGCCGCGCTCCGCCCCATGCCGGCGGCCCGGACGCGCGGGTCGATCCAGGCGTAGAGCACGTCGACGGCGAGGTTGATCACCGCGAAGCAGAACGCGATCAGGACGAGATAGGCGGCCAGCAGCGGCACGTCGGCGAACTGGATGGCCTGGATGATCAGGAGACCCAGACCCGGCCACTGGAACACGGTCTCGACGATGATCGAGAACGCGAAGACGTTGCCAAACTGCAGCCCGACAATGGTGACCACCGGCACGAGCGTGTTGCGCAGCGCGTGGCCGTATTCAATCGTGCGGCGGCGCAGGCCGCGCGCCTTGGCGAAGCGGATGAAATCCGAGCGCATGATCTCCAGCATTTCGGCGCGCGCCAGCCGCATGATCAGGGTGAGCTGGAATACGCCGAGCGTGATGCTTGGCAGGATCAGCGCCTTGATGCCGGTCCATGTCAGGAGGCCCGTGGTCCAGCCCCCGATGGACACGACCTCGCCGCGACCGAACGAGGGCAGCCAGCCGAGCCAGACGGAGAAGACCAGGATCAGCACGATGCCGATGAGGAAGGTCGGCAATGCGACGCCGATCAGGGATAGGGTGAGGAGGGCCTGGGCGATCCAGCTGCCGCGATGGAGTGCGGTCCAGACACCGAGCGGAATGCCGAGCCCGGTCGCGATGATCATCGCGACGATCGAGAGTTCCAGAGTGGCGGGGAAGCGTTCCGCGAGGAGCTGGGCGACCGGCTGGCCGAACCGGTAGGAGATGCCGAAATCTCCCTGCACCGCCTGGCCGACGAAGCGGCCGAACTGCAGGAGGGTCGGATCGTCAAGGCCCAGGGCCTGCCTCATGGCCTCGCGATCCGCGAGGCTCGCCGCCTGTCCCACCATGTTGTTGACCGGGTCGCCGACATAGCGGAACAGGGCGAAGCTGACGAAGGCGGCCACGAACAGGACAAGAATAGTCTGTCCCAGTCTGCTGATGAGAAAGCCCATGGCCGGCCCCTGTTATGGCGTCAGTCGAGCTTGACCCATTTCAGCTCGAGGCTGTCGTCGGACCGCAGCACGACGCTGACGCCCTTCTTCACGCCCCATGCCAGTCCCGCCTGATGGACCGGGATGTGGCCGAAATCATCCTTGTCGAGCGTCATCGCCTCGGCGATCAGCGCCGAACGCTTGGCCGGATCGATCTCGGTCTCGATCTCCATCGTCAGCTTATCGATCGCGTGGTTCGAGTAATTGCCGACATTGTAGGTGCCGACCTTGTCGACCGGCGTGTTCATCGTATCCTGCAGGGTCGAGTGCGCGTCATAGCTGAGCGGCTGCCAGCCGAGCATCGCGAACGAGGTGTCGCGGGCCAGCACCTTCTCGAAGAACTTGGTGCGGGTCTGCGCATTCAACGTCACCTTGAGGCCGACGCGGGCCAGCATGCCGACGATGGCCTGGCAGATGCGCTCGTCGTTCACGTAGCGGTCGTTCGAGCAGTCCATGCCGAACGAGAAGCCGTTCGGATAACCGGCATCGGCGAGAAGCTTCTTCGCGGCGTCCGCATCATAGGGGATCCGGGTGTCGAGCTTGGCGTCATAGCCATTTATGCCGGGCGCGATCATGGTTCCGGCAACGCGTGACGTGCCACCCATGACCCGGTCGCGGATCGCATTGACGTCGATGGCCTGGTAGATCGCCTGGCGGACACGGCGGTCCTTGAACGGGTTCTTGCCCTTGACGTCGGAGTTCAGAAGCTCGTCGCGCTTCTGGTCCATGTTGAGGAACATCGTGCGCAGTTCGGCGCCCTTGAGGACCTGGTAGGTGCCGGTCCCGTCGATACGCGCGGCGTCCTGCTGCGGCACCGGATAGATCATGTCGACCTCGCCGGAGAGCAGGGCCGCGACACGGGTTGTGTCGGCCTGGATTGGCGTAAAGACCACCTGATCGACATTGGTTTCCTTCTCGCCCCACCATTCCTTGTTCGGGACGAGGATGGTGCGCACGCCGGCCTGGCGGGATTCGATCTTGAACGGGCCGGTGCCGTTGGCGTTGTTCGACGCGAAGTTCTCGACCTTTGCCTTGACGCTCGCCGGCGCGGTGGCGCCGTTTTTCTCCGCCCAGGCCTTGCTCATGATGTAGGTCGAGGTGGTCTGGACCGGCAGGATCGGGTTCGGCTTGGCCATCACCAGATCGACGGTGAAGTCGTCAACCTTCTTGATCTCGGTGACCGAGGCGACGGTGTAGGCCATGTCCGAGCCGTCCTTTTTCACGCGTTGCAGCGAGAAGACCACGTCGTCGGCGGTGAACGGTGAGCCGTCGGCGAACTTGACGCCCGTGCGCAGGTGGAAGCGCCAGACATTCGGTTCGGGCTGCTCCCATTTGGTGGCGAGTGCCGGGACGAGTTCGAGGTTTTTCCCGCGCCCGACCAACGGCTCATAGACCTGGCCGAGCCATGACAGGGTGAAGGTCTCGGCCAGCGCGTGCGGATCGAGCGAGGCGGGATCGACACGATAGGCGTAGCGGAAGACCTTGCCGCCGCCTGCAGGCGCCTGAGCCGTGCTCGGGGAGGAGGCCAGCAGGACTGCGGAAAGGACCGAGGTGAGCAGGATCGGGAAGCGCATTGGCGGAACTCCAGGACGGACTTCTGAATTCAATTGCGCGGCAATCGTGCGACAATTAAGTGTTTACTTAAATATCAAAATCTAGGCATTCCTCTCCCAGAGACGCGACGCCCGGGTTTTGCCGAATACGGCATCACGGCGCGCCTCATCGTTGTGCAATTTTTCAAGTGCATGCAATTGATTATGCGGGCACTTAGGCCGTACGTACGGCATACGAAATGAGTGCTTCCGATCGTGGCGTTACCGCCGTATAGGTCGGGAAAATCGTGACCGACCGAGTCGATCCGGAGCGCCAAGAAAGGCGAGTATTGAATGCAAAATGAGTCCAGTCTCGCCGTCTCGACGCGGTTGATCGGGATGCTGACGCCCTCTTCCAACACCGTGCTCGAGCCCTATACGTCGTTGTTGCTGCAGCCGCTTTTCCCGGACGTGACCGCACATTTCGGGCGCTTCAGGGTGACGCGGATCGCGCTCGACGAGGATGCGAACGAGCAGTTCAAGCAGGAGCCGATCCTGTCCGCGGCCGACCTTCTGGCCGATGCGCGGCCGGACGTGCTGGCCTGGAACGGGACCTCGGCCAGTTGGCTGGGTTTCGATACCGATCAGAGGCTCTGCGACGCGATCGAGAGCCGTACCGGCGTTCCGGCGACGAGCGCCATCCTCAGCCTGAACCGGCTGCTCGCGGAGCGCGGCGTCGAGCGCATCGCCCTCGTCACGCCCTACACGGCGGATGTCGAGGAGAAGATCGCCGGCAATTATGCCCGGATCGGCATCTCAACGGTCGCGCGCCGCCACAGCGGGCTGTCCGACAATTTCTCGTTCGCGGAGGTCTCCGAGCAGACCATCGAGGCGATGTGCGAGGACGTGGCGACAGCGAAGCCGGATGCGATCGCCATCGTGTGCACCAATATGCGCGGCGCGATCGTCGGAGCCGAGGTCGAGCGCCGGACCGGTGTGCCGGTGTTCGATTCCGTTTCGTTCACGCTCTGGGGTTGCCTTCGCGCGCTCGGCGTCTCGATGGCGCCGCTGGCGCGCTTCGGCACGATGTTCGCCGATGACGGGCGCATCTCAGCGCGCTCCCCGGCGGAAGCTTGACCCATGTTGCATGACGATCCTTCCGACGCCGAGATCGCGCTCGAGGAAGGCGCCAGCACCCTGCACGGCCAGGTCGTCGGCAAATTGCGCGGGCTTCTGCTCAGCGGCGAACTGCCGAGCGGTGCGCGCATCTCCGAGGCCGATCTCTGCCGCCGATTCAGCGTGTCGCGAACGCCGCTGCGCGAGGCGCTCAAGGTACTCGCCGCGGAAGGGTTCATCGAGCTGCGCCCCAATCGCGGATCCGTCGTCGCGCCGATCGATCCCGTCGAGATCGCGCATGTGTTCGAGTTCAAGGGCGCGATCGAGCGTCAGATCGGATTGCTGTCGGTGGTACGCTCCCGGGCCGAGGATCGCGCCCGGTTGGAGCGCGTCCACGCCGATCTCGGCGCCGCCGAAACCCACCGCAACCCGGTCGCCTATACGGGGCTGAACCAGGAGTTTCATCACTGCCTTGCAAAGGCGGCGGGAAACCCGGTGCTGCTGCAGACCTACGACAATCTGCAGAAGCGGATCCTGAGGCTCCGGTTCGCGGTCAACCAGAATCTCGACCGGCTCGACCAATCCTTCATCGAGCACGAGGGCATCATGGTGGCGTTTCGTGCGGGCGCGAGACTCGATTTGGCCGAGCGGCTGGAAGAGCATAATCGCCTGACGGGCGAGGCGGTGCTGAAGGCGCTGCGCGACCAGGATGCGGGCCGTTCGGGCGTCTAGCGGCTAGCTGCATTCGGCTCGGTTCGGGTGTGCAGAATTATTGTGCAGGCATGCTGCACAATCCCGATGCGGGCTGCTGTTCTGTCAATAGAACCCATTTAGAAACAACGCTTTGACGTTGATGGCGATGATCGTTTTATCGTCTTTACGCGAGCCTTGCCGGCCCACAAACTAAATAAACACTTGCTTAGAAAGCGAGCCGCCGACAATCATAGGGCGGGCCCGCGAGATCGAGTGCGAACCGACTTTTCGAGGGGCTGTCATGTCATCGATCACCCGCAGAACTTTCACGCAAGGCGCCCTCGCGGGTTCCGGCCTCGCAATGGGCGGCCTGATGGCGCCCGGCATGATCCGCCCGGCGGTGGCCGCGGATCGGCTCATGGTCGTCCAGTGGGGCGCCCAGTGGATCGACGTCTCCAAGCAGCTTCTCACCAAGTACCAGCAGACCAGTGACACGCAGGTCGCCTGGGAACTGCATTCGGGCGGTGCGGCGGCGGTGGTCGCCAAGATCAAGGCGACGTGGCCGAACACCCAGTACAACGTGCTGTCGGTGTGGGACCCGGTGTTCCGTTCGCTGATGGCGGAGGATTGGCTGGTTCCGGTCGACGAGAACATCGTCACCAACCTCAAGACGATCCCGGACCAGTTCATCCAGAAGAACGCGGCCGGCCAGAAGATGACGATCCCGCTCAGCACGGCGGGTGCCTTCTGGGGCTATCGCGAGGACCTGCTGCCGGGCGGTTTCGAGTCGATCGAGGACCTGCTGAAGCCGGAGTTCAAGGGCAAGCTCTGCGTGCCGTATCCGATCAACCTGACGGGCCTGTTCATCGTCAGCTGCGCCATCCAGCGCGGGGGCGACGAGAAGAATGCGGAGCCGGGCTGGGAGTTCGTGAAGGAACTCGCCAAGGCCGGTCAGATCGGCGAAATCTGCACCAGCAATTCCGAGTACATCAATGCGATGGCGACCGGCCAGTACTCGGTCGGCTTCTGGAACAATGGCGGCTGGTTCGCGACCGCGAAGAACTTCCCGGTGAAGATCATGAACCGGATGCCGGACAACAAGGGCTTCCTCTACAATGAAGGCTTTTGCGTCCTGAAGGGCGCGCCCGAGAAGGCGGCGTTCGAGTTCGCGAACTTTTTCGCCGATCCCGCGAATAACGAAATCTACAACATGAATCTTGGCTCGGGACCGACCCAGCCGACCGCCAAGACCAACCCGAAGCTCGATGGCTGGTATTACGCGCCGGACGAGCTCGGCAAGCACGCCTACTTCGCCGATTTCGCCTATCTCGGGAAGGTGATGAACGAGTGGAATGCCCGGTGGGAGAAGGAAATCGTCCCGCTGGTGCGCGGCTGACACTCAAGGTGACGGCTGCGGCTGGCGCCTCCCATCCTTCTGGTTTGAGACATCCCGGTTGAGGCGCGCTCGATGAAGCGACCAGGCCTGACTGCATCCATGCTGTGGCCGGCATTGATCGTCATATTGCCGCTGCTGTTCGGTCCGTTGCTCGTGCTCCTGCACGAGAGCCTGAAGCCGCACATCGCCGGCCGTGTAGGCGGCGATGCGACGAGCGCGCTGACGCTTGAGAACTACGCGCTCCTCGCCGGACCGGAATACGCGCAGTACTTCCTCGACACATTCCGGATCGGCCTGATCAGCACCGTGCTGGCGCTGATGCTGGGCTATCCCATGGCGCATTTTATCGTACGCCGCGCGTCGCCGATCATGCGCCGCATCCTGATCGCCTCGCTGATTGGCACGCTGTTCCTGAGCCTGATCGTCCGCATCTACGCGATCTCGATGACGTTCGGCTCGCTTGGTCCGCTGGCCGGGTTCAGCCGCCTGCTGGGCATTGCGCCGACGAGCCCGAGCGTGGCGGAGCTGATGGTCGTGCTCGGCCTGCTGAACACCACGATGCCGCTCGTCGCGCTGACGCTGATCGGCACGATCCAGAACATCAATCCGAGGCTCGAAGACGCCGCACTGTCTCTCGGCGCGCCGCACTGGAAGACGTTTGTCCAGATCACGCTGGCGATGAGCGTTCCGGGCATCCTGTCGGCGGGCATTATCGGCTACGCGTTCTGCATCAGCAATCTCGTCGTGCCGATGCTGGTTGGGCGCGGCTTCGTGCTGTTCGTCTCGAACCTGATCTATTTCCGGTTTTCGGAGGTGGCGAATTTCCCGAGCGGGGCCGCTCTGTCGATCGTCATGATGGTGATCTCGCTCGGCATCTTCTACGGCCTGCTGCATCTTGTACGTACGCAGTGGCAGGAGGCGGGCAAATGACCAAGCGCCTCGCGGACGCGCTGTTCGGCTCCGTCTACTACCTCTTCCTCGCGAGCTTCATCGGCTTCTCGGCGATCCCGGTGGTCGTGGCGATCGTCCTCTCGTTTGATGCGCGAAGTTTCATCGGGCCGTTTCCACCGACGGCCTTTTCGCTGCAATGGTACGAGAAGTTCCTCGCCGACGACTACTATTACCAGGGGCTTGCCACGAGCCTTTTGGTGTCCGCAATCGCGACGGTCGCCTCGACCGTTCTCGGTGCACTGGCTGCACTCGGGCTCGACCGGGCCGGCTTCCGGGGGCGTAAGGTGCTGCAGGCCATCCTGCTGTCGCCGCTGGTCGTTCCGAACGTCGTCCTCGGCTTCGGCATCCTGATGTTCGCGAGCCGGCTCGGCATCATCGACGGCATGCCGCGGCTGATCATGGGGCACGTCCTGATCACGTTCCCCTATGTGATGCGGACCACGGCGGCATCGCTGGTCGGCATTCGCTCCAGCTATTACGAGGCGGCTCTGAGTCTAGGCGCGCGTCCGTGGAAGGCGCTGCTGCAGATCACCCTGCCACTGGCGCGCACCGGTATCGTCGCGGGCGCGATCTTCGCCTTCGTCACCTCGTTCGACGATGTCGGCATCAGCCTGTTCCTGTCGGACGCGTTCACCTTCACGCTGCCGGTGGCGATCCTGGCGCAGATGCGGGCGAACCTCGACCTGACCATCGCCGCACTGTCCGTCATCTTCATCCTTGCCACCATCCTCATCATCGTCCTGCTCGACCGGCTTGCGGGACTGGACGCCGCCGTCGGGCGCGGCGTTTACGGGCGCTGACACATGGCAGTTCTGGACCTTCAGCACATCAGGAAGAGCTTCGGCTCGTTCACCGCCGTGGACGACGTGACCTTCGAGGTGAACAAGGGCGAAATCGTCGCGCTACTGGGCCCGAGCGGCTGCGGCAAGACGACGACGTTGCGCATGATCGCGGGCTTCGAGCGGCCCGACAGCGGCCGGATCTTCATCGGCGGCGCGGACATGGAGCTTCGGCCGCCCTACGAGCGCAATGTCGGCCTCGTGTTCCAGGACTATGCCCTGTTTCCGCACATGACTGTGGCCGAGAATATTGCCTTCGGCATGAAGAACAGGGGGACGCCGAAAAACGAGATCGCTCCCCGCACGCTGGAGGTCCTGCAGCAGGTCCAGTTGCCCGGCGTCGAAAACCGCAGGCCACACGCATTGAGTGGCGGGCAGCAGCAGCGGGTGGCGCTGGCGCGGGCGCTCGTCACGCGGCCCGACATCATGCTGCTGGACGAGCCGCTGTCGAACCTCGACGCCAAGCTTCGGCTTCAGCTGCGGCGCGAGATCCGCACCATTTTGGCCTCTTTCGAGTGCACGTCGATCATCGTCACGCACGACCAAGAGGAAGCGATGGGGCTGGCCGACCGCATCGTCCTGATGAACCGGGGCCGCATCGAGCAGATCGATACGCCGGCGCGGCTCTATCAATCGCCGAAGACTTTGTTCGCCGCCGATTTCATCGGCCATGCGAACTGGATTCACGGGACGCTCTCGAAAGCGGCCGGCGATGCCGGGATCGTCGCGACGCCGGTTGGCGATGTTCGTGTGACGATGCGCCAAGGCTCGCCCGAGCAGGGACCGGTGACGCTCTGCATACGGCCGGAACGGCTGGCGATCACGGATGGCACAGTGGAGCCCGCGACCCGGATGCAGGCGATTGCCGAGAGCGTCGATATCGTCGGCGCGGATGTCCGCCTCTGGTCGCGCCTGAAGGACGGGACGCTCGTGCAATCGCTCGACAAGAATATCGGTCGCGCGATGCCGCAGCCGGGCAGCGAGGTCATGCTTGGGTTCGGCCCGGACGATTGCGTCGTCCTGCCCGCGAGTGACGCGGCGTGAGCAGGCATCAGCCGTTCGTCATCCGCGGCGGTCTCGTCGCCACTCCCGGCGACGAGGCGGTGCGGCACGCCGATATTCTCGTGATGGACGGGGTGATTGCCGAGATCGGCGCGCCGGGCTTTGAGGTTTCCGACGGCGTCGCGGAAATGGACGCCTCGGACCGGCTGATTATCCCCGGCCTCGTCAATGCGCATACACACAGCCATCTCGCCATAGCCAAGGGCGTGTCGCGCTCGTGGACGCTCGAACTGCACCTGCACAACGGGCCGTGGACCGGCGGCGGGCAGCGGTTTGAGGATCGCTATCTGCTGGCGCAGGCCTCGGCGGCAGAGATGCTGCTGAAGGGCTGCACCGCCTGCTACGACCTCGTCCTCGAACTTCCGGCGCCGACGCCCGAGGGCATGTTCGCGACGGCCGCGGGCTTCGCCGATGCTGGGATGCGGGCGGTAATTGCGCCGATGATGGCCGACCGCACCTTCTGGCGGGCGATCCCGGGCCTCCGCAATGCGCTGCCGAAAGAGCTGCGCGCTACCGTGGACAGCATCACGCTCGCGACAAAAGACGTATCATTAGCGGCGTGCGAACGGATGCTGGAGGACTGGCCGTTCGACCGCTCGGTCGTCCGGCCGGCGCTGGCGCCGACGATCCCGCTTCATTGCTCGGACGATTTCTGGACCGGCTGCCGCGACCTTGCCGAGAAGCATGGCGTCGGCATGCAGGCGCATCTGGCCGAGTCGAAGGTGCAGGCGGTCGCGGGTGCGGCGAGCTACGGACGCAGCCTGACGGCGCATCTCGATTCACTCGGCGTGCTAGGCAGCCATTTCACGGCGGCGCACGGGGTCTGGCTGGATAGGCACGACCTGGACATCCTCGCCCGGCGCGGGGCCTGCGTCGCGCACAATCCGTCCAGCAATTTCCGGCTTGGTAGCGGCATCGCCGATGTTCCGGCAATGCGATCCGCCGGGATCTGCGTCGGCATCGGCAGCGATGCGTGCAGTTGCTCGGACCACCAGAACCTGTTCGAGACGATGCGGCTTGCCTCATACCTGTCGCGCACCGCCTCGCATGAGCCAAACGATTGGCTGACGCCCCGCGACGTGTTCGGGATGGCGACGCGCGGTAGCGCGCGGGCGCTAGGGCTGCAGGATGTGACCGGAGACATCCGCCCCGGCCTTGCCGCGGATCTGGTGCTTCTCGATCTGGCATCGGTCAATTTCACGCCGCTGAACGACGCGCTTTACCAGCTCGTCTTCGCGGAAGAGGGGCGCAGCGTCGACCGCGTCATGGTTGGCGGCCGTGTCGTCGTCGAGGGCGGTGAACTCGTCACGATCGACTACCCGGAGCTTCGACGGAAACTCAACAACCGCGCCAAGGCGATCTTCGAGGCGAACGCGCCGCGCAAGGCTGCCCTCGCGGCGCTCGAACCCTTCGTGAAGCAGTATTGCATCGGCCTCGCGCAGGGGCACCGGCAGGTGGATATCGGGGGGCTCGGCGATGAATGACAATCGCTTCCCAATCGTCCCGGAGCTGGAGGCGATCCTGCGCACGCTGATGGCCGAGACTGGGGCAATGCGCTGCACGGTTCGCGTCGATCATCCGGCCGCGGCCCTGAGCGTCAACGTGCCGTGCGCCGAGGTCCTGGCGCCTGGCGGCGTGTCGATGATGGGCAATTTCTCGGCCGATCACCGCAGGGCGCTGACGGTCCGTCGGGTCGAGGCGACCCGAACGACGCTGATCCAGGGCGATGTCTTCGCCGACCCCGCGCTGGCACCGCCGCCGGCCCTGGTCCAGGAGTTCGGCACGAAGGCGCAGATGGTGGCCCCGCTGATCGGCGATGACGATTACCTTTTCGGCTGGGTGTCGGCGCATTTCGCGGAGGGGCCGCGCGTGTTCTCGGACGCCGACATTGCCGCGATGGAGCGCGCGCGGCAGGCCGTGCTCGGCTTATCCGGCCTTCCGGTGGAGCGCTGAATGTCGGACGCCCGGCGGCCATCACACGTCGACATCCTGATCGAGGACGCCCACATTCTGACGGGCGACCTGATGCGGCCGTCCATCCCGCATGGGCGGATCGGCACGTCAGGCAACCGGCTCGTCCTGGTCGAGGCCGTCGAGGATGGGCCGCCGCCCATCGCCGCGCAGACGATCGGCGGGCGCGGAATGCTCGCGATCCCGGGCCTGATGAACGTCCATACCCATTCCGTCCTGTCGCTGATGCGCGGAACGGCCGAGGACATGGGATTTGCGCCGGCCTATACGAAGGGCGTTCCGCAGGGCCATGTCATTTCGGCGGCGGAGGCGGTCGCGCTGGCCCGGCTCGGCGCGCTCGAATCCCTGAAATTCGGCTCGACGCTCATCAACGATATGTATGTCCATGTCGAGGAGACGCTGCCGGCGATGGCTGAACTCGGGCTTCGCGTAGTGGCGAGCGACCGCATCCATGACGTGGACTTCTCGCGCGTCTCGCAAGGCTTATGGGTCTATGACGCCGCTATCGGCCGCCGTTCACTCGATCGCTGCCTTGCACTTGCCGACCGTTATCAGGGCTCGTTCGATGGCCGGGTGAATGTCGTAATCGGGGCGCATGCGCCGGATACGTGTTCCCGCGACTTCCTGATGGAGATCCGGGCCGCCAGCGAGCGGCACGGTCTGCGCGTGTCCACGCATCTGTCCCAAAGCAAACTCGAAGTCGATTTCATCCAAGAGCGGGAAGGCTGCACGCCGACCGAACTCCTGGACGATATCGGCCTTCTCAACGACCGCCTGATCGCCGCGCACTGCATCGTGCTGAACGACAGCGATATCGCACGTGCCGGTGCGGCCGGCATCAACGTCGCGCATGTGCCGAAGGGCAATGCCGGCGGCGGGATGATAGCGCCGACGCGCAGGCTGCGCGCCGCCGGTGCCAATCTCGCGCTCGCGACCGATAATCTGCTCGGCGACATGGTGGAGGCGATGCGCTGGGCGCTGTGCATCGGACGCCTGCAGGCCGGCACGGTGGAACCCGACTGGCAGCCGGAAGACGTGTTCGCGATGGCGACGATGAATGGTGCCCGCGCGCTCGGCCTCGACGGCGAGCTTGGATCATTGGTGCCGGGCAGGAAGGCCGATGTCGTGCTGATGCACATCGACCGGCCGAGCTTCGTGCCGCTGATCGATCCGCTCGGAAATCTCGTTCACTGCGGGCAGGGCAGCAATGTCCGCGATGTCATCGTCGATGGCGTGATCCGTGTGCGCGACGAAGCAGCGGTCGGCGTCGACGAGGCGGCCATCATGGCCGATGCGCAGAAGGCCAGCGAAAACCTGTGGCGGCGAGCAGCCGCCTGATCGTTCGAGGAGCTAGGACGAATGGATCTCATTGTCAGGAATGCCCGTCTTCCGAACGAGCCCGCGTCAACCGTGGATATCGGCATCGATGGCGGGCGCATCGTGGCAATTGAGCATTTCCTCGCCGCCGACGGAGAGGTGCTCGATGTCGGCGGCCGGCTGGTGGCGCCGGGATTCATCGAGACGCATATCCATCTCGACAAATCGTGCATTCTCGAACGCTGCAACGCCCAGCGCGGCGACCTCAGCGAAGCGATCTCCGAAGTCGCCAAGGCCAAGGCAGGCTTCTCCGCCGAGGACGTCTACGAGCGCGGCCGCCGTACGCTGGAAAAATGCATCCTCAACGGCACGACGCGGATGCGAACGCAGTTGGAGGTCGATCCCGGAATCGGGCTGCGCGGGCTCGAAGGCGTGCTGTCGCTGATCGAGGATTATCGCTGGGCGATCGACGTCGAGATCTGCGTGTTTCCGCAAGAAGGGCTGCTCAACAATCCCGGCACCGACGAGCTGATGGTCGAGGCGCTTAGGCGCGGAGGTCGCGTCGTCGGCGCAGCGCCCTATACAGACAGCGATCCGCACGGGCAGATTGACCGGGTGTTCGAAATGGCCCGGGAATTCGATGTCGATATCGACATGCATCTCGATTTCGGCCCGACCGCCGACACACTCGATCTCGACTATGTCTGCGAACTGGCGGACCGTTTCGGCTGGGGCGGCCGGACGACGATCGGCCATGTCACCAAGCTCGCTGCCGCGAGCCCCGAACGCTTCGCGGCCGCGGCGCGCCGGATGAGCGATTCAGGCGTGGCGCTGACGGCGCTGCCTTCGACTGACCTGTTTCTGATGGGACGCGACCACGACTGCAACCAGACGCGCGGCGTGACCCACACGCACAAGCTTCTCCATCATGGCGTAAACTGCTCGTTGTCGACGAACAACGTGCTCAACCCGTTCACGCCGTTCGGCGATTGCTCGCTGATCCGGATGGCCAATCTGAACGCCAATATCTGCCACATCGGCGCGACCAGCGACATTCGCGAGTGCTTCAGCATGATCACCGACCGGTCGGCGAGGCTGATCAATGCGAAGGACTACGGCATAGAAATCGGCAAGACGGCGGACTTCGTCGTCATCGACTGCTCGACTCCCGAGGAGGCGGTGGCCGAACTGGCGCCCGTGCTTTTCGCCTACAAACGGGGAAAAAGGACGATGACACGCCCTGCCGCGACCCTGCATCGGCCGCAGGTCTAGCCCGTGCCTCGATCGAAAGTCTCAGCCGTCAGGCCGCCGGACGATCCGTTCGGGGCGTTTTGCCAAGACAACCATGTTGTCCACGCCGGGGCGGATGACGGACCGCTTCGCGGCCTGACCTTCGCCGCGAAGGACGTCTTCGACATCAAGGGAAGCCGCACCGGGTTTGGCCATCCCGCCTGGCTAGATTCGCACCCTCCGGCAACTGAAACGGCGACGGCAGTGACGCGTCTCCTCGATGCCGGAGCGACGCTCGCCGGCCGGGCGATCAGCGACGAGCTCTGCTATTCGTTGTCGGGAGACAATTTCCATTACGGCACCCCGACCAATCCCCGCGCCCCGGGGCGGCTCCCCGGCGGATCGTCGAGCGGGTCCGCGGTTGCGGTTGCCGGCGGTCTCGTGGACTTTGCGATCGGGACCGATTGCGGCGGCTCTGTGCGCGTTCCCGCGAGCTATTGCGGCTTGTTCGGCATGCGCCCGACCCATGGGCGGATTCCGCTGCACGGAGTGTCGCGTTTTGCGCCGCGCTTCGACACCGTCGGCTGGTTCGCGCGCGATGCGAATACGTTGCAGACTGTCGGGCAGATTTTGCTTGGCGCGGGCGGGCGGGTCGCGCCGTTCCGGCGCCTGCTGATTGCCGAGGATGCCTTCGAACGGGCCGATCCCGACGTTCGCCAAGCGCTGGAGCCGGGCATTGCCGCGCTCAGGAGCCAGTTTCCGGTTCATGCCGGGGCCGTGCTGAGCGCCGACGGCCTGGGCAAATGGCTCGAGACGTTCCTGATCGTCCAGGCCGGAGAGATCTGGGCGTCGCTCGGTGGCTGGGTCAGGAGCCAGAGGCCGGTTTTCGGAGAGGGCGTGCGCGAGCGGTTTGACCTCGCGTCGCAGATCGAGGCGGACGAGCTGAAGGTGGCGCGCGATCGAGCCGCCGATATTGCCTCGTCGCTCGCGGAGACGATCGGTGAGGGCGACCTGATCGCCCTGCCGACTACTCCGTGTCCTGCTCCGTGGCGGGACATGGCATTGGAGGACATCCAGGTCGAATACCGGCAAAAGGCGATGGCGCTCCTGTGCTCGTCGGGACTCGGCGGGCTGCCGCAGCTGACAATTCCCGTCGGCACTGTGGATGGCGCGCCCGTTGGCCTATCGATCATGGGACGGCGCGGTGCCGACTCGGCTTTGCTTCAACTAGCGGTTGATGTGTTCGGAGACATATCGGCTGACCGGCCGCCACGCGCGTAAAATGGGCGCTCAGGATATGGCAGTAGTAGGATCCGGCGTCAGGACGCCGGGAAACAGGGCATGATGAAAACGACCACGCCGGATTCTCTCGCGACCGACGCGCCCGCCAAGGCGCGCGGTTCGGCCCGGAAAGCGGACAGCAATCGCCCGAAACGCAATGGAGCCGTGACGCGGCAGCGGATTCTCGATGTCGCGATGTCGGAATTCGCGGACCACGGATATAGCGGCAGCCGTATCGACCGCATCTCGGCGAGCGCCGGCGTCAATGTCGGGATGATCTATCATTACTTCAGCAACAAGGACGACCTGTACCTTGCCGCGCTGGAGGCATGCTACAAGGTCATCCGTGACCGCGAGCGGACGCTCGACGTCAATGAGGGCGATCCCATCTCGGCGATGCGCCAGCTCATCGAGCTGACCTTCGACTTCCTGAGCACCGACCCATATTTCGTTCGCCTCATCATGAGCGAGAACCTGATGATGGGCCGCATCGCCCAGCGCTCGGCGACGATCCCTGTGATGACGCAGCCGCTGCTCGACTCGCTCAGGACGATCCTGAAGCGCGGTCAGGCGGAGCGCCTGTTCCACAAGGATATCGACGCCGAGAATTTCTACGTTTCTATCCTCGGCCTGTGCTTCGTGCACGTTTCAAACCGCTACACGCTGAGCAGCATGTTCCAGCACGATTTCGCCGATCCGGAATGGCTGAAGCAGCGCAAGGGCGTCGTGACCGATATCCTGATCAGCTATCTGAGGGGCTCGGAGGTCTGATGGCTTTCGCGATCAACATTCCCGACATTGTCGAGGAGGTACAGGCCGCGTTCCGGCGCTACGAACGCGCACTTGTCGGCAACGACATCGCGGTGCTCGACGAGCTGTTCTGGAACAGCGGCCTCACGATCCGCTACGGAGCCGGCGAGACGCTCTACGGCTATGAGGCGATCGCGGAATTCCGGCGGGCGAGGCCGAGCGCCAAATTGGACCGGACATTGACGAGGACGGTGATCACGACCTTCGGAACGGACTTCGCCACGGCGGACACCGAATTCACGCGCGAGGCTTCTACGGCGATCGGCAGGCAGAGCCAGACATGGGTCCGCTTTCCGGAGGGCTGGCGGGTGGTGTCGGCGCATGTCTCGACCATGGCCGGTTAGCCTTCTCGGCCGGCATTCTGGCATGGCCACGCGGCTGTCCGCCGCAGGGGATGACGCGTCCATTGTGGACTCAGGCTCGTCGCCTGCTATCAATGTCGGGATTCGGCTAGGGCCGCGTGGTCAGATGCTGGCACGCCGAAAGCGCGATGGAAGGTGCCGGCCACGTAAACAATAGGGCTGACATGCGGTTCGCGTTTTCATGGGGCGGTATCGGCAGCGCCGTTCTCGTCTTGACCGGTGTGCTGGCCAGCGCTGGTCAGACGCAGGCGCAGGCGCAGGCGCAGGCGCAGGCGCAGGCGCTGAAGCCTTTCAAGGACGACCTGTTCGCCTATCCCGCGATCCTTTCGAGTGAGGGTGGCGATCGTCACCGCGTGGTCGACTATAGCGAAGCGCGTGACATCGATCAGCGCGATGAGGTGCCGGAGCGCCGTGCGCGCCGGCAATTTGTCTCTACGGGCGTGCGCAAGGTGCAAGAGGACATCGCGTTAGAGACCGGAATCGGTACGATCCGCCATTTCGCGGTCGGGAAGCCGGACGGCGCCGCGATCATCACCATGTACCTGCACGGCCAAGGCGGCAGTCGCAACCAGGGGGTAGACGACTTCACTTTTGGCGGCAATTTCAACCGCATCAAGAATTTGATGGTCGCCAATCGCGGGCTTTATCTCTCTCCTGATTTTTCCGATTTCGGCGATCGCGGCGCGGCGGAGATCACGGCTCTGCTACATCATTATGCCGGGCGCTCTCCTGAGGCGCCGATCATCGTGGCATGCGGTTCGATGGGTGGCGCGCTGTGCTGGAAGCTCGCCCGCGATCCCGTGATCGGACCCCGGCTCGGTGGCCTCCTGCTGCTGGGGTCACTATCGGACAAGAATTTTTCCACGAGCGCGGCGTTCCACGCGAGAGTGCCTGTGGTCTTCGGACATGGCGGGAGCGACAAAGTGTTCCCGGTAGACGGCCAGGAACGCTTCTTCCGTTCGATAACGGCAAAGGCACCCGACTATCCGACGCGCTTCGTCCGATTCCAGACGGGCACGCATGGCACGCCGATCCGGATGACCGACTGGCGGGCTGAGATCAACTGGATGCTCGCACAGTCGCGATAAGAAGCAGAGCCCTTGATTGCGCAATCGATTGCTGAGGGGTAACGGCGGCGTGCGGGGATGGACGCCGCCTTCGTATCCCTTGTGGACGCGAAATCAATGGCTTGGTGCGATGAAAATGTCGGCGTAGGCGACGACATTTTCCGACACCATAAGTAATTGCTCGCTTCGCTTCCTTATTTGTCAAGATATAAACATCATTGTGGCGGCATCACAGCCTTCAGTTGTTGTCAGCGACGATAGATTTTTCTTTGGAACAGAAGCATTCTAACTCGGATCTCTAGGAACTTTCGCGCAGTGACAGAGTTAGCGGCTCATGAATACAACGGCGGCAAACTTAGTCACTCCTCGCGTAGGAGATGCAGTATTCGGTGACAGCATCATCGTCCGGGATGCGAGCGATGTGGAGCGCGCCAGCTATCTCGTGACCTGTCGCGAGGGACATCTGCTGCCGGTCACCGATCTGACCGCTACGCTTGGGAGTGACGCGGACTTAAGTTGCCCGCCCGGACAAGACTGGCGCGATCTTAGCCGATCGGTGAGGGACCGATTCCACCAGCGTCGGGAAGAGCTGGCGCCCTGGTTGCGCACGTCGTCCCGCCCGGATCTCCGGCTCCTCGCCTTTTTGCACGTGCACGAGAAAGAACTCACCGCGCGGTACGCCCCGAATACCAGGGAAGGATTCACATATGGTGGCCTCGTTCCGGTGTTGGAGGTCCGGGCAGTTGCCGAGCGTCTGGCCGCTGCGGGTTATCTGACCGCACGCCTTTTCGATTGCTTTCATGCCTGCCCGCACTGCGGATCCGCACGGCTCAATGTGCGGGAGGAGTGCCCCTCTTGCCGAAGCCCCGAGATCGCCGATGTCAGGCTTATCCACCATCTGCGCTGCGCGTATCTCGGGCCGGAGCCCGATTTCGAAACGTCGGACCGACGTCTCGCATGTCCGAAATGCTCGCGCGAACTTCGGCACTACGGAAGCGACCATGAGGCCGCGGGAACGGCCCTGAAGTGCGGGGCGTGCGGTTTCAGCGGTTCAGAGCCTTTGGTCGGCTTTGTGTGCATGGACTGCTCAAGCCATTTTGACGGAGAACGTGCCCAGAAGGTGCGCGCCTTCCACTATGCGATCTCTGAAGCGGGCTCCCAATTCCTCCTCGCCGCAGGTTTGAAATCGAGCGCTGTTAGCCCGGTGCTCGTGCTGACGCTTCCGCTGGACCTGATCCGTCTCCTCAACGCTGCGTGCGCCAGGGACGAGATGTTCAGCCTCGCCGAGTTGGCCTACGCGAATGAGATGAAGATCGTGGCCTCCAAGGGAGCCGAGGTCTTCGACGCCAGCCGGAAGCAACTTGTCGCCGATCTGATCGGTCGCCTCGGAGCACAAGGCAGGGTCGTACAGGGGGCGAGGTCGGATTACGTCTTCTTGGCCAGCGAGGATGCGGCCAGCACACAGGAGCGTTTGAACAAACTCCTCAGCGGCTGTGTGGCTCGCCTGCGAGCCAATCTGGGGGTGGACCTTCGTGTCTTTGAAAAAGCGGATTTTCTGCCGTGAGCGCCGGACATGACCTGACAAGCGCATACGACCTGCTGACGGAACAGGGCACCATCGGCTTCATCGCGATGTTTTGGTACGTCCTGATCTTCGAGATTCCTCGCTACGGGCTGTCGATCGTAGCCTATGCCGCTGGCCGCAGCAGGAAATGGCGCCATCAGCGCAACGACGCGCATCCGACTCCCCAACATCCCAAAATCAGCGTTCTCGTCGTTGGCCACAATGAAGAATCCGCGATCACGAGATGCGTGCTCTCCCTTCGCGCGCAGTCGCTGCGCGCCTTCGAGCTCATTCTCATTTCCGACGGCTCGAGCGACCGTATGAGCAAGGTCGCGGCTAGCCTTGTAGCAAAGGGCCTCGCCGACAAGGCGTTCTCAACCGACCTCCGATGCGGCAAGTCCGCAGGGGTCAATCTCGCCATCCGGATGGCGTCCGGCGACATATTGGTCAATGTGGACTGCGACTGCTCATACGATCGATTTGCCATCGAGAGCATCGCGGCACCATTCGCGGATCCCAAGGTGGGTGCCGTCAGCGGGGATATTCTTCCGCGCAACGGCAACCGGAGTCTAATCGCCGGCTTTCAGGTCATCGAATACCTGGTGACGATATCGCTCGGCAAGCGCATCGCAGAGATGTTCGGGCTGGTGGTCTGTGCGTCCGGGGCATTCGCTGCGTTCCGGCGTTCTGCGCTGACCTCCGTCGGCGGCATCGACGTCGGTGGCGGCGAGGATCTCGACATTACGCTTCGGCTTCGAGCCAAGGGTTGGAAGATCGATTTCGCGCCGGGCGCCCTTTGCTACACCGACGTTCCCGAGACAGCCTGGGGGCTTCTCCGTCAACGCCTGCGGTGGGAACGCGACGCTGTCCGACTGCGGTATCGCAAGCATCGACGTCTGTCGAACCCGCTGAGCCGAAGTTTCAACCTCGTCGAAGCGACCCACCAGGTGGATTTTCTATTCTTCCACATAATATTGGCGGTCGCCTTTCCGCTATACTTACTGCACCTCTACGTGCAGATCGGCGAGGCTGCCATCCCGTTTCTGATTGCCGTTCAGCTCGGGTTGATGTGCTTGGACGCAGTGATATTCGTCGCCGCATTGGAAGCTACAAATCGCTGGGTTTATGCCCCCTATCTTCTGCTCATTCCCGGCTACGGGGTGTTTAGCGGGCTTTTCATGCGGCTCGTTCGCGTGTTGGCCTACGTTCAGGAATGGTGCTTCGACGCCTCTCGAACCGATAATTATGTGCCGCAACGGGTCCGCTTCAGCCGACGCTGGTGAGCGCGGGAAAGGATCGCGAAATGATCACGCGTCTGCGCCAAAGGGAGCGGCTGGATACGCTCGGTAACGACACCCGCGTCGCGAATTTTCGCTGGGGTCGTTACGTCTATTTCGCACTGTTGATCGCGTTCTTCCTCGGTCTCGCAAATTACCTCGTTGGCTCGTGGATCTTCCTTCGGGCCGATGGGCTCGTACTTCAGGAAATGTTCGCCGTCGCGCCGTCTTACGAGGGCAAGATCGTGTCCGTTCACGTCAAACCGGGCCAGAAAGTGGAAAAGGGCGAACTTCTGGTGCGGCTCGAGTCCTCGACGCTCGTGCGGGCTCTCGCCGAACTGTCTTTCCGCGAGGCGGAAATCACCTCGCGTCTTGAGCAGCTCAAATCCAAGCTGGCCATCTCCGAAACAATGTTGCCGCTGGCTCAGTCGCAGCTTGCTGAGATGGACAAGGGGGTGGCCAGCCTGGGTCAGCTCAAGCGCCGCCAGCTGACGAACCAGCAGCGGGTCGAGGAACTCGTCATTTCGCACTACTCCGCCAGTTCGCAACTCGCGGAACTCGAGGTGCAAAAAAATTCCCTGGGGCGCGAGATCGCCGCCAACGAAGCCGCACGGGCGGAAGCGGTGGCGGCGTCTGACGATCTAAAGCGTCTCTATAACAATGGAGCGCTTACGGCGCCGACGGCAGGGACGGTCGGCCCTGTTGTCGCCTCATCAGGTGAGGTGCTGGTCCCCGGGGACAGAGCGCTGGAAGTGTTTTCAGGCGCCCCCTATGTGCTTGCCTATCTTCCCGAGACCTACCTTTTCGACGTGCGGTCGAACCAGAGAGTGAGCGCGTCCAGCGGGCGACAGCAGGCAATTGGTCGAATCGTCGAGATCCTCCCAGTCGCAGCCAATCTGCCAGCGGAGTTCCAGAACACCTTCCGTCCTCGAGAGCGGAGCCAGCTCATTCGTGTCGAGTTGGATCGAGGTGCTGGCTTCCCGTCGGGGCAGAAGGTCCGGTTGACCCGGTGTCTGTTTGAAAATTGCGAAAGCGTGTTGTCCATGGCGGGCCGCGTGGGAGCGTGGGTAAGCCGGGAAGCGCGCAATCGCCTGCGCGCAATCGCGCCTGCGCAGAGTTCTCCGAGTTCGATCGCTGAGCCGGATTTTTCCGATGACTTCAACGGCCAACGACTGGACAGGTCCAAATGGCTCGTCGGCAAGCGTAATTGGGGCGGAAAAGATGGCGAGGGGCACGACTACAATGGTGGGGTCAGCCCGCAAAATGTAGGTCTTCAGGAGGGGGCGCTTGTCCTGAAAGCGCTGGGCGATAGCTATCGAGGTCCTGTTCGGGGAGTGAACCGCGATGGCACGCCGCGCGAGGACGGCACGCGCGTCGGCGCGATGATCGCCACGCGGAATTATCTCGGGTCGGGGCGGTATGAAGCTCGCCTAAAGGTCGCTCCGGTCCTCGGCGTGGCGACCGCCATGTGGGCCTTCCACTACCGAGAGGAAGGCAACCACATTGGCAACCACGAGATCGATATCGAATTTCCGGGACGTCCTGGGCCGCCTCACGAGGGAGTGTCCTTTAATCGCATGCTCGCGAACACTTGGATCGGAGAGCGCGAGGGCGAATCCACGACTCAATACGTGCATCTCCCAGCGACCATTGCCGACGGTCAATTTCACATCGTCCGGTTCGACTGGCGAGCGGGCTCTGCGACATCAGCACCAAGCGTGGTGTTTTTTGTAGACGGCCGAGAGGTCGCCTCGATTGACACGACAGTGCCGACGCGCCGAAGCAGACTGTATCTCGGTGCCTGGTTTCCAAAAGGCTGGGCCGGCCAGCCCACATTCGCTGAGGCGGAAGTGGTGGTCGATTGGGTGCGGTATTGGCGCTTTGACGGCCAGGATGATCGTGACGTGGAAGAAAGCTTTGCCTCCGTTGGCTGGGAGTAGTTCCAGGCACCTGCTCGGTGCCGTCGGGGGCAACTGCTCCGTATACGGATGCCGACAGCATTGCCGCGCCGAGACCTGCCGCAAGCTTCAGTCCATGTCGCCGACTAACGCTGCACGTTGCGGCCGAGCCGTCTGAATCCGGTCTTCCATCGACTTTCACTCTTTCAGGATATCCTCACTCCGGACGCCACGTGAGCGTTACGGGGTGGCGGCTATCTCGGCCAGAGCTGCCAGCAACCGGTTGCGGACGAGATAGGACACACCGCGCGACCAGGATTCATCGGTGTTGCCGCGGATGTCGACGCTGGTCCGGTAGCGTTCCTTTCCGGTCTCCGTGTCCCATACGGAGACGTTGATGTTGAGGATCAGGTTGCTCACTTTCTGCACCGTGCCGGTGAGCGCAAAACGGGCGCCCAACGGTCTGGCGATGGCCGCCGCGCAGCCATTGCAGCGATCGAGTGGCCCCGACTTCGCGATCGCGTCGGTGGCCGGCGCGAGATCGATGATCGTGTACCCGCCTCGGTCGATCAGCAGTCGCGGCAGTTGATCGCTGATCATGGCGAGCCGCTGCTGCTCGTCGGAGCGTGCGCCCGACATCTCGCCTTCGAGGCTGGTATCGATCGGTTCGAAACCGAAGACGGCGAGGCGAGGTGCTTCGGCTCCGGCCGGCCACGGCAATAGCAGGATTACAGACAGGATCGTTGCCTGCAGGTTGCCAGACAGGCGCAAAGCGGTTCTCCCCTGTTGAGGCCCGATCCCTATTGTAGGACGCAGGGTGTCTAGGGAAATCGGCGGCAGGCTCCTATTTATAGGAGACCAAACCGAGGGAGCTATTCTTGAGCGCCTATCACAAATCGAACGACGCGATCGCTCAGCTGACGCCCGAGCAGTACCACGTCACCCAGCAGAACGGCACGGAGCGTCCGGGAACCGGCGAATACCTCTACAACAAGGAGCCGGGGATCTATGTCGACGTGGTGTCGGGCGAACCCTTGTTCGCTTCGGCAGACAAGTATGAGTCCGGGTGCGGCTGGCCCAGCTTCACCAAGCCGATCGATCCGACGCACATCAACGAGCTAAGGGATGTGTCGCACGGAATGGTGCGGACCGAGGTCCGTTCGCTGCATGGCGACAGCCACCTCGGCCATGTCTTCCCGGACGGTCCGGCGGACCGGGGCGGGCTGCGTTATTGCATCAATTCGGCATCGCTCCGCTTCATCCATCGCGACGACATGGAGAAGGAAGGCTACGGCGCCTATCTCGATCAGGTCGAGTGAGGTGCCGGCCGGTCAGTCGTAGCGGAAGGCGCGCGCCAGCTGGTCGTTGATCGGCTTCGTCAGATAGGCGAACGCCGTCCGCGCCCCGGTATCGATGAAGGTCTCGACCGGCATGCCGGGAACGAGCGTCTTGCCTTGGAACTTGCGGAGTTCCTCGCCCTTGATGGCGATCCTCGCCGTGTAGAACATCGCGCCCGACTGCTCGTCGCGGCTGACGTCGGCGGATATTCGCGCGAGCGTGCCGAACACGTCAGGCATGGTCGCGGAATTGAAGGCCGAGAACTTCATCGTCACCGGCTGACCGATTTTCAGGCGGTCGATCAGCTGCGGCTCGATCCGGACGTCGACAACCAGGCCTTCGGCTTCCGGCACGATCAGCATCAGCTGCTCGCCGGGGCTGATGACGCCACCTTTGGTGTAGATCGTCTTCTGGTGGACGATGCCGTCCTGAGGCGCGCGGATGTCGACGCGGTTCAACTGGTCGAGCGCGGCCGTGTATCGCTCCCGCAGTTCGGCGATCTTGGATTCGGTGTCGCGCAGTTCGGAAGCGATCTCCTTCTGGAGATCCTGGTCGAGCTGGAGGATCTGCATCTCGGTCTCCGCCACCCGGCCTTTGGCGCGAGCGATGTCGGCGATGTGCTGGCCTTCCTCGCCGAGCAGCCGGGCCGCTTCGCGCTCCAGCGCGGTGACGCGGCTGAGCGGAACGAGATTGTCCTTGTAGAGCGAGCGCACGCCTTCGAGCTCGGTCTGGATGAAGCCGGTCTGCTGGCGTTTCGAGGCGACCTGGGCTTCCAGGCCCTTAACTTCTTCCCGCGTCTGGGAAATGCGTTCGCGCAATTGCGACGTCTGACCCTGTTTCGCGGTCTGCCGCGAGGTGAAAACCGTGCGCTCGCCGGCAAGGATCTTCCGTATCGAAGCCTGGTCGGCTCTGACGGTCAGTTCCTCCGGCAGCGAGAAGTCCGACAAGGCGTCCCGTTCGGCCGAAAGCCGCGCTTCCCTGACCAGCAATTGATTGAGCTGATTGTCGATCACCGCGAGATTGGCGCGGGTCACCGTATCGTCGAGGCGAGCGAGCACGTCGCCGGCTTTGACATGATCGCCGTTGTCGACGCGGATTTCCGCGACCACGCCACCGGTCGGATGCTGCACCTTCCTGACATTGCTCTCGACGACGACCTGACCCGGCGCGATCACCGCGGAGGCGATCGGCGCCGTCGAGCCCCAGCCGCCCGCAGCGACGAGGAGAAGTGCAGCTGCGGACAGGCTGAACAGGCTGACCGACCTGATGTCGCGGAGAGGCGTGCGGGCTTCAGTCACGAGCGTGCCCCCTGCGCTGCGACGGCCTTGAGTGCCGGAGCTTCCTGCGGAACCACCGCCGCCGGCGCGAGCACCTTTTTCAGCACCTCGTCCTTGGGCCCGAAGGCGACCTGCTGGCCGGCATTGAGCGCCAGAGCGAGATCGGCCTTGGCGAGGGCGGAGCGGCGATGGGCGATGACGACGGCGATGCCGCCGCGCAGGCGGATGGTCTCGACGGCCTTTTCGAGGGCGAGCTCGCCTTCGGAATCGAGATTGGAATTGGGCTCGTCGAGCACGACCAGGAACGGGTCCTTGTAGAGCGCCCTTGCGAGCGCGATGCGCTGGCGCTGGCCGCCGGACAAAGTGCTGCCGGCCTCGCCGATCTGGGTCTCGTAGCCGTTGGCAAGCCGCAAGATCATCTCGTTCGCGCCGGCGGCTTCCGCCGCCGCCTGGATGTCGGCCGAGGTCGCCTTCGGGTCGAAGCGGCAGATATTGTCCGCGATCGTGCCGTCGAACAGTTCGATATCCTGTGGAAGGTAGCCGATCATCCCTCCACGGACCTCGGCGGGCCATTGATCCAAGGTCGCGCCGTCGAGGCGGATCTCGCCCCGGTTGGCCTGCCAGACGCCGACAAGCGCGCGGGCCAGGGTCGATTTTCCGGAGGCCGAGGGTCCGATCACACCAAGCGCCTGACCGGCTTCGAGCGAGAGGTTGATGCCCTTCAGGATCGGCGCGGCGGAGCCGGGCGCGGCGACATAGATATCTTCCACGGTCAGCTTCTGGCTTGCCGGCTTGGGCGCGACCTCCGGTTCCTTTTTCGCGGTCGCCTTCAGCGCCTCGTTGAGCCTCGTCCACGATCCGCGTGCGGAGAGGAACGGCTTCCATTGCCCGATCGCCAGCTCGACCGGAGCGAGCGCGCGGCTGGTCAGGATGGACGATGCGATCATCACGCCGCCCGATGCTTCGCCCTGTACGACGAGCCAGGCTCCGAGACCCAGATTGGTGGATTGCAGCACGAAGCGAAGGGTCTTCGAGATCGACCCGATGCTGAGAGAGACGTCGCTGGCGCGCTGCTGCGCCAGGCCATGGCGGGCATTGTGCTGCTTGATGCGATCGACGACCCGCTGTTCCATTCCGAGCGCGGCCACGAGTTCCGCATTACGACGGGCGGCTTCGAGCGCGAAGGATTTCTGCGCGCCGGCGGTCGCCGCATCCTTTGCCGGAGCGCGGCCGGCGAATTCCGACCACAGCGTCAACAGGACCAGCAGGACCGCGCCGGCGACGAGCGTCCAGCCGAGCAGCGGGTGGAGGAGGAAGCACAGGCCGGCGTAGAGCGGAATCCACGGCAGATCGAACAGCGCCGTCGGACCCATGCTGGAGAGGAAGCCCCGAACCGTGTCGAGATCGCGGGCGGGCTGGGAGCCGGCGCTCTTGCTCTTCGGCGTGATGCGCAGGATCGAGGCGACGACGGGACCGGACAGGCTCTCGTCCAGCGCGGCGCCGATGCGCGACAGGATGCGCTGGCGCGCCCAGTCGAAGACGCCGAGGAATATGTAGACGATCAAGACCGCGATCGACAGCGCGACGAGCGTCGGGATGCTGCGCGAGGGCAGCACCCGGTCGTAGACCTGCAGCATGTAGACGGAGCCGGTCAGCATCAGGACGTTGACCACGGCGGTCAGCAGGCCGACGGCGATGAAGCCGGCGCGGCATCGCGCTACGGCCTCGCGCAGCGGCGAGGTTTCCGGCGAATTTGGTCGTTCTCGTTGCATCGATCTGCCCGTCCCCACCGTCGATGCGGCCGGGATCTGGCCACGAAGACGGCAGGTGTCTTTACGGGCGGAGTGCTTCAGTCGTGTGACCGCAAAATCCGGCTTTCACCGTTGCTCGGGACGCTATCGAGATGGGGCAGCCGACAGGCTCGACGGTAGCCTGCCGGCTCGATTGTCAGTGCCGTTCAAGCCTCGATGTCAGAGTCGACGAACTGATCACCACCGAGTTCCGGTGGGCGCGGCATTCGTCCATCGCGAATTTAAGCGCGGCGCGCTGTGAGAAAAACAGACCTTCGAGGAGGCCACTCGTTTCCTGAACGAGCCAGCGGCCCTTACGGGTCGGGCCGACGAGAAAAACGGTCTTCAGTTGATCCTGTACGCGAGATCGCGGACGCATTTCAGCACCAAGGGGCGACATGCCCGAGGCCCGGATTCTATGACCCTCCGCATCAAGGCGCGATTGGCCAGGCGGGGCGTCGGCATAGCCAAGGCATAGGGATCGGAGTCTCGAAACCCCTATAGGATTCCTATGCACGGGCGGAGCGCGCCAACTCGCCCGCCTATGCCCTTCCGACGACATTCCCGGTTGTAAAGCGCGGACCTCCCGCGCCGGGAAATCATATCCATGTTCGACATTCTGATGCTTGGGCTTGGCGTGGCGCTGTTTGCGCTCGCGATCGCCTACGCCAATGCGGCGGAGGGGATCTGATCATGCTCCTCGACTACATCCTGGGCGCGGCCGTGACCGCGTTCCTGTTCGTTTATCTCGTCTACGCCCTCGTGCGGCCGGAACGGTTCTGAGGAGGGCACGATGACTTTCAACGGCTGGCTGCAAATCCTTATTTTCTGCGCGCTCGTGCTCGTGTGCGTCAGGCCGCTCGGCGGCTTCATGGCGCGCCTGTTCTCGGGCGAGCGCACTTTCCTTACGCCGGTCTTCGGGCCGGTGGAGCGCGTCTTCTATTCTCTCTCCGGCGTGAGGCCCAATGCCGAGCAGCACTGGAGCGTCTATGCGATCGCGATGCTCGCCTTCAACTTGGCGGGCTTCCTGCTGCTTTACCTTCTGCAGCGTCTCCAAGGCGGGCTGCCGCTGAACCCGCAGGGCTTCGGCGCGGTGCCGACCGATCTGTCGTTCAACACCGCGATCAGCTTCGTCACCAACACCAACTGGCAGAACTACGGCGGCGAGACGACGATGTCGTACCTCGTCCAGATGACTGGGCTGACGGTGCAGAACTTCGTGTCCTCCGCGACCGGCATCGCGCTCGCGGTCGTCCTGATCCGTGGCTTCGCCCGCAAGTCGATGCGCACGGTCGGCAATTTCTGGACCGACATGACGCGCGCGACGCTCTACGTCCTGCTGCCGATCGCCTTCATCATGGCGCTCGTCTTCGTCTGGCAGGGCACGCCGCAGAACTTCGACGCTTATGCGACCGCGACTACGCTCGAAGGCGTCCAGCAGACCATCGCGCAGGGCCCGATCGCCTCTCAGGAAGCGATCAAGATGCTCGGCACGAACGGCGGCGGTCCGCTGAACGTCAACTCGGCGCATCCGTACGAAAACCCGACGCCGTTGACCAATCTGATCCAGATGATCTCGATCTTCGCGATCGGTGCCGCGCTGACGAACGTGTTCGGCCGGATGGTCGGGGATGAGCGTCAGGGCTGGGCGATCCTCGGCGCGATGGGCGTGCTGTTCATCGCCGGCGTGGCGTTCTGCTACTGGGCCGAGGCCTACGGCAATCCTCTGCTGACCCAGCTCGGCGTCGATCCGACCGCCGGCAATATGGAAGGCAAGGAAGTCCGCTTCGGCGTCGCCCTATCGGCGCTCTTCGCCGTGATCACGACCGCCGCCTCGTGCGGCGCCGTCATCGCGATGCATGACGCCCTGACGCCGCTCGGCGGCATGATCCCGCTCATCAACATGCAACTCGGCGAGGTCATCATCGGCGGCGTCGGCGCGGGTCTCTACGGCATGCTGCTGATGGCGATCATCGCGGTCTTCGTGGCGGGCCTCATGGTCGGCCGCACGCCGGAATATCTCGGCAAGAAGATCGAGGCGCGCGAAGTGAAGATGACGATGCTGGCGGTGCTCTGCTCGCCTTTCGCCATCCTGCTCTTCACCGCGATCGCGACCGTGCTGCCCTCGGCCGTGGCGAGCATCGCCAATCCGGGCCCGCACGGCTTCTCGGAGATCCTCTACGCCTACACCTCGGCGGCGGCGAACAATGGTTCGGCGTTCGGCGGCCTGACGGGCAACACGCCCTTCTACAACCTGACGCTCGGCATCGCGATGTTCATCGGCCGGTTCTTCCTGATCGTGCCCATGCTCGCGGTCGCGGGTTCGCTCGCGGCGAAGACGACGCTGCCGCCCTCGGCCGGCACGTTCCCGACCAACAACGGCCTCTTCGTTGGCCTCCTCGTCGGCGTCGTCCTCATCGTCGGCGGCCTGACCTTCCTGCCGTCCCTCGCACTCGGACCCGTGGTCGAACATTTCGCCATGCTGTCCGGCACCACCTTTTGATCGGTGATCGCAATGAGCGCCCGTAAACAATCAAGTACCTTCAACAGCGCCATCCTCGTGCCGGCGATCCGGGGGAGCTTCGCCAAGCTCAACCCGGCGCACATGATCCGCAATCCGGTCATGTTCGTCGTTGAGGTCGTCGCGGCGCTGACGACCGTCCTGCTCGTACGCGACCTCGCGACCGGCGTGACGGCCGAGCTCGGCTTCCAGTTCCAGATCGTGCTCTGGCTCTGGTTCACCGTCCTGTTCGCGAACTTCGCGGAGGCGGTAGCCGAGGGCCGCGGCAAGGCTCAGGCCGCAAGCCTGCGCCGGACCCGCAGCGAGGTCGTGGCCAAGCTCTACGTCGATGAGGCGAAGGGCACCTGGATCCCCACTCCCGCGCTCGAACTCGAGCCCGGCCAGGTCGTTCTCGTCGAGGCGGGGGACATCATTCCCTCCGACGGCGAGGTGATCGAGGGCGTGGCCTCCGTCAACGAGGCAGCCATCACCGGCGAGTCCGCGCCCGTGATCCGTGAATCAGGCGGCGACCGCTCTGCGGTGACTGGCGGGACGCTCGTCATCTCCGACCAGATCAAGGTCCGCATCACGGCGGCCCAGGGCTCGACCTTTCTCGATCGCATGATTGCGCTCGTCGAAGGCGCCGAGCGGCAGAAGACGCCGAACGAGATCGCGCTGAACATCCTGCTCGCGGGCATGACGATCATCTTCATCTTCGCCGTCGCCTCGATCCCGAGCTTCGCCTCCTATGCGGGCGGCGCGGTTCCGATCGTGATCCTGGTCGCGCTGTTCGTGACCTTGATCCCGACCACGATCGGCGCGCTGCTCTCGTCCATCGGCATCGCCGGCATGGACCGTCTGGTGCGCTTCAACGTGCTCGCGATGTCCGGCCGCGCGGTGGAAGCGGCGGGCGATGTCGACACGCTGCTTCTCGACAAGACCGGCACGATCACCCTTGGCAACCGCGTCGCGACGGAGTTCGTGCCGGCTCCTGGCGTCACGGAACGTGACCTTGCCGATGCGGCGCAGCTCGCTTCGCTCGCCGACGAGACGCCGGAGGGCCGCTCGATCGTCGTGCTGGCCAAGGACAAGTATGGCATTCGCGGCCGCGACATGGCCGGGCTGAAGGCCGAGTTCATTCCGTTCACCGCGCAGACGCGGATGTCCGGCGTCGACATTGACGGCCGCCAGATCCGCAAGGGCGCGGAGGACGCGGTGCGTGCCTATGTGCGCACCCTCGGCAACAACGACGTGCCGGCGGAGGTCACCAAGGCTGTGCAGTCGATCGCAAAGTCGGGCGGTACGCCGCTCGTCGTCGCGGAGGGCTCGAAGCTCCTCGGCGTCGTCCACCTCAAGGACGTCGTCAAGGGTGGCATCAAGGAGCGCTTCGCCGACCTGCGCGCCATGGGCATCCGCACGGTGATGATCACCGGCGACAATGCGCTCACGGCGGCCGCAATCGCGGCGGAAGCGGGTGTCGACGACTTCCTGGCCCAGGCGACGCCGGAGGCGAAGCTCAAGCTCATCCGCGACGAGCAGGCCAAGGGCAAGCTGGTGGCGATGTGCGGCGACGGCACGAACGATGCTCCCGCGCTCGCGCAGGCCGATGTCGGCGTGGCGATGAACACCGGCACGATGGCGGCCCGCGAAGCCGGCAACATGGTCGATCTCGACAGTGATCCGACCAAGCTGATCGAGATCGTCTCGATCGGCAAACAGCTGCTGATGACGCGCGGCGCGCTGACCACCTTCTCGATCGCCAACGACGTCGCGAAGTATTTCGCGATCATCCCGGCGATGTTCCTCGCGCTGTACCCGCAGCTCGGCGCGCTGAACGTGATGGGGCTGGCAACGCCGCAGAGCGCGATCCTGTCGGCGATCATCTTCAACGCGCTCATCATCGTCGCGCTGATCCCGCTCGCGCTTAGGGGGGTGTCCTATCGCGCGGTCGGCGCAGCCGCGCTGCTCCGGCGCAATCTCGTCATCTACGGCCTTGGCGGCCTCGTCGTCCCGTTCGTCGGCATCAAGCTGATCGACATGGTCGTCTCCGCCATCGGGCTTGCTTGAGGTCCATCATGTTGAACCAGATCCGTCCCGCCCTCGTCATGATCGTCCTGATGACGGTCGTCACCGGGCTACTCTACCCGCTCGCCGTGACCGGCGTCGCTCAGGTCGCGTTTCCACATCAGGCGCATGGCAGCCTGATCGAGAAGAACGGAACCGTCGTCGGTTCCGAGCTGATCGGCCAGAACTTCGCCGGCGAGAAGTACTTCCACGGCCGCCCCTCGGCTGCGGGCGCCAATGGCTACGATGCCGGCGCGTCGAGCGGCGCGAACCTCGGCCCGACAAATGCCAAGCTGATCGACCGCGTGAAGGGCGATGTCGAGAAGCTGCGCGGCGACGTGCCGGCCGGCCCGGTTCCGGCCGATCTCGTCACGACCTCGGCTTCGGGCCTCGATCCTGACATCTCGCCGGCGGCGGCGGACGTGCAGGTCTCCCGAGTCGCCCAGGCACGCGGCATGGACGTCAACGCGGTCCGCGATCTCGTCGCCCGGCACACCACGGACCGGCAGCTCGGCATTCTTGGTGAACCGCGGGTCAACGTGCTCGCGCTGAACCTCGCTCTGGACGACGCGAAGCCGTAATGACGGTCGCGGTTCGGTCTCCCGGTCTCATGGTGGAGTCGAAACATGTGCTGTTCGGGATCGAGGTCGTTCATCGTGACCATGCTCTTGGACTGCTTTCGGCGCGACTCGGGCAGATCACGGCGCTGAACCGCGCGAAGCTCCAGAGCACGTTCCGCCTGAAGACTCCCGTGGGATGGGCGTCCAAGGGCGTCGCGCTCGCCATGGCCACTCCGCCGGATTTCGGCGGCGTGAGCTGGGCCGCCGCCCGGCTGATCCAGCCGGTGACGTTCGAGAGGGGTAGGCTGCCAGCCGATCTGGTCTTCGCCGTCGTGGGGCCGATGGGAGATGATCTGGCCGGCCGCCGGGCGGTCCGGATATTCGAAAAGCTTGCGCAGGACGCGCCGATGCTGGCGGCGCTCAGGGCGGCGACATCGTCGTCATGGTTCTGCGCGGAGCTGACCTTCGCATTCGAACGTCTTGGAAATCCGTTGGGTGTTATGATGAGGGAATGAGCCCGGTCATCGGCGACGACATGGAGATCATGGATGTGGAGGCGACCGCCAGGCGCGGCCGCCTCAAGGTCGTGCTCGGCGCCGCGCCTGGTGTTGGCAAGACCTATGAGATGCTGCTCGCCGGCAAGAGGCGGCAGAAGGACGGCGTCGACGTCGTCGTCGGCGTGGTCGAGACGCATGGGCGCGCCGAGACGGCTGCCCTGGTCGATGGCCTTGAGATCGTGCCGCGCCGCAAGGTCGGTCATGCCGGGCACGAACTCGACGAGATGGATCTCGACGCGATCCTTGCCCGCAGGCCGCAGCTCGTCCTCGTCGATGAGCTCGCCCACACCAATGCGCCCGGCAGCCGGCATCCGAAGCGCTGGCTCGACGTCGAGGAATTGCTGAAGGCCGGGATCGACGTCTTCACGACGGTCAATATCCAGCATGTCGAGAGCTTGAACGACGTCGTCGCCCGCATCACCCGGGTGCGGGTGCGCGAAACCGTGCCGGACGCCGTGCTCGATCGCGCCGACGATATCGAGATCGTCGACATCTCGCCGGACGACCTGATCGAGCGGCTGAGGGAGGGCAAGGTCTATGTGCCGGCGCAGGCGCAGCGGGCGCTGAACCATTATTTCTCGCCGGGCAACCTGACGGCGCTTCGCGAACTCGCGCTGCGTCGGACCGCGCAGCGGGTCGACGAACAGCTTCTCGACCATATGCGCTCGCATGCGATCCGTGGCCCATGGGCGGCCGGGGAGCGGGTGCTGGTCTGCGTCTCCGAGGACCCGCGCTGCCCGAGCCTGATCCGCTATACGAAGCGGCTCGCCGATCAGCTCCATGCGCCCTGGACCGCGCTCTATGTCGAGACCGCGCGCAGCCATTCGCTTTCTGAGGATGAACGAGACCGCATCGCCGATTGCCTGCGGCTCGCGGGCGAACTCGGCGGAGAACAGGCGACCGTTCCGGGCCGCGGTGTCGTCGATGAGGTGCTGTCGTTCAGCACGGCGAACAACGTCACCCAGATCGTCATCGGCAAGTCCGACCGGCCGCGCTGGTTCGAGGTCATGCACGGCTCGGTGGTCCACGATCTGGTCCGGCGGGCCGGGCCGATCAGCGTCCATGTCGTGGCGGGCGAGGAGACGGGGCAGAAGCAGAAGCCGGTGAAGGCCGCGGCTCCCGTCCGCCCGGATCCGATCCGGACTTATGCCGGCGTCACCCTGGCCGTCGGCATCGCGCTCGGCGCCGGCAAACTGATCGAGCCGGTGGTAGGGCTGGAGACGATCGACCTCGTCTTCCTGATGGCGGTCGTCTCGGTGGCGGTCACGTTCGGCCTCGTTCCGTCGCTGGTCGCGAGCCTTGCCGCCTCGCTCTGCTATAATTTCTTCTTCCTGCCGCCGCTCTACACCTTCACGATCGCCGCGCCCGCCAATATCGCGGCCTTCGGTTTCTTCCTCGTCATCGCGCTCGTCGTTTCCAATCTCGCCGCGAAAGTCCGGTCGGAGGTCCTGATCGCCCGCAACCGCGCGCGGACGACCGAGGCGCTCTATTCGTTCAGCCGCAAGGTCTCGGCTGCTGGCACGCTCGACGATCTCCTCTGGGCGACGGCGTACCAGATGGCTTCCATGCTGAAGCTTGATGTCGTCGTGCTCCTGGACGAAGGCGGCGGGCTCCAGCTGAAGTCTAGCTATCCTCCCGAGGACGAACTCGACGAAGCCGATCTCGGCGCCGCGAAATGGGCGTTCGAGGCGCGGACCCCGGCGGGACGCGGCGCGGATACTTTGCCGGGCGCCAAGCGGCTGTTCCTGCCGCTGCGGACTGGCGACAAGGTTCCGGGCGTGGTCGGCCTTACGCGAACGAAGCCGGGACCGCTGCTGACGCCCGACGGACGGCGCCTGCTGGAGGCGCTGATGGACCAGGCGGCGATCGCGGTCGAGCGCTTTGGTCTGGCGCACGACATGGACGCGGCTCGTCTGGCGGCCGAGACGGAGCGGTTGCGCTCTTCGCTGCTAGCCTCGCTGTCGCACGACCTCAAGACGCCGCTCGCCTCGATCCTCGGCGCGGTCACCTCGCTCCGACAGTACAACGACCTGTTCGACTCGAAGGCGCGCGACGAGCTCGCCGCGACGATCGAGGAGGAGACCGAGCGGTTGTCGCGCTTCGTCGCCAACCTGCTCGACATGACGCGGCTCGATTCGGGAGCGATCGTGGTCGAGCGTGCGCCTGTGGACGTCGGCGAGGTGATCGCGAGCGCGCTTCGCCGGACGGAGCGTGTACTGGCAGGACATCGCACCCAGATCGACATTCAGGATGGCCTGCCGTTCCTGTCTGCCGACGCAGTCATGCTGGAACAGGTGCTTGTAAATCTCCTCGACAACGCGGCGAAATACACGCCGGCCGGTACTTTGATCGCCATCCAGGCGAAGCATGACGATGCGGGAATGGCGTTGCGTGTGATCGACGAGGGGCCGGGCATCCCGGACGGGGAAGCGGAGAAGATCTTCGAGAAGTTTCACCGCTTCCAGGAACGCGATCACCGGCTTGCCGGAACGGGCCTCGGCCTTGCGATCTGTCGCGGCTTCGTCGAGACGCTCGGCGGGACGATCAATGTCGAGAACCGCGCCGACCGTTCGGGCGCGATCTTCACGGTCCGCTTCCCGGCGAGCCTGTTCCTGCCATCGGTGCGCGGCGAGGCCGCCGAATGAGCGATGGTGTCCCGATCCTCATCGTCGATGACGAGCCGCCGATCCGGCGGCTCCTGCGCACGAGCCTCGGGCCGAACGGCTTCCATGTCATCGAGGCCGAGAACGGCGAGATCGCGCTGAAACTCGCCGTTCATGAGAAACCCGACGTGATGCTGCTTGATCTCGGCCTGCCGGACATGGACGGCGGCGAGGTGATCCGGCGCCTGCGCGCCTCCGGCTCGAAACTGCCGATCATCGTGCTGTCGAGCCGGGGCGACGAGAAGGGCAAGGTCGAGGCGCTCGATCTCGGCGCGGACGATTACGTGACCAAGCCGTTCGGCATGGCCGAGCTGATCGCCCGCATTCGGGCGGCTCTCCGCCACAGAGTCCAGGATGATGGCGGCACTCCGGTTTTCCAGACCGGCGATGTCTCGGTCGACCTGACGCGCCGCAAGGTCACGCGGGCCGGAGAGCCGGTGAAGCTCTCGCCGAAGGAATACGACATCCTGCGAATGCTGGTTGTCCATGCCGGAAAGGTGCTGACCCACCGGATGCTGATGCAGGAAGTCTGGGGTGCCGCGGGCGACGTCCAGTATCTGCGCATCTATATCCGCCAGCTCCGCCAGAAGCTGGAGCAGGACCCTGAGCGGCCGGAGATCATCCTCACCGAGACCGGGGTCGGATACCGGCTCGCGGACTAGCGGGCGGCCCAGGCCGCGTAAGCCGCCCCTCGTGACGAGGGGCGCCGTCGCATCTATATCCCGAGCGGATCCATCACCGCTCGGGATAGAAATGTTCGAACTCAAAGTGGCCGACGCGGCTGACAAGGCCACGTTCTATGACGACCTGACCAGCCAATTGACGGGCCTGCTCGAAGGCGAGCGGGATCCCATCGCCAATGCCGCGAACACCTCGGCTCTGCTGTTCCAGTTGATGCCCCGGCTGAACTGGGCCGGCTTCTATTTCATGCGGGACGGTGAGCTGGTGCTTGGACCGTTCCAGGGAAGGCCAGCCTGCGTACGCATCGCGGTCGGTCGGGGCGTTTGTGGAACTGCGGTTGAGCGGCGGCAGAGCATGCTCGTCGAGGACGTCCACGCCTTTCCCGGGCACATCGCCTGCGATGCCGCGTCCCGGTCGGAACTCGTCGTGCCGTTGATCAGGAATGGGAAGGTGATCGGCGTGATCGATCTCGACAGCCCGGACCTTGCGCGCTTCGACGAAGACGACCGCGCCGGCATAGAGCGTTTCGCCGCGATCTATCTCTCCGCGAGTGACTAGGTTTTCTGCTTCCGCATCTCTTCGAGGCTCGATATGTGCGAGCCGGCGGCTTGCTGCGATGCCGCCTCCACTGCACGGAAATGGGCGACCACGTCACGCCCGAGTGGGGTCAGTTCCGCGCCACCGCCGCTCTTGCCACCCGGCTGCGCGGCGATAACGGGCGATCCGAAGATGCGGTTCATCTCCGCGACGAGGTCCCAGGCGCGCTTGTAGGACATGTCCATCGCCCGGCCCGCCGCCGAGATCGAACCGTGCTCGGCAATGGCCTCTAACAGTGCCACCTTGCCGGGGCCGATCCAGCTGTTGTCGTCGAAATAGAGCCTGACCTGGAGTTTGGACATAAAGTCGCTCGCCGATGAATTGTTCACGCCATGCAGTTCTAGCAAAAGCCTTCGCCTCCTCGCACTCAGACCAGGTGGGCGGTCGGCAGTGCGGTGGTGTATTTCACCCGGCTCAGCGCAAAGCTCGAACGGATGCTGGAGACGACCGGGATCTGGGTCAGGACGTCGATCACGAATTCCTGGTACTTCGACAGATCCTCGGCGACGACGCGCAGCAGATAGTCGGAATCGCCGCTCATCAGATAGCACTCCATGACTTCGGGCCGCTTGGCGATCGCGCGCTCGAAGATCGAGAGCGATTCCTTGTTCTGCTTCTCCAGCGAGACGTGGACGAAAACGTTGACCGTGAGGCCGAGCGCTGCCGGGTCGACGACCGCGACCGAGCGCTGGATGACCTCGTTCTTCTTCAATTCGCTGACGCGGCGCCAGCAGGGCGACTGGGACAGGCCGACGTCCTTCGCCAGATCGGCGAGGCTGATCTCGCTGTTGGTCTGAAGCGCATCGATGATGCGGATCGTGGCGGCGTCGAAATTCTGTTTCTGCATCGGAACAAAATCCCCAGATATTGGCAATAACCGGTTCAATATTCTCTATATGACGGATCTGTCCGCAAAATAGCACGAACTTTCCTGCAGATTGGGATCACTCTGTACGCGTTGCGTTCGTGCCTGTGCGGCAGAGGCATTCGTGAGCATCTCGACCACCTGCACCCAGGCTATTTCCACCCGTGACGCCGAGGCGCGTCAGACGGCGATCTGGCTCGGCCTGATGGTCGTGCTCTGGGGCCTGAGCTGGCCGGCGATGAAGGCCGCGCTCGGGTCCATCCCGCCGCTCTGGCTGGCGTCGTTCCGGTTCTCGACCGCCTGTGTCCTGCTGTTCGCGCTCTGCTGGATGCGCAGGCAGCTGCGGTTTCCGCCCCGTGCGGACTGGCCGATCCTGCTCAGCGTCGGCGGTCTGCAGATGATGGCTTTCACAGCTCTCAGCCTGACCGCGATGCAGTTCACCGATGCCGGCCGCGCGGCGGTGCTCGCCTATACGACCCCGCTCTGGGGCGTGATCGCCGCCTGCCTGTTCGTCAGCGAGCGGCCGACACGCTGGCAGCTCTTTTCCCTTGCCGTCGGCCTCTCCGGCATCGCGCTGATTTGCTCGCCTCTCGGCATGGACTGGACGCGGCCCGCGGTCCTGCTCGGCAATGCGCTTCTGCTCGCGGCCGCGATGTGCTGGGCTGTCGTGATCCTCCACGTCCGCAGGCATGTCTGGACCGCGAAGCCGATTGAGATCGCGCCCTGGCAGATGCTGTTCGCGACGATCCCACTGACGATAGCGGCGGTCTTTTTCGAAGGCTCGCCCACGCAGATCGAATGGACGCCACAACTCGTCGGCCTCGTCGCCTATATCGGCCCGGTCGCGACGGCGATCTGCTTCGTCGTCTCGTCGGAATATGGCCGCCGTGTCTCGACCTTCGCGATGTCGAACATCACCCTCGGCGTGCCGGTTCTCGGTCTCGTCTCCTCAGCCCTGATACTCGGCGAGGTCATGTCGGCAGGTTTGATCGGCGGTGTCGTGCTGGTCGTGATCGGTGTCGTGCTGTCGGCCGTCGCGATCCGCAGGAAGGCGCAGCAGAATGCGCTGACGGCCGAGCGTGCCAGGCGTCTCGCCAAGGCGGCGGGCACCGTCGGCTGACGATCAGGCCGGTATTGCCTTGTCGATCGCCTCGGCGAGAGCGGAAAGGGAAAACGGCTTGGCCAGGCGAGGTATGCCGTCGGCGGTACCCGGCGGCAGGTCGGCATAGCCCGATGCGAGGATGATCGGCAAATCGGGTTTGCTGGCGCGCAGCGCGGTCGCGAGTTGGGCGCCGGTCATTTCCGGCATTGCATGATCGGTGATGACGAGATCGAACGGCGCGCGCCCGATGCTGTCGAGCGCCTCCCGGCCGCAGCGGGCAAACGTCACACGGTGGCCAAGATCCTCTAGCAGCTCGCATGTGCTCATCAGCACCATGTCGTCGTCGTCGACGGCGAGAACCGAAAGCGTCCGTTGGCTGCCGCCGACCGTTTCCGCCGCCAATCCGTTATCATGGTAGGTGGGAACCTCGACCGACCGGGCCGGCAGCCAGATTTCCGCGGTTGTCCCTGCGCCCGGGGCGCTTTTCAGGATGAGAGTGCCGCCCGATTGTTCGGCAAAGCCATGCACCATCGAGAGACCGAGACCGGTACCCCGTCCCACCTCCTTGGTCGTGAAGAATGGATCGGTCGCCTTCTTCAGCGTCGCCTCGTCCATGCCATGGCCGGTATCGGTGACCGACAGGCAAATATAGCGACCCGGCTGGAGAGATGACGCCCGGCCCGTCGGCGTCATCTCACGCCCGGCGATCACGATGCGGCCTTCGCCATTCATCGCGTCGCGGGCGTTGACCGCGAGATTGAGGAGAGCGGATTCAAGCTGGTTCCGGTCGGTCTCGACCGACGGGAGATCGGGCGCGAGATCGATCTCGACCGCAATGATTGGGCCGAGCGAGCGCTCCATCAGCTCGCTCATGCCGCCGACGAGCTCGTTCAGGTCGACCGGCTCGAAGTTCAAATCCTGCTGCCGGGCGAAGGTCAGCATCCGCCGGGTGAGCGACGCGCCGCGCTGGGCGCCGTTCATCGCATTGTCGAGCAGGCGCACGATGCCCGGATCCTGCGGGAGGCGCTTGCGCAGAAGTTCTAGGCTGCCCAGCACCGCCATCAGAAGATTGTTGAAGTCGTGGGCGATGCCGCCGGTGAGGTTGCCCAGGGCTTCCATCTTCAGCACTTGGCCAAGCGCCTGCTCGGCCTGTCGCAAGGCCGCGGTGCGTTCCTCGACCTTCTCGGCGAGCTCGTCGCGGAATCTCTGCTCGCCGAGCCTGACCTCCGCCTCCGATCGTGCGCGCTCGATATGCGCCCATGAGCGCTCGGTGACTTCGGTGAGGAGCGCGATTTCGCTCGCCGTCCAGCGCCGCGCGACCTTGTCGTGGACGGCCATCAATGCGGTCAGCTGTCCTTCCTTCACCAACGGCATGCAGATCGTCGCCGTAATGCCGATGGCCTGAAAGGTCGCGGCCTCGTGCGGCAGGATTTCGGTCAGGTTGTCGTTGATGATCAGCGGCAGGCCAGCGGACAGGTTCCTTACCGCGAGCCGGCCGAAATCACCCAGGTTGTAATGACCGACAATGCTGCGGGAGCCCGGAGCCGCCCAATCGCCGCGAATGGTGAACCCGTTTTCGTCGGGGTCCATGTCGGCATAGGCGCAGGACGATACGCCGAGATATTCGCCGAGCATGCGGGTGCTGATCGCAAGGATCTCGTCGGCGTCGGTGCTTTTCGCGGTCTCCTTGCCGAGCCCGTCGAGGAAGCGGAGCCGGGCTTCCGCCTCGCGCAGCCGCCGCTCCACCCTGACGCGTTCCGTGGTCTCGACGACGATGGCGATGACGCCCGCCGGCTTTCCTTTTTCGTCGAGCACCGGCGAATAGTCGAGGTTCATCCAGACCTGTTCCGGCCGGCCGTGGCGATAGAGCGTCAGCTCCTGGTCCTGGTAGGCGAGTGTGCCTCCGGCGAGGCCGGTTCTCATGACGTGGTCGTTGAAGTCGGCGACCTCCGGCCAGCCCCTGCGAACTTCCGAGCCGAGGAGCTGCGGATGCCTTTGGCCGGCGAAGACCGAATAGGCATCGTTGTAGATCATGATACCCTCCTCGCCCCAGAGGAGGACGATCGGGACTGGGGACAGCAGCAGCATCCCCGTGACGGTCTTTAGGCTCTGCGGCCAGTGCTCGATCGGGCCGATGCTCGTCTGCGACCAGTCGAAGGCGCGGATCAGCGCACCGAGCTCGCCCCCGCCGGCGGGGAACGGCGAACTCCGGGTCGCAGCATTCAGTGTCTGATCTTCCGAATGCTGCTCCACGTCGTCCGGCCCCTCATGTGGTATTGCCGTGTGAAACATGCCGCGATTCAAAGCCGCTGGCGGTCGTTTGTTCCAATCCCCCGGCTCACATGTCGGGAGGTTCATGGCAAGTAAAGTATGGGTGTCCGGCCGCCCCTGTCGCGGCAAGGTGTTCTGTGTGAGGTTTGGGGATGACCTTCGGTCCCGCTGCATCCGGCGTTTATGCGATCGCCACGACGCCGTTTCATGCGAATGGCGCGCTCGACACGGTGTCGGTCGACCGGCTGACCGATTTCTACCAGGCGAGCGGCTGCAGCGGCCTGACCATCCTCGGGATCATGGGCGAGGCGCCGAAGCTCGAACCGGCCGAGTCGCGGGCGCTGGTGAAGCAAGTGGTCGGGCGC
>NZ_JBHSJF010000006.1:310461-787874 GCF_042652085.1 Flaviflagellibacter deserti | reverse complement strand
CGAGCGGCTGCAGCGGCCTGACCATCCTCGGGATCATGGGCGAGGCGCCGAAGCTCGAACCGGCCGAGTCGCGGGCGCTGGTGAAGCAAGTGGTCGGGCGGACCCGGCTGCCGGTGATCGTCGGCGTGTCGGCGCCGGGCTTCGCGGCGATGCGCTCGCTGGCGCGGGATGCGATGGCGGCCGGCGCCGCCGGGGTGATGATCGCGCCGGTGCCGAATCTGCGCACCGACGAGCAGATCACTTCCTATTTCGCGCAGGCGGTGGAGGCGATCGGCGAGGACGTGCCGTGGGTGCTGCAGGACTATCCGCTGACCCTCGGCGTGGTGATGTCGGTCCCGGTGATCGCCAGGATCATGGCCGACCATCCGTCCTGCCTGATGCTCAAGCACGAGGACTGGCCCGGCCTCGACAAGATCTCGAAGCTCCGGGCGCTGCAGGCGGAGGGAACGCTCAGGCCGGTCTCGATCCTGTGCGGCAATGGCGGCCTGTTCCTCGATTTCGAGCCCGAGCGCGGCGCCGACGGCGCGATGACCGGCTATGCCTTCCCCGACATGCTGGTCGAGCTGGTCGAGCTCCATCGCGTCGGCAAGCGCGACGCGGCGCATGATCTGTTCGACGCGCATCTGCCGCTGATCCGCTACGAGCAGCAGCAGGGGATCGGTCTGGCGGTGCGGAAATATCTGCTGTGGCGGCGCGGCGTGATCACCTCGGACGCGCAGCGCAAGCCCGGCCCGCCGCTCGATGCCGCCGCCCGGGCCGAGGTCGACTACCTGCTGGGCCGGCTCGCCCGGCGCGACCCGCGCGCCGCGATTTAGGCCGTCAGTCTATCGACGATCATCCGTGCGATCGGCATCGCCGAGGTCGCTGCGGGCGAGGGCGCGTTGCAGACGTGCAGCATGCGCGGCGAGTCCAGGAACAGGAAATCGTGGACGAGCGTGCCGTCGTCGAGGATTGCCTGGGCGCGGATGCCGGCGCCGGGCGTGCCGAGATCGTCAATGGTCAGGCTCGGGCAGTACTTGCGGCATTCCTCGAGATAGCGGGCGCGCAGGATCGAATTGCGGAATTCGATGGCGCCCGAGCGCAGGTTCTTCCGCGCCATCTTCCAGAACCCGGAGAAGCCGATCATCGACGCGACGTCGCCCAGTCGGATGCTCCCCTTGTCATAGCCCTCGCGGGAGAAGCCAAGAACCGCATTCGGGCCGACGGTAACGCGGCCGTCGATCATTCTCGTCAGATGGATGCCGAGGAAGGGGAGGTTGGGATCGGGGATTGGATAGATGAGGTGGCGGACGACGTTCGATTTGCTTTCCGGCAGCGTGTAGTACTCGCCGCGAAACGGCACGATCTGATGCGTGGCTTTCAATCCGGCGAGGCGGGCGATGCGATCGGACTGAAGCCCGGCGCAGGCGACCAGACGCCCTGACCTGATAGTGTCGTCGCTATCGGTTCGGACGGTGACGCCGGTCGCGTCTTCCGCGATCGCCGTCACGCGGGTGCCGAGCGTGAGCGTTGCGCCCATGTCCTTCAGGCGTTCGGCCATTGCGTGGCAGATGCGCTGGTAGTTGACGATCCCGGTAGCGGGAACGAGCACGGCACCGAGACCGGCGATGTTCGGCTCGATCTCGCGCAGGCGTTTGGCCGAGATGGGCTCGAAGACGATCTCGTTTTGCCGCGCGCGCTCTTCCAGCGCCGTCATCCGTTCCAATTCGAGGGGACTGGTCGCTACGAGCAGCTTGCCGCAGGTTTCGAACGGGATCTGATTATCCCGGCAGAACTCCTTGGTCGCGATCGCGCCCTCCCGGCACAATCGGGCCTTGAGCGAGCCGGGCTGATAATAGATCCCGGCATGGATGACTCCGCTGTTGTGCCCGGTCTGGTGCTGGCCGAAATCGCGCTCCTTCTCGATCAGGACAAGACGCGCCCGCGGGTCGCGGGAGAGGATTTCTAGCGCGGTGGCGAGACCGACGATGCCGCCGCCGACGATGCAATAGTCATAGGTCGTCATGCGGTCCTTTCGCTGTCTGCTGGCATGGCTTCCGCCTCGGCCTCGTCGGCCGGGATCTTGCGCAATTTCAAGACGCGCATGATCTGCGGAAGCACGATGACGAAGGCGGTCGCGATGAAGAGCGTCAGCGAGATCGGATGCTGAACAAAGACGCTGAGATCGCCCTCCGACTGGATCATCGTGCGACGGATATTGCGCTCTAGCATCGGGCCAAGCACCAGGCCGAGAACCAGCGGTACCGGCGGATAATCCAGCTCCATCAGAACGAGGCCGATGCCGCCCGCGATGATCGCAATGACGATGTTCGCCATCGAGAATTCGATCGCATAAACGCCGAACATCACGACGGCTATGATCACGGGATAGAGCAGCGCCGTCGAGATGAAGAGGATACTGGCGAGCAGCGGGGTCAACAGCAACGTCAGGAAGACCAGCGCGAGATTGCCGACCCAGAAACTGCCGAATAATGTCCAGATGAACTCGGAGTTGTTGACGAACAGCAGTGGGCCGGGCTGGAGGCCGATCATCAGGAGGCCGCCCATCATCACCGCCGTCGTCGCCGAGCCGGGAATGCCGAGCGTAAAGAGCGGAATCATATTGCCGTAGGACGCGGAATTGTTCGCCGCCTCCGGTGCAGCGACGCCCTCAACGATGCCTGTGCCGAACTTCTCCGGCCGACGCGAGAAGCGCTTGGCGGTGGCATATGACAGCATGGTCGCGGCTGTGGCGCCAACGCCCGGCAGCACACCGACGACGAAGCCGATAATCGAGCCGCTCAGGAGTTCCCAGCGCGAGGCAACCGCATCCCTGAAGCGTGGCAGGAGCGAGCGAAGACTGAAGCTGGCGGCGTCGCGATCTATCTTGTCGCTGACGCTGGTGAACATGGCGGTGAGGCCGAACAGGCCGACCGCGACGACCGAGAAATCGAGGCCATCGAACAGATCCATCTGGCCGAATGTGTAGCGGGCAGGGCCCGCGATGGGATCGAGGCCGATCATGCCGACCCACATGCCGAGCACGAGCGCGGCGAAGCCCTTGATCGAATTGCGGCCGCCGAGAACGCTGACCAGCGACAGCGAAAATGCCATCATCGCGGTCATTTCGGTCGGGCCGAAGGCGAGGGCCCATCTCGATATCGGAACCGACAGCGCGACCATTCCGGCAAGGCCGAACAGGCCGCCGATAAAGGATGCGAACACGCTCATCCCGAGCGCGCGGCCGGCCTCCCCCTTTAGTGCCATCGGATAGCCGTCGAGCACGGTCATGACCGATGGCGCGTCGCCGGGAATGCCGAGCAGGATCGAGGTGATCGCGCCGCCAAACATCGCGCCGTAGTAGATGCCGGCGATGCAGGCGATGGCCGCGGTACCGCCGAACGTCACGGCGATAGGCAGCATGATCGCGACGCCTGCGGATGGCCCAAGGCCGGGCAGGGCACCGATCAGAAGCCCTAGAATGGCTCCGAGCATGGTCGAAGCCAGGATGCTCGGCTGCATCGCCTGGCCGATGCCGTCGATGAGAAGACCCATGATTTCCATCGCGCTCTCCCTGTTGTTGTTATTCAGCGATGGCGGTCAGAGACCGAAAATACCGCGTGGCACCGGAACGCGAAGGAGCGTGCCGAACACGACGAGGCAGGCGAGGGAAAAGAAGATCGAGGTGATGCCGAGGCGCACGAGATAAGCGCGCTCCAGTGAGGGTCGGATGATCAGGCCGATAGCCAGCATCAGCAGCATGGTCGCGATGGTCATGCCCGCAAACGGGGTAATGACCACGAAGACGAGCATCGCCGCGGTGATGGCGATGAACTTGACCACGTCCCTGCGCGCCATTCGGGACTTCAGATCTTCCAGCCCGGCCAGGCTGCGGACAAGATTGATCGCACTGAGGACGATGAGGACACCGCCTGCAAGCGCCGGAAAATAGCCCGCGCCCGGTGTCGTGCCTTGCATGAATCCGAAGCCCAGCCCCGTCCATACGAGGTAGGCACCGAACAGCAGAAGGAACAGCGCAACGAATTGGTCCAGACGATGAATGGTCATGATCGAATCCCGCCGGTTCCGGAAAGGAGGTGCCCGGGCATCAGCGACGCCCGGGCACGCGCGTCGTCATTTGATGACGCCGAGTTCCTTCATCAGGCGCTCATAACGGCCGCTGGTATCAGCGATCGCGGTGGCGAATTCGGCGCTGTTCATAAAGTTCGGAACGTCGTGAAAGCGGTCGATGTACTGCGTCCGCCATTGCGGGCTTTCGGCGACCTTCTTCAGCACGCCTTCCCAACAGGCTACGACCTCGGGTTTCACGTCCTTCGGCATGACGAGGCCGCGAATCTGGGTATGGACGATGTTATGGCCGAGCTCCGAGAAGGTCGGCACGTCGGGGAAGGCGTCGGCCCGTTTGGCGGAGCTGACGGCGAGCGGACGCAGCGTGCCGGCCTTGATCTGGGGCAGGGCCTCGCTTGGATTGAAATAGGCCACGTTCACATGGCCGCCGAGGATGGCGGCCATGACCTCTCCCTCGCCATCGAACGGCACCGCGTCGATTTTCACACCGAGGCCGTTGGACGTCATCTTGGCCAGCAACGCCGCATCGGAGACGACACCAACGGTGCCGGTCGTCAGTCGCTTGGCCTTCTTGAGGTCGTCGAGCGTCTTGTATTCCGATGAGGCTGGAACGACGAGAACGTAGGGCGACTGGGCGATCGCCCCCAGCGGGGTAAAGTCGCGATAGCTCACCGGCGAGCCACCTTGCAACGGTGTCGTGAAGAAGCTCACGCTCACGGTCGCAATCACATACGGATTGCCCTTCTCCTTGCCGACGCTGCTGTATCCAACCGCGCCGCTGCCGCCCGGCCGGTTCTCCGGCAGGATTTGAACCGGCAGCAGTTTCAGCTCGCCAATGACATTGGCGATCGTGCGGGCCAGCGTGTCGCTGCCGCCGCCTACACCGAACGGAATGATCATGGAGATGTCGCGCTCGGGGTAGTCGGCGAGCGCCGGGGTGGTTGCCATCAGCGAGGCGGCGCAGAGTGCGCTGACAGCGGTGATGCGACCTCGGCTCCAGAGAGCCGAAAGCGTGGAATGCGTCATCAGTGTCCTCCCGATATTATTGTTTGTGATGGCCTGACTGTCGGGGCGCTCCCGCGACCCTTTTTTCGTTCTCCTGTCACATCCGCACTTGTGCCCGGTTCGTTGCGGGCGGTTTCATCAAGCTAGGGAAGGAATTGCCTCGCGCAGCAGGTAGCCGTGGGCATCGCGGTTTTTCAGTCGGCTTGCCTCTGGGTCCTTGACCCGGCCGTCCCTGAGGGCATCGTAGTTCGGCGTGAAGCCGAGGCCTGGCCGATCGGGAATGCGCATCTTGCCGTTGATCGGATCGGGGGTGCCGTCGAAGAAGTGCTTCCCGGTCATCCACATGCCGTAATGAAACTCGACCGGGCCACCATTCATGACGCCCGCCAGGATATGCATGTTGAAGATCGGCCAGCCACCGCCGTTGGCCATCGGCAGGTTGAAGGCCTGCGCCATGTGCGCGACCTTCAGCGCTTCGGTATAGCCGCCGTTGTAGAGGACGTTCGGCTGGAGCACGTCGACCGCATGGTGGGTGACGAGCTCACGGTAACGCCAGCGATGGCCTTCCATCTGGCCGGCTGCGATCGGCACCTGGACGCGACTGCGAAGATCGGCGAGCGCACGGGCGTCGTTCTGCTGGATCGGCTCCTCGAACCATTTCAGATTGCAGTCCTCGACGCCCTTGGCGAGCATGAAGGCGTCATGCGGATCGAACCAGCAATTGGCGTCGATCATCAGGTCGACGTCGGGGCCGATGGCGTCGCGGGCCGCGCGGACACGGCGGACATCATCCTTCCAGGTTCGTGTCGGTTCGCCGCCGACAACCATCTTCAGCATGGTGTGGCCGTCGGCCAGGAATTTCTTGGCGTAGTCGGCGATCTGCTGTTCGTCGAAGAACGGATAGCCGAACGTCGCGTAGGTGTAGGCCTCGTTGCTGAAACCGCCGAGAAGTTCGGCGATGGACTGGTTCTCGGCTTTGCCGCGCAGGTCCCAGCAGGCGATGTCGATCGCCGACAGCGCGTTGGAGATCACGCCCGTATAGGCGCGGTTGTTGAGCTGCTTCCAGACGGCATGGTGGATCGCCTCGGTGTGCCGGACATCCTTGCCTTTGATCAGCGGAAAGATGTGCTGCTCGATGCAAGGCATCACTGCCCAAGGCAGAAACGAGCCAGTGCAGCCCATTCCCTTCCGGCCGTCCTCCGTCTCGATCTCCACGAAGACGAACATGCGCGTTTCGATGGAGGCACCGATGCCCGGCAGATCAATCTCGTGCCTGTGCAGACTTGCCTTGATGTTTGCGATTTTCACCGTCTTCTTCCTCCCTGTCGTTTTGATTTTTTATGCGCGGGCGGCTTTCGGAGACCTCGCTCCCAGCGAAGCCAGCCAGCGTTCCTTTCCGTGAATGACATGTCTCTCGCCGAGCGCGCGCGCCTTGTCGTGATCGCGCTCGCGGATGGCATCGACAATCGCGCGGTGCTCGCTGTTGGTCTGGCCAGGAGAGAAGAGCGAACGGCGCAACGAATGCGTCTCGCGGATGAGATCGTCGTAGATCCGGTGCGCGCAGCTGTGGTCGGCGATGCGGCCGATCAGGTCGTGGAATTCGAGATTGATGCGATAATAGCGAGGGACCTGATTGGCCGCGATCGCATCGTCCATGCCACGGACGAGAGCGTCGAGCTGGGCAACCTGCTTGTTGCTTCTACGGTCAGCGGCGCGGCCACAGACGAGTCCTGTGAGTAGCGCGCGGACGTCGTAGTTCTCGCTGATTTCAATCTCTGACATCTCGCGTACGAACACGCCGCGCGCCGGAATCGAGGTCAGAAGTCCGGCTTTCACTAGCGCGCGCGTCGCCTCGCGCACGGGGCCTCGGCTGACGGCGAACTGCTCCGCCAGGCTGACTTCGTTCAGACGGCTACCGGGCTCGAGATCGCCGGACAGGATCATTTTCTCGATCTCCTGATAGACGCGGGTCGTCAGTCCCGCGGTCCGTTCGATGCGTCGTGTGTGCATGGGCCTCGTCTGCAATTCGGTCGACATCAGATCGTCATCTGTCATGCAGTAAACTGTCAACAGCTTTTATGAAATCGACGGGTTTACAGATAGATAGATGGGTCTCAATTGCTCCGTGTTATTTGTTGAAGGATGCTGAAAGAACCATTCGGCTCCGTTTTCGCGCGCGATCTCATGGAGACGCCGCAGCAGGCCAGGGCCAATCGGAATGCCTGTCTTCTCGCGCTCCGCCATGACCGCGCGCTCGGGATCGCCGGCAACCAGAACAGGCTTTGCCAGATCGACCGGAGGTGTCGCGCGAAGGTCGTCACAGAGTTGCTTCACGTCGGCGCGGAAGTCGGCGACATCTCGGAATTGGCCGGGATCGAAGGCCATGAAGAAATGGCCGACATCGAGCCCCTTGGGCTGTTTCGAATGCATCGGGTCGGTGATCAGGGTCGAGCCCGACAGGCACGACGACAGGATGTTGACCATGACTGCGAGGCCATAGCCTTTGTGGCTCGCGCCTTCGGGCGTGCCGCCGAGCGGCGATAGGAACCCGCCCTGCATGACCTCGGATGGATCGAGCGTTGGTTTGCCGGCTTTGTCGAAACCCCATCCTGGCGGCATCTGCTGCCGCTCGACGACTTTGTTACGGACCTTTCCGGAGGCGACGGTTGTAGTCGCCATATCGAGAAGGAACGGCTTGCCTTCGTCTCCAGGCGCGGCGAAGGACCAGGGATCCGTGCCGAAGCGAGCGGCTGCGCCGCCCGTTGGCGGAACGCGAATGCCGAACACACTCGTGGTCGCGATACCGATAAGATCGGCCTCGGCCGCCATGCTTGTGAAACAGCCAAGCGCGCCGAAATGGCCGGAATTTCGTACCGAAACCATGCCGACGCCGGAGGCTTTTGCCTTCTCGACCGCAAGCGCCATCGCGAAGGATGCCGGCACATGGCCGAGCCCGCCATCGCCATCAACCAAGGCACTCACGGGCGTCTGTCGGACGATCTTCGGGACGGCCTGCATGTTGATCGGCCGTGTCTGGCGACGTTCGTTATATTCGACAAGCATCGCGATGCCGTGGCTCTCGACGCCGCGAAGATCGGCCCAGCCAAGCACTTTGGCGGTTTGCTCCGCGTTCGCGGGTGTCATGCCCCACGATCTGAGGATCGCGGCGGCCTGCCGAATGTGAGTTTCGAAGTCGTGATTGATTGCCATGGAGACCCTCAACATCAAACCGAAACCGACGGTTGCTAGTCGAGGATAGAAAGGGAATTGGCGAAGAAAACTATGCGCTCGGTTGCTTCAAACAGAACCAAAAGTATCTTGCGAGCAGGTGCGAGGCGCTTACCGCCGCGAATTTAACGGGAGATCAAACAGGCCTCGCTTGGATGCTAAATCTTGGGAGCGCTGGGAGAACCCGGGCTTGGTGCATCACAGTGGCGGAGAGGGTGGGATTCGAACCCACGGTGGAGTTGCCCCCACGGCGGTTTTCAAGACCGCTGCCTTAAACCACTCGGCCACCTCTCCTTATCGCCCTTCCACCACGAGCGGCGCCGAAGGGCAAGGGGTTAAGGATCATGGCGCTTGTCCAATTCTGCCGCAGTTTTGACACTTTGCGCGGGCTTCCATGTTAATACGTGTTACGATTTGCTTAACGCGCGTTAAGGGTTGGAGCGGCACGGGGTCGACGGAACTTGTTTCGTCGAGGCCGCCCAAGAGGGAACAGAAACCGTATGGCTCGACCGACGGACGTTTCGCGCGGGACCCGTCCCGAACACGGCACAGCACGAGGCTCGTCATTGGTGGTTGCCGCCACGGTCGCGCTGGTGCTCGGAGCCTGCGCGCAGAAACAGAACGTCGATCCGCGCCTTGCAGTCACCACCCCGACGCCGGCGAAAGTCGTCGCCGACGGCGAGCCCGTTCCGAAAGGCGGGGGCGTCGAACAGCCGGCGGAAGCCGCTGTGACGACCAAGAAAACATTCGTTGCCGGCGTTGAGCCCGACGGCTACTCGGCGGAGGGCCTCGCATCCTGGTATGGGTCACAATTCCACGGCCGCATGACCTCCAATGGCGAGGTCTTCGACATGGCGTCCATCACCGCAGCCCATCCGAGCCTTCCACTGCCGTCCTATGCCCGCGTGACGAATACGAGCAACGGCAAATCGATCGTCGTCCGCGTCAATGATCGCGGTCCGTTCCATAAGAACCGCCTGATAGACGTCTCGAGCCGCACCGCCGAAATCCTCGATTTCAAGCGCAAGGGAATGGCGCGTGTCCGAATCGATTATGTCGGCCCAGCCTCGCTGAAGGGCAGCGACGAGCAGAAGCTCCTCGCCACATTCCGCGACAACGGCGCGAGCCCGTCGGGCACCCAGCTCGCGGCATTGGTCGAGACCTCGGGGCCGGGCGCGATCACAGCCGGCGGCAAGGCATTGTTGAAACCGAAGCCGGTGATCGCCGCCAAGGACGCGCCGCCGGAGCTGCGCACCGATACGACACCTCCGAGTGGCTACGCCCTCGCATCTGCCTCGACCGAACCGGTCGCCGCGCCGGTTCCGGCACCTCCGACCACGCCAAAGGCGAATGTCGCGTCGCGCATCGCCGCCGGCTTCGGCGGCTTCAATTCGCAGCCTCTGGCGCAGAACGCCAAGCCCGGCCTGATTCAGCCGGTTCTGAGCGGGTTCGCTTTCGACCCGACGACCTTCGCTCCCCCTCGCTGACATCATCCTGATTGGACGCTCGATCTCCCTCGCGGTAGAAACCGGGAGAAGGGGATTCTTGGCACAATGGGGCGTCTTGGTCGGATAGCGCTTCTCGCACGCGTTCTGTGCGCGTTCGCGGTCGCTTTGGCGTCGCTCGGGTCTAAAACGGCTCGGGCCCAGGCTTTCGAAACCGATGCCAAGCAGGCGATTCTCTACGATGTGCAGAGCGATTCCGTTCTTTTCGCGAAAGAGCCGGATGCTACCTTTCCGCCGGCGAGCCTAGCCAAGCTGATGACGCTTGCGGTCGTGTTCAACGAGGTGAAACGCGGCTGGGTCTCAGCCGCCGCGCCATTCACGATCTCGGAGAATGCCTGGCGCACCGGCGGTGGCCCGGCGCGGACGACGGCGATGTTCGCGAAGCTCGGCAGTGAGGTGACGGTTAGCGATCTCGTCCGCGGCGTTGCGATCGTGGTCGGCAACGACGCGGCGATCGCGCTCGCCGAGGGCATCGCCAAGAACGAAACGGCGTTCTCCGAACGCATGAATCAGCTCGGCAAGGAGATCGGCCTGACCTCGTCGGTCTTCGTCAACGCAACGGGGCTGCCGGCACAGGGGCAGAGAACGAGCGTTCGCGACATGGCGCGCATCTCGGCCTATCTCGCGACCAAGCATCCGGACTTCTATACTGTCTTTTCCCAACCGGACCTCGATTGGAACAATATCCGCCAGCTCAATCGCAATCCCCTGATGGGACAGTATGAAGGCGTGGATGGTTTGATCATCGGCTCGGTCGCTGACCTCGGCCATATGATCGCCGCGTCGGCGGTCCGCGACGGACGGCGGCTGATAACGGTGCTCGCGGGCCTTCCCGATGAAAATGCACGCGTGAAGGCGGCCAAGGCCATTCTGGACTGGGGCTTCAACGATTTCATCGACCGGGAGCTCTTCCGGCCCGGAACGCTCGTCGCCGAAGCGAAGGTTTTCGGCGGTACGCAACGTTCGGTACGGCTGGTGTCGGAAACGACGGTGACTCTCCCGGTGCCGAAGGACGGCGACAGCCGCATCGTCGCCCGTGCCGTGTATCGCGGGCCGATCACCGCGCCGGTGACCAAGGGCGAGCGGGTCGGCGTCCTCCGCATCTGGCGAGACGGCCTGCTGCAGAGCGAAGTGCCGCTCGTTGCCGACGAGAACGTCGCGGAGGGCACTTTGTGGCGCCGCGCATTCGACGCGACCTACGAGCTCGCGGTCGGCGCGGTTTCTCCGCTGTTCGAGCGGCTGAAACTATGACGCCTTTTCGCAGCCGGTTCGTCACCTTCGAAGGCGGGGAGGGGGCCGGAAAATCTACGCAGATCGGACTTCTCGCGGCCCGCCTGCGCGACCGTGGCGAGGATGTCGTTGTGACCCGCGAACCGGGCGGCTCACCAGACGCCGAACGGCTTCGCGGCATCATCCTGTCCGGCAAGGCCAAATCGTTCGGCGCCTTCGCCGAGGCGGCACTGTTCTCCGCCGCTCGGATCGATCATCTCAGCAAGACCATCCGCCCCGCGCTGGAACGCGGCGCGTGGGTGCTCTGCGACCGTTTCCTTGATTCGACCCGCGCCTATCAGGGCGCGCTCGGCAACCTCGATCCGAAGGTGCTTCGCGCAATGGAGAGGGTCGTCGTGGGGTCGACCGTTCCGGGTCTCACGATCCTGCTCGATCTGCCGGCCGAGATCGGTCTCCAGCGCGCACGGCAACGCGGGCAGAGCGAGACGCTCGACCGCTTCGAGGCGGAAGACATGGATTATCATCGCGGGCTGCGTCAGGCATTCCTCGATATCGCCCATGCCGAACCCGAACGGGTCGCGGTCATCGATGGCGAGAACGCACCCGACGTGGTTTCCGAACTGGTCTGGCACGCGGTCGAAAACCGCTATGCGATGGCGGTCGCAAGCAATGGCTGAGGCGGCTGAGCTCGAATCAGACCGGTTCGAGGACGCGCCGCATCCGCGCGAGACCTTCCGGCTGATCGGCCACGCGACAGCCGAACTGACCCTGCTCGACGCCTACCGCTCGGGCCGCATGCACCATGCATGGATACTCGGGGGCGAGGAAGGGATCGGAAAAGCGACTTTGGCCTACCGGCTCGCCCGCTTCATCTTCGCCAACCCAGATCCAATGTCCACGGCGGTCCAGCACGCGTCGAACCTCGATGTCAGTCCGGACAATCCAGTCGCGCGGCGCGTGCTTCAACAGGCGCATCCGGACCTCTTCGTCCTGCGCCGCGGCCTGACCGCCGATCGCAAGAATGTCGCCGGCGAGATCAAGGTCGACGAGGCGAGGCGGCTCGTCTCGTTCTTCTCGACGACAGCGGGCGAGGGGGGCTGGCGAATCGCGATCGTGGACACCGCCGACGACCTGAACACCAACGGCGCCAATGCCTTGCTCAAGGTACTTGAAGAGCCACCTCCGCGCTCGCTTTTCCTAATCCTGACAACCGCGCCGAAACGACTTCTGCCCACCATTCGCTCGCGCTGCCGCATGCTGACGCTGAAGCCTCTCGCAAGCGAAGAGGTCGTCGAAGTGCTTGAAGGCGTCGATGTATTGTCGGGCGGAGCAGAGGGCGATGATCTCCGCCATGCCGCCGATCTGGCCGAAGGTTCGGTGCGCCGCGCCGCCGTTCTTCTCGGCAGCGACAGCCTCGGGCTCCGGGACACGTTGTCCGGCCTGATCAATCGCCTTCCCGACGTCGACCACGCCGCTGTCCACGCGCTCGCCGAGAAGATGACAGGCAGGGAAGGGGCCCCGAGCTTCGAGTTCTTCTGCGCCTTCGTCCAGGACTGGCTGCATGAGCGGATGCGGCGCGGAGCGTCATCCGGCGAAGCCCGCCTTGCGAGATGGGCAGAGCTGTGGGACAAAAACGCCCGCGCGTTCCGCGACGTAGAGATTTATAATCTCGACAGGCGTCCGCTCGTGCTCGCCATCTTTACCGATCTCGCCGCAGCAACCCGCGGCTGACAAACCCTCCGGGCTCATGGCCGACCGCAACGCCTTTTATATCACGACCGCCATCGCATATCCGAACGGCGCTCCACATATCGGACACGCCTACGAGGTGATCGCGACCGACGCGATCGCGCGATTCCAGCGCCTCGACGGCCGCAACGTCTTCTTCATGACCGGCGCGGACGAGCACGGCATCAAGATGCTGCAGACGGCGGAGAAAGCGGGCATCACGCCGGCCGAGCTCGTCGAGCGGAACGTGCCGAAATTCCAGGAGATGGTCGAGCGGCTGAACATCTCGAGCGACCGCTACATTCGAACGACCGAACAGGCGCACCACGTCTCCTCCCAGGCGATCTGGCAGAAGATGGAAGAGGCCGGCGACATCTATCTCGATGTCTATGCCGGCTGGTATTCCGTCCGCGACGAGGCCTTTTACGCCGAGGACGAGACCACCGTTCAGGAGAACGGCACGCGTTTTGGCCCGCAGGGAACACCGGTCGAATGGGTCGAGGAGAAGAGCTATTTCTTCCGCTTGTCCGCCTATCAGGACAAACTGCTCGCCTTCTACGACGCCAATCCCGATTTCATCGGTCCCGATGCTCGCCGCAATGAGGTCGTCAGCTTCGTGAAGGGAGGCCTTCAGGATCTCTCGATCAGCCGCACGACGTTCGACTGGGGCGTGAAGGTGCCGGGCGCACCCGAGCACGTGATGTATGTCTGGGTCGACGCTCTGACGAACTACATCACCGGCGTCGGCTATCCGGACACGGAGTCCGAGAGCTTCAAGAAGTTCTGGCCGGCGGACGCCCATATCATCGGCAAGGACATCATCCGCTTCCACGCGGTCTACTGGCCGGCCTTCCTGATGTCGGCCGGCGTCGCGCCGCCGAAGCGCGTCTACGCCCACGGCTTCCTCTTTAACAAGGGGGAGAAGATGTCGAAGTCGGTCGGCAACGTGATCGATCCGTTCACTCTGACGGACGCCTATGGCGTCGACCAGGTGCGCTATTTCTTCCTGCGCGAAGTGCCGTTCGGCCAGGACGGCAGCTACAGCCACGAGGCGATCGTCCAGCGCATCAATGCCGATCTCGCCAACGATCTCGGCAATCTGGCGCAGCGTTCGCTCTCGATGATCGGCAAGAACTGCGATGGAAAGGTCCCGGCGCCGGGCGAATTCACGAAGGCGGACAAGGCGATCCTCGTAGCGGCCGACAATCTGGTGAATGAGGCGAGGGCGGCGATGAAGGGATTTGCCCTTCACACGATGCTGTCCTCGATTTGGCGCGTGATTGCCGACGCGAACCGCTATTTCGCTTCGGAAGAGCCTTGGAAGCTCAAGGCAACCAATCCGCAGCGCATGAACACGGTCCTATACGTCACGGCGGAGGTGCTGCGCAGCTTCGCGATCCTCACCTTACCCGTCACTCCAACAGCGTCCGGCAAACTGCTGGATATTCTCGGTGTTTCCCAATCGGCGCGAAACTTCGCGGCGCTTGGGGAGGGAGGACGTCTGGTCCCCGGCTCCGACCTGCCGGCACCGAGCCCGGTCTATCCGCGTTACGTGGAGACGGAAGAGGCGACGGCCTGACGCCATGCTCGTCGACAGCCACTGCCATCTCGATTTCCCGGATTTCGCGGCCGACCGCGGCGGTATAATCGCGCGCGCCAAGGCCGCCGACGTCGGGCTTATGGTGACGATCTCGACGCGGGTGCGGAAGTTCGACCAAATTCGCGAGATCATCGAGGCGTACGACAACGTTTACGGCTCGGTCGGCACGCATCCTCACAATGCGCAGGAGGAACTCGACGTCACGGCCGACGATCTGATCCGGCTCGCCGAGCATCCCAAAATCGTGGCAATCGGCGAGGCCGGTCTCGACTACCACTACGACAATTCGCCTCGTGACGCTCAGATCCAGGGTCTACGTGCCCACATCGCGGCTGCCCGGACCACCGGTCTTCCGCTTGTCATCCATGCGCGCGAAGCCGACGAGGATATGATCGCAATCCTCGAAGGCGAGACCGAGAAGGGCGCCTTTCCCGCCCTCCTGCACTGTTTCTCGTCCGGCGCCGAGCTTGCCCGTCGCGGCGTGGCGCTCGGCCTCTACGTCTCGTTCTCCGGCATCCTGACCTTCAAGAATTCTCAGGCGATCCGCGATATCGCCGCCGAGATTCCGGCCGATCGTCTGCTTGTCGAAACCGATGCGCCTTACCTCGCTCCGGTGCCGCATCGCGGCCAGACCAACGAGCCGGCCTATACTGCACACACGGCGTCGGTTCTGGCTGAGGTGCGCGGCTGGAGCCGCGAAGAGACGGCCAGGCGGACCACCGAGAACTTCGCCCGCCTTTTCCGCAAGGTCCCGCGCTCGGCGCTGGGGCTCGAGGGCGAGGCGGCGGCGTGAGCCTGACGGTCACGATCCTCGGCTGCGGCTCGTCCGGCGGCGTGCCGCGCGTCGCCACCGGCTGGGGCGCCTGCGATCCGCACGAACCTCGCAACCGACGTCGGCGATGCTCGATCCTGGTCCGGCGTGAGAACGGCCATGGCGAGACTAATTTCCTTGTCGACACATCGCCGGACCTGCGCGAGCAGATGCTGGACAACCATGTCGAGACAATCGACGGCGTGCTGCTGACGCACGACCACGCTGACCACACGCATGGCATCGACGATCTCAGGCCGTATTTTATTCGATCGCGCAGGCGCATCGATGCTTGGATGGACCCCGTGACGTCGCCGGACGTTCGCCAGCGTTTTGGCTATATTTTCGAAACGCCGGACGGCAGCGATTATCCGCCCATTCTCAACCAGCATCAGACCGGGCCTGATCGGCCTTTCGCCGTGGACGGTCCCGGCGGATCGATCCACGTGACGACATTCAGGTTGCCGCATGGGCAAACCCAGGCTCTGGGCCTTCGGATCGGCGGCATGGCCTATACGCCGGACCTCAGCGACATTCCGGACGACCAGAAAGGCCATTTGAGCGGCCTCGATCTCTGGATCATCGACGCGCTCCGCATCACGCCGCATCCTAGCCATTTCAGCCTGTCCGAGGCGCTCGAATGGATCGAACGGCTGAAGCCTAAGCACGCGGTGCTGACCAACCTGCACACCGATCTGGACTACATGACGCTGAAGAGGCAGGTGCCTCCGAATGTTGAGCCGGCTTACGACGGTCTGGTCCTCGAGCTCTGATCGATTGCTTGCAAAGGCGGTGTAACCGCATGGGACCGTCGGCGGACCGCGTCGGCTATCGGTCGATCTCCCCAAAACAATGTCAGCGATCCTTGACCGCGCTGCGCCGACTAGGTGAGGGCCCAGCGGAGAACGGATCCAACGCCGATCGCGCTCGCGCGGATTGCTGGGCGGCGCAGAGGCGCGATCCGAAGTCCGTGCATCTCCGCCGCCCAGTCGGGGAGCAGATCCACTCCCGCGTCGAGGACGAGGCGCTGGAAGGGTGCGAGCGCCAAGCTCGACGCCGGCTGCTTGAGCAGAGCATCCGCGACTTGCCGGGTTCTGCGGTCGAACCGCAGATCGGCCCGTGACGTCCGTAGATATTCCGACACCTCCTGACGAGTGCGCGGCACGGCTTCCGCCCCTAGCAAGACTGCGATTTCCGACACCTCGGCGAAGTATCTGTCCTGCTCGGAGTGCGGCAGGAGGGGGTCGCGATATCGGACATATGCTTTCAGGAAGCTGCTGACCTCCGCTACGTGAATCCAGGTGAGAAGTGCGGGGTCATTGGCGCTGTAGGGGGTACCGTCAGGGAGGACGCCCCGTACCCGGTCGTGAATAGTCCGGACCCGATCGATCAGCCTCAAAGCCTGATCAGTGTCTCCATAGGTTGTCCCGGAGATGAATTGGGCAGTGCGCCGCAGGCGCCCCTGCATATCGTGCCGGAAGTTCGAGTGATCCCATACTCCGGCAACGGCGGCTGGATGCAGCATCTGCAGGAGAAGAGCGGCAACGCCGCCGATCATCATCGTCGTGAAATCGCCGTGTACCTTCCAGCAGACCGAGCTTCGTCCGAACAGGCCGTCATCTTTTCGGATGTGCCTCGTGCCGCTTGTCCTGATGCCAACAAGACCGTGGACGTGCTCCCGGATCACATTGCGCAACCTGTTCATGCCCGAGACTATGAGCCTCGATGTCGAAAGGCGAAACTCAAACTCGCTCGATCCGGCACCAATCGATATCCACGTAGGTTCCATAATATATCTTATGCGACTCGCGGCATAAGGAACTTCAGGCGGCGTCGGCCGGTTCTTGAGCCGATGCAAACACCTTGTCGTCAGCCCCTCTTCGATCGCCTGTGATATGCGCGCGGCCATCGTACTCAATGCGATTGCCGGTTCGGCGTCCGGCATCGCGCTCGACGACCTGTTGAAGCGTTTCCGTGATTTCGGCATCCAGCCGGAGCTGCACGACGACACCAACCTGAAACTGCCCGGTCGCATCGACGCCGCGATCGCCAGCAATCCCGACGCCCTCGTCATCGGCGGCGGCGACGGTTCGATTGCCTGCTCCGCCCAGAAATTGATGGGGACCGGCATCCCGCTCGGCATTCTGCCTTTGGGTACGATGAACCTGCTGGCGAAAGACTTGGGCCTGCCACTGACGATACCCGACGCAGTCGCAGTTATCGCGCAAGGTTACAAACGTACGATCGACGTCGGACTGGCAAATGAGCATATATTCCTTTGCAAGTCGTTACTGGGCCTGCCAGCCAATATCGGTCAGCTTCGCGAGAAAGGCCGCGGCTCGCTTGGAATGACCGGCAGCCTTCGGCTCGCCCGGTCCCTCGCCCTCGGGCTTCGCCGCTATCCTCTGCTCTCGTTAGCGCTTCGGGTTGACGGCAAGACGACCCGCATCAGAACGCGCGCGCTGGCCGTCGCCTGTAATGCCTATGATGAAGCGTTCGGGCGGTTCCTTCGCCGTTCGCACCTCGATCGCGGCGAGCTCGTCCTTTACGTACCGCACGAATTGACGTTCTGGCGTCTGTTGCGCCTCGGCGCCGGCCTCGTCATCGGCAGCTGGCTCAGCCAGCCCTGGCTCGAAGTGCGGGCATTGAGCCGTCTCGCTATCGTCAGCCCACGCCCCCTGCTCCGCATCATGCTTGATGGCGAGGTGAGACTGATGAAACCGCCTATCCGCTTCCGCATTCTGCCCGGTGCGCTGACCGTCTTCGCGCCCGCCGAGAGTCCCCGCTCATGACCCGCATCGCCCATCTGTCAGACCTGCATTTCGGCCGCGTCGATCCGGTCGTGGTCGACGCATTGCTAGCCGAGATCAGGAGCAATCCGCCGGACCTCGTCATCATTTCCGGCGACTTCACGCAGAACGCGGAGCGGAGCGAATTCATCGAGGCCCGTGCCTTCGTCGACAGTCTTGGTGCGCGGACCTTTTCCGTCCCGGGCAACCACGACATCCCGCCGCGCAATCTGGTCGAGCGGTTCCTCAATCCCTACGGCCGCTATCACCGCTACATCTCGACTGACCGCGAGCCGATGTGGTGCGACGACAAGGTGGCGATCATCGGCCTGAACACAGCGCGCCGCGCGTCACTGGACTGGAACTGGGCGCATGGGCGCATCACGAAAGAGCAACTCGAAATGCTGGAGGAGCGGCTCGATCGCCTCCCCAAGGATCGGATGCGCATCATCGTCGCGCATCACCCCTTCATCACGCCGGAGGCCCTGCCGGATACCCGTCTGGTCGGGCGCGCTAACGAGGCGCTAGCGCTGTTCTCCCGCCAGAATGTGCGGCTGATCCTGGCCGGCCATCTCCACCGAGCCTATACCCGGATCGCGCCACTCAAGGATATGCCCTCGGTCTTCGTGGTGCAGGCGGGGACAGCGACTTCGACCCGTCTTCGCAACGAGCCGAATGCCTATAATCGCCTCGCCATCGCGGAGGACCGGATTGCGATGGAAACCCGGGTATGGTCCGGAGGCGAATGGCGGACCCATTACGAATCCGCCAACATCCTGAGCAAACCGGAGGAGGAAGTCGTGGCAACCACCTCCCCGCCGGATGAGATCGAGGACGAACAGCCGATGTCAGTGCTGTGACGCAGTTTTCTCGCTGTCCATGTGCGCTAGATGGGCTTCGGGATAGCGGCCACCGGCAGCGGCACCTTTCGGCACGACTGCCGAGAGCGCCGTGAGGTCGTCGGCGGACAACGTGACATCGAGAGTTCCGAGCGATTCCACCAGTCGATCACGACGGCGCGCGCCGACCAGTGGAACGATATCCTCGCCCTGCGCGGCCACCCAGGCGATGGCCACCTGCGCAACGGACACTCCGATTCTGTCGGCTACGCCCCGCAACCGCTCGACCAGTGCAAGATTGGCATCCAGATTTTCGCCCTGGAAACGCGGGCTCATCGCCCGGAAATCCTGCCCTGCCCGTTCCTTGGTCCAATGCCCGCTGATCAGCCCGCGCGAAAGGACGCCATAGGCCGTGATGCCGATACCAAGCTCCCGGCAAGTCGGCAGGATTTCATCCTCGATGCCACGGGAGATCAGCGAATATTCGATCTGCAGGTCGGCAATCGGATGGACTGCCGCCGCCCGCCGGAGGGTCGCAGCTCCGACCTCCGACAGCCCGATATGGCGGACATAGCCAGCCTTCACCATGTCCGCGATCGCGCCGACTGTCTCTTCGATCGGTACCGCTGGATCGAGACGTGCCGGACGGTAAATGTCGATGTAGTCCGTTCCCAGCCGGCGCAACGTGTAGGTCAGAAAAGTCTTCACTGCCTCCGGCCTCGTATCGAGACCTATCCAGCTCATCGCCGGATCGCGCAGCGCGCCGAATTTGACGCTGATCTCCACCTGATCGCGGTTCCTCCCCTGCAGAGCCTCGGCGATCAACATCTCGTTGTGGCCCATGCCGTAGAAGTCGCCGGTATCGAGCAGCGTCACGCCTGCATCGAGCGCGGCGTGGATGGTCGCAATGCTCTCACCGCGATCCGCCGGACCATAGAAGTCCGACATGCCCATACAGCCGAGGCCGAGCATCGAAACCTGCGGGCCAGTCTTTCCTAGAGTGCGCGTCTTCATCGTCTGGTCCTTTGAGTTGGCGTGATGCCCTCGCCGGAATAGATGACGCGGAACCATACGAGCGATAAGGTGCACAATATCGGACACACTGTTCTATATTAAGCACAATGAGCCCACCCGATCTTCGCGACCTCCAGGCCTTCATCGCCGTCGCGCGGCATCGCAATTTCCGCCGCGCCGCCGCCGAACAGCAGGTCTCCGCATCCAGCCTCAGTCAGCGGCTGCGCGATCTCGAGGAACGCCTCGGCGCCCGTCTCCTGCATCGGACGACGCGAAGCGTGTCGCTGACCGAAGCCGGCGAACGGCTTCTCGATCGGACGATCCCGGCGCTGGCCGAGGTCACCGAGGCGTTGGACGAACTTCGAGGCCTTCGCGAGGGAGCAGCGGGGCGGCTCCGCATCAATGCGCCGCCGCCGGCAATCGACTCCGTACTAGCTCCGATGATCGCGCCGTTCCTGAAGCGCTATCCCAACATTGAGCTCGAACTCGTAGCGGAGGCCGTGAGGGTCGATATCGTTGCGGGCGGCTTCGATGCCGGGGTCCGCTACGAGGAGCATCTGGCGCAGGACATGATCGCCGTGCCACTCGGCCCGCCGCAATGCTATTCGCTCGTCGCCGCCCCGCCCGTCATCGAGACATATGGTGTACCGAAAGAACCAGCGAACCTGGTCGGACTACCTTGCGTCGTGCACCGCTTCGACAACGGCAACGTGCTTCCCTGGGAGTTCGAGAAAAACGGACGGACCGTGAGGATCGCACCCACAGGCCAGTTCCGGTCCAACAATCTCGCCGCGCTGCTGCAGGCGACTCTCGACGGCTTGGGCTTCTTCCTGAGCTTCGAGGATTGGGTGCGAGCGGACATCGAGGCCGGACGGCTCGTGCCGGTACTGAAAGACTGGTGCGAGGAGTTTCCCGGTCCCCTGCTCTATTACCCGAGCCGCCGGCAGCCCCCGCCCGCGCTCCGCGCCTTCGTCGATTTCGTCAGGGAATGGCGCGCAAGCAGGATCAGCTGAAGGCGGCGTATCCGCTTTCGACCGGTTCGGCGCGTTTGGATGGCCGGGTTGGGTTTCCCAGCCTAGATCGGGAAACGCCACCAGGCGATTGCCACGACGGTCAGTTCGGCAATTGAGGAAGCCCTTCTCCTCCATATAGGCGAGGAGGCGACGCGCGCGGCCGGGGGAACGGCTGCCACATGTCCGCGCAAGCTGGAGATCGCCGGGACATGGAAGCTGCTCCATCGCCGCACGGGCGAGGACGAGGAACATGCCCTGCAGATCCTCCGTCAAATGAGCGGACAGGGCGACCGCCGCGTCCCAGTCCGCCGAACCCTCGACCTGCTTCATCGGCACGCCCGCCCGAGAGACGGCAAGGCGGCGGCGGAATTCGGAAAGATCGAGCGGGGCGCCCGGCACGTTCTGGATGCGGCAGCGGACGATGAAGTCCTGATAGAGCACGGCGACCGATCGGAACGCGGATTCCGGATCGGAGACGACCGTCTGCATCACGGCCTCTATTGCGGCTTCCCGCTCGGTGGGGTCGACGGGCTTCGCCGCGTCGGGAACCGAAATCGCCTCTGGGGGCCGCGATTGAACGAGTTGGCGAAGCAGATCGCTGGTCGCCGTCGTCCGGTTCGGCTCGGTCGCGCGGCGCTCCTGCGTGATCGGAGCGAAGATCACGCCTTCGATATCCTCCGCCTCCTCGGGCATCGGTATCAGCTTCGGGCTGACGCTGCGGGCGCCGGTCTCCACATTGCCGATCTTCACGGTCAGCGGCCGCCGCGACAGCGCGGGACCGAGAGCGACGAAGGTGCCGCGGTCGAGGTCGCGGAAGGTCTCGGCCTGACGGCGCTCCATGCCGAGCAGATCGGCGGCGCGCGCCATGTCGATGTCGAGAAAGGTCCGGCCCATCAGGAAGTTCGATGCTTCAGCGGCGACATTCTTGGCGAGCTTGGCCAGGCGCTGGGTGGCGATGACGCCGGCCAGTCCCCTCTTTCGGCCACGCGACATCAGGTTCGCCATCGCGCCCAGCGAAATTTTGCGCGCCTCTTCGGAGACATCGCCCGCGATTGCAGGTGCGAACAGCTGCGCCTCGTCGACGACCACGAGAACCGGATACCAATGATCGCGCGGCGCCTCGAACAGGCCGTTCAGAAAGGCGCCCGCACAGCGCATCTGGGTTTCCGCGTCGACGCCTTCGAGATTGAGCACGGCGGACACGCGATGCTGGCGGATGCGTCGTGCGATCTCCTCGAGGTCGCTGTCGCTCCGCTCGGCGTCCACGACCGTGTGGCCATAACGCTCCGACAGGCTGACGAAATCGCCTTCGGGGTCGATGATGATCTGCTGTACCCAGCTCGCGCTCTGCTCGATCAGGCGACGCAGCAAATGCGATTTTCCCGAGCCCGAATTGCCCTGCACCAGCAGGCGCGTCGAGAGAAGCTCTTCCAGATCGAGGGTAACCGGCGCGCCATTCAGCTGCGCGCCCATGTCGATGGCGACTTGCATTAACGAACGGTTAGCACATCCCTCCCCGCCAGGGTGTTGCAGACCGGTCGCTTCCACAGGAAGGCGCGCTGGCAAAACGAGATTGCAATTTCGCCCGTTATTCTCGTTATTTCCGGGATTATATTGCAATCATGAACGACATTCTCTCCAAACCGGTCGATGCCGGCACCCGCATCGGCCACGTCCACCTCAAGGTCGCGGACCTCGAACGCGCCATCGGTTTTTATAGCGGCGTGCTCGGCTTCGAACTGATGCAGCGCTACGGCACGCAGGCGGCGTTCCTCTCGGCCGGCGGCTACCATCACCATATCGGGCTGAACACCTGGGAAAGCCGAGGAGGCCAGCCTCCTGCGCGCGGCACCACCGGCCTGTTCCACACGGCGATCCTCTATCCGACGCGTGCGGCGCTCGCCGATGCGCTTCGCAGACTGATCGCGGCCGGAATTCCGCTCGATGGCGCGAGCGACCACGGCGTCAGCCAGGCCCTCTACCTGCGCGATCCGGACCAGAACGGCGTCGAGCTATACTGGGACCGCCCGCCGGAGGAATGGCCGCGCACGCCGGAAGGCGACCTCGCAATGGTCACCCAGCGGCTCGATATCGACGACCTGCTCAGGCAGTAGCGGTCTTTGGGAACAGGTGGACGAACGGCATCCCCGTCCGTTCCTCCACGGCCTCGGCGACGATCGTCCGGTGGCAATGAGCAGGATCGTGCTCGAAGCACATCAGGCAAACCCGTCTGCCGGATTTCATCAGATCGAGTAGGCCGGCCAAATCGTGCCGGGCAGCATCCGTTTGCATATGCGCCGTGAAAATCCTGTCGAACCCCGCACGGTTTCCCGAGCGGGCCGCAAGCCTGCCTTCCTTCGGCGTTCCGAGTCCCTTCAGATGGACATAGCCGATGCCATGCTCCTGGAGGCCGGCGGCGAATGGGGTCTTCGAGAATCCGGGCTTGCGCGATCCAGAGATGGCGCGGACATCGACGAGCAGTTCGACGCCGGCGTCTTCGAGCGCGGCAAAGACGGCATCCGGCGGCGCACCTTCATATCCAATGGTGGTGAACGTCCCACTGTCCTTGCTCATGCCCTCAAACTGTGGCGCATAGAACCGGCAATGCAAGAGGTGCGGACGTGACTCCTTCCCGCGACATCAAGGGCCTGCTCGACATCATGGCCGCGCTGCGCCACCCGGAAACCGGCTGCGCTTGGGACCTCAAGCAGACCTTCGCGACCATCGCTCCATACACCTTGGAAGAAGCAGCGGAAGTCGCCGACGCGATCGCCAGGAACGACATGCCGGACCTTCGCGAGGAACTCGGCGACCTCCTGCTCCAGGTCGTCTTCCACGCCCAGATGGCTGACGAGGCCGGCGCCTTCGCGTTCCCGGATGTCGTCGAGGCGATCACGACCAAACTCATCCGTCGCCACCCGCACGTCTTCGGCGAGACGCGGCACCTGTCTCCCGAAGAGATCAAGACGATCTGGGACAGGATCAAGGCCGAGGAGAAGGCCGAGCGCGCCGCGAAACGAGGTTCGGCCGAACCCAATGGCGGCCTACTCGACGGCGTGCAGACCTCCCTTCCCTCTCTCTCCCGTGCCGTCGCGCTGCAGGCCAAGGCCGGTACGGTCGGTTTCGACTGGAACGACGCGCGCATGGTGCTGGCGAAGATCCGCGAGGAGGCCGACGAGGTCGAGGAGACACTAAGCGCTGATGCGACCGACGAGCAGCGGTTGGACGAGATCGGTGATCTCCTGTTCGCCGTCGCCAATCTCGCCCGGCACATGAAAGCGGATCCGGAAGTCGCGCTCCGCCGCGCCAATGCCAAGTTCGAGCGGCGCTTCCGCTTCATCGAGGCCGCGCTCGCCGCCGAGGGCAAGACAACCGCAGGATCGTCGCTCGCCGAGATGGACGCGCTGTGGGATGAGGCGAAGCTCGCCGAGCGCCAGCCGGTCTAGGCGGAGAAACGCCGCCTGATCCCGTCCGCCCGGTCGGGCGGGACGCGGACGCGGAGCCGGAGAGAACCGTCTTCCTGATCGGCGCGGTCGAGCACCTCGGTATGCTCGTAGAGCCAATGCAACCCTTCGCCGTCGGCCGCGTCGAGAGCGACCTCGAGCTCGGCTCGACCAGCGGAGACGCGGGTTTCGATCTCGTCGAGCAAGGCTTCGATGCCCTCCCCCGTCAGCGCCGAAACCAGCACCGGGCGGCTCTCGGCGGGGCGCCGTGAAACAATCTCGCGCAACCGCTCCGCTCCGCCCTTTTCCAGCGCATCGACCTTGTTCCAGACCTCGATCAGACGGCGGCTCATCAGGTCGACGCCGAGTTCGGTCAGGATCGCCTTTACATCGGCGGCCTGCGCTTCGGTATCGCCATGCGAGACGTCGCGAACATGGAGGATGACGTCGGCTTCCAGTACCTCTTCGAGCGTGGCCCGGAACGCGGCGATCAAAGTGGTTGGAAGATCCGAGATGAAACCGACCGTATCGGACAGGATGATCTTGGTACCGTGCGGGAGCTCGATAGAGCGAAGCGTCGGGTCAAGCGTCGCGAACAGCATGTCGGCCGCTAGCACCTTCGCCCGCGTCAGCCGGTTGAACAGGGTCGACTTGCCGGCGTTGGTATACCCGACGAGGGCGACGATCGGATACGGCACGCGCTTGCGGCTCGCACGGTGCAGGCCACGCGTGCGGCGCACCTGTTCGAGCTCGCGCTCGATCTTGTGGATACGTTCGCCGATGACGCGCCGGTCCGCCTCGATCTGCGTCTCGCCGGGACCGCCGAGGAAACCGAAACCGCCGCGCTGGCGCTCGAGATGGGTCCAGGAACGGACGAGCCGGCTCTTCTGCCAGTTGAGGTGGGCGAGCTCGACCTGGAGCGTGCCCTCCTTCGTTCGCGCGCGCCGGCCGAAGATTTCGAGGATCAGCCCGGTCCGGTCCAGGACTTTGCAGTTCCAGGCCCTTTCGAGATTTCGCTGCTGAACCGGAGATAAAGCCGTATCGACGACGACGAGTTCCGCCTCTTCCGAACGAACGATTCCGGCAAGTTCCTCGACCTTGCCGGTGCCGATGAAGGTCGCCGGCCGAATCTCGCTGAGCGGGACAAGACCGGAAGATACGACGTCGAGATCAATCGCCAGAGCAAGGCCGACCGCTTCGTCGAGCTGTGCCTCGGGACTGCGCGCGGCGTCGAGCGGTCCGTCCTTCGACGGCCGCCTGAGATGCGGAACAATGACGATTGCCCGCCCGCTTGCACCCTTCCCTTCAGGTTGGGGCTGCAGCGGAGCGGATTCTTTGGTCTTCGGTTCGGTCAATCAGCCTTCTCGTCATCCGTCCCCTCAAACAGGGAAATAGGATGACCCGGCATTACGGTCGAGATCGCGTGCTTGTAAACCAGCTGCGAATGTCCGTCCCGACGGAGCAACACGCAGAAGTTGTCAAACCACGTCACAACGCCCTGAAGCTTAACGCCATTCACAAGGAAAATCGTCAGCGGGACTTTGTGTTTACGAACGTAATTGAGGAAAGTGTCTTGGAGGTTCTGGGCTCTGTCAGCCATTGTTCTTGCTTGCTCCCCGGGTCGTTATGCGGCTGAGGGGCAACGCACTTCCCCCTCTCCTGCCCGAATTTTTCTGTGTCTATTAGAAAGCAACCTGCCCTTGCTTCGCAAGTTATAACGAACGCCATTCGGCAATATCGTGAAAACGTTGACGCAGGCGCAGCACAATATCACCTGGTTTTCCATCGCCGACCGGGGTGTCGTCGATCTGAACGACTGGTGTAAGGATTGTCGTCGCAGATGTCACGAAGGCCTCGCGCGCTGTTTTCGCCTCATCGATCGTGAACTGCCTCTCCTCGAACCGAAGCCCTTCTATGGCGATCAGATCGAGCAATGTGGTACGCGTCACGCCGCGCAGGATACCGTGCTCGGCATGGCGCGTGACCAGGGCGTCGCCGACGATGATCCAGGCATTGCTGGATCCTCCTTCGGTGACGAAGCCGTCGCGGTCGACGAACCAGGCTTCGCGGGCGCCCGCGGTCTTGGCTGCCATCTTCGCCAGCACATTGGGCAAGAGCCCGATCGTCTTGATGTCGACCCGCGCCCAGCGATTCTCAGGCACCGAGACGATACGGATGCCGGCTTGGGCAACTGCCTCCCCGATTGCCGGATCGACCGAGCGGGCGATCACGACGAGCGTCGGGGCGACCGCATCCGGGTCCGGGAATGTGAACTCCCGTTTTGCCGCGCCGCGCGTCACCTGGAGATAGACCAAACCGTTTCGAACCCGGTTCCGGCGGAGCGTCTCGCCCATTACCAATCGAAGCGCGGCATCGGCCATCGGAAACGAGATCGACAGCTCCTTCAGCGACCGTCGCATCCGGGCGAGATGCCGGCTCTCGTCGATGATCCGTCCATTGCGGACTTCACAGACCTCATAGACGCCGTCGGCGAACTGAAAGCCGCGATCCTCCACGTGCACGCTGGCGTCGCGATAGGGCACATAGCGGCCATTGACGTAGACGACGCGGCTCAAGGATTGGCTCCGAATGGGCGGTGCAGGACGATGGTGGCTGTCGGGCGCTAGCTGATTTCCAGCGCCTTGAGCTTGCGGTGCAGAGCCGAACGCTCCATGCCAATGAACTCCGCCGTGCGCGAGATATTGCCGCCGAAACGGCTGATCTGTGCCAGCAGATATTGCCGTTCGAACACCTCGCGCGCCTCGCGAAGCGCCATGCCCATCAACTGTTCTCCGCCCGCACCGCTGGGAGTCGGCGGCACCATGGCCCCGACTTCAGACGGCAGCATGCTGGCGGTGATGACCGCTTCCGGGTCGCCGCCCGCCAGGATCAACAGACGTTCGATATTGTTGCGGAGCTGGCGAACATTGCCCGGCCAGTCGTGCGACTGCAGCACGGCAAGCGCATCCTCGCCGATGGCGCGTTTCGGCAGACCGCTCTGCCCGGCAATCTGGTCGAGGAAGTACTCGATCGTCTCCGGAATGTCCTCGCGGCGCTCGGCCAACCCCGGCACGCGGATCGGAACGACCGCAAGACGATGGAAGAGGTCTTCCCGAAAGCGGCCGGCGGAGATCTCACTCGGAAGGTCGCGGCCGGTCGAGGCGATGATGCGGACATCGACGCTAACGCGGTTTGAGCCGCCGACGCGGGTGAAGTTCTGATCGACGAGAACACGCAGGATCTTGCTCTGCGTCTCGCGCGGCATCTCCGCCACTTCGTCGATGAACAGCGTCCCGCCATGCGCCTCCTCAAGCGCGCCGACCTGCCGCTGACGGCCATTGCCGTCGGATTCAACACCGAACAACGCGACTTCCATGTTCTCCGGCGTGATGGCGGCCGCGTTGACCGCGACGAACGGGCCGTTCGAACGCTGCGACTGGGCATGCAGCGACCGGGCGACCAGTTCCTTGCCGCAGCCGGGCGCACCGGTGATCAGCACGCGGCTATTGGTCGGCGCGACACGTTCGATCGTGGCGCGCAACTGGTTCATCACGCTCGAACGGCCGATCAGTCCCGACGGGTGGTTCGACTGCTGCCGGAGTTCGCGCAGCTCACGCTTCATCCGCGAGGCTTCGAGCGCGCGGCTGGCGACCAGCACAAGCCGGTCGGCCTTGAACGGCTTCTCGATGAAGTCGTAGGCGCCCTTCTTGATTGCGGCGACGGCGGTTTCGATGTTGCCATGACCTGAAATCATCACGACGGGAACATCGGGATTGTGCTGCTTGATCACGTCGAGGATCTGCATGCCGTCGAGCTTCGAGCCCTGCAGCCAGATGTCCAGGAAGATCAGATGCGGTCGCCGTTCTTCGACGGCGGCGATCGCGAGGTCGCTGTTGCGTGCGGTGCGGGTCTTGTACCCTTCGTCCTGAAGGATGCCCGCGACAAGGTCGCGGATGTCCGCTTCGTCGTCGACGATAAGAATGTCGGCGCTCATGCCTCAATACCTGCTTCAAGGTTGGAGTCGACCACCGGGTTCGGCGGCGCGGAAGGAAACCAGAGGCTTACGCGGGCGCCCCGCCCGCCAGTTGCGACGGATGGTGCATCGTTCAGATCGATGCCGCCTCCGTGCTCCTCCAGTATTTTGGTCACTATCGCGAGACCCAAACCGGTCCCCTTCTCGCGCGTCGTCATGTACGGCTCCAGAAGCCGGCTGCGATTTTCAGCCGGCAGACCGACACCGTTGTCGGTCACGTCGATAATGATCTTGCCTCCGCTCTCGTGCACGTCGACGGAGATGCGGCCCTCACCGCGCTCCTCCTCCGGCACCGCGGCGATGGATTCCGCCGCGTTCTTCACGATGTTCTGCACGGCCTGCGACATCAGCCGCCGGTCGAACAACCCCATAACGCGCGTACCCGGCGCGTTGAGGTCAATGGTAATCTCAGGATTTCCGACGCGCATCATCAGAACGACCTGACGAACGCTCTCGGTGATGTCGTCCGGCTCGATGACCGGCTTCGGCATGCGTGCGAACGACGAGAACTCGTCGACCATGCGTTTGATGTCGTCAACCTGCCGGACGATCGTATCGGTGCACTGGTCGAAGACCTCCCGATCCTCGGTGATGTGTTTTCCGTATTTGCGACGGATTCGCTCCGCTGAAAGCTGGATCGGCGTTAGCGGGTTCTTGATCTCGTGGGCGATGCGGCGCGCGACGTCAGCCCAGGCCGAGGTCCGCTGCGCCGCGACAAGTTCGGAGATATCGTCGAGCGTCACGACATAACCGTGTTCTGGATCGGCCGTCTGCTCGCTGGTGATGCGGGCATTCACCGTCCGTTCCTTGCCGGCGCGCACCAGCATGATCGTGCCGTGCACCAGCCGCGAACGCCCTTGGAGTGCCTCATTGAACAGTTCCGAGAACTCGGGAGCCGCCTCATTGATCGGCCGATGCAGAAGCTCCGCCTCGGCGCTGCCGAGAATGAGTTCGGCCGCGCGATTGACCAGCGTTATCCGGCCGTCGCCGGTAATGCCCATCACGCCGGCGGTGACGCTCGACAGCACGGCCTCGGTGAAGCGGCGGCGCTCGTCGATCTGCTCACTGGCTTCCAGCAATGCGTTCCGCTGTGTGCGAAGCTGCGCCGTCATCCGGTTGAACGTGCCCGGCAGGCCGCCAAGCTCGCCTTCCTTCTTTCCGGTCGGCACCTGGACGTACAGATTGCCGTTGGAGACCTGCTCCGCCGCCGCAATGAGACGGCTGATCGGCGAGACGAGGCGGTTCGCAAAGGCAAGACCCAGCCAGATCGCCGCCAATAGCAGCGTCAGGCCGACAACGAAATACATCAGGCCGAACGCGACCTGCACACCGAAGCGCCGCTGCTCGAGCGCGACATATTCCGCGGCGGCAGCCTCGGTCATCCGGAGATATTGCGTCGCCTTCGGATCGACGGCGCGCACCGCGAAAAGCCAGAGGTCGTCGTAGCCCGCCAGTTTGAAGACGGCGCCCATGAGGCTCTGGCTGCCTGGCGACAGGATCGCCGGCTCCGTCTCGGTCGCCTGATCGAATGCGCTCGCGGGCGGCATGGGCACCGGCCGGCCGCCGTCGTTCGCCGCGCGCTCCACGACGGTGAGGTCGCGCTTCAGAATATAGGTTGCCTGCATGCCACGAATGGTCGACTGGACCGTGACGAGGTCCTTGAACCGTTCGCGCTCATTGTCATAGAGCGGCCGGGCACGGTTGAGGTCGTTAGCCATCGCGAGGATTTCGCCGCGGATCGTACGCGCCTGCTCCTGCAGGTAGGCGCGGGACACAACGAGAGCGTTATCGACGATGCTGCGCGCGCGGGTCGAGAACCACTGGTCGAGGCCGCGATCGAGCGTGATCACCGCAACCGCCGCCAGGATCAGCGCGGGCGTGATGGCGACGATGCCGAACAGTAACACCACCTGCTGGTGGAGCTGCGCGCCGGCATATTTCCGGCGGCGGGCAAGGATCAGTGCCCTCGCCTGCCAACCGATGATTCCAAGCATCACCAGACCGCAGGCGATGTTCACGCAGAGCGTGGTGACGACGATCGCATGCGTCGGTGTGACTGGGGTAAGACCGGCGAGAACGAGGAAGGTCGCGAGGGTCGACAGTAGCGTCAAGACAAGCGCGACGGCGCCGAAACGGCTTGGACCCGGCGTAGGGTCGCGAACCGCGTCGGGATCGTCCGAGCGCACTGCTACAGCGTCAACTGTCAAAGTCCTACCCTAGATGGAACCCCCGGATATCACACTTCCAGGGTGATGCAACGGCGTGACACTGTTGTCCAAATGCGACAACTTCTGGGCACGCCAGTCACATTTTATGAGTGATCAACGACCGTTTCGAATGACCCGGAGGTCAAGGTCGCGAATTTTCTTGCGAAGCGTATTCCGGTTCAACCCGAGCAGCTCCGCCGCGCGAATCTGATTGCCGCGGGTGGCGACCAAAGCAGCCCCGAGAAGCGGCTGCTCGATCTCGCGAAGCACCCGGTGATAGAGACCCGGAGGAGGCAGAGCATCGCCAAACTCCGCGAAATAGGATGACAGGAACCGCTCGACCGCCGCGCCCATCTGGTCTGGAACCGCGGGCTCGTCGGATGCAGGCGCAATCGCGGGCTCCGACAGCTCGACATCGACGATGTTCGCCGTGATGACGTCCTGCGGATAGAGCGCAGCGAGACGCCGGATCAGGTTTTCCAGCTCGCGCACATTGCCCGGCCAGCGATAACGCTTCATCCGGTCGAGTGCGCCGACATCGATCTGCTTGTGCGGCAATCCTTCGCGCTCGGCCATGGCGAAGAAGTGGCGGACGAGGTCAGGCACGTCCTCGGCCCGCTCCCGCAGCGGCGGCAGGCGGATCGGCACCACGTTCAGACGGAAGAACAGATCCTCGCGGAAAAGACCCTGCTGGATCAGGATCTTGAGGTCCTTGTTCGTCGCGGCGACGATGCGAACATTGGTCTTGATCGGCGTGCGGCCGCCGACCGTCGTATATTCGCCCTGCTGGAGGACGCGAAGCAGACGCGTCTGCGCCTCCATCGGCATGTCGCCGATTTCGTCGAGGAACAGCGTGCCACCCTCGGCCTGCTCGAAGCGGCCGGTCGAGCGCGCCTGAGCGCCGGTGAAGGCGCCTTTCTCGTGCCCGAACAGTTCGGATTCGATCAGGTCGCGCGGGATCGCCGCCATGTTGATGGCGACGAACGGGCCCGCACGACGCTTGCCGTAATCATGCAGCGCACGGGCGACGAGTTCCTTGCCCGTGCCGGACTCGCCGTTGATCATGACCGTCAGGTCGGTCTGCATCAGGCGCGCGAGGACACGGTAGATGTCCTGCATCGCCGCCGAACGGCCGACGAGCGGAATGTTCTCCGCCTCTTCCGGACCCGCATCGTTCGCCGCCGCCTTCGGCTCGACGAGAGCGCGGCCAACGATAGCGATCAGTTCCTTCAGGTCGAACGGCTTCGGCAGATATTCGTACGCGCCGCGCTCCGACGCGCGGATGGCGGTCATGAACGTGTTCTGCGCGCTCATCACGATGATCGGCAGATCCGGCCGAAAGCGCTTGATACGAGGCAACAGATCGAACGCGTTCTCATCCGGCATCACCACGTCGGTGATGACGAGGTCGCCCTCACCCTGCGTCACCCAGCGCCAGAGCGTCGCCGCATTGCCCGCGGTGCGGACCTCATAGCCGGCACGCGAAAGCGCCTGGTTCAGAACCGTGCGGATCGCGGCATCGTCGTCGGCGACCAGAATGCTGCCCTGCGCCATGGCTCAGATCTCCGCTTCCGACGGACGGCCGCCGGCAAAGATAGGCATCAGGATCCGGAACGTCGTGCGACGCGGCTGCGACTGGCATTCGACGATGCCACCATGGTCGCCGATGATCTTGGCGACCAGCGCAAGCCCGAGACCCGAGCCCGTGGGCTTCGTGGTGACGAACGGGTCGAACAGATGTGGCAAGAGATCCTCCTGAACGCCCGGCCCATTGTCGCGGACGCAGATTTCGAGCGGAAGGCTGACACGCGTCTGGCTGCCCGGCACGCTGAGGCGCACACCGGGACGGAAGGCGGTGGTCAGCTGGATTTCGGCATCGTTGGACGAGCCGGCTGCCTCGGCGGCGTTCTTAACGAGATTGAGGAAGACCTGGATCAACTGGTCCCGGTTCGCCAGCACCGGCGGCAGCGATGGGTCGTAGTCTTCGACGATCCTGATATTGCGGGCGAAACCCGACTGGGCCAGCCGGCGTACATGTTCCAGCACGACATGGATATTGACCGCCTCGCGCTCGACAGGCCGCTCGTCGGAGAAAATCTCCATGCGGTCGACGAGCTTCACGATACGATCGGTCTCATCACAGATCAGGCGGGTCAACGCGCGATCGTTGTCGTCCGCCGATTGTTCGAGAAGCTGGGCCGCGCCACGGATACCCGACAGCGGATTCTTGATCTCGTGCGCCAGCATCGCGGCCAGAGCCGTGACCGAACGGGCAGCGCCGCGATGGGTCAGTTGCCGGTTCATCTTGTCGGCGATGGTCCGCTCCTGAAGCATCACCACGACATGGCCCGGACGTTCGCTGTGCGCGCCGATATGGATATCGACCACGCGGGAGCCGCCGATGCGCGGCGTACCGAGATCGACCCGATATTCGTTGACCGGCGCGCCACGTGTGCGGACCTGTTCGACCTGCACCAGAACCGGCGAGCCGAACGGAACCAGATCGGCCAACGGCTGGCGGCGCAGCAGCGCCGAACTCATGCGGAAGAAGGTCTCGGCGGCGGCGTTGGCGCCGGTCAGCCTGCCCTTCTCATCGACCGAAATCACAGGGTTGGGCAGCGCGTTGAGAACGGCATCGGCTTCGCTGAACCCGACTTGCTGCATGAGCTCTTCGGCCAGCGCGCTCACGCTGCAGCCCTCCAGGCAAGGCTGTCATAGGCGGAAGCGAGCGCCATCTGCGCCTCTTCAGGTGTTGGTGCGGTCATCACGGCCATGCGGATATCCTGCGTGATCTCGATGCCGGACGTCCGGCTTGCCTCGTCGAGATACCAGCCGAGATGCTTGCGGGCATGACGCGTGCCGACCTCCCTGCCGTAAAGCATGAGAAGCCCGTCGTAGTGCTCGCGTGCGATCGCGTGCTGTTGCACGAGATCGGGCTCGCCGGAGCGCTCGCCGTTTTCGAGGAACCGCGCCACCTGGCCCGGGAACCAGGGACGGCCCTGTGCTCCACGGCCGATCATCACGGCGTCCGCTCCGGATTCATTGAGCATAGCCGGGGCATCGTCGAATTCGGTCAGGTCGCCATTGGCGACGACGGGGATCGAGACGGCATCCTTTACGGCACGAATGGCGGCCCAATCGGCCGTGCCCGTATACATTTGCTGCCGCGTGCGACCGTGAATGGTGATCAGGCGAATGCCGGCAGCTTCGGCGCGGCGCGCAAGCTCCGGCGCGACGATCGACTCCGTGTCCCAACCCAGCCGCGTTTTCAGGGTCACCGGCACCGAGACAGCATCGACCGTGGCTTCGATCAATGTCAGCGCATGATCGAGGTTCTTGAGCAGCGCAGAACCTGAATGACCGCCTGTGACCTTCTTCACCGGGCAGCCCATATTGATGTCGATCAGTTGCGCGCCGGATCCCTCGGCCACGCGAGCGGCCTCTGCCATCCACTTTGCCTCACGGCCGGCAAGCTGGACGGAATGCACGTTCATACCGTCTCCCTCGGCGCGAAGCCGCGCCTCCTCGTCACCCGTCGCGAGTTCGGCCGACGCCACCATTTCGGACACCGCGAGCCCCGCACCGAGGCGAACCGCAATACGGCGGAACACGATATCGGTGACGCCCGACATCGGAGCGAGTATGACCTGGTTATCGATCGAGAGCGGCCCAATCCGAAGACTGGCCGGCCCGGCATTCGCTGTACTGTCCAATTTTTAGGCGCTCTCTGTCGTTGCCCATTACCTAAGCAGAAGCTGCTCCGCCGGGCAAGTCACGAAACGCAGGCGAGACATTCTGCGGCGGCTTCGCTAGAAGCTGCGGTTTCGTCCGGAGGAATGTTTGTCCCATAGTTATCCACAGGCCGGCAAGACGCCTCGGGTCGCCGCGGTGATTGTCGCGGCCGGTCGCGGAACGCGCGCCGCCGGAGCGGGGGGACCCGCCAAGCAATACCGCCCCGTCGCTGGCCGCACCGTTTTGGCGCGTACCCTCGACGCCTTCACCTCTCATCCCCGGGTGGATTGCGTATTGACCGTTATCCACAGGGACGACCGCGATCTCTACGACGAGTCGGCCGCCGGATTCGTAGGCAGTCTGCTCGACCCGGTTTTCGGTGGAGCGACACGTCAGGAGTCGGTTCGCATCGGTCTCGAGGCGCTTGCCGGCGAAACCCCCGACATCGTCCTCATCCATGACGCCGCGCGCCCCTTCGTTGCCGCCGACCTCATCGACCGCGCTATCGAAGCAGCGGAAGGAGGCGCGGCAGTGCCGTGTACCCCGGTGACCGACACCGTCTCGGTCGTCGACAACGACATTCGTGGCGAGACACTGGACCGCTCGAAGCTGCGTGCCGTGCAGACGCCGCAGAGTTTTCGCTACGCCGATATCCACGCCGCCCACCAGCGCGCCGCGAGCGAAGGCCGCGACGATTTCACTGATGACGGCGCCGTCGCCTCCTTCGCGGGGCTGGATGTGACCGTCTTTCCTGGAGACGCACTCAATATGAAGCTGACCACGCCCGAGGATTTCCGTCACGCTGAAGCGCGCCTCCTCGCCTCGCTGCCCGACATACGGACCGGCACCGGCTTCGACGTCCACGAATTCTGTGACGGCGACCACGTCTGGCTGGGCGGCGTGAAGATCCCGCACGATCGCGGCGTGCTCGGCCATTCCGACGCTGACGTCGCTCTTCACGCGCTGACCGACGCGATCTTCGGTGCGATCGGCGAAGGCGATATCGGCCAGCACTTCCCGCCGTCCGACCCGCAATGGAAGGGCGCGGCTTCGGTGACCTTCCTGGCCTTCGCCGCCGGCAAGGTGAAGGAGCGCGGCGGCATCATCGCCAATGTCGACATCGCCGTCCTCAGCGAGGCGCCGAAGGTCGGCCCGCATCGCGCGACGATCAAGAAGGTGATCGCCGAGACGCTCGGCATCACCGAGGACCGCGTCGGCATCAAGGCGACGACCATGGAAGGCCGAGGCTTCATCGGCCGCCGCGAGGGTCTCTGCGCCGTCGCGACGGCGACCGTCCGGCTGCCGGTCTGATCGTGTCCGACGACCTCGACATCACCCGCCTGGACCGGGCGCTGATCGAGGCCGCCGCTGCGGTGCTGAGGCTCGGCGATGAGCGCGGACTGACGGTCGTGACCGCCGAATCCTGTACCGGGGGACTCGTCGCGGCGGCCCTGACGGACATCGCCGGTTCGTCATCGGTCGTCGAGGGCGGCTTCGTCACCTATTCGAACGAGGCGAAGTGCAAGTCACTGGGCGTTCCGAACGACATGCTGGAAGCGCACGGCGCTGTCAGCGAGCCTGTCGCCCGCGCAATGGCCGAGGGAGCGCTTCGCGCTTCGGTAAGCGCGGATCTGGCGGTCGCCATCACCGGCATCGCCGGTCCAGGGGGTGCGACTCCCGGCAAGCCGGTTGGCCTCGTCCACTTTGCCGCTGCTCGTCGTGACGGCCCGGTGATCCATCGCGAGAAGCGCTATGGCGATATCGGCCGTGCTCTGGTCCGTCGAAACTCGGCGATGGAGGCACTCGCCCTCCTGATCGAAATCGCCGACGCCCGTTAGTTCGTGACGGGAGCCTGCTGGCCATTTCTCCAGCGGCGGATGAGCGCGCCGAGAATGTCGGAATAATCGTCCGTCCAGGCTGCCACCTGCGTCGGCTGCAGCCTCTCCCAGAGATCGAGCGAGGGTAGAGCGCCGAAGGCTTCCTCGTTGCGGGCCAGCACGACAACCAGTGAACGCGCAGCCATGTTCAACGTCTCTTCATCGGTCAGCACGTCCTGCTTCCACCAGCCGACGAGACCGAGGTCATCTGCGATAGCTCCGACGACCGGCAGCAGATCCAGATGCCGGTTGGAAATGTGGAGCACAAGTACGCCGCGCGGCGTCAGGCGATCGAAATAGAGCTCGACCGCCTCGCGCGTCAGCAGATGGATTGGGATGGCGTCCGACGAGAAGGCGTCGATCAGAAGAAGTTCATGCTTCGTGTCGTCGTCCTGCAGCGTAATGCGCGCATCGCCCAGAAGGATTTTCGAGTTCGGAGCACAGGCCGGGATGAACCGGAACAGACCGCTGTCCTTGGCGATACGGACGATGTCGGCGTCTATCTCATAGAAGCGCCAATCCTCCCCCTCCTCGCGGTAGCAGGACAACGAGCCGGCACCGAGGCCGACGATGCCGACCGGCGAGAGCTTGAAGCCGTCGTTCGCATCGCGCACCGAACGGATCGCTTCCGCCATGGGACCGCCGAGGTAGTAGTAGGTCAACGGCTCCGGCCAACCGGATCCCGGCTGGCCCTTGTCGAGTCCGATCGCGCCATGAAGGGTGGTGCCGTTGTAGAGCAGCCGGAAACTGCCGTCGCGGAAGTCCACGGCCTTGTGAACGCCGAAAAAGCTCCGGGTCAGCAGCACCTGGTCCGGGTGCGATGACAACAGCCCGCCCACGAGCAGCGCCGTTGCGAACACGGCGACGGAGACGAGCGGAGCGAACCAGACGATGGCGAGTGCGAAGCCGATCACGAGAAAGACGACAATATCCCAGCGGGTCGAATAATCGACCGGGATCGAGATATCGAAGGACCACGCGAATTGCGCCGCGACCAGCGCAAGAACCGCAATCGCAAGGGCCACGCGTAACTGCTTGCGCCCGATCTTCTTGGGCGAAACGAACAGCCCGAATGCCATCACCAGCAGCAGCGGATATTCGAGGATCGTCGGGAAAATGTAAGGCGCGACCAGTCCCGTGAACGCGCCGCCGAGCACGCCGCCGAAAGACATGCAGAGATAGAATTCGGTCAGTCGCGAGGCCGGTGGACGTGCTGCGTACAGCTTCGTATGCGCGGTCAGCGCGACGACGAAGAACGTCACCAGGTGCAGCGCCAGCGTCCATTCCATAGGCAGGAAGCGGGCCTGCCAGTCGCAGGCGACTATGGCAACGAGGACCGGCATTGCGACGGCAAGGAACCTCGCCGGGACCAGCGGCCGGTCACGGAAGACGACGACAAATGTCAGCAGGAACAGCGCGAGCGGAACCACCCAGAGAAATGGTGCGGCCGCGATGTCGGTGGAAATATGCGCCGTCACCGCGACGAGCAGCGCTGACGGGATGAAGGCGAGCAATATCCATTGCAGGCGCCGAGCCATGGTGATCGGTACATCGGCTAACACAGAGACCTGGGGCAAGGTCGCGGAGCGACCGCTCGACCACATCCCCAAGGCTGCAATCAAAAGACCAGCGGTAGCATAGCCGACGGACCAGAGGAGCGATTGCGTCCCCAACCGTAGCCAGGGTTCCATCACCAGCGGATAGCCGATCAATGCGATGAAGCTGCCGAGATTGGACGCGCCGTAGAGGAAGTAGGGATCGCGAGAGCCCTCCTCGCCCGTCCGGGCGAACCACGCCTGCAAGAGCGGGGCATTGGCTGACAACGCGAAGAACGGCATTCCAACCGAAATGCCGAACAGGCCCAGCAGCCAGAACATCTGGCCACTGGCGGGCGGATGTCCCCAGCCCGAGGCGAGCGCGAGCGGCAGAAATACGGCGCCCAGGGCCAGCACCACGATGTGGATGAGCACCCCTGCCCTCGCGCCAGCGAAGCGGATCAGGAGATGGGCATAGGCGTAGCCCGCGAGCAGGACGCCCTGGAAGAAGACGAGGGCAACCGACCAGACGCCGGGAGCGCCACCGAGGCGCGGCAGCACCATCTTGGCGAACATGGGCTGAACGGCGAACAGCAGCGTGGCGGACAGAAAGAGAGCGCCGCCGAATACAAACAGGGCTCCGCGCCCCCTCGCCGACTCAGCGGTCGACGCTTCCGCAACGCTCATTACGCCTCCCAGGGAGGCGTCTTGTTCCTTATCCGCCTCTCGATGGCTGCGGAGCCTCTGTCAAATGAGCGGGCTTGTAAACATGGTTCGCGCGAGCCTCGAAGGCCTCGGCGAACCGCCTGAATGCACGCTCGAAAACCGCGCCCGCGACCATCGCGAAGGTCCGGCTCTTCATCTCCCAGGCGATGAAGAAATCGACCTCGCTGGCAGTCTCGTCGATGGGTTTGAAAGACCACCGGTTCATCAGGGATCGGAACGGACCCGTAACATATTCGACCCTGATCGTCAGATCGGCCGGGTTCATCGTGACCCGGCTCGTGAAGGTATCCCGGATCAACGAATAGGCGACCGTCATATCGGCGATGATCACCGTCTTGCCGTCGCGCTGCTCGCGCTTCCGGACCCGCAGGCTCTCGCAGAGCGGTACGAAGTGCGGATAGTTCTCGACGTCCCCGACAAGATCGTACATCTGCTGCGCCGAATGATGGACGCGCTTGGTCGTATGGTGCTGCGGCATAAAGCTATTCGACCGTCGCGCGGGCGGCGCGGGCCGCTTTCAGGCGGGCGAAATCCTCGCCGGCGTGGTGGGACGAGCGGGTCAACGGGCTGGCCGAGACCATCAGGAAGCCTTTGCTGAGCGCGACCGTCTCGAAGCCCTTGAACTCCGCCGGCTCGACGAAGCGGGCAACCGCATGATGCTTGCGGGTCGGCTGGAGATACTGGCCGATGGTCAGGAAATCCACGTCGGCCGAGCGGAGGTCGTCCATCAGTTGCAGCACCTCGTTCCGCTCCTCGCCGAGGCCGACCATGATGCCGGACTTGGTGAACATGGTCGGATCGAGTTCCTTCACCCGCTGCAGCAGCCGCATCGAATGGAAGTAGCGCGCGCCCGGACGGACCGTCAGGTAGAGCGACGGCACTGTTTCGAGGTTGTGATTGAAGACGTCGGGCTTGGCTTCGACCACCACTTCGAGCGCGCCGGGCTTGCGCAGGAAATCCGGGGTCAGGACCTCGATCGTCGTCTGCGGGCTAACCTCGCGAATGGCGCGGATGACATTGGCGAAATGCTGCGCCCCGCCATCATCGAGATCGTCGCGGTCGACCGAGGTGATGACGACATGGTGCAGCGAGAGCTTGGCGACGGCATCCGCCACGCGGCGCGGTTCGTCGGCGTCGACGCCCGGCGTCGGCAGGCCGGTGCGGACATTGCAGAAGGCGCAGGCTCGCGTGCAGGTGTCGCCCAGGATCATGAAGGTCGCGTGCTTCTTCGACCAGCACTCGCCGATATTGGGGCAGCCGGCCTCCTCGCACACGGTGACGAGCTTGTTCTCGCGGACGATGTCCTGCGTCTCGCGATAGACCGGTGAACCCGGCGCGCGCACACGAATCCAGTCCGGCTTCTTCAGAACCTCGGTGTCGGGCCGGTGCGCCTTTTCGGGATGGCGCAATGCGGGCCGCGGATTCTTGGTGAGATCGAGAACGACGGTCATCCGGTTCCTGACATGGTGACGCGGACAGATACTATAGGACGGTTGCGTCGTCACAAAATGCGAAGGCGCAACCCTGTCATCACCAAGTAACGAGGCTTATTCCGCCGCGATTTTCTTCATCGCATAGGTATGCTCGGGCGCCGGGAAGCTGCGCGCCCGCACTTCCGAGGCGTAACCCTCGATCGCGCCGCGGATATGGTCGCGGAGCGAGCCGTATTTCTTGACGAATTTCGGCACGCGCTCGGTCAACCCAAGCATGTCCTCCATGACCAGGATCTGGCCGTCGCAGGCGGCGGACGCACCGATGCCGATGGTCGGAGCCTTGGTGATCTCGGTGATCTTCTTGCCGAGCGGCTCCGCGACGCCCTCGACCACGATCGAGAACGCGCCGGCCTCGTCGACCGCTCGGGCATCGGCGAGGATCGGCTCCCAGTCCTTCTCGTCGCGGCCCTGGGCCTTGAAGCCGCCAAGCGTCAGCACCGACTGAGGCGTCAGCCCGATATGGGCCATTACCGGCACGCCGCGATCAGTCAGGAAGCGGATCGTTTCGGCCATGCGGACACCGCCCTCCAGCTTCACCGCTCCGGCGCCGGTCTCCTTCAGCACGCGAGTGCAGGACTTGAAGGCCTCCGCCGGGCTCGCCTCATAGCTGCCGAACGGCATGTCGACGACGACGAGAGCCCGTTTCGAGCCGCGGACGACCGCCTGGCCCTGCAGGATCATCATTTCGAGCGTGACGGGCACGGTCGTCTCGAGACCGTGCATCACCATGCCGAGCGAATCGCCCACGAGGAGCAGCTCGACGAGATCGTCGGCCACCGACGCGGTATGCGCGTGATAGGCCGTCAGGGTGACGATCGGCTCGCCGCCCTTGCGAGCGCGGATTTCGGGAGCGGTGATACGACGGATAGTGGCTTGAACCGACATCGGAACCTCTCTGCCCGAAGGCAAATGCCCTGGCATTTCGTTCAGGCGATCATCACATCGTACCTGCCAACGAAATGTGCAAGCGCCCTGCACTTTGCGCTTCCTGCAAACGTGCTACACTTTCGTCAACTAAACGCGTTGGATGCTTGTGCGCGCCGAAAGGTTGTGTCGCATCCCGAAGGATATGCGGTTGACCAATCGTGCCCCGCATCAGATGGCGGCTGGGCAGGTGCCTGACGCCATGCCCGCGCCTGCGCCCAGGATGAATGGCGGCTGGTCGGATCGCTCGACCGACCGCCGTCACAATCTTTACGCGGCGCTCGACCTCGGCACCAATAATTGCCGCCTCCTGATCGCCCGGCCGATCTGGGACGGCTTTCGTGTAGTCGATGCGTTTTCGCGCATCGTCCGCCTCGGGGAAGGCCTCGGCGGCTCCGGTCGCCTCTCGTCGGAGGCCATCAGCCGCGCCGTGGATGCACTCAAGATCTGCCGCGACAAGATCCAGGCGCGCGGCGTCCATCGCGCTCGCCTGATCGCGACCGAGGCCTGCCGTAGCGCGGAGAACGGCGAGGAATTCAGCACCCTGGTCCGCGAGGAGACCGGCCTCGACCTCGAAATCATCGACCGGGCCACCGAAGCGCGCCTTGCCGCGGTTGGCTGCTCTCCCCTCGCCGATCCGAGCTCGGATGGCGTGATTTTGTTCGATATTGGCGGCGGCTCTTCCGAGCTCGTCTGGATCGAGCGCCAGCATAACGGCTTCTCATCGGCTCCGAAGATTCGCTCCTGGATTTCGCTTCCGGTTGGAGTCGTGAATCTCGCCGAGCGGCATGGCGGCATGGCCGTCACCGACGAGGTGTTCGAGGACATGGTCCGCGACGTCGAACCGATGCTCGAGGCTTTCCCGCAGAAAGCCGAACTCACCAAGGCCTGCAGCCGGCTTCACATGCTTGGCACATCCGGGACCGTTACTACGCTTGCCGGCGTCCATATGGACCTGCCGCGTTATGACCGCCGCCGCGTGGATGGCTTTTGGCTCACCGACATGCAGATCAACGATGTGGTCGGCCGCCTGAAGGCAATGTCTTATGAGGAGCGCGTGGCGAATCCGTGCATCGGCCGCGAGCGCGCCGACCTCGTGCTCGCCGGCTGCGCCATCCTCGAAGCCTTCCGCCGCGCCTTCCCCTGCGCCCGCCTCCGCGTCGCCGATCGGGGTTTGCGCGAGGGCATCCTGATCGAGCTGATGCAGGCCGACGGCGTATGGCGCCGTTCTTCAAGGGCAAGCGCGTGACGGCAAAACGAAGCGGCGGCGCTGGCGGCACCAGCGGGCGCGATCTGTCGAAGCGGCTCAAGACCGCCCGTGGCCGCACCACATCCCAGCAGCTATGGCTCCAGCGCCAGATCAACGACCCCTATGTCGCCCGCGCCAAGCGCGAGGGCTATCGGTCGCGCGCTGCATACAAGCTGATCGAGATCGATCAGCAGCATCACCTGCTGAAACCCGGCGACCGGATCGTCGATCTCGGCGCGGCGCCCGGCGGATGGAGCCAGTTCGCCGCCGAGAAGGTCGGCCCCAGAGGCAAGATCGTCGCGATCGACATTCTCGACATGCCGACAATCACCGGCGTGGAGTTCGCGCAGATCGATTTCCTTGATCCCAGCGCACCCGACGTTCTCAAGGAAATGCTCGGCGGTCAGGCCGACGTCGTCCTGTCTGACATGGCGGCGAACACAACGGGCCATCGGCAGACCGACAAGCTTCGGACGCTCGGCCTCGTCGAGATAGCCATGGATTTTGCCCGCGAGGTTCTCTCACCAGGCGGGAAGTTCCTCGCGAAGGTGCTTCAGGGCGGCACAGAGGGTGAGCTATTGGCGCAGTTGAAGCGCGACTATCAGACCGTCAAGCACGTCAAGCCGCCGGCGAGCCGCCAGGGCTCGTCGGAGCTTTATGTCCTGGCTACAGGCTTTCGCGGAACGAACTAGGCGCGTCGCGTCCCGGTACGGCGGTCGTCGTGGCCGCGGCCAACGAACTTCTTGGCGATCCAGACTAGGAAGGCGGCTTTGATAAGTCGTCTGATCATCGGTTGATCCTCCTCGAGGGATCAACCGGCACTGCCCGGCATGGTTCCTCAGCCGCGCTCGCGTGCCTCGATGATGGGATCATCGGCGATGAGCTCGTCGCCCTCCTCCGACACCGTCTTGCGACGATGGCCCGACACCTCCGCGCCCGCGTTGGGCTTTAGCCGGGCGAACGCGAAGACCGACAGCGCGGAGACCACCGCGACCACGATGAAGGCCGGCGTGAAATCGCTGATGATCAGCGTGTGATCGCCGCGCAGCTTCAGCGACGTCTCGAGCGTCAGCGCCGCGATCGAGACGCCCACGGACAATGACACCTGCTGCGCCACGCTCGTCATGCTGGTCGCGCGGCTCATCTGCAGCTGTGAGACGTCGGAATAGCCGAGCGCGTTGACGCTGGTGAATTGCAGCGAGCGGAAGAAACCGCCGGCCAGGAGCACTGCCAGGACAATCGCACCGGGCGTCGCGGTCGTGAAGAAAATCGGGGCCGCGACAAACAGCGACGCGATGATCGCGTTCGTCACCATGACCGTGCGGAAACCCAATGTCCGCAAGATCGGCGGCGCGGCGAACTTCATCGCCATGGCGCCCAGAGAAGCGGCGAAGGTCAGCATGCCGGACTGGAATGGCGTCATGCCGAAACCGAGCTGGAACAGCAGCGGCAGAAGGAACGGAATCGCGCCGATGCCGATCCGGAACAGCGATCCGCCGGTGATGCTGATCCGGAAGGTAGGAATGCGGAACAACGACAGATCGAGGATCGGATTCGGTACCCGGCGAGCATAGAAGACGTAAGTAGTCAGCAAGGTCGCGCCGCAGAGGAGCAGCAGGACGACCAGCGGAATCGGCAGGATGTTCAGGCCGATCGCGGTCGAGCCGGTGACGAAGCTCGCCATGCCGATGCCGGACAGGATGAAGCCGATCGTATCGAACCGCGTCTGCTCTTCGCCGCGCACATTCGGGATGAACATGGTCGCGAGGATCAGGCCCAGCACGCCGATCGGCAGGTTGATCCAGAATATCCAGCGCCAGTGGAAATAGGTCGTGATGAAACCGCCGAGCGGCGGGCCGACGACGGGTCCGATCAGCGCCGGAATGGTCAGCCATGCCAGCGAACCGACGAGCTCGCTCTTTGGCACGGTGCGGAGGATGACCAGACGCCCCACGGGCACCATCATCGCCCCACCCATTCCCTGGACGATGCGCGCCGCGATGATCTCGCCCATCGTGCTCGACAGCCCGCAGAAGATCGAGCCCAGCATGAATACGGCGATCGCGAGCCGGAACACCGACCGCGCGCCGAAGCGGTCGGCCATCCAGCCGGAGGCTGGGATGAAGACCGCAAGGCTCAGGAGATATGAGGTCAGCGCCAGCTTCAGCCGGATCGGGTCGGCCCCGATATCCCGTGCGATCGCGGGCAATGCCGTCGCGAGAACCGTCGAATCGAGGTTCTCCATGAACAATGCGCAGGCGACGATGAGGGGAACCAGTACGCGCGGCGGGAGCATGGGCGGCTAGTTAGTGCAAAGCTGCATCGCAGCAAAGCCAAAGCGCGCTTTGCCCCCACCCGACCTTCGTGCTAAGCACCCGCGCCAACTCCCAAGAGCGAAGACGAGGCGCGACCGCGCATCCGTCCCGCTCATCCGAACGCTAGGAACGTTGGCATGGCTCGCCTCATCGAATCGGCATTTGGCCGCGAAGCCCTCACTTTCGACGACGTATTGCTTCGTCCAGGCCTGTCCGAGGTCCTGCCGAGCGAAGCCGATCTCCGGTCGCGCGTCACCCGTACGATCTCCGTCAATATCCCGATCATGTCCTCGGCGATGGACACGGTGACCGAAGCCCGCCTCGCCATCGCAATGGCGCAGGCCGGCGGCCTTGGCGTCATCCATCGCAACCTCTCTGTCGAAGAGCAGGCTGCCCAGGTCCGCGCGGTCAAGAAGTTCGAGAGCGGCATGGTGGTGAACCCGGTCACCATCTATCCGGACCAGACGCTGAGCGAAGCCTTCGAGCTGATGAAGCGCTACTCGATCTCGGGCATTCCGGTGGTTGAGCGTGGTCCGAACGGCCGTTCCGGCAAGCTCGTCGGCATTCTTACCAACCGCGATGTTCGCTTCGCCACGAACCCCGCACAGCCAGTTGCCGAGTTGATGACCAAGGACCGGCTGATCACGGTCAAGCAGGGCGTGGTCGATCAGGCCGAGGCCAAGCGCCTCCTCCATCAATACAGGATCGAAAAGCTCCTCGTCGTCGACGACGACGGACGCTGCACCGGCCTCATCACCGTGAAGGACATCGAGCGCGCGGTCTCGAATCCGCTCGCCAACAAAGACGAACAAGGCCGCCTCCGCGTCGCTGCCGCCTCTACCGTCGGCGATTCCGGCTTCGCCCGCTCCGAACAGCTGATCGACGCCGGCGTCGACCTGCTCGTCATCGATACGGCGCACGGCCATTCGGCCCACGTCCTGAAGGCGGTCGACCGGGTGAAGAAGCTCTCGAACAGCGTTCAGGTCATGGCCGGCAACGTCGCCACGGCTGGCGCCACCAAGGCGCTGATCGAGGCCGGCGCGGACGCGATCAAGGTCGGCATCGGCCCGGGCTCGATCTGCACCACCCGCATCGTCGCCGGCGTCGGCGTTCCGCAGCTGACGGCGGTGATGGATTCCGCCGACGAGGCCCGGAAGCACGACGTCCCGGTCGTTGCCGACGGCGGCATCAAGTTCTCGGGCGACCTCGCAAAAGCGCTCGCGGCAGGCGCCGACGTCGCGATGGTCGGCTCGCTCCTTGCGGGCACCGAGGAAAGCCCCGGCGAGACGTTCATCTATCAGGGCCGCTCCTACAAAGCCTATCGCGGCATGGGCTCGGTCGGCGCGATGGCCCAGGGCTCGGCCGACCGTTACTTCCAGCAGGACATCAAGGACTCGCTGAAGCTCGTGCCGGAAGGCATCGAGGGCCAGGTTCCTTACAAGGGCCCCCTCGGCGCGGTCCTTCACCAGCTGGCCGGCGGCCTCCGCGCCGCGATGGGCTATGTCGGTGCCAAGGACCTGACGGAGCTGAAGGAAAAGGCGGAATTCGTCCGCATCACCGGAGCTGGTCTGCGCGAAAGCCACGTCCACGACGTCAGCATCACCCGCGAAAGCCCCAATTACCCGACACGGGTCTGACCCATGTCCATACAATCCGTCCTGCTCCCGGTCTTTGCTCAGGCAGCCCTGACCTTTTGTCTGCTGTTCTGGATGGCTCGGGAACGGGCGCGGGCCGTGCGGGCCGGCCAATTCGACATGGCGGCCTATATGGACGAGGGCCGCGGCTGGCCGAAGCGCGCGACCTTGATCAACAATTGCTACAAGAACCAGTTCGAACTGCCGGTCCTTTTCTTCGCGCTGGTTCCGCTCGAACTCCTGACCCATCAGGCAGGCCTGTTCTTCGTCGCCCTCGCTTGGGTCTTCGTCGCGACCCGCATCCTGCATGCCTGGTTTTACGTGCAAGGAAACCTGCGCATGCGCGCCGCGTTCTTCGCAGTCGGCGTGATGATATTGTTCCTCGCTTGGCTGATCTTCGCGCTGAACATCCTGTTCGCCTCGCTCTAGATGAACGCCGACGACCTCCTCCTTCTGCTGGCGCGCGTGCTCGCGGGGGGCGCATTCATTGTCATCGGCATCCGTATCCTTCGAGGCTTGCCACTGGTCGCGGATTTGCTCAAAAGCAAGCGCATTCCGCTTCCCAAGCTGGTCGCCCAGTGCGGTGCGATCATCGAGATCGTCCTCGGCGCATTGGCCATTTCCGGCTTCTGGCTGTTTGAGGTTGCGATCGCCATGGCCGCATTCGTAATCGTGGCGACTTTGATGGTGCATGACATCTGGAACACCCGAGGTCCGCAGCGGGAGAAGGAGTTGAACGTCATCCTCTCGAACACGATCATCGTCGGCGGCCTGCTCGCAATCGCGGCGTCCGCGCGATGAGGCCCGGAGCCCATGCCGCGGCGGCCATCGAGGTTCTGGCCGATCTCGAAGCGCGCCGCCGACCTGTTGCGGACGCCCTGAAGGATTGGGGCCTGTCGCATCGCTTCGCCGGATCGAAGGATCGGGCCTCGATCGCAAGCCTCGTCTACGACGCTCTGCGCCGCCGCTCATCGATCGTCTGGCGCCTCGGAGCCGAAACGCCTCGCGCGCTCGTGCTCGGCGCGCTGGCGTTCACGCGCGGCCTGGATGCAGACAAAGTCGCCGCTTTGTTTGCAGACAGTCCGCACGCTCCCGACGCTTTGTCCGCATCAGAAATACAAGCATTATCAAATAGTAAGATCGACGATGCCCCAGAATGGGTTCGCGGCGACTATCCAGAATGGCTCGACGAGAAGTTCGCCCGCGTTTTCGGCGCTGAAAGGGCTTTCGAGGGCGAGGCACTGGCCGAGCGCGCGCCACTCGATCTCCGGGTCAACGCCCTGAAAGGTGACCGTGCGGAAGCGCTCAAAGAGCTTTCGCATCTTCATGCCGCTCCCACACCGCTGTCACCCGTCGGTATCCGCATTCCACTCCTCGCCGACGGGCGCGGCCCCCCGGTCCAGTCCGAACCGGCCTTTCTCCATGGCCTCGTTGAGGTCCAGGACGAGGGTTCGCAGATAGCCGCTCTTGTTGCCGGCGCGGCTCCGGGAGAACAGGTGATCGATCTCTGCGCTGGCGGCGGCGGCAAGACGCTCGCGCTCTCGGCCGGCATGGCGAACAAGGGCCAGATCTTCGCTTATGACCGCGACATCCGCCGTCTCGCCCCGCTCCACGAGCGAGCCCAGCGCGCCGGCGTCCGCAATCTCCAGATCCGCTCGCCGCGCGGCAAGGAAGACGTGCTCGGCGATCTCTCGGGGCACGCCGACATGGTCCTCGTCGATGCCCCCTGCACCGGCACCGGCACCTGGCGCCGCAATCCCGACGCCAAATGGCGTCTTCGCCCGAACGCACTCGAAGCCCGCATGGCCGAGCAGGACGCCGTGCTCGATCAGGCCGCCCCATTGGTGAAAGCCGGTGGCCGGCTCGTCTACATCACCTGCTCGCTGCTCGCGGACGAAAACACGGATCGCCTCGCGGCATTTCGTGAGCGCCATCCCGGCTTCGTGCCGAGCGACATGCATGAAGCCATGGGTCAAGCCGGCCTTGCCGCCTGCGAGAGCCACGCCGCGAAAGACGGCAACAGCCTGCTCCTGACGCCGCGCCGCAGCGGCACGGACGGCTTTTTCGTCGCGATCCTGAAACGTCAGTCCTGAGTGGTCGCGCCCGGCGGCGTCCAGTCCGCCGTTTGCTGGGGCGTGAACTCGGCCTGCCAGCGGCCGGACGCTGATTTCGCTGGGGCCGGGCCGCTCAGCATCGAGACATAGTCCGCGCGCGGCACGACCTGCCCGCCCAAAGTCTCGACCCAGGCCGACATGTTCTGATGGTCGACGGTGGTGAAGCCCCATTCGCTGAGGTGATGATAGAGGCTGACGATGCCGATCTTCGAGGCGTTGTCGGCGATGTGGAACATCGACATCGCGCCGAACACCGGGCCGAGCGCCACCCCGAACAGGCCACCGACGAGCGCGCCTTCCGCATTCCAGACCTCGACCGAATGGGCATGGCCCTTGTCGAAGAGACGCGAATAGAGATGCAGCGTACCCGGCCGAAGCCAGGTCAGATGAGGCCTGCCCGGGCGCCGGGCAGCGCAGCCAAGAAGCACGTCGTCGAACGCGCGGTCGAGGCTGACGGTCAGATCCGTGCCGCGCAAGGTGCGGCGGAAGCGTTTAGCGATATGAACGTCCGACAGGGACATGACCGCGCGCTTCGGCGGCGACCACCATTTCAGCGGGCCGATATGCGAGTGCGGGTAGAAACCCGCGCGCATCCCATCCAGGACGACCTCGGGTGACTCGTCGCGCACGCGGCCGCCATAGCCCGGCGGACGGTCGTTGACGCGGCCGATCTGCGGAGCGGCGGGAGCGCTTGTCAGGAAATCGGCGACGCTCGCCAGCGCCAGCGGCAGCGCCTCGCCGATGCGAACCGGCTTCAGCGTATAGGCGAGTCCGAGCACCTGCCGCTCGAGCCATTGCCGCGGAGTCTCGGCGAAGCGGGCGCGTCGGTCTTCCCGGCGGCCCGCCGAAATCGCAGCTGCGGAAGTGTCCGTCAGCGACTGCATTGCGGCATCCTTACAATCTACTGACCTCAGACATCACGGAAATCCAATAAAATGCGGTAAACACACCGAGGGAAACTTGCGGCGACGACTGAAGCCATTGCGAAGCGGACGGCTTTGCCTTAACCCCTCGCCATGTCCGCATCTCCTTCCCACGACCGCATTCTCATCATCGATTTCGGCTCGCAGGTGACGCAGCTCATCGCGCGCCGCGTCCGCGAACAGGGCGTTTATTGCGAGGTCGTTCCCTCGCAAAAAGCCGCGGAAGTCTTCCGGTCCTTCCAGCCCAAGGGCGTCATTCTCTCCGGCGGCCCGGCCTCCGTGACCGAGCTCGACACTCCCCGCGCCCCGCAGGAAGTGTTCGACGCCGACATCCCCGTTCTGGGCATCTGCTACGGCGAACAGGCCATGGTCGCCCAACTCGGCGGTGAGGTCGAAGGTGGCCATCACCGCGAGTTCGGCCGCGCCGAGGTCGAGGTCGTCGCCCACAGCCATCTCTTCGACGGCGTCTGGCAGAGCGGCCACAAATATCCCGTCTGGATGAGCCACGGCGACCGCGTCACCTCCCTGCCCCAGGGCTTCAAGGTCATCGCCGTCTCCCAGGGCGCGCCGTTCGCCGCGATCGCCGACGAGGCCCGCCGCTATTACGCCGTGCAGTTCCATCCGGAAGTTGTCCACACGCCGGACGGGGAGCGCCTGATCCGCAATTTCGTCCGTCAGATCGTCGGCGCCGACGGTGACTGGACCATGGCGACCTATCGCGAGGAGGCGATCGCCAAGATCCGCGCCCAGGTCGGCAACGGCCGGGTCATCTGCGGCCTGTCGGGCGGCGTCGACTCGTCGGTTGCGGCCCTCCTGATCCACGAGGCGATCGGCGACCAGCTCACCTGCGTATTCGTAGACCACGGCCTGCTCCGCAAGGACGAGGCCGAACAGGTCGTGAGCCTGTTCCGCAACCATTACAACATCCCGCTTGTCCACGCCGACGCGTCCGACCTCTTCCTCGGCGCGCTCGAAGGCGTCACCGACCCGGAGCAGAAGCGTAAGACGATCGGCAAGCTCTTCATCGAAGTCTTCGAGGCCGAGGCGAAGAAGATCGGCGGCGCCGATTTCCTCGCGCAGGGAACGCTCTATCCGGACGTCATCGAAAGCGTGTCGTTCCACGGCGGCCCGTCGGTCACCATCAAATCCCACCACAATGTCGGCGGCCTGCCCGAGCGTATGGACATGAAGCTCGTCGAGCCTTTACGCGAACTGTTCAAGGACGAAGTCCGCGCGCTCGGCCGCGAGCTCGGCCTGCCGGAAGCCTTCGTCGGCCGCCATCCCTTCCCCGGCCCCGGCCTTGCAATTCGCATTCCCGGCGAGATCACCCGCGAGAAGATCGGCATTTTGCAACAGGCCGACGCAATCTACCTCGACGAAATCCGGAAAGCCGGCCTCTACGACGTCATCTGGCAGGCCTTCGCTGTGCTTCTGCCGGTCCGTACCGTGGGCGTCATGGGAGATGGACGTACATACGATCACGTATTGGCACTGCGTGCCGTGACTTCGGTCGACGGCATGACCGCCGACTTCTACCCCTTCGACATGAACTTCCTCGGCCGTGCTGCCACTCGGATCATCAACGAGGTCCGTGGCATCAACCGTGTGGTCTACGACGTCACGTCGAAGCCGCCCGGCACGATCGAGTGGGAGTAATGGCGGACGCCCTAAGGACGCCGGTCGCAGGCGTGCCGGCTGGAGATCAGCCTGAGCCAGGGCGCCGAGTGGAAGGCGCTCATCAGCCCGTACATCAGGGCCATCCCGCTAACCGGTGACGCGTCCACCGCCGAGCACAACATCTCCTGCGCGCCGTGCCCGGGAACGCCCGTCAGCAGCGCCATGATCGCGAAGGTCGGCGCCGCTGCGAGGTTCAGCAAGTCTGCTGTGGCGAGGACGGACGGATCACCGCGTTCATCACGGACCGCCATGACGCCGGTCATCCTGGTCGTATTCGTCATGGCGACGCCACCAGAGACCCGCCTCGTTGCGTCCCCTGGGTGCTCGATCGAGCCACTGATACATGCCCCAAAGACCATCGAGCCCACGCGAATAGGTGGAATAGGTGTGATAGATGACGCCATCCTCCAGCACGAACGCGCTCATGCCCGGCCGCTCGCGGGTGAACGTGGCCGCGTCGGTTCCGCTCATGGCAGCGAACAGAGTGGGCCCGTCCGGTGTCGAGCGTGAGGGTATCTCGGCGTCCTCGCTCCCGTACGACGGCGCCTCGCGCTGGTAATTATATACGATCGTCCCATCGCGCTGCTGCTCTTCGGTCAGCGACACGTTGAAGTCGAAGTTGAACTCGCCGCCGGTCGAGGACGCCCAGGGAAACGTCCAGCCCATCCGCGTTTTGTAAGCCTGCAGCTTGGCGAGCGGCGCACGCGACACCGCCGTGAACGCAACGTCGTGATTCTCCAGATGGACGAAGACGCCGTTGAACCCATCCGCGATCGACGAACAGGACGGACACCCCGCCGTGTAGTCGGGTCCGAACATGAAATGGTAGACGAGGAGCTGCGAGCGCCCCTTGAAGAGGTCTTGAAGCGAGGCGCTCCCCTCATCGGTCTCGAACCGGTACTCCTTGTCGACCTTGACCCACGGCAACTCCTGACGCCGCTGAGCCAGCTCGTCGCTGCGCCGCGTCAGTTCCTTCTCCTCGTTGAGCAGCGCGAGCCGATCCTTCAGCCACTCGTCTCGTGAAGCGATTTGATGCTGCATAATTCATCTCCCTGCTGCGACGTCCATTACTAAACCATACGGTTGAATATAGGCTCGCACTCTGGATAGTCAACCGGATGGTTTAATGACGGCTGGCAAGACAGCGATCCGGGCGTCGGAATATTTATGGCAGCAGCCGTCTCCCGTGCTTCGAGCCGGCGATGCGCTTCGGCCGCCCATGGGCGACATACGGAATCCGGAATCGGCGATCGGCATGAGGGCCTCCGGGACGGCCTCGAAGGCTGTGACGACTATGCAAGGCGCGTCCGCTATCGGCTGATCCCGTTCGTCTGGTGACCGACGGCTATGTCACCTGTGTCACGATCTGAGCATTGGTGAAGTCGCGTTTGCCGAGATCATCGTCGCTGATCGCCGCATAGACGATACCGCCCGGCCCCCAGCTCTGCGACGATGCACCATCGTGGTACTCGCCGATCTGCAGCAGGAGATCGAAGTCCGGCTCGACGTAAGAATAGTCCACCAGATCGCCCTGCAGCAGATCGGGCCAGCCGAACAGCTTGCTGTTGTCGCAATGATACTTCCAGTTCTTCCCCGGCTCCGCAAACAGTTCGCCGTACATCGCCTCATAGAGGCTCGTTTCGGTGTCATCGAGCCTCAAAGCCTGGATGGCGCTACTATTGGGATGCGGAAGCTCCATCGTCTCGTAGAACGCTAGCCCGCACTGCACGGTCGGTTCAAAATCTTCGACTGGCGGCTCCGTCAGCCGGAGTCCGTCGGCGCTCGGACAATAAATGACCGCGTACTCGAATGTCGGCTCGCATCCGTGAACGTCGTCGTGATCGCAGAAGAACTGGACCAACCCTTCACTCGGCAGAGGAGTTTCGCCCACCGCCGCGTAAAGCTCGGCACAATTGATCTGGCCGATAAAAACCAACGGCTCAAGCTCACCCTCGGGCCAGGAATGCCCGGGCGCCATGATTGGTAGCCCACCGAACCTGGACGATCTGGGATCGTTCGCGGCTTCAGTCGGACGCAGCAGGATCGCTCGGCGTATCAGCGCCGACATCTCTTCGACGCGGCGTCCGGAAAACCGCGTCCTTATCGCCCCGATGACGGCATCGCGCGAATGACAGGCGGGCGCGCCGGGAAATGGCAGCACCCGAGGAATCTCCAGCGCCCTTGAAATGCCGGCGGCCATACGCTCACGACTATCCAGCCAGCGCGCGGCGCGCGATCCTATTTCGCCGCCACGCGCGACCAAGCCGCTCACCGTCGCCTCGGCATCCTGAACCATGAACCGTCGCCAGCCACAATACCAGGCGGTGGTCATCTGCACGTCCGGATCCGGATGATTGAGCAACGCGCGAAACAATTCGGTGTTGGCGGGGCTCGCCTCGGCCTGCTCGTAAAGCCGATTTTGCCTCGTGATCAGCCGATTGGTGCGGCCGATATGAGCGGTTTCCTTTATCTCGCGCGACAGTTGCGCAATCTCATTGACCAGTTCCATCAGATATCCCCCAGCCCTGCGCAACTCGATCTTCAGTGCAACCTTCCCGCGCACAGAAAAGCTCATCGGCGCAAAACATGCAAGATCAAAACGTGAACAAAATTTTCATCAATTGCGCTGATGGCGACACGCCGATACGACTTTCAAGACTCCGATCGGGCCACCCGGAGAGACGTTTTGCCCAGGTTCACGAACAAGCGCGTCCTCATCACCGGTGGCACCAGCGGCATCGGTCTGGCGGGCGCGAAACGCATCGTCGATGAAGGCGGCCAGGTACTCGTCACCGGGCTGAACGAAAGGCGGCTGGACGAGTCCCGGCGCGCCATTCCGACGGCCGCCGTCCTCCGCAACGATGCCGCAGACCCGTCCTCAGCGGATGAACTCGCTGCCCGGGTCCAATCCATCGGCAAGCTCGACGGCCTATGGCTGAATGCGGGCTATGCGGCGGTCGGAACCGTCGAGGAGGTCACGGCCGATTTCTTCGATCGCATGATGAGCGCCAATGTGCGTGGTCCGGTGCTCCAGCTCGCGCGGCTGTCCCATCTCATCAACGAGGGCGGCTCGGTGGTCGTCACCTCGTCGACGTCGACCTACGAAGGCGCCGGCATGGCCAGCGTCTATTCCGCCACCAAGGGAGCGCTCGTTGCCCTCGCACGCTGCTGGGCGTCCGCCCTCGCGCCCCGCGGCATTCGGGTTAACGTTTTGGTGCCGGGACCGATCGAAACGAACTTCCGCGATTTCATGGCCGATGACCTTCGGGCTTCTTTCGAAGCGAGCGTCGTTTCCAACGTCGCTCTCGGACGCATTGGCTCCGCCGAGGAGGCCGCCGCCGTGGCCCTCTTCCTGCTGTCCGACGACTCATCCTATGTGACGGGCAGCCAGTACGCCGTGGATGGCGGCCTGACCATGCGATGAGCGTCAAAGCTGGGGAACCATGTCCATCACCATCTACGGCATCAAGAACTGCGACACGATGAAGAAGGCGCGTGCCTGGCTCGATGAGCGCGGCGTGACCTATCGCTTCCACGACTACAAGTCCGAAGGTCTCGACGCAGCCACGCTCGCCGGCTGGGTGAAGGAACTCGGCTGGGAAGTCCTGCTGAACCGCTCCGGGACGACATTCCGGGCCCTACCCGAAGCCGACAAGCAGGACCTCGACGCGAAGAAGGCGCAGGCGCTGATGCTGGCTCAGCCGAACATGGTGAAGCGTCCGGTGCTGGACGTGAACGGCAGACTGACGGTCGGCTTCAAGCCGGAAATCTACGCAGCCGCAACGACCTGATCAGCCGGCGGGCTGCTTGACGTCACCGAGCCCGATGGCCGCCGCCCCGCGTGGCTGGCGCGGCATCGGCCCGAAATAGGAGCCGATCTGCATGAACGGTCGGGCATGGTTTTTCACCAAATCGAGGCGCTGCAGCAGGCCCTTGGCCGAAAACGGCTTCACCAGAATTTCGTTTACGCCGAGCTGCATGGCCTGCTCGATGCGGTGACGCTCGGTATGGCCGGTCATCATGATGATCGGCACGGTCGCATTGGCGGAGGTTTCCGGGTTGCGGACGAGGCGGATCATCTCCGCGCCGGTCAGCATCGGCATTTCCCAATCGACGAGAAGAACGTCGGGCCGGAACTGCTCCAGCAGTTCGAGCCCCTGCGCGCCGTCGCCGGCCTCGTAGACGCGCTGCACGCCGAAGCCGATCAGGAGGCTGCGGACGATCTTGCGAAGATAGGCGTCGTCATCGACGACGAGCACTGCAGTCTGAGCGTAGGGGGACGTAGCCAAAGGCCTGTCTCGCGAATTCAGCAATAGCCTTTATCGCCTGTCAGGCGTTAGGGACCCGTGAACGGAACTGTCGAAAATGCGGTGTCCGGCACCTATTTGGCGTTAAGCATCGAAGGAGCGCGCGATGAAGAAACCGGTCGTCGTCACCCTGCCCCATCATCACACCAAGGCCGAAGCAACGAAGCGCATCCGCGAGGGCCTGGATTCGATCAAGCCTCAGCTTGCGAGCTATGCCTCGTCCCTGGAGGACGAATGGCAGGGCGACGACCTGAATTTCAAAATGGTGATGTTGAAACAGTCGGTGACGGGTCGGATTCACGTGATGGACCAGCAGGTCCGGGTCGAGGTCGACCTTCCTTGGGTACTCGCGACGATCGCCGAGAAGGTCAAGGGGCAGATCGAGAAGCGCGGTTCGCAGATGCTTCTCACAAAGAAATGACGCTAGCGGATGATGTCGTGCTCGACCTTGTCGCCACGCTTGAGGCCGATCTTCGCCGCGGTGCCCGCCGCGAGCTCCAACACGTATTTCACGTCCACGCCTGAATCGATCGTCCTGGTCGAGAGTGGAGTGGTCCTCTCCTCGACGCGATGCACGACGCCGTCCGCACGGATGAACACCATGTCGAGCGAGACATAAGTGTTCTGCATCCACATCGAGACCGGCTGCTCCCGGCCGAAATCGAACAGCATCCCATAATCCGGCGCGATTTCGCGGCGGTACATCAGGCCGCGGGCGCGGTCATTATCGTCCTTCGCGACCTCGACATTGAAGACGTGTTCGCCGCTGGCCGTATCGATCGTCAGTTTCGTCAGGTTCGCGGCATGCGCCGCCGGCACCAAGACGAGCAGCGCCCATAGCAGGCAAAGACCAAGGCGCATCATGTGGGAGAATTTCAGTGCGAGGACGGGCCCTGGATCGGACCGCCGTCCGGGTGGACTTCCGCCGCCATCAGGCCGTTCGGTCCCTGCCCGTAGCGCACCAGCACCGTCTGGCCGGGCTTCAGCTCCGCGAGGCCATAGCGACGCAAAGTCTCCATATGGACGAAGATATCCGGAGAGCCATCGCCCCGCGTCAGGAAGCCGAAGCCGCGCAGCCGGTTGAACCATTTCACTTCCACCCGCTCGAGATTGCTGGTGGGAGTAACGTTCACATGCGTCCGCGGCGGAAGCTGGGCGGGATGAACCGCCGTCGATGTGTCCATGGAGAGGATGCGGAACGCCTGCATGCCCTTGGCGCGAGCCTGCGCCTCGCAAACGATGCGGGCACCTTCGTTCGCCGTCTGGAAACCGCCCGCGCGGAGGACTGTGACGTGCAAAAGCACATCTGGTCCGCCCGCATCCGGGACGATAAATCCGTAGCCTTTAGCGACATCGAACCACTTGATCACGCCTGCGACCTCTACAAGGTCGAGGGGATGCGATTCGTCTGTCTCTTCCGACTGCTGTGGCCCCAGCCCCGCCTGGCTGCGCATACCGTCAGATCCCATCTCGCTGCTCGCCGCCTCATTCCGCGAGTCGCTATTCAATCCAGAATAGCAGTGACTTGATCGACGGGAAGCGAAAAGTGGCCAAATCTTGGCGCCTGTGATTCAGGGTGACCGAAAAGCCTCACCCACCCCTAACTCTGGACTTGAGATCGCCGTTCCACCCCATATTTTCCAAAGCCCGCAAGCCAGAGGATTTCCCATGCGCTATCTCCACACCATGGTCCGCGTCCGCGATATCGATGCTTCGCTCGATTTCTACTGCCGGAAGCTCGGACTGGTCGAAACCCGGCGCAAAGACGTGCCGGAAGGCAAATTCACCCTCATCTTTCTGGCCGCGCCCGAAGACAAGGACCGGGCCGAGGCCGAGCGGGCACCCGAGATCGAGCTGACCTATAACTGGGATCCGGAAGAGTACGGCGAGGGTCGCAATTTCGGCCACCTCGCCTTCGTCGTCGACAATATCTACGAGACCTGCGAGCGCCTCCAGAAGGAAGGCGTCGTCATCAATCGGCCTCCGCGTGACGGCAACATGGCCTTCGTCCGCTCGCCCGACAACATCTCGATCGAGCTGCTGCAGAAAGGCCCGGCGCTGCCCAAGCAGGAACCCTGGGCCTCGATGCCGAACACCGGCAAGTGGTGAGCCAGATGCGCAGCAATCTCGTTTCCACCGATTGGCTGGCGAACAATCTCAGCCGCTCGGACGTCGTTGTGCTTGACGCCAGCTGGTACACGCCTGATCGCGATCGCGACCCCGTCGCGGAATATCGCGCAGCACATATTCCGGGTGCCGTTCGGTTCGATATCGACGCCATCTCCGATCATTCCTCGAGCCTGCCGCACACTTTGGCCTCGCCCGAGACGTTCGCCGCGGCAGTCGGAAAGCTCGGTGTCTCCGACGACATGACGGTGGTCGTCTATGACGGCGCCGGCATGTTCTCGGCCGCTCGCGTCTGGTGGAATTTCCGGGTCATGGGGCTGAAGGACGTCTTCGTCCTCGATGGCGGGTTCCCCAAATGGCAGGCGGAGGGTCGCCCCACGGAAGCGGGTGAGGTGACGCGCGGGCCGCGTCATTTCTCGACCCGCTTCGATGCCGGCGCGGTCGCGCATATCGACGACGTCCGGCAGGCGCTCGATGACGGCCTCGCCCAGGTGGTCGATGCCCGCTCGGGCACGCGCTATCGCGGCGAGGAGGAAGAGCCGCGTCCGGGCGTCCAGCCAGGACACATGCCGGGCAGCCACAATGTCCATTATTCCAGCGTGCTGACCGATGGTCAGTTGAAAGATGCCAAGGCGCTCGAAGAGGTGTTCAGCAAGAACGGCGTCGAACTTGACGGACCGATCCTGACGACATGCGGCTCCGGCGTCACGGCGGCGATCCTGGCGCTTGCGGTCGAAGAAAGCGGCCGTCCCCTGCCCCGTCTCTATGACGGCTCATGGGCGGAATGGGGGAGCCGCAGCGATACCCCGAAGGCGAAAGGCTAGGCGGCCGCCGGCTTTGCGCGAGCTTCGGCTTCCTCCGCCGGCGGCGTGTGGGTCTCGCGCGCGGACAGGAACTGGCCGATCGCGTCGAGCCCTTCGACGTGATCGGAGAACACCTTCACCATCACGAGCAAGGGCACGGCCATCAGCACGCCGACAATGCCCCACACCCAGCCCCAGAACGCGACGGCGAGCAGGATCGCCACGGCATTCATCTCGAGGCGGCGTCCGACGATCATCGGCGTCAGCACCTGCCCTTCGAGCATGGCCGCGAGAAGATAGATGCCCGGCGCGAGCATCGCGTAGCTCACGGTCTCGAACGAGACGAGCGCGACGCAGGCAACGAGGATAATCCCGATCAGCGCGCCGAGATATGGGATATAGGTCAGGAACGTCGCCAGCACGCCCCACAGCACGGGGTTGGGCATGCCGATGATCCACATGCCGACCCCGATGAAGGCGCCGGTCGCGATGTTGATGCCGGTGATGGTCAGGAGGTAGCGTGAGACCTCTCTCTCGATGTCCCGTGAAATGTGGATCGCCCGCTTCTTGTCGCTGAGCGTGGGCAGGATCTTCACCAGCTTCTCGCGGAAGAGATCTCCGGACGCCAGCAGGAAGAGCAGAAGGACAAGCGTCAGGCCGACCTTGGCCACGACTGCAGGAACGCCCGTCGCGGCACTCCTTAGGAACCCCGGCTCTTTCAGGACGACTCTCTGCACACCGGGATCGTTCTGCGTCGTCATCTGGCTGACCTGTTCGGTGACCTGCACCACGAAACCGAGCGAGGCGCGGATTCCCGACAGCTTCTTCTGGACTTCGCTGCCGATCCGGGGCGCGTCGTCGATCCACTGCGATACCGGTCCGCTCAACGAATAGACGCCGAGGGCGATCAGGAAAAAAAGAAGCAGGACCAGAGACGTAGCCGTCATCCATTCGGGAATCCGCCACTTAGCTCCCGCCCGCACGATCGGGCTGAGCAGGATCGAGAACATGAAGGCCAGCGCGATCGGCATCAGCAGATCCTGCGCGAAGTACATCGCGCCGATCAGCATGATCAGGAAAATGCCGATGATCGAACTGCGCAGCAGGCCGCGCATCGAGACCTCGATCGGCTGCTGCCGGAATGACAGGGACGAGACTTCGGCACGTTTCGACTCTTCGGCCATCGGGTTTCGTTCCAGCAAAGGGAATGCTCGAAAGAACGTCCGATCGTCTTCGCCGTTCCAAGAGATGGGCTTGCCTCCGGGCAAAAGGAGGAGAGAATGCCTGCCCTCCCAATGATCGGACCTCAGTCATTCCATGTCAGCTTCTCGTGATCCGCGGACCCCGTTGGGCCCGAACACGGCTCTGGTCGCCACCGGCCGCGATCCCCTTCAGCAGCACGGCTTCGTCAACCCGCCGACCTATCGCGGCTCGACCGTGCTCTATCCCAACGCGGAAGACCTGTTCGCGCATCGGAACAAATACAGCTACGGCCGCCGCGGTTCGCCGACGATCGATGCGCTGACCGGCGCGATCAACGAACTCGAAGGTGCCGCCGGCACAGTCCTGACCCCGTCCGGCCTCTCGGCCGTCACGACCGCCATGCTCTCGGCGGTCCGGGCGGGCGACCATTTCCTCGTCGTCGACAGCGCCTACAATCCCGGCCGGCATTTCTGCGATACGACTTTGAAGGATTTCGGCGTCGAGACGACCTATTACGATCCGCTGGTCGGTGCCGGCATCGCCGACCTGATCCGCCCGAACACCAAGGCGATCCTGACCGAAAGCCCCGGCTCGCTGACCTTCGACGTCCAGGACGTTCCCGCCATCGTCGAGGTCGCGCACAGAGCGGGCGTACTGGTCCTGATGGACAACACCTGGGCGACGCCGCTGTTCTTCAAGCCGCTCGAGCATGGCGTCGACATCTCGATCCAGGCCGGCACGAAATACATCTCCGGCCATTCCGACATCATGATCGGCACCGTTTCGGCCAACAGAGATGCCTGGGCACGGCTTCACAACACCCATGGCAATCTCGGCCTGACGGTGGGCCCGGACGACATCTCGCTCGCCCTCCGCGGCCTCCGCACGATGGGTATCCGTCTCGCCCGCCATCAGGAGACCGGCTTCGCGCTGGCCCGCTGGCTGCAGAGCCGGCCGGAAGTTGCGCAAGTCATGCATCCGGGACTCGAAACCGATCCGGGCCATGCGATCTGGAAGAGGGACTTCTCCGGCGCGTCGGGTCTTTTCGGCTTCGAACTCCGTGAAGGCTATTCACAGGCGGATATCGAGCGCTTCCTGAACTCGCTGACGCTTTACGGCATGGGCTATTCCTGGGGCGGCTTCGAAAGCCTCATCATTCCCTTCGACACCCGCGGCCGTTCCCTGCCCTCGCGATTCAAGGGGCGCACGCTGCGCATCCATGCCGGTCTCGAAGATGTCGAGGATCTGATCGCCGATCTCGACCGTGCGTTCCCGGCTCTGCGAGGCTGAAACGAACGCGGCCGGCGCAATGCGCCGGCCGCTCGGCTTTCCGTCAGGCTCGGATTATTGCGGAGCCTGCTTCTGTTTGGGCATCGGCTCCGCCGACGAGCGGCCCGTCGTCGCATCGCTCTCGCCCTGGGCCACGCCGCTCAGGCCCTGCACATGTCGGCGATGCTCCTGCAGGATCGGCAGGGTATTGGTGGCGAACTGTTTCAACTGGGAATTCGAAGCGGATGACTCGCCATAGTTCCGGAACAGGGCGACCGCCTCATTATGCGCGTCGAGCTGCGCCTGGATGTACATCCGGTCGAAGGCCGCTCCCGAGAGGCCGCCGAGCTTCTGGATGACCTGGTTGTGCTTGCTGTCGAGCGCTTTGGGCGTCTCCGCGCCCATCTCCTTCGCAAGATCCATGAGTTCGCGATTGGCCTTGCCATGATCCCGGACCATCATCCGGGCGAAATCCTTCACCTCGGCGCTCTCGCCCTTTTTCAGTGCGAGCTCGCTCGACTGGACCTCGAATGCGCCGCCAATCGCGGCGTTTTGGACGAATTTTGCGTCCGCCGACTTCAACTGGCCCTGCTGCTGGCCCATCTCGGCCGGCTTCTTCATCGGTGCGGGGGCTGCACCCTGCGCGAAGGCCGCTGCCGGGGCGAGCGCAAGACTCGCCGCTGCGGCCAGAAGGATGTGCTTTCTCATTGGATCGCTCCTCTGTGGGCGGGCCCGCAGAGGTCTCGTGCTTGGCGTGGCCCGCTATCCTATGGAAACGAACCGAAGATAGCGGGGTTCCGAGAAAGTCTTCCTGATCAGCAGCTTACCTTCGCGGTAAGGTCAGACCTCAGAACGGAATCTCGTCGTCGAGGATCTCGCCCATCCGGCCCGAACTGCTTCCGCCACCGCCACCACCCGCATAGGCCGGCTGGCGACGCTCCGACGAGCCGGAACGGCCGTAATCGCCGCCACCACCGCCGAAGTCATCCTCGCCCGAACCGCCGCCGCCCCGGCCATCGAGCATGGTCAGCACCGAGTTGAAGCCCTGCAGCACAATCTCGGTCGAGAACTTCTCCTGGCCGCCCTGGTCGGTCCACTTCCGGGTCTGGAGCGCGCCCTCGATATAGACCTTGGCGCCCTTGCGGAGGAACTGCTCCGCCACCTTGCAAAGACCTTCATTGAAGATCACCACGCGGTGCCATTCGGTCTTTTCCTTGCGCTCGCCGCTGTTGCGGTCACGCCAGGTTTCCGAGGTGGCGATGCGAAGATTCGCGATCGGCTTGCCGTCCTGGGTACGGCGAATTTCCGGGTCGGCGCCGAGATTGCCGACGAGAATGACCTTGTTGACGCTGCCGGCCATAACCATCTCCGTCCGTGCGCGTGAATTGGGATTGAAGCCCACCCTAGTCTTTGGCCGGGCGGCCCCACAATATGTGGCGTCGCTGTCGCTGTAGACAACTCGCGTGTTCTCTTTATGTTCCTAAACGCTCCGACTCGCGGGTGCAAGGCTGATCGTGCTTTATCGACACGGCTTCTCTATATCTGAACTACCGGCGGCGGGGCCGGCGGACACACCATGACCAGCAAATTCATCTCGGTTCGCGGCGCGCGCGAGCATAACCTCAAAAACATCGACATCGACCTGCCGCGCGACCAGCTGGTCGTGCTGACGGGCCTGTCCGGCTCGGGCAAATCGTCGCTCGCCTTCGATACGATCTATGCCGAGGGCCAGCGCCGCTATGTCGAGAGCCTGTCGGCCTATGCTCGACAATTCCTGGAGATGATGCAGAAGCCGGACGTCGACCAGATCGACGGTCTGTCGCCCGCCATCTCCATCGAACAGAAGACGACGTCGAAGAACCCGCGCTCGACCGTCGGCACCGTCACCGAGATCTACGATTATATGCGCCTCCTCTGGGCGCGCGTCGGCATCCCCTATTCGCCGGCCACCGGCCTCCCGATCGAGAGCCAGACGGTCAGCCAGATGGTCGATCGCGTCATGGCACTGCCGGAGGGCACCCGCCTGTTTCTGCTCGCCCCTGTCGTCCGCGGCCGCAAAGGCGAGTACCGGAAAGAAATGGCGGAATACCAGAAGAAAGGCTTCCAGCGCCTCAAGGTCGACGGCGAATTCTACGCCATCGACGAGGCCCCGGCGCTCGACAAGAAGTTGAAGCACGACATCGACGTCGTCGTGGACCGCATCGTCGTCCGCCCGGACATGGCGACGCGTCTCGCAGATAGTTTCGAGACCGCGCTCGGCCTTGCTGAAGGCATCGCCTTCGTCGAATTCGCCGACGTGCAAGAGGCGGGGAGCGCCTCAGGCGCGACAGGGAACGCAAAAACAGACGAGAAGGGTCGACCGAAGCGCATCACCTTCTCGGAGAAATTCGCCTGCCCGGTCTCCGGCTTCACCATCGCCGAGATCGAGCCGCGCCTGTTCTCGTTCAACAATCCGTTCGGCGCCTGCCCGACCTGTGGCGGTATCGGCCATGAAATGCGGATCGACCCGACGCGTATCGTCCCGGACGAGACGCGGACGCTGAAGGGCGGCGCGATCGCGCCCTGGGCGAAGTCGACCTCGCCGTTCTACGGCCAGACGCTGACCGCGCTCGCCAAGCACTACGATTTCAAGCTCTCGACACCCTGGAAGGATCTGCCAGAGAAGGCGCGCGACGTCATCCTCAACGGCTCGAGCGGCGAGAAGATCGGTTTCATCTACGACGACGGCCTGCGCGCCTACGAGACGCGGAAGACCTTCGAGGGCGTCGTCACCAATCTCGAGCGCCGCTGGAAGGAAACCGAAAGCGAATGGGCGCGCGAGGAGATCGGCAAATATATGGGCGAGTCGCCGTGCCAGGCCTGTAATGGCGCGCGACTGAAGCCCGAGGCGCTGGCCGTGAAGATCGCCGGCAAGACCATTTCGGATGTAACCGAGCTCTCGGTGACGGCTGCTGCCGAATGGTACGGCGCCCTGCCCGGCCAACTCACCGACAAGCAGAACGAGATCGCGGGCCGCATACTCAAGGAGATCCGCGACCGTCTGAAGTTCCTGGTCGATGTCGGCCTGACCTATCTCACCCTCGGTCGCGCCTCCGGCACTCTATCGGGCGGCGAGAGTCAGCGCATCCGCCTCGCCTCGCAGATCGGCTCCGGCCTGACCGGCGTTCTCTACGTCCTCGACGAGCCGTCGATCGGCCTGCACCAACGTGACAATGAGCGCCTGCTCGAAACGCTGAAACGCCTGCGCGACCTCGGCAATACCGTCATCGTCGTCGAGCACGACGAGGATGCGATCCGCCTTGCCGATTTCGTGGTCGATATCGGCCCCGGCGCCGGCACGCATGGCGGCGAGATCATCGCCAAGGGAACGCCTGATGAGATCATGGCCCATCCGGCCAGCCTGACGGGCAAATACCTCACCGGCGAAATGTCGGTCACGATCCCGAAACGCCGACGCGCATTCGACAAGAAGCGGACACTGAAGGTCACCGGCGCCCGGGAGAACAACCTCAAGGATGTCACGGCCGAGATCCCGCTCGGCACCTTCACCTGCATCACCGGCGTCTCGGGTGGCGGCAAGTCATCGCTTCTGATCGACACCATCTTCCCGGCGGTCGCGCGTCGCCTCAACGGCTCGACTGCGCATCCGGGCGCTCACGACACGATCTCCGGCCTTGAACACCTCGACAAGGTGATCGACATCGACCAATCGCCGATCGGCCGCACGCCGCGCTCCAACCCGGCGACCTATACTGGCGCCTTCACGCCGATCCGCGATTGGTTTGCAGGCCTGCCGGAAGCCAAGACGCGCGGTTACGCACCGGGACGCTTCTCGTTCAACGTCAAGGGCGGCCGCTGCGAGGCTTGCCAGGGCGATGGCGTCATCAAGATCGAGATGCACTTCCTGCCGGACGTTTACGTCACCTGCGACGTCTGCAAGGGACGCCGTTACGACCGCGAGACGCTGGAAGTACTCTATCGCGGCAAGTCCATTGCCGACGTGCTCGACATGACCGTCGAGGAAGCCGCCGAGCTGTTCAAGGCCGTGCCGTCGATCCGCGACAAGATGCAGACGCTCGCCCGGGTCGGCCTTGGCTACGTCCATGTCGGCCAGCAGGCCACCACCTTGTCGGGCGGCGAGGCGCAGCGCGTGAAGCTGTCGAAGGAGTTGTCGAAGCGCGCCACCGGCCGCACGCTGTACATCCTCGACGAGCCGACCACCGGCCTGCATTTCCACGATGTGGCAAAGCTCATGGAAGTGCTCCACGAACTGGTCGATCAGGGCAATACGGTCGTGGTGATCGAGCACAATCTCGAAGTCATCAAGACCGCCGACTGGATCATCGACATCGGACCGGAAGGCGGCACAGGCGGCGGTGAGATCGTCGCGGCCGGCACGCCTGAACAGGTCGCCAAGGTCGAGCGCAGCTATACCGGGCGCTTCCTGAAAGATGTGCTGTCACGCAAGCCGAAAGCACGAAAAGCGGCAGAAGCGGCGGAGTAGCGAAAAGAACTGGCCACTTCGGCTATGAATTGTTTCCCGTAAACCACACTTCGCGGAAAGCTGCGCCTCGGGCGCCCTCGTAGTCTAGACCTCCGATACTCGGTCGATTTATCTCGACCATGCCTTCACGTGCGGTGAATGGAATCGGGGCTCAGTGTACATGACGGTCATCAACCGCCCGGACTGGCGGGGATTTCTGGCAGGAGCAGCGTTGCCGCTGCTCGGCGCAATGTTCCTCTATACTGCTATGCTTGCGACGGGCGTCGGGCTGAAGAGCCCTGCCTTCTATCATCTGCCCTTCGAGCCGACCGGTCGGCTTTCCGCCGCGATCTGGATCGCGCTCTTCGGTTTCTACGGCATCACCCGCTGGGCGGCGCTGCGCCACGGCGAGCGTGCCAGGACCGCGATCCATCTCGTCGAGGCGCTGATGGCCTGGGCGGTGATCTACACCTTCATCGCCGGTACGCTGTCCGACTTCTGGTTCGACGTGCTCAACGTCGCCTCGCTCTGCTTCGGCATCTTCGTCGCCTTCCGGCTGGTCCGGCTGTCGCGCTTCGTCGCCGCCTGGCTGTTCCCGACCTTCCTCTGGAAAGTCTTCGCCGTTGCGATCAGCCTCGGACCGGTCGTCGGAATCAGCTTCTTCTGAGCTAACATTCGTCGAATGATGGATGTAGCGATCATCGGCGCCGGTCCCGCAGGCCTGATCGCTTCCGAACGGCTCGCGCAGGCGGGTCGCACCGTCGCGATCTACGACCGCATGCCGAGCCCGGCCCGCAAATTCCTGATAGCCGGCCGAGGTGGCCTCAACCTCACCCATTCCGAACCACTCGACCGGTTCCTCGACCGCTATGGTTCCTCGCGGCAGCGCCTCGGACCGGTAATCCGCGCCTTCACGCCAGACAATCTCCGTGCCTGGGCAGCCGATCTCGGCGAACCGACCTTCGTCGGGTCGAGCGGCCGCGTATTTCCCAAGAGCTTCAAGGCCTCGCCACTGCTGCGCGTCTGGCTCCGCCGGCTCGCGGCGCTCGGCGTGACGCTCCATTCGCGCCATTCCTGGACCGGATGGTCGAGCAATGGCGGCCTCACCTTTCGGACACCAGATGGGCAGGTATCTACCCAACCTCGTGCGACGCTGCTCGCACTCGGCGGCGCGAGTTGGCCGAAGCTCGGTTCGGACGGAGGTTGGGCCGGGCTACTGACAGCGAAAGGAGTCGAGATCACTCCATTCGCTCCCTCGAACAGCGGCGTCCGCGTCGCGTGGTCGGAGCAATTCGTCTCGCGCTTCGCGGGAGAACCAGTGAAGCGCGTCTCACTAACCCTCGGCGACATGTCGGTGACAGGCGAGATGATGGTGACCGATCGCGGCCTCGAAGGAGGCGCGATCTACGCCCTCTCCCCCCCAATCCGGTCCGCTCTCGCCGCAGGCGAAGCCGTCCTGACCGTCGATCTGAAACCCGATCTTGCCGAGGCCGAGATCGCGAGCCGCCTCGACCTCCCTCGCCGGGGAGAGACGGCCAGCAATTTCCTTCGCAAGAAGATCGCTCTCTCGCCTGTCCAGATCGGTCTACTGCGAGAGAGTGCCGGCCGCGATCTGCCTTCCAATCCAAAAGCCCTCGCCCGATTGATCAAGGCCGCTCCCCTGAAGCTCGACGGCGTTCAGGGCCTGGAGCGGGCGATCTCAACGGCCGGCGGCGTTGCGTGGGACGCCATGGACGGGAATTTCATGCTCCATGCTCTGCCCGGTACCTTCGTTGCCGGAGAGATGATCGACTGGGACGCCCCGACCGGCGGGTACCTGCTCCAGGCTTCGTTCAGTACCGGCGTTGCGGCGGCAAACGGCATCACCAATTGGTTGGCCGCCGGATAAGGACACGGTCGACACGCGGAGTGCACAAGAGTGCACACGAACGGTACCGGTTGAGACGGTTCGGGAGCGGCGCAATTCTGTAGAATCGTGCAATCGGGAGCGAGGAGCGGTCTACCGCCCTGTTTGAACCCTTTGGCATCTTGTGGCGACCAAATCAGAGATCGCGAGCAAGACGCCATGGACATCGAAAAACTCTACCTCCGCACCGTTCTCAGCCTGGGCTTCGTCAGCCTTGTAGTCGGCGCCGCGGCCACCCAATTCTGAGGGCCGGATAAACCATTGTGTATGTCCGGTGACTGAAACTTTGTTTCACCGGCCGGCGTTGTCACGACATCAGCCGGAAATGCCCGGCCGTTAGATAAGTCCTCATTCTCTTAAGCGTATCGGGTGCCGCCATGACTGACAGCTCGGACGAATTCGCGCTCTTCGCCTTTGTGGCCTGCGTTCTCGCCGGCGGCGCTTTCGCGTTCCTGCATTACGCTGTCTGAACGCGCGAGCGGTATCATCATTGAAGTGACTGGACGCCTGGCTTAAGCCTGCGCCATGACACCCGTTCATGTGATCGGCGGCGGCCTCGCCGGCTCCGAAGCCGCTTGGCAGATCGCCGAGGCCGGCGTTCCCGTCGTTCTGCACGAAATGCGTCCGGTGCGCGGCACCGACGCCCACAAGACCGACGGCCTCGCCGAATTGGTCTGCTCGAACTCGTTTCGCTCCGACGACAGCGATGCCAATGCGGTCGGCCTACTCCATTGGGAAATGCGCCGTCTCGGTTCGTTGATCATACGCTCCGCCGACTGCCATCAGGTTCCGGCAGGAGGCGCGCTTGCGGTCGATCGCGACGGCTTTTCGGAGGCGGTAACCATAGCACTCGAAGCCCATCCCCTGATTACCATCGATCGCAAGGAAATCGCGGGCCTTCCTCCCACCGATTGGGACAATGTCATCGTCGCCACCGGCCCGCTGACGTCACCCGCTCTGGCCGAAGCAATCCGCGAGAAGACCGGCCGCGACGCGCTCGCTTTCTTCGACGCCATCGCTCCGATCGTGCATTTCGACTCGATTGACATGGACATCTGCTGGTTCCAGTCACGCTACGACAAGGTCGGGCCGGGCGGCACCGGCGCCGACTACATCAACTGTCCGATGGATAAGGACCAGTACGAGGCCTTCGTCCGCGCGCTGGTTGAAGGCGACAAGGTCGACTTCAAGGACTGGGAAGCGAACACGCCCTATTTCGATGGCTGCCTGCCAATCGAGGTCATGGCCGAGCGCGGTCCGGAAACCTTGCGCCATGGTCCAATGAAGCCCGTCGGCCTGACCAATCCGCACAATCGGGAGGTGAAGCCCTACGCGATCGTGCAACTCCGGCAGGACAACGCGCTCGGCACCCTGTTCAACATGGTCGGCTTCCAGACCAAGCTACGCCACGGCGCCCAGGCTGAGACCTTCCGCATGATCCCCGGCCTAGAGAAAGCGGAGTTCGCGCGTCTCGGCGGCCTGCATCGCAACACCTTCCTCGACAGCCCGCGTCTGCTCGACGGCACGCTCTGCCTGAAAGCCGAGCCGCGCCTGCGCTTCGCCGGCCAGATCACCGGTTGCGAGGGGTACGTCGAAAGCGCATCCGTCGGCTTGATGGCCGGCCGTTTCGCGGCCGCCGAACGGCTCGGCCATGCGATCGAACTGCCGCCTGTGACGACAGCCTTCGGCGCACTGCTCGGCCATATCACCGGCGGCCATATCTCGGTCGAGGACGAGAACACTAAGCGCAGCTTTCAGCCGATGAACGTCAATTTCGGCCTGTTCCCGCCGATTGAGGGTCCTATCCGCGGACCGGAAGGGGAGCGCGTGCGCGGAGCGGCCAAATCGGCCGCCAAGAAGCGTATAATCACGTCGCGGGCGAAGGCCGACCTGGAAACCTGGCTCGGCGGGGCCCGTCAAAGCGCCGCCTGACACACACGCCTCTCCTCGGCTACATGTTCCAGCAGCACGGCCTGCTGCCGTGAAGGATCATCACTGCCAACGTCGAACTGGGTTTGGAGATTCAGGGCCTCACGAACAGGACGGTCTTGCGATGGTCGTTCCAGAACCGTGCGAACAGCTCCTGCGTGTAGATCTCGGTCTGGGCACTCAGTGCACCGAACGGCGTCCATCAGGATGACGTCTGGATCCGAGATCAATGTGCGTGCAAGTGCCGCGTGCACTGCGGTCGGCACCGGGCGTCTGGAACGAGTTCGATCTGATGAGCCCAAGACCACTCAACGGGTCATCCTTGCCGATAGTGGCTGGCTGAAGCTCGATGGCGAGCACATATTCATCCAAGGCGGAACCATTCCTGCCGAAGCGCGACGCGTGCGTAGCGTCGACAAAGGAATGAGGATCAATGACCGACACCGCGACTCTGCTCGAGCTCGATAAGCGCATCGCCGCGATTCGAGACAACATCTCCCTGCTCACTGAACAGGCGACGGCCTTGTCAGGAGCCGGAGACGAAGCCCGTATCGCCGACAGGATCGCCGAACAGGAAGAGCGACTGAGCGAACTGTTGAAGGAGCGAGACGCACTGACAAAATAGGCCTCTGGAGGCGTCGCAGATCATCGTCGATCCACGAGAGCCGCAGTGACCCCCCACGCTGATCGCCGTGTCTGGTCGACCGCCGCGATGCGACGGCGAAGTTCGTTGACGTCGGGTGATCGGCGGCCTGGCTGAACACCCTCGCGATGACACGCCTTCGTCCCGTCATCCGCAACCCGCGTTTGCCGCAAGGGCGCTCGATCGCTTCGACTTTACGCTGCATGTTTTTGCGTCGCTGCTAAAACATCCCGGGGCCCGTCAACCGGACGTTAACCGTTGCGGAACACATAAGGAACGAGTAGTTTCTTGTTCCTGATTTGTTTCGGCGATTCCTGCCGATCGCGAGGCCGATAATGTTGACGCGTAAGCAGCATGAGCTCCTCCGCTACATTCACGAACGGCTGAAGGAATCCGGTGTCCCGCCATCTTTCGACGAAATGAAGGAAGCGCTGAACCTCCGGTCGAAATCAGGCATCCATCGGCTCATCACGGCTTTGGAGGAGCGTGGCTTCATCCGCCGCCTGCCGAACCGTGCGCGCGCCCTCGAAGTGATCCGCCTTCCGGAGTCGGTCGCGCCGAACATGCGCCCTGCTCCGGGCAAATTCTCGCCCGGCGTCATTGAGGGCGGTCTCGGCAAACCGCGACCGCGTGCGGTCGAAACAGATGAGGAAGATACCTCATCCTCTCCGGTTTCAGTGCCCGTGATGGGCCGCATCGCCGCCGGCGTGCCGATCGAGGCCATCCAGACCCGCAGCCACACCGTGACTGTGCCGCCGGAAATGCTGTCCTCGGGCGAGCACTATGCGCTCGAAGTGCGCGGCGACTCGATGATCGATGCCGGCATTCTCGAAGGCGATCTGGTCATCATCCGTAAATCCGATACGGCGAATACCGGCGACATCGTCATCGCGCTCGTTGACGGCGAGGAAGCGACCTTGAAGCGGCTGCGCAAGCGCGGCGCCTCTATCGCCCTCGAAGCGGCTAACCCGGCTTACGAAACCCGCATCTTCGGACCGGATCGCGTCAACGTTCAGGGCCGCCTCGTCGGCCTGATCCGCCGCTACTGATCAGGCCCCTCGCCGATCGTATCCGCCATGATCGCGCCTCGCTGCCCTATCGGGCGCGGTGCGCCGGTCGTGCTGTCCGTCACGGTCTGGTGCTCCGTTTCGGCGCTGATCTCGGCGCCCGTTAGGACGATCGCCGTCGATATCCAGATCCAGGTCATGAAGCCGATCGCCGCCCCTAGGGAGCCGTAGGTTCTATCGTAAGAACCGAAGTTCGCTACATACCAGGAAAATAGCAGGGACGCTGCGATCCAGAGCATCGACGCCGTGATGCTGCCGACCGTCAGCCAGCGCCATTTCGCATCGGACCGGCTTGGTCCGTATCGGTAAAGAACCGAAAGCGCGAATGTCGCGATCAACAGCATCACCGGCCAGCGTAGCGCTGCGAATAGAGCCTGGGTCGCGTTCTGAAGGCCTAGATATTCCAGCGCGATCGGCACGACCGCAATGGACGTCACACCGAGCACCAGAAACAGGATCGCACCGAGGGTGAAGCTTAGTGACAAGGCGTTCAGAGCGAAGAAACCTCGTTTCTCGGTTTCGTCATAAATAACGTTCAGAGCATCAAATATTGCCTTCATGCCTGCATTGGCGCTCCAGAGCGCGGCCGCGAGGCTGATCGCGAAGGCAAAACCGAGTTTGCCCTCCCCCTGTGATGTCAGCCGCGCCAGTTGATCGCCAATGATGGAGATGCCACCAGCCGGTATGATCCCGGACATCGCATTCACATGCTCGGCAAGTGTCGCGCGATCTGCCACTAGTCCGTAGACCGAGACGAAGGCGGCGATCGCCGGGAAGATGGCCAACAGTGCATAGAACGTCACGCCGGCAGCGACGGCGAGCAGGCGATCGTTAGACATCTCGGCGAAGATCCGCTTGGCGATATCCCACCAGCCGCGAGCGGGAATTTCGACCGGCGAATGCGCCTGACGCCCGTGGGGGTCATCGGACGGATTCATCTCGCCGCCGGATGTTGCCTGCACCCGATCCCGGTGTCGCCGCCCGGCCCGGTTCTCCCAAACGCCGAGCCCGATCAAAGTCGCACCGACGCCTATGGCCAAGGCCCTCGCCAAAGTCCGGCCAGATGTCGTTCTGTGTTCGGCAGTCGAGTCTGCCATCCTGGTGTTCCAGCATTGAAGCCATCTGGAAACGCCCAACGTACACTTTCGTTGCCTCAGCCACCTTCCAGGACGCGCTGGATGGCCTTTGCCGCGACGACCCCGTCCGCCATGGCGGTAACGACGCTCGGATGTGCTCGCCGGGTCATCTCGCCGATCGCATAGACCCCTGAAATGCTGGTCTCGCACGTTTCCGGATGGGTTTTCACATAGCCCTGCTCATCGAGCTCCGGTGAAAGCCCCGGAAGCGGCGTCGGCTCCCAACCGTACATGACGAGGATGAGGTCGTAGGGAGAACCGTCGACGGTCGCCTTGTCCTCGTCGACCTCGTATGGACCGATCCGCACACCCGCCTCTGGCACCCGCTCGCGAAAGAAGCGACCGGCGCGCGCGGGCGAGCGCGCATAGATGTGGACCGTGTCGGCACCACGCGACCGGACGAAATCGTAGTTCTCGAACGCATTGTCGCCGCTGCCGAGTATGGCGACTGTCTTGCCAGCAAAATCAGCATCATGGACATGCCGTCCCGGCCCAAAGAGCAGCTTCGGCGCGGACCCCAGCCCGCCGGAACGCGGCCGTACGCCGGTCGCGAGCACGACCAATCGTGACGTTTCAGTCCTCAGCTTTCCGGTATGCATCTCGAATGTCGTCGAGAAGCTCCTGCCGCCGGCTTCGACGTTGGTCACCCGGCAGCCGAGCATCAAGGGCACGCCGATGGCAGCGAGTGACAGTCCCATCTGCTCGGCAAGGTCCGGGCCGGTCACGCCCGGCTGGGTCGCGATCCAACCGTTGACGAAGGGGCTGTCGTTGAGAAGGCCGCCGACATTCGGTCGCGCATCGACAACGGCGACGTCAAAACCCAATTTGGCCAACCACACCGCACAGGATGCGCCTGCGGGGCCCCCGCCAATGATCAGCGCATCCATCTGTGTCAGCCGCCCGTCCGCTTTGCCCGGACGAACGCTTGCTTGAAGCGCCTCGGCTTTTCAAGCCGAGGTCGCATTTCACGCTGCTTTCTTCTTGGCCCTGGTCTTCTTCGGCTTGAAGCTCGTCAGCAATTCCAGATCGATCTGCCGCTCGGCCTCGAGCCAGTGGTCCCAGTCGGCGCCATGCGGAAAGCCCATGCTCTCCCAAAGCGCGTAAGCCCGCTCCTGGATTTTCGCATCACGGTTTAGCATCGGAAGAATCTCCTCTTCGAAGCCCGCTGAGTGTCGACGCGGACACGATTCCCGTCAAAGCTGTATCCGCACGAGATCGACGCTAGGAGCGATTGGTTAACGATGTGTTGCGTGAACACCGCAAAGCCGACGACAGAAGATCGAGATTTTGAGGAAGATGTCTTGGTGAGCCGGGAGGGGATCGAACCCTCGACCACATGATTAAAAGTCACGTGCTCTACCGCTGAGCTACCGGCCCCCGCGACGCGGCGGAACCTATGGGGCTCAGCCCGTGGGGTCAAGAAGCGTAAGCAGTTATGCCGCTTCGCGCTCCCGCGCCCAACCAGCACGGGCCTCGGCCGCATAATCCGCGAACCGCCCTTCGCGGATCGCCGTCCGCGCGCCGGCCATCAGCGATTGGTAATAGGCCAGGTTCGCCCAGGTAATCAGCGTCATCGCCAGCAGTTCGCCGGAACGAACGAGGTGATGGAGGTAAGCGCGCGAATAGTCCCGCGCCGCCGGGCAGTTGCTCTCCGGATCAAGCGGTGTCGGATCGTTCGCATGCCGGGCGTTCTTCAGGTTGATGCGGCCGAAACGCGTATAGGCGAGGCCGTGCCTCCCTGCCCGCGTCGGCATCACGCAGTCGAACATGTCGATGCCGCGCTCGATGCTGAGCAAAAGATCGTCCGGCGTGCCGACGCCCATGAGGTAGCGCGGCCTGTTCGATGGCAGCTCTGGCACCGTCACGTCGAGCATCCGCGCCATGACCTCCTGCGGTTCGCCGACCGCAAGGCCGCCGATTGCATAGCCCGGAAAATCCATCTTCACGAGCGCGCGCGCCGATTCCACGCGGAGATCGGCGATGTCTCCGCCCTGCACGATCGCAAACACCGCCTGGCCCGGACCTCCCTGAAACGCGGCCTTCGACCGTTCGGCCCATCGGAGCGAAAGCCGCATCGCACGGTCGATCTCGTCGCGGCCGTTCGGCAGGTCGACGCATTCGTCGAACTGCATCTGGATGTCGGAGCCGAGCAGCGCCTGGATTTCCATGCTGCGCTCGGGCGTCAGCACATGCTTCGAGCCATCGATATGCGACTGGAAGGTCACGCCGTGCTCGGTGACCTTCCGGAGCTTGGCCAGCGACATCACCTGGAAGCCGCCGCTATCCGTCAGTATCGTGTGCGGCCAGTTCGAGAATTTGTGGAGCCCCCCAAGTTCCGCGACCCGCTCCGCGCCAGGGCGCAGCATCAGGTGATAGGTGTTGCCGAGAACGACGTCGGTGCCCGTCTCCCGAACATCGCGCATCTGCATCGCCTTAACGGTCGCCGCCGTGCCGACTGCCATGAAGGCAGGCGTCGCGACGTCGCCATGGGCGGTGCGGATCGTGCCGGTGCGCGCGGCACCGTCGGTCGCGTGGACGGTGAAAGAAAACGGTTCGGTCATCGGGTCTCGGGGAACAGGAGGCTGGTGTCGCCGTAGGAGTAGAACCGGTAGCCGGTTTCGATTGCGTGGCGATAGGCCTTCAACATGCGTTCGCGGCCGGAAAATGCCGAGACCAACATGAACAAAGTCGATTTCGGCAGATGGAAGTTGGTCATCAACGCATCGACCGCACGGAAACGATGGCCCGGCGTGATGAAGATGTCGGTATCGCCGGTCCAGGCCCTGATTTCTCCCGTCGCAGCGGCTGAGGTTTCAAGCAGGCGAAGCGCCGTGGTGCCGACGGCAATCACGCGGCCGGCATTGCGCCGAACCGCGTTCAGCGCGTCCGCGGTCTCGGCGGAGATCGTGCCCCACTCCGAATGCATATGGTGGTCGGCCGTGTCTTCGGCCTTCATCGGCAGGAACGTACCCGCCCCGACATGAAGGGTCAGCGTGTGGAGCGCCACTCCTCGCTCTCGCAGACGGGCAAGCATGGCATCAGTGAAATGCAGGCCGGCGGTTGGCGCGGCGACGGCGCCCTCCTGCACTGCGAAACGGGTTTGATAGTCGGTGCGGTCGCGATCATCGGCGGGGCGCTTGCCAGCGATGTAAGGCGGGAGAGGCATCGCTCCGGTCAGCGCGATCGCTTGGTCCAGCGCGGCGCCCGACAGATCGAACGCCAAGGCGACCTCACCGCCTTCGTGCTTTTCGAGCACGCGGGCTGTGAGTTCGCCGAGCATGCAGGTTTCGCCTCCCGTACCGAACCGGACCTGATCGCCTGGTTCCAGCTTGCGGGCGGGCTTTGCGAAGGCGAGCCAGGTCTGGGCGTCCAGCCGCTTGTGAAGCGTAGCCTCGATCTTCGGCTCGGTTTCGCCGCGACCCTTGCGCTGCCCGAACAACTGGGCGGGAATCACTCTCGTATCGTTGACGATCAGAGCGTCGCCGGGCTGCAGAACGCTCGGCAGGTCGCCGACCATGCGGTCTTCGAATTCGGGTTTCTCGTCGGGGCGGACGACGAGCAGGCGCGCGCTCTCACGCGGCTCCGCCGGGCGGAGCGCGATTCTCTCTTCCGGCAGGTCGAAGTCGAACAGCGAAACGTGCATGAAAGAGGTGATGACGGCCGGGCAGCCCGGCCGTCAAGCAGATCGGCCCTTAGATATCGGCCTTGATCTTCGCGGACACGATCTTATCCGGGTCCTTCACGGGCTCTCCGCGCTTGATCTGGTCGACGTTCTCCATGCCCGAGACGACTTCGCCCCAGACCGTGTATTGACCGTCGAGGAAGCTCGCATCCTCGAAGCAGATGAAGAACTGGCTGTCGGCCGAGTCCGGGCTCTGCGCGCGGGCCATGGAGGTCGTGCCGCGCTTGTGCTTGCCGGCGTTGAACTCCGCCTTCAGCTTCTGGCCCGAACCGCCCATACCGGTGCCGGTCGGATCGCCGGTCTGCGCCATGAAGCCGTCAATCACGCGATGGAAGACGATGCCGTCGTAGAAGCCCTGACGGGTCAGTTCCTTGATACGAGCGACATGGTTCGGGGCAAGGTCGGGACGCAGCGCGATCTCGACGGGTCCCTTTGTCGTCTCAAGGACGAGCGTGTCTTCTGCTTCGGCCATCGTACTCTCTCCTGTCTCTTGTTACTTCGCGGTCGCCTTCACGATCCGGTCTGGATTCTGGACCGGCTCTCCGCGCTTGAGCTTGTCGACGTTCTCCATGCCCGAAACGACCTCGCCGACGACGGTGTACTGGCCGTTGAGGAACGAGGCGTCGCCGAAGCAGATGAAGAACTGGCTGTTGGCGCTGTTCGGGCTCGACGATCGGGCCATACCGACCGTGCCGCGAACGAACGGTGTCTTGGTGAACTCCGCTTTCAGGTCCGGATAGCTCGATTTGCCGGTACCGGTACCGGTCGGATCGCCGGTCTGCGCCATGAAGCCTTCGATCACCCGGTGGAACGGCACATTGTTGTAGAAGCCGTCCTTCGCAAGCTGCGCAAGGCGCTTGGCATGTTCGGGCGCGAGATCGGAGCGAAGACGGATGACGACCGGGCCCTTCGTGGTCTCGAGCGTCAGGGTCGGAGAAGCCGTTGCCGGAGCCGCTGTCTGGGCGGCGGCAGGCGCGATGACGCTCAGCGCAAGCGCGAGCGCAGCAAGAATTCTGATCAAACGATGACTCCCTTGTCGCCCGTTCCGAAGCGGGCTGCCAATTTTTCCGCGACCGCGGCCGGGACGAAGCCGGTCACATCTCCGCCCATTGCGGCGATCTGACGGACAAGCGTGGCGGTGATGGGGCGAACATTCGGCGAAGCCGGCAGGAAGACCGTCTGCAGGTCGGGCGCCAGCCGCTCATTCATCCCGGCCATCTGCATCTCATAGTCGAGATCGGTGCCGTCACGGAGGCCACGGACGAGCACCGTGGACTTGGCGCGGCGGGCGGCGAAAATCACGAGGTCGGAAAACGTCGCGACTTTCAGCGTGCAGTTCTCCTCGCTGGCTATCGGCCCGCAGACAGTCTTGATCAGCGATAGCCGCTCCTGCTCCGAGAACATCGGTTGCTTGCCTGGATTGACCCCGATCCCGATCGTCAATTCGTCGAATAGCCGGCATGCCTGCCGGACAACATCAAGATGACCGTTCGTGATCGGATCGAAGGATCCGGCATAGAAGGCGGCGGGAGTCATGGGGCGGGGCTTATCCTGAAGTTACAGGTTCGGGCAAGCTTCGGATCACATCATCGTGTTACCAGAATGCTCGCATTTGAAACACTCTGGGAAACAATTTGGACATCGACGGGTTGTATAGTCCAAACAGTTGACATGGAGCGAACCAAATGCTGCGCGGTTTCGCGACGACTTTAGCGGTTGTTTCGGCAGTTACGCTGGTGGCTTGGGCCTATACGGACCAGGCTCGCATGGCGCGCGCCACGACCGCAGCCGAGATGACCCCGGTAACTTCGTCCGCCACCACCAATTCCAATCTCGCCGCCAAGGGTGACCGGCTTTCCGTCGGCGTCCGTCTCAGTGGTGTGGCGAGCGCGGACGGCGCGATGGACCGGATCATGGAAGCACATGCACGCGCCATGGCAGAAAACGCGAGCGACCGGTTCATGACCGTCTCTGTCCCCAGCGGTCATGATGAAACCACGCTCGTGAGGGTTCCTGTCCGGGACTAGACCCCCTCCCCGCTCGAACCCAATAAGGCGCCCCACTGGGGCGCCTTATTCGTTTTCGGCGCCCTCTTCCTCGTCCTCTTCTTCGCTGATCCGCTCGACTGACACGACCTTCTCGTCATCAGCCGTATTGAAGACGGTGACGCCCTTGGTGCCGCGCGCAGTGATGCGGATCCCGTCGACAGGCACGCGGATCGTCTGACCACCATCGGTGATCAGCATGATCTGGTCCGAATGCTCGACGGGGAACGAGGCGACGAGCTTGCCGTTTCGGGCATTCACGTCCATCGCGACGATGCCTTTGCCGCCCCGGCCGGTGATCCGGTACTCGAAGGACGACGAACGCTTGCCGAAGCCCTTCTCGGACACCGTCAGGATGAACTGCTCGGCCGCGCTCATGCGGGCATAGAGTTCCTGGCTGAGTTCGACCGTGCCGACGACCTCGTCCGCGTCGACCGCCACCTCTTCCGGATCTCCATTAGTGCCGCGCCGCAGCGCGCTGGCCGTCTTGAGATAGGTCGAGCGCTCCTCGGCCGTCGCTTCGATGTGGTGGATGATCGCCATCGAGATGATGGTGTCGTCCTTGTCGAGCCGGATGCCGCGAACGCCGACCGAGTCACGACCCTTGAAGACGCGGACATCGTCGACCGGGAAGCGGATGCAATTGCCGCCGGCCGTCGTCAGCAGCACGTCGTCCTGCGGACCGCAAAGCGCGACGTCGGCGATGTGCTCGCCTTCTTCGAGCTTCATCGCGATCTTGCCGTTGCGGTTGACGGTGAGGAAGTCGGCGAGCGCGTTGCGACGGACGGTGCCGCCTGTCGTCGCGAACATGATCTCGTTCCTCTCCCAGGATGCCATGTCCTCGGGAAGCGCGATGATTGAGGTGATGCGCTCATCGGCGTCGAGCGGAAGCAGATTGACGAATGCCTTGCCTCGCGCCTGTGGGGCCGCCAGCGGCAGGCGCCACACCTTCATCTTGTAGACCTGACCGGCCGACGAGAAGAACAGCACCTCGGCATGGGTCGAGGCGACGAACAGGTTCGTGACGAAATCCTCGTCCTTCGTCGTCATGCCCGAGCGGCCCTTGCCGCCGCGGCGCTGTGCTCGATAGGTCGTGAGCGGCACGCGCTTTACATAGCCGGCATGGCTGACGGTGACGACCATGTCTTCGCGCTGGATGAGGTCCTCGTCCTCCATGTCGCCGTCGGATTCGAGGATCTCGGTCCGGCGCGGCGTTGCGTGGGCGGCACGAACCTCGGCCAGTTCGTTCTGGATGATCGCCAGCACGCGGGCGCGTGAACGGAGGATGTCGAGATAGTCGGCGATCTCCTCGCCGAGCTTGTTCAACTCATCGGCGATCTCGTCACGGCCGAGAGCGGTGAGGCGCTGCAGGCGAAGGTCGAGGATCGCGCGGGCCTGCTCGGCGGAGAGCCGGTAGGTCTGCTGCTCCGAAACCCGGTGGCGCGGATCGTCGATCAGCGCCACGAGCGGCGCGACATCGCCAGCCGGCCAATCGCGCGCCATCAGCTGTTCGCGCGCCGTCGCCGGGTCCGGCGCGGTACGGATCAGGCGGATGACCTCGTCGATGTTCGCGACCGCGATCGCGAGGCCCACCAAGACATGCGCGCGGTCGCGCGCCTTGCCGAGGCGGAATCGCGTGCGGCGGGTGACAACCTCTTCGCGGAAGGCGATGAACGCCGTCAGCATGTCCTTGAGATTCATCGTCTCCGGACGGCCGCCGTTCAGCGCCACCATGTTCGCGCCGAAGCTCGATTGCAGCGGCGTGTAGCGGTAGAGCTGGTTCAGGACTACGTCGCCGACGGCGTCCCTCTTCAGCTCGACGACGATACGCATGCCGGAACGGTCGGACTCATCACGAAGCTCCGAGATGCCCTCGATCCGCTTTTCCTTCACGAGTTCGGCGATTTTCTCGACGAGCAGCGCCTTGTTCACCTGATACGGGATCTCGGTGATGATGATCGCTTCGCGGTCCTTGCGCAGCTCCTCGACCGTCGCGCGGCCGCGCATAATGATCGAGCCGCGACCGGTCGCGTAAGCCGAGCGGATGCCGCTGCGGCCGAGGATCAGGCCGGCGGTCGGGAAATCCGGGCCGGGCACGATCTCGTTCAACGCCTCGACATCGAGATCCGGGTTCTCGATCAGTGCCAGAACGGCATCGATGAGCTCGCCGAGATTATGAGGCGGGATGTTCGTCGCCATGCCGACGGCGATTCCGCCCGCGCCATTGGCGAGCAGGTTCGGGAAGCGCGCCGGAAGGACCTTCGGCTCGTGCTCCGAATTGTCGTAGTTGTCCTGGAAATCGACCGTGTCTTCGTCGATGTCCGAGAGCAGCGCCAATGCCGGCCGTGCCAGCCGAACCTCGGTGTAGCGCATGGCCGCCGGCGGATCGCCGTCGACCGAGCCGAAATTGCCCTGGCCGTCCACGAGCATCAGGCGCAACGAGAATTCCTGCGCCATGCGTACCAGCGCGTCATAGACCGACTGGTCGCCATGCGGGTGATACTTACCGATCACGTCGCCGACAACGCGCGCCGACTTACGATAGGCTTTGTCCGGCGTGTAGCCATTCTCGTTCATCGAGAACAGGATGCGGCGGTGGACCGGCTTCAGTCCGTCGCGGACATCCGGCAACGCGCGGCTCACGATCACGCTCATCGCGTAATCGAGATAGGACCGCTTCATCTCGTCGGAGATCGAGATCGGCTTGATGTCGAATGAAGGACCGCCACCCGGCGGATTGTCGTTCTCGGGCACTCTGAATCTGCTCTCGTGGGATCACCTATGGTTTAGGCGATTCCGGCATGGATACCAAGCTTTGTGGCTCTTGGCGTTCAGGTGTGGATGGGTCGGCGGAAGACGAAGCGCGCAATGCGCTCATCAAGCTGAGTGTCGGCGGTGACGGTGCCGTCATTCTCAGCTGTTTCGGCCTGGACGACGGTCAGCGGAAAGACGCCCGCGAATCGAGCCGCACGTTCGCTAAGAGCGACGTCAATCGCTCGCAACTGCTCCAGAGCCTGCTCGCCGTTCTTGAACATACGCCTGTCTCATGGTGCGGGCGCGTGTCAGAACGGCACGCGCCCGCTATTCGCCATCCTAGGCTGCAATCGCCATGCCGCTTAGACGCACGGCCGCATCTGGCCGCTGAAGCTCTTGTACATGCCGGTCGCGGCATCGAAGCTTTTATACTTCGCGGCACAGGCTGCGTTCCATTCGGCAGAGCCCTGAGCCGGACTTCCTTCCGCGCTCGCAGGCGCCGCGGGCGCCGGTGCCGGTATGGCCGCCGAGGCCCGTCCCACCAAAATGTCAGGACATTTCAGCGAGCGTGCCGTGTCGTCATACCGGCAATCGAGGTGATTGAGCGAGACTTCCTGAGCACCGGCTGTCCCTCCGGCACACAGAGCTAGTCCCACCATTGTCGCGTAGATATGGAGACGCATGACCCCACTCCCATCCCGTTAACGATTGTTAACTAGCCCGATGGGATGTGGCCATTTCATGGACGGTTTCGTCCGATTTTGAGACGTTCGGCGAAGGATTGTCGCGGGCCGAAGAGATCAGAAGTGGTAGTTTATGCCCACTTTTCCGACGTGATATTGGTGCTCGACGACCGAGCTGCCGAAGCCCACAGGTAACACGCCATTCGGATCCTGGATTGCTTCGTCATCCCCAAGATCGACGAACAGGTATTCCCCCTTCACCGACCATTTGTCGTAGAAAGCCCATTCGAAACCGGCGCCGGCGGTCCATCCCTTGCGGCTACCGGTTGTTTCTTCCTCGGCTCCGCCGGAGAGGAAACGATCATCGGTTTCCGCAGCCGCGAAACCGCCTGTGGCATAGATCAGAAGATTGTTCCAAGCGTAGCCGGCACGAAGGCGGAATGTCGCGAGCCAATCGATATTCGACTCATATTCGCCAACGGCTAACGTTTCTGACGTGTCCCCGTCGGTGAAGCTGATATCGATCTCGCCGCCGACGACGAACTGGCCGAACTGGTGGTTATAGCCAAACTCGACCCCGCCCAGAGCAAAGTTGAGATCATACTCGGCGTCGTAAGGAGCGGTATCGGCATCGGCCGTGATCTCACCCGCCGCATAGCCGCCGAAGCCGCCGAAATAGGCGCCGGTCCAGTTCACGAACTCGGAGGTGGTAGCCATAGGGTAATCCGCGGCACTGGCGGCACCACCCCAAACCAGTATGGCGGCGGCTCCAACGATTCTCATCAGCGGCTTCATGAGACACCCCACGCTTCGAGTCGTGACCTTAATCCAGACCGGCGTGGTCGTCTGTGCCTTCGTTGCAACTCAATGGCGAAAATGTGTCAGTTAGGGAACTGTCGCGAACTCCTTCGAGAGAACGACAGCGCAACCAGTATTTTTGGCCGTTTCAGGAAGGCGATCGTCAGCGATTGCAGGCGACCTGTCAGGCCGCGCGTCTCAGCTCCGTCGCGGCTTCATCGCCGCGCTGCTCGCTCGAAGGCGGTTCCGCAGGATTATCTCCGGGGCGCAGAATGAAGGCAATCTCATATATGATCAGCGCAAGCACGCCGAGAAGCACGCCCCACGCCAAAACGACAGCAAGCTCCAGCATCTTTTTCGTTTCCCACCCTCCACCGACAATACAATCACAGGGTGAGACGTCGCAAGTCACTCGCGCTTCGATTTCTCGGGCTCCGCCGGAGCGCAAATAAGCTCAATTGTCCGATGTCGAGAGAAGCTGACGGATTTTTCCGTCCTGTCTGATTTCCAACGCCTTGTTCGAATGCCCCGAACGTGTCATTTCCCTCCGCGTATCAGCGCTTCGGGGCGTAGCGCAGTCTGGTAGCGCATCTGGTTTGGGACCAGAGGGTCGCTGGTTCGAATCCGGCCGCCCCGACCATTTTTTTGGTGTTTCGAGAGATGACCGCTCGCATCTATAAGCCCGCCCGCAACGCCATGCAGTCCGGCACTGGCAAATCCAATCAATGGATGCTCGATTTCGAGCCGGCGACACCGCGCGTGATCGACCCCCTGATGGGCTGGACGTCCTCCGACGACACCCAGAAGCAGGTCCGGATGAGCTTCGACACCAAGGAAGAGGCGATCGCTTACGCCCAGAAAGCCGGCATCCCCTACCAGGTGTATGAGCCGAAGTCCGCACACCGTCAGAAGATCTCTTATTCGGACAATTTCAAATGGGGTCGCGTCGGTCAGTGGACCCACTGACTAGCGGTCCTTCGGGCTGGCCCCGTAGCTCAGCTGGATAGAGCAGCCGCCTTCTAAGCGGCAGGTCGCAGGTTCGAGCCCTGCCGGGGTCGCCACCTTTCGCCTTGCCCCCGTCCGGCCACCCCGTTAAGCCGCAGCCATGGCTCCCCCACTCCTTCTGCTGCAAAGTATCGGACTGACGTTCGGCGGCACGCCGTTGCTCGACGGCGCCGAACTCTCCGTCTCCGCCGGAGAGCGGCTTTGCCTCGTCGGCCGGAACGGTTCGGGCAAATCCACACTTCTCAAGATCGCCGCCGGCCATATCGAACAGACGTCCGGCACTCGCTTCTTCCAGCCGGGAGTGACGCTTCGCTACCTGCCGCAAGAGCCCGATTTTTCCGGCTTCACAACGGTGCTCGCCTATGTCGAGGCCGGGCTTGCCCCTGGCGACGATGCCTACCGCGCGCGCCGCCTGCTCGAAGACCTCGGCATGACGGGCGGGGAAGATCCGTCGCGTCTCTCCGGTGGAGAAGCTCGCCGTGCCGCACTGTCTCGCGTGCTGGCGTCCGAGCCGGACATTCTTCTGCTCGACGAGCCGACCAACCATCTCGATCTGCCGGCCATCGAATGGCTGGAAAATGAGCTGAAGCGCACCCGGTCTGCGCTAGTCGTCATCAGCCACGATCGTCGTTTCCTCGAAACCTTGTCCCGCGCCACGGTCTGGATCGACCGCGGCCAGACGCGCCGTCTCGAAAAGGGTTTTGCCTCTTTCGAAACCTGGCGCGACGAAGTGCTGGAACAGGAAGAGAGAGACCGCCACAAGCTCGATCGCAAGATCGCCGATGAGGAGCACTGGCTTCGCTACGGCGTGACCGCCCGCAGGAAGCGCAATGTCCGCCGCCTCGAACAGCTCGGCTCGCTGCGCAAGGACTATCGCGAGCACCGCAAGGTCCAGGGTGATGTCCAGCTGACGATGACCGAGGCCACGACCTCCGGGAAAATGGTCGCCGAGGCCCGCAACATCTCGAAATTCTACGGCGACCAGCCGGTCGTAAGGGATTTTTCGATTCGGGTGGCCCGCGGTGATCGGCTTGGACTGGTCGGTCCCAACGGCGCCGGCAAGACGACGCTTATCAACCTGCTGACGGGAGTTATTGAGCCCGACCACGGGTCGGTCCGAATCGGCGCGAGCGTCGAGCTCGCTGGGATGGATCAGAAGCGCACCAGTCTCGATCACGAATGGACGTTGAAGGAAGCGCTTACTGGCGGACGCGGCGATACGGTTTTCGTCGGCGGCCAGACCAAGCACGTCATGAGCTATATGAAGGACTTCCTGTTCGCCCCCGAACAGGCCGGCACTCAGATCAGCCGCCTATCCGGTGGCGAACGCGGTCGTCTTCAGCTTGCACGCGCGCTGGCGCAACCCTCCAACCTTCTGGTTCTGGACGAGCCGACGAACGATCTCGATCTCGAAACGCTCGACCTCCTGCAGGAGATGATCAGCGACTACCAGGGCACTGTCATCCTCGTCAGCCATGATCGCGATTTTCTCGATCGCACGGTCACCTCGGTCGTGGTCGCCGAGGGTGAAGGTCGATGGGTCGAATATGCGGGCGGCTATTCGGACATGCTTGCGCAGCGCGGCCGTGGCGTCGATGCGAGGGCAGCCGCGAAGATCGAGCGCGAACGAGACCCGGGTGACTCGGCATCCCCGGTCGCCAAGCCGCAGACGAGACGCAAACTTTCTTTCAATGACCAGCACGCCTTGAAGACGCTGCCCGGCAAGATCGACAGCTACCATGCCGAGATCGCCAAATTGAGCGACAAGCTCGCCGATCCCGCGCTTTACACCAAGGACCCGACAGCCTTCCAGAAAGGCAGCCAGAAGCTGTCTGAGGTCCAGGCTGCGTTGGCCGAAGCCGAGGACGAATGGCTCCGCCTGGAGATGCTTCGGGAGGACATCGAGTCTGCCTAAAGCGGAACGGCGGACGCGATCCGTCGTTTAGCTGTCCATGTACGACGCGATCATAGTCGGCGGCGGGCCGGCGGGACTGAACGCTGCCCTCGTCCTTGGGCGCTGCCGACGGCGCGTGCTGCTCTGCGATGACGGCACGCCGCGAAACGCCGTATCGCGAGGCGTCAGCGGCTTCATCACTCGCGACGGCATCCTCCCAGGCGAGCTTCGTTCGATCGGCCGCGCGGAAATCGGCAAGTACCCCTCGGTCGAGATCCGTGACATGCCGGTCGCTGACGTCGAGATCACGCCGGACGGTTTCGAGGTCGTGATGAACGACGGCATCCGTGAACTGGCTCGCAAACTACTGCTAGCAACGGGCGTCGACGACAATCTCCCAGATATTCCGGGTTTTCGCGAACTCTACGGCCACGGCGTCTACAATTGCCCCTATTGCGACGGCTGGGAGGAAAGGGATCGCCTCTTCGCGATCTATGGCCGGGGCGACAAAGGTAAGAACTTCGCGCTTCAGTTGACTCTCTGGGGCAAGGACCCGGTGCTCTGCACCGATGGCGCATCCGAACTTTCAGAAACGGATCTCGCTCAGCTTGAGCGGAACGGCGTCACCGTCCGCGAAGACCGGATCACTCACCTTGAGGCCAAGAACGACACGCTCGCGGCGGTGCATTTCGAGAACGACTCGTGCCTGCCCCGCGACGCGCTGTTCTTCATCACCGGCGCCAAACCGAGTTGTGCCATCGCTACAAAACTGAACTGCCATCTGACGGAGAAGGGTGTTGTCCGAACCGTCGGCAATGAGCAGACGAATATACCCGGCCTATTTGTCGCCGGAGACGCCTCACAGGGGGTACAGTTCGCAATATTAGCGGCAGCTGAAGGCGCCTTGGCGGCTTTCCAGATAAATAGCGAGTTGATCGCCGAAGATTTGATCTAGATCAGCGATCTTTCAGCGCCTTGGCGACAAGATCAGCTGCGTGATGGATTCTGAACGGCTTGCGTAGAAATGCAAAATAGTCGTCAAAACGCTCTCGGACTGCGGCCTCCGGCATCGCACTCATCATGATGATGGGCAGATCGGAATGGCCATCAGAACGCAAGGCGTGCGCCATTGTCGGTCCGTCCATGACCGGCATCATGAAATCAACAAGGATGAGGTCTGGCCGGGACTCGGCCAGTCGCTCGATGCCTTGCTTGCCGTTAGCGGCCGTGACGACGCGGTAGCCTTCGTCCTCGAGCGCTGCTGCAAGCACGTCGGCAACCCCGAACTCGTCATCGACGACGAGGATTGTCCGCACGGTCGTGCCTCACTTCTTTCAAAACCGGACGTCTCACCGCCCCGGCCCATTATCTACGCCGGGCGCCATTGCCCGGTGCGGCGCTCAGCGTTCATGCGCAAACCCCGTCATCAGCCCTTCGGCGCCAAAGACTGGGTCAAGAACGGTGAGCCCCTGATCCGAAATTTTGAACTCCCGTAGCGCCGGGTCGAAGTCGCTATCGCGCATCTTCACCACCGAAATCAGGCGGCGTACGCTGGATTGAAGTTCAACGAAACGAAGGACGATTAAGTTCTCGATCAAGCTTGAAATATTGGCGATCGGCAGTTCGACCGGAGCACCAAGGAACTCACGGCTTTCGCTGGTGTAGAGCGTGGTGACGCCCCGTACCCGAAGCTCGTTCGACAGAGCCGCAAAATATTTCGAAATCCGCTGCGGGGATATGACCGAGGCCATGAAGCCGCCGAGGCCGTCGACGACAAGACGCCGGGCGCCGGTTCGGTGGACCGCATCGAGAAGGCGCGCGCCGAGCGCATCGAAATCGTGTTCCGTTGCCGGCTGCCAGATCACGTGATGCTTGCCTGCTTGCAGCAGCGAGCGGGTCGGCAATCCAAGCGCGTCGGCCTTGCGCAGCAGCCGCTCCGGCGACTCGAAGAAACCGAAGAACAACGATGGCACGTCCGGCTCAGCCGAGAACCAATGCAGTCCGAGAGTCGTCTTACCGATACCGGGAGGACCGAACGCGACCGTCGTCGACGTTGCCGGTACCCCCTCGCCCATCTTCTGGTCGAGGCTCCCGATGCCCGACGTCACCCGCGAGAACGGCGCCTCGTCGTATCGAGACGGCCAGGCGAACCGGGATTCGATGCGGGGATAGACGACAAGCCCGTCACCGGTGATCGTGAAGGAATGGCGACCTTCGAGATAGCTCGATGCACGGAACTTCAGGATTTCGAGTGAGCGCTCGCTGCGAGCGTCGAAATTCTGGCGCTGAAGAACGAAGATGCCATCGACCATCGTGCGCTCGGGCCGCGACGGACGATCGGAACCATTGGTCAGCAGGAATACGGTGCAGCCGGCGGCGATCGCATGGCCCTGGAGCTCATGGACGAATTTCTTGAAGTCACGCTCGGTGGAGGCCGAGGCTTCGGCGGCGAGGAAGCCGTCGAGCACCATCGTCGTCGCCCGGCGGCCCATCATTTCGCGGCGCAGAAGATCGAGCAGGCCGCTCAGACCGCGATCTTCCAGGGCACTGAGGGCGCTTAGAAAGACAAGTCGCTCCGGAACCGCGCTCTCGTCGAAGAACGACATCGTCCGGAGCTGCTGCATCAGTCGCGCATGGCTCTCGGACAAAAGCGTCGCGTAGATCGCCTTGCCGCCCTTGTTCACATGATGGGCGCAGATCTGGTTAGCAAGAATGGTCTTGCCCGAGCCAGGTTCACCTTGGACGATATAGAGGCCGCCCTCGAAGAACCCGCCCCGCAGAATGGTGTCGAGGCCCTCAATCCCACTCGGTACGCGCGTCAGTTCCGTTTCTTTGTCTTGTGCCATCTTCGGGAAAGCTGCCGCGTTTGCACTGGGAAGGGATGAGGAAGGATTACGATCTTTATCGCACGCTACGATTTGTCCGCAACTGGTAGCGAGACGCGAAAAACTTGGAAGAGCAACCGGGATCCGTCACTTGAGCGTGGCCCAGCCCGCGTCGGGCTGGAAGCGCTTGCCATGCACCTTGGCCAGAGCCTTCAGGCTCTTCGTCACGTCCGCCACGCCACGCTGACGAGCATAGTGCAGAGGTCCACCCCGGAAGGGAGCGAAGCCCGTACCGAAGATCATGGCGCCGTCGATGATGTCCTCCGTCTCGGCCACGCCTTCGCGCAGAAGGGCGATGCAGACATTGACCATGGGCAGGATCAAGCGGTCGGCCATCGCCTCGTCCGGTAACGGCGAATCCTTGGCTCTGACCGCCTCGCCTTTTTCCCAGGTGTAGATGCCCTTGCCGGTCTTCTTGCCGAGTTCACCCTTCTCGACCTTGTCGCGCAGCCATTGCGGCGCGTCCGGCATCGGCCAGCCGAGGCTTTCCTTCAGCACGTCGGCGACATGGACACAGATGTCTAGGCCGACCTGATCGGCCAGTTCGATCGGTCCCATCGGCATACCGAAATCGGTCGCCGCTCGGTCGATCGTCTCAGGCTTCACGCCCTCGTCGAACATGACGAGCGCTTCCAGCATGTAAGGCAGGAGCGCCCGGTTCACGAGGAAGCCCGGCGCGCTCTTCACCGGCGCGGGCAGACGGTCGATCTGGCCGCAGAATGCGAGTGCGGCGGCGAGCGTCGCCGCCGACGCCTTGTCGTGGCTGACCACCTCGACGAGTTGCATCCGCGAGACCGGATTGAAGAAATGCAGGCCGACCAGTCGCTCCGGCCGGGCCAGCCCGTCGCGCAGCGTTTCGAGCGGAATGCTCGAAGTATTCGTCGCGAGGATCGCCTCCGGCTTCATCCGCTGCTCGGCGATTGCATAGATCTTGCGCTTGAGATCGAGATTTTCCGGCACCGCCTCGATGACGATATCGGCCCGCCCGACGCCGTCGCCGTAGAGGTCCGGGATCAGCCGATCCAGGGCATCACGCGTCTGCGCGCTCTTCCGCCCGATCTTACCGAACAGCGCCGACGCCCGGCCGATCGTCTTCGCCAGCGGAATTGGCTGCATATCGGCGAGGCTGACCGTGACGCCCTGCCAGGCACACCAGGCGGCGATATCGCCGCCCATTGCCCCGGCACCGACGACATGAACGTGCTTCACCTTCTCGGCGGCCTTGCCGGCGAGTTTTTTCAGGTTCTCGCGAAGAAAGAATACCCGGACGAGATTCTTCGCCGTCGGCGTGACGAGCAGCTTGGCGAAGGACGCGACCTCCGCTTCCTTCATCGTCTGCGGCTCGCCGCCGAGATCTTCCCAGAGATCGATCAGCGCGTAGGGTGCCGGATAGTGCCGGCTCGGCGCCTTCTTCTCCGCTTCACTGCGCATCTTGCGAGCGAACAGGCGGCGGCCGATGCCAGTCTGGGCGATGCCGGAAATCACGCGCTGCGGCAGCGCCGGCTTCGGCAGGCGAAGCGAGCCGTCGAGCGCGGCCGCGACCGCGCCGAGCACATGCCGCTCCTCGGTCACCGCGTCGACGAGGCCTGAATTTTTGGCCTGACGCGCGTGCACGGTCTTTCCAGTCAGCATCATCGTCATGGCTTCGACGGGATTGATCAGCTTGATCGATCGCCACGAGCCGCCAAGTCCCGGATGCAGCCCAAGAAGAACTTCAGGAAAGCCGAAACGGGCACCCTCGATGGCGATACGCCGGTCGCAGGCGAGGATTAGCTCAAGCCCGCCACCAAGACAGAAGCCGTGGACGACCGCGACCGTCGTGCATGGCAGATCGTCGAGGCGGTCGAAGATCGCATTGCCGTTCTTCAGCAGCGCCTCGATCGCGTCCGGATCGTCCATCACCCCGAATTCAGTGATGTCCGCGCCCGCGACGAAGCCCGACGGCTTTGCTGAGCGGATCACGAGCCCGCGCGGCGTCTCGGTCTCAAGAACCGTCAGGACATCGCTCAGCTCGGCCAATACATCGGCCGACAGCACGTTCGCGCTCGCACCCTGCTTGTCGAGGACGAGCCACGCGACGTCGTCGGCGGTGCGGGTCAGCTTCCAGTGCTTCCATTTGCTGCGCTTGGCCGGAATCGGGCCGAGTTCGAGATTGCGGTCGCCGAGCGTCCGCATCGCCAGTCCGTCCATCACGCGGCCTCCAGAAGCATCGCACCGCCCTGCCCGCCACCGATGCATTCGGTGGCGACGCCGCGCTTCTTTCCGAGCCGCTTCATTGCGTTGACGCAATGAAGCACGATCCGGTTGCCGCTCGCACCGACCGGATGGCCCAAGCTGATCGCGCCGCCGTCGACGTTCAGCGTCGACCGGTCGATCTGGCCGAACGCGCCGTCGAGGCCGAGTACGTCCTTGCAGAACTTCTCGTCGTTCCAGGCCGCCAGACAGCCCAGCACCTGCGCGGCGAAGGCTTCATTCAGTTCCCAGATGTCGACGTCCTCACGCGCCAGTCCGTTGCGGCTGAGGATCGGCGTCGAGGAGACGACCGGCCCAAGCCCCATGATCTCCGGATCGAGCGCCGCCCAATGACTGTCGCGGATGATCGCGAGCGGCGTCAGGCCGTGCTTCTTCAGCGCATCTTCGGATGCCAGGATGACCCAGCTCGCGCCGTCGGTAATCTGCGAGGAATTACCGGCGGTCACCTTGCCCCAGGGCCGCTCGAAGGCCGGGCTCAGCTTCGCCAGCTTCTCGACGGAGGAGTCGGCGCGCACGCCATCGTCCGCATCATACAGCTTGCCGTCGCGGCCGAAGGCGGGCTCCAATTCGCCCTTGAACCAGCCCTCCTTCTGCGCCCGTGCCGTCCGCAGATGGCTTTCGACCGCATACTGGTCGGAGTCCGCCCGGCTGATGTCGAACAAATGCGCGACGAGTTCAGCCGTCTGGCCCATGCCATATTCCACGATCGGGTCGGTGAGCCCCTGAACGAGGCCGATCACCGGCTTGAAGAAGGTCGGCCGCCACGACGCCAGCGTTTTCAGCTTGGGGCCGGTACCGCGTGCCGCGTTAAGCGCACTGAACCAGTTCACCGCCTGCCTGTTGTAGAGCAGCGCCGAATGGCTCAGCGCCTCGGCGCCGCCGGCCAGGATCAGGTCCGAGCCGCCATCGGCGATATAGCGATAACCGACATCGATCGACTGCATGCCCGAGCCGCAATTGATCTGCACCGAGAACGCCGGCGTCTCCTCGCCCATGCCTAGCCGTAGCGCGGCGACACGGGCCGGGTTCATCTCATTGGCGATGACGTTGACGACGCCAAGGATCACCTGGTCGAAATCGGTCGGTTTGAACGGCTGGCGCAGCAGAAGCGGCCGTCCGCACTGGACCGCCAAGTCGACCGGCGTGAAGGGTCCGAGACCACCGCGCGCGCGCAGGAACGGCGTGCGGCTGCCGTCAACGATATAGACTGGGCGTCCACCTACTTTGCGGGTGCTGCCCGTCGCGGCTGTCGTGGCGATGGTTGATCCTCCCTGCCATTATTTTTGAAGAGTGCGCTGAAATCGTCCGGCGCGAAATCGTCGACTGCGATCACTTCCGCGACGGCTTCCTGCGCTCTCGCAAGTTGATCCGCTTCGATGTCAGTGATGAGGCCGCGCTCGACCGCGAGCGACGGGTCGCGCAGGCCGAGCGCCTTGAGCTTGGCGCGGATCGGCTCGCTGCCGGTCACGAGATCGAAGGCCTCCTGCAACTTCACGAGACCCGGGACCTCGGTGTTGCGGGCAATACCCGCGACAAGTCTCTCACGTGCCGCGGAATTCTCGAGCAGTACGTTCGCGCAGGTTTGCATGAGCGCATCCGACGGCCCGCGTTTCCGTACACCGAAGGGCAGAAGCAGGAGCCGCAGAATCCAGGCGACCGGACGGTTCGGCAGATTGGCCAGGATTTCGTCGAGTCGGTGCTCGATCACCGAGAAGCCGGTCTGCATCGAGAAATCGAGGATCGGCACGTCCGCGGTCTGCCGGCCTTCGTCTTCCCAGCGCTTCAGCGCGCCGGACAACAGGAACAGTTCGGAAAGGATATCCCCGTAACGCGCCGATAGCATCTCGCGTCGCTTCAGAGCGCCGCCGAGCGTCAGCAGCCCCATATCGGCGGTGAGCGCGAAAGCCGCGGAATATCGGCTGAGCTGACGATAGTGAGGCGTCGCCGCTCCCGTCGGCGGAGCCGGAGCGAACCTGCCGCCGGACCACGCCCTCCCCCAGGCGCGGAACAGGTTCGACGCGCTGTGGCCGACATGGGCCCAGAATGCCTTGTCGAACGCATCGAGCGCCCGGCGCTTGTTGCGGTTCCGAAGCGCCAGCATCTCCTTGAGCAGGAAGGGATGACTGCGGATCGCGCCCTGCCCGAAAATGATCAGGCAGCGCGTCAGGATGTTCGCGCCCTCGACGGTGATGCCGATCGGGATGCCGCGGTACATCGAGGTCAGATAGTTCGTCGGGCCATCGATCACGGCCTTGCCGCCGTGGACGTCCATCGCGTCGTTGATGGCGACGCGCATCCGCTCGGTCGCCTGATATTTCATGATCGCCGAGATGACGGCGGGCTTCTTGCCCATGTTCAGACCAGCACAGGTCAGACGCCTCGCGCCGTCGACGACATAGGCCGAGCTTGCGAGGCGAGCGAGCCGCTCCTGCACGCCCTCGAAGCGGCCGATCGGAATGTTGAACTGCTCGCGGATGCGGGCATAGGCGCCGGTCGTGTGCGCCGACATCACGATCGCCGCCGCCGACAGCGACGGCAACGAGATGCCGCGTCCGGCCGCCAGCGCCGACATCAACATCTGCCAGCCCTGCCCGACCCGCGCCTGCCCGCCGATCACGGCATCCATCGGCACGAAGACGTCAATGCCGCGATTGGGCCCGTTCTGGAACGCCTGTCCCGAAGGGAAATGGCGATTGCCGATCTCGACGCCGGCGGTGTCCGTCGGCACCAGGGCGACGGTGATGCCGATGTTCGGATTCTTCCCGATCAGGCCATCAGGATCCTGAAGCTTGAAGGCAAGGCCGAGTACTGTCGAGACGGGACCGAGCGTGATGTAGCGCTTGCGCCAGTTCAGCTTGATACCGAGGACGTTGCCACCCGGCCCCGGTCCCATGCAGACCGTGCCGGTGTCGATCATCGCGGCGGCGTCGGAACCCGCCTCGGGGCTGGTCAGTCCGAAGGCCGGGATCTCGCGGCCGTCAGCCAGACGCGGCAGCCAGTAATCGCGCTGATCCTTGGTTCCGAACTGATGCAGCAGTTCGCCCGGCCCAAGCGAATTCGGCACCATGACGGTTACGGCGCCGGTCAATGAACGGGTCGAGACCTTCCGGACGACCTCCGAATGCGCAAAAGGCGAGAAGCCGAGGCCGCCATAGTTCTTCGGAATGATCATCCCGAAGAACTTCTCCTTCTTCAGGAAGGCCCAAGCCTCTGGCGACAGATCACCGATCTCGTGGGTGATCTTCCAGTCCTCGAGCATGTCGCACAGCTCTTCAACGGGACCGGCGAGGAAGGCTTCTTCCTCGGTAGTCAGCGCCGCAGGCGGAACTGCGAGCAGCTTGCTCCAGTCAGGATTGCCGGTGAACAGATCGGCTTCCCACCAGACGTCGCCGGCCTCGATCGCCGCGCGCTCGGTCTCGGACATAGTGGGGAGCGCTTTCTGCGCCCAACCGAAGATCGGTTTTGTAATCCAATCCCGGCGCCAATTGGTCATCCTCGCCAGCCTTATCCCAGAATCACCGTCCGGACAGAGTTTGACAGGTTGAACGCGACAAATCTGAAACTCTTGTGATCAACGCGGGCCGAATTTCTCCATTTCGCGGTGTTCCGCACGGATCCTGCGCACGGTGCCCGTCGCCGAACGGTAGACGACCGTCTCGGTCTCCACATAATCCTTGCCCAGCACGACGCCGCTCACGAGCGGACCCGTCGTTACGCCTGTCGCGGCGACGATGACGTCACCGGATGCCAGCTCATCCACCTTGTAAAGGCGGTTCGGATCGCTGACGCCCATCTTGGCGGCGCGGGCAATTTTCTCCTCAGTATCCAGGATCAGGCGGGTCTGCATTTGGCCGCCGACACAACGTAGCGCCGAAGCCGCGAGCACGCCTTCCGGCGCCGCGCCGATACCGAGATAAAGATCGATACCCGTCTCTTCGGGGCGGGTCGTGTAGATGACGCCAGCGACGTCGCCGTCGGTGATCAGGCGGACGCGAGCTCCGGTCGCACGGGCGCGGGTGATGATGTCCTTATGGCGCGGACGATCGAGCATCAGCACGCCGATCTCGCTCACCGGAACACCCTTGGCCTTGGCCAACGAATGGATATTGTCCTCGGGCGACGCGTCGAGATCGACCGTGCCTTCGGCATATCCCGGACCGATGGCGATCTTGTGCATATAAGCGTCGGGGGCGTGGAGCAGCGTGCCGCTTTCAGCCATCGCCATGACGCAGATCGCGCCCGCAAGGTCGTCGGCGCAGAGTTCGGTGCCTTCCAGCGGGTCGACCGCGATGTCGACTTTCGGACCGTTACCGGCGCCGACATTTTCCCCGATGAAGAGCATCGGCGCCTCGTCGCGCTCGCCTTCGCCGATGACGATGGTGCCGTCAATCTCAAGACGGTTCAGTTCGCGCCGCATCGCGTCGACCGCCGCCTGGTCCGCCGCGTTCTTATCGCCGCGACCGCGCCAGTAGGCAGAAGCAACCGCGGCGCGCTCGGTCACGCGGACCAGTTCCAGCGTCAGGATGCGCTCGATGGCTTTCCCAGGTTCGACTCTGATCTCGGCCATGAACGTCCTTCCGGGCGAAGCCCTTATTCGGTCTCGATGCGGATAACCTGCGGTGATCCGTGAATATGTCCGTCCGCGAGCACCGCATCGAGTGCGCGTCTCGCCGCATCCTCGCTGGTCGCATGGGTAATCAGCACCAGCGGGACGGTTTTGACATCAGTATCAGATGATTCGGACTGTTTCTTATCACGCGGCTTACGCTGCAGGATGCTCTCGAGCGAGATGCCCTGCTCCGCCATCCGGGTCGCGATCGCCGCTGCCGTTCCGGGTTGATCGACCACGCTGAGGCGGATGTAATAGCCGCCCTTGTGGGTACGGATCGGTGCCTTCTCGGCCTTCTCAAGCAACGCTACCGGCAGACCGAACGGCAGGCGCACGGCGCCGCGCGCCACGTCGACGATGTCGGAGATCACCGCCGTTGCCGTCGCTCCGCCGCCGGCACCCGGGCCGACGAGGGTCAGTTCACCGATCGCGCTGCCGTCGATTGCGACTGCATTCGTTACGCCCATCACCTGGGCGATCGCAGAGCTCTTCGGCACCATGGTCGGGTGGACACGCTGCTCGATGCCGGCATCGGTCCGCGTCGCCACGCCCAGGAGCTTGATGCGGTAACCGAGTTCATCCGCCATCGCGAGGTCGAGCGGAGCGATCGAGGCGATGCCCTCTACATAGATGGAATTGGCATCGATCTGAGTGCCGAAAGCGAGGCTGGTCAGGATCGATAGCTTGTGAGCGGTGTCAAAACCTCCGACGTCGAATGTCGGATCGGCCTCGGCATAACCGAGCCTCTGCGCCTCGACCAGCGCATCGGCGAAGGACAGCCCCTCCTCTTCCATCCGGCTCAGGATGAAATTGCAGGTGCCGTTCAGGATGCCCGAAATGCGGGTCAGCCGGCTGGCTGGAAGCGCCTCTCTAAGCGCCTTGATGACCGGGATGCCGCCCGCGACGGCAGCTTCGAAGGCGAGCGCCGCGCCATTCTCCTCCGCGAGGGCCGCGAGGTCGAGCCCGTGCTCGGCCAGAAGGGCTTTGTTCGCGGTCACGACCGGCTTGCCGCGCTTGAGGGCCGCCTCGACGACATCCTTGGCCGCGCCGTTCGAGCCGCCGATCAGTTCAACGACCAGATCGACATTCTCGTCCGTCGCGACGTCGACCGGATCGTCATGCCAGCGGACGTTTGAGAGGTCGATGCCGCGATCGCGCGAGCGGTCACGGGCCGAAACAGCAGTCACCTGAATGCCTCGGCCGCTCAGCGCTTCCAGCGCGGTACGGCGTTCATCCAGCAGGCGGATCACCGAAGCGCCGACGGTGCCAAGCCCGGCGACGCCAACTCTCAATGCAGCAGACATCAATGATCCCGAAGGGGTGTGCGCAACTCTCAGCGAGCCGCGGCGGCGAGCGGGATCACGTTGTGCAATGTTTGATCCGAGGTTTCAAGGAACCGGCGGAGATTGCGCGCCGCCTGCCGGATGCGATGCTCGTTCTCGACGAGCGCGATGCGCACATGGTCGTCGCCATACTCACCGAAACCCGCGCCCGGCGAGACCGCGACATCGGCCTTCTCGACGAGAAGCTTGGCGAACTCGACGCTGCCCATGGAGCGGAACTTCTCCGGGATCGGCGCCCAGGCGAACATCGACGCCTTGGGAGCCGGGATTTCCCAGCCCGCCCGCGTGAAGGTGTCGACCAGCACGTCGCGGCGGCTCTTGTAGATCGCACGCATCTCGTCGACGCAGTCCTGCGGGCCAGTCAGCGCGGCAGTCGCCGCGACCTGGATCGGCGTGAACGCGCCGTAGTCGAGATAGGACTTCACCCGCGACAGAGCGCCGATCAGCCGGTCGTTGCCCACCGCGAAGCCAACGCGCCAGCCCGGCATGGAATAGGTCTTCGACAGCGAGGTGAATTCCACCGCGACGTCGAACGCACCCGGCACCTGCAGGATTGAGGGCGGTGCCTCGTCGAAATAGATCTCCGAGTAGGCGATGTCGGAGAGCAGGAAGAGCTCGTGCTTCTTCGCGAAGGCGACGAGGTCCTTGTAGAAATCGAGGCTCGCGACCTCCGCCGTCGGGTTCGACGGATAGCAGAGCACGACCGCGATCGGCTTCGGGATCGAGTGCTGGATCGCCCGCTCGAGCGCCACGAAATAGTCCGGCCCGGGCGTCGACGGCACGTTGCGGATGACACCGCCGGCCATCAGGAAGCCGAACGCGTGGATCGGATAGCTCGGATTCGGGACGAGTACGACATCGCCCGGCGCGGTGATGGCCTGCGCCATATTGGCAAAGCCCTCTTTCGAACCAAGCGTCGCGACAACCTGCGTATCCGGGTCAAGTTTTACCCCGAACCGATTGGCGTAATAGGTCGCCTGCGCACGGCGGAGACCTGGAATGCCCTTGGAGGCCGAATAGCGATTGGTGCGCGGCTTGCGCGCATTCTCGATCAGCTTCTCAGTGATGTGCTCGGGCGTCGGCAGATCGGGATTGCCCATTCCAAGATCGATGATGTCGGCGCCGTTCTTGCGGGCGGCGGCCTTCACGCGATTCACCTGCTCGAAAACATAAGGCGGCAGTCGGCGGATCGAGTGGAAGTCCTGCGTCATCTCAGAAGTGTCCTAGGCAATCGGGACGGGAATTGTAGCACGTTCCAAAGTGAAAACGGCGGATTGAAGTCAACCTGGCGTAGCTTGCTTCGTGCTGGTCGTGTTTGGGGGATGACCCGCTGGCGGGTCAAGCGGCGGACGCGCCGGCGGATCGATATTGATGTTCGGATAGGCCTTGTTGGTCCGGTCGACCGGCGGCAGGCCGTATTTGTCGCTCGCCATCGTGCATCCGGCGAGCATGGCCGCGACCGTCGCCAACAAGATCATGCGTGCCGCTACCGGCATCATCGTCCCTCCCCGAACCAAAACATGCCGCAGCAAATATGAGCGGCCAATGAATATCCAAGCAGGCCCGTGTGGCGACATTAGACCAAGATATAATATGCTTGCTTATTATATCCGCCTACATCACTGCCATGACTGATAGCACCCCCAGCCTGGAAATCGGCTTCCTGCTCTCGGATACGTCCCGGATCCTACGCCGCATCATCGACCAACGGGCCAAGGAAGTCGGCATGTCGCGCGCCCAATGGGCCGTGCTCGCCCGGGTCTCTAGGTATGAGGGCCTGCGCCAGGTCGATCTGGCTGCCCAGATGGAAATGGAGCCGATCAGCGTCGGCCGCATCATCGACCGCCTCCAAGCGTCAGGTTTTGTGGAGCGTCGGCCCGACCCCGCCGACCGCCGCGCTTATCGGCTCCATCTCCTTCCCGCGGCCGAGCCGGTTCTCGACCGCGTCCGGGCGATCGGTTCGATCGTCATGGACCGCGCGCTGGCGAAGTTGGACGAGACGCAGATCGATGCGCTGGCGGAGGCGCTACAGGACATCCGCACGAACCTTCTGAAGATCGAAGATACAGGCGAAGACCATGCTGGACAGAGTGACGAACACACCTCCACTCGACCCGTCAGTCGACGCGCCTGAGGACAATGTCGCGCAGTCCAAGCCGCGCCGCCGACTGACCGCGAAGAATCTCCGCAAGCCACTGCTTATCGCCGGGCCGCTGCTCGTGGCGCTTGTCGCGCTCGGCCTGTGGCTAACAGGCGGTCGCTACGTCTCGACCGACAACGCCTATATCGGCGCGAACACCGTGATGGTGACGCCCCAGGTGACGGGCACCGTTTCTCAGGTCGCCGTCCATCAGGGCCAGCGCGTCACTGAAGGCGATCTGCTGTTCGAGATCGATCCCGAGCCTTATCGTATCGCCCTCGAAACGGCGCGCGGCCAGCTCGAAGCCTCGAAGCTCGATCTGGCTGCCCTGAAGGAGCGCTATGCCAAGGCGGTTCGCGACGCGGCCACGGCCCAGACACAGCTCGACTATCAGCTGAAGAACTTCGCCCGGATTCGCGACCTCAACGCCCGCACATTCGCGGCTCAGTCCGAACTCGATCAGGCACAGGCCTCGCTGAACAGCGCGCAGGGAGCACTCGATTCTGCCAAGCAGGACGCGTCCGAGCAGCTCGCCAATCTCGGCGGCGACCCGAACCTGCCGCTCGAAAAGTATCCTGCCTTCATGCAGGCCCAGGCCAATGTCGATCAGGCCCAGCGCAATCTCCGCCTGACCGAAACTCGCGCGCCGATCTCTGGCGTCGTGACCCAGGCCGAAATGCTGTTGACCGGCCGCTACCTCGTTCCGGGTACCGTCGCGCTCGCCGTGGTCGATGTCGATCATGCCTGGGTGGACGCCAATCCGAAGGAGACGGACATCCAGAATGTCCTTCCCGGTCAGCCTGTCACCATCACGGTCGACGCCTACCCCGACCACGCCTTTACCGGCCGGGTGGACTCGATCAACCCCGGCACCGACGCCCAATTTTCGCTGATCCCGGCCCAGAATGCCTCCGGCAACTGGGTGAAGGTCGTCCAGCGCGTGCCGCTCCACATCCTGATCGACCATAAGGACGGCGATCCAATCCTGCGCTCGGGCATCAGCGCGGTCGTATCCGTCGACACGGGCAAGTCCCGCTCGCTGAGCGATCTGTTCTGATCGACGATCGCCATGACCATCGCGGCTGATATCCTGAAGGTCCGTCCGATCATCGTCGCTTGCGCGATGATGGCGACGATCATGCAGGCGCTCGACACGACGATCGCGAACGTCGCCTTGCCCTATATGCAGGGCTCGCTATCGGCCACGCAGGACCAGATCAACTGGGTCCTGACGTCCTACATCGTCGCTGCGGCCATCATGACGGCGCCGGTCGGCTGGATCACCAACAGGTTCGGCCGCAAGAATGTGTTCATGGTCTGCGTGGCCGGATTCACCCTCGCGTCGATGCTTTGCGGCATAGCATCCACCCTCAATCTGATGGTCTTCTATCGCCTGCTGCAGGGCGTGTTCGGCGCGGCGCTGGTGCCCCTGTCGCAATCGGTGATGATGGACATCTATCCGCCCGAACAGCGCGGCTCGGCCATGGCGATGTGGGGCATGGGCGTCATGCTCGGCCCCATCCTCGGCCCGACGCTCGGCGGCTGGCTCACCGAGACCTACAATTGGCGTTGGGTGTTCTTCGTCAACCTGCCGTTCGGCCTGCTCACGTTCCTCGGCTTCCTTTGGGTCCTTCCCAAGACTGAGGCGCAGCAGGGCCTGAAATTCGACTGGTTCGGCTTCGGCATGTTGGCGCTTGCCATCGGCGCGTTCCAGATGATGCTCGATCGCGGCGAACAGCTGAACTGGTTCGACTCCAGTGAGATCGTCACCGAAACCGTGATCGCGGGCCTCGCCTTCTATCTCTACATGGTCCACACCGCGACGGCGGAGAAGCCGTTCATCAGCCCGTCGCTGCTGTTGAACCGCAATCTGGCCGCCGGTCTCGTCACGATGTTCGTGGTCGGCATTGTCCTGCTCGCGAGCCTCGCGCTGCTGACGCCATACCTCCAGAACCTGATGGGCTATCCGGTGCTCACGGCTGGCCTCGTCCTCGGCCCGCGCGGCATCGGCACCATGGTCGCGATGATGATCGCCGGGCGCCTCGTCCAGAAGATCGACCCTCGTCTTGTCATGCTAGCTGGCTTCGCCCTGACGGCATTCCCGCTCTGGCAGATGAGCGGCTACACACCCGACGTCTCGGCTTCGTCGCTGATCTGGACCGGCGTCATCCAAGGGCTCGGCCTCGGTTTCCTGTTCATCCCGATCCAGACGATCGCCTTTTCGACCATCGAGCCGCACCAGCGCACCGACGCGGCGGCGTTGATCAGCCTCGTCCGCAATATCGGGAGCGCGGTCGGCATTTCGGTCGTCACCTTCCTGCTGACCAGGAATTCGTCCGAGCTGCATGCCGAGCTTGGCGCGAGCATTAATCCGTTCCGCGCCTCGATACAGATGCTCGCGGGAACGCCGCTCGACCCGTCGACCGATCTCGGCCGACAGATTGTGGATGGGATGGTCAATCGCGAGGCGGCGATCATCGCCTATGCCGACGATTTCCGGTTGATGATGTTCATCGCGCTTGCCGCGACGCCGCTGCTTCTGTTCATGAAGCGCCCGCCCAAGGCCCAGCCGGGCGAGGCCTCCCACGCCGCGCTGGACTAAGTGTCCGCCGAGGCGTGAACGACGGGCTGATAGCCGGCTGAGAGGACACGGACGATCGGAAGCGGTGTAAGCACCCGGACCTCGTCGTCCGGAAGCTCTCGCCGCTCGCTGTAACCCTCGTGGCTCCAGCGGTGCAGGCCGCCCTTCCAGATCAGGAACGCCTGACCCTCGACGTCGACGAAACTTCCGTCCGGAAGAGACCGCGCGTGCCTCGTGGGCCGCTCCTTGGCCGTCCTCGCGGGATGGAGAACGGCATCCATTTCCTTCGCCAGCACCGGCCGGTCGCATGCGAACGCCGGCTGCCACGCGAACGCAAAACGTCTATGATCCAGACGCCGGCACTCGCCGCAGGGACGGTGTCCCGCCGCCAGAGCCACGGCCTCATCTAGAAAGAAAAGCTGGGTGTAGTGCGAGGGCGGATTGATCGTCTGCTTCCGCCCCTTGAACTCGAGCAGGCAGCAGACCCAGTTCTTGTGTCGCCAGCGTGCCCTGCCGAGCCGTTGAGCGCCGTCGTGCAGGATGCCGCGATTGCCCATGAACAGGCCACGCGCGCTGGAGAACTCGATTTCTCCGTGTGGCGTGACCCGGTTCTGGAACGGCATGGCTTAGGGGAACAGCGCGGGCCCGGCGAGCGCCGTCGCTTCGTCGAAGCCGCACATCAGGTTGAAGTTCTGCACGGCCTGACCGGACGCGCCCTTCATCAGATTGTCGGTCGTCGAAATAACGATCGCCCGGCCGTCCATGCGGTCGGCGATCACGCCGAGCTGGCAATTGTTCGAGCCCTTCACGTGCCGCGACTGCGGAACCTGGCCGAACGGCAGGATCTGGATGAAGGTCTCGCCCGCGTACGCATCTGCCAGAACGCGATGCAGGTCCTCCGGCTTCGCACCGCCGAGCGTGCGCAGATAGATCGTCGCGTATATGCCGCGGATCATTGGCAGCAGATGCGGCGTGAAACTCGCAAAGACCGGCCGGCCGGCCGCCTTCGAGAATTCCTGGTCGAGTTCAGACGTGTGCCGATGCTTGCCGACGCCATAGGCATGCGTGCCCTCGGCGACCTCGGAGAACAGCATTCCCTCGCTGGCGCCCCTGCCCGCTCCTGACATTCCGGTCTTGGAATCGATAACGATGTTATCGGCATCGACGATGCCTGCCTTCAGCAGCGGCACCATCGGGATGATCGAGGTGCCGGAATGGCAGCCGGGGTTGGCCAGCAGCCGCGTCCCCTTGATCTTCTCGCGATAGAGCTCGGTCAGGCCGTAGACGGCCTCCTTCTGCTGGTCGAGCGCTTCGTGGGCATGCCCATACCAGCGGGCATATTCCTCGGGATTCTCCAGGCGGAAATCGGCCGACAGATCGACGATCTTCAGTTCGGGCCGCTGCATCATCAGGTCGGCGACCACGTGCTGCGTCGTTCCATGCGGCAGCGCGCAGAAGACGACATCGAGCTTATGCGGATCGACTTCCGTGATCGTCGTCAGCACCGGCAGATCGACGCCGGTGAACTGCGGAAACACGTCCTTCATCTGCTGGCCAGCCTTGCGGTCGGCCGTCAGCGCGGAGATCGAGACGTTGGGATGGCGCAGCAGAATGCGGAGCAGTTCTGAGCCCGTATAGCCCGATGCACCGTAAACGCCGACCCGAACCGTCTCTGCCATCTCTTGATCTCCTTGGGGACGCTCACATAAGGACGATCGGAGCCGCCGTCGAGACGGTTGCCATTACCCAATGCAGATGACACTCGCGAAAATCGAATGTCTCGCCTCTTTAAATGCTGTGGGAAAAGAGTATGTTTACGCCTGTCCGGGATAAACGGATGTGAGCTGGCTTTGGGCCGGCTTTTATAAGAACCCAGATATGCTCAAATTGAGCATAAGGGGAGTGAGAGATGGACCTTTCGTCTGCCGCTGTCCTCGAACGGCCCCGTCCGGCGCCGCGTGTTTTGACTGCCGCGGAGCGGTTCGGCGTCCTGCCGATGCCGTCGCTTGAGTTCACCCCGGAAGTTGCTGCGGAAACAGCTCATTTCTACGAGCGCGTGAAGCACGTCATCCCCGCGATCGAGTGGCCGGTCCATGCCCCTTACGTGAAGGCGATCAACGACCTGAAGAAAGTCCGCAACGCCGTTCTCCTGGCGCACAATTATCAGACGCCGGAAATCTATCATTGCGTCGCGGATGTCGTCGGCGACAGCTTCGCGCTCGCTCGCGAAGCCACCAAGACCGACGCCCAGATCATCGTCCAGGGCGGCGTCCACTTCATGGCGGAGACCTCGAAGCTGCTGAACCCCGAAAAGACGGTCCTCATTCCGGACATGCGCGCCGGATGCTCGCTCGCCGAGTCGATCACCGCCGAGGATGTCCGCGCGCTGAAGCGCAAACATCCGGGCGTACCGGTCGCCGTCTACGTGAACACGTCGGCGGCGGTGAAGGCCGAGGCGGACATCTGCCTCACCTCCGGCAACGCCGTCGAGGTGATCGAGAGCCTCGGTGCGCCCGAAGTGCTCTGCCTGCCGGACGAATACCTGGCGGCCTGGATCGCCACCCAGACCAAGGTGAAGATCATCTCCTGGAAGGGCCATTGCGAGGTGCATGAACGCTTCACGGGAGAGGAACTTCGCCGCCTGCGCGAGGACGATCCGTCGGTGACGATCATCGCCCACCCGGAATGCCCGCCGGATGTTCTGGCCGAGGCCGACTTCACCGGCTCGACGGCGAAGATGCAGGAGTTCGTGCGGGTCAATAAACCTAAGCGGCTGGTCATGATCACCGAGTGCTCCATGGCCGACAACATTGCCGAGGTCTCGCCAGAAACCGAGTTCCTGCGGCCGTGCAATCTGTGCCCCCACATGAAGCGGATCACGCTGCCGAAGATCCTCGACAGTCTGCTGACCATGCGTGAGGAGATCATCATCGACCCGGTGATCGCCGCCAAGGCGCGCCGCTCGGTCGAGCGGATGGTCAATCTGAAGATCTGACCTGAGAGCACTCCCTTCACACGGGAGTTCTCCGCGAGGCGGCCATGTCCCCTTCGAGTGAAATCGTCATCGTCGGCGGCGGCCTCGCCGGTCTGTTCTGCGCGCTGAAGCTCGACCGCCCGGTCACGGTGCTGACCGTAACGCCGCTTGGCGAAGGCGCGTCTGCCTGGGCGCAGGGCGGCATCGCGGCCGCCATCGGCGAAGGCGACACGCCGGAAGCGCATGCCGCTGATACGATCGCTGCCGGTGCCGGCATCGTCGACCCCGAGATCGCGCAGCTCATCGCCGAAGAAGCCGGTCAGCGTATCGACGATCTCCTTCGCTACGGCGTCCCCTTCGACCGGGATCTCGAAGGCAAGCTCGCGCTTTCCCGCGAGGCCGCCCATCGCGCCCGCCGTATCGTCCGGGTCCGTGGCGACCTCGCCGGCAAGGCGATCATGGCCGCGCTGGTCTCGGCCGTGCGCTCGAATGACGAGATCCGCATCGTCGAGAACTGGTCGCTCACCAGCCTGCGCACAGAGAATGGCCGCGTGACCGGCGTGACCGGCGCCATCGTAGGCGGCAGACCGACCACGATTCCCGCCCGAGCTGTCATTCTAGCGACCGGTGGCATCGGGCATCTCTATGCCGTGACCACCAATCCCGTTGGATCGCGCGGCGATGGCCTCGCGGCAGCGGCGCTTGCCGGAGCGGTCCTGGCGGACACCGAATTCGTCCAGTTCCACCCGACCGGCATCGACATCGGCCGCGATCCGGCGCCGCTGGCGACGGAAGCCCTGCGCGGCGACGGAGCGATCCTCATCAACGGTCTCGGTGAGCGGTTCATGCCGAAGCTCCACCCGGACGCCGAGCTCGGCCCGCGCGACGTCGTTGCGCGCGGCGTCTTTGCCGAGATCGCGGCCGGCCGTGGCGCCTTCCTTGATGCCCGTCAGGCGATCGGCGCGCGCTTCCCCGATCTGTTCCCCACCGTTTACGCCACTTGCACAGCGGCCGGCATCGATCCAACCATCCAGCCGATCCCGATCGCCCCTGCCGCGCATTATCACATGGGCGGAGTGAAGACCGACCGCGACGGTCGGACCTCCCTGGCCGGCCTCTGGGCCTGCGGTGAAGTCGCCTCGACAGGCGTCCATGGCGCCAATCGCCTGGCGTCCAACTCGCTGCTTGAGGCGATCGTCTTCGCAGCCCGCATCGCCGACGACGTCAACGGCGAGATCGTACCCTCCTCTGTCTCGCCCGCCGACGGCGACGCAACGGCAGTTGCTGCCCTCCTCGCGCCCGACACTCCGGCAATGATGGAACTCCGCCGAATTATGAGCCGCCAGGTTGGCGTCCTCCGCGATGCCGACGGCATCGCCAGTGCGCTGGCCCATCTCCGCGCGATCGACCGCGACCGCGCCGCGCCACAGGCCCTGCGCAGAATGGCGATAGCCGGACTGCTCGTCGCCTCGCCAGCATGGGCGCGGCACGAGAGTCGTGGCGGCCATGCCCGTACCGACTATCCGGACGCAAATCCCTCGCTTCAGCACCGCACGATACTGACGCTCGACAAAGCACGCGCGATCGCTGACGAAGCGGCTCAACACGTCATCGAGGCCGCTGAGTGATTCCTGTTCTCGACCCGATCCAGGTGTCCCGTGCGGTCGAGGCGGCGCTTGCCGAAGACTTTGGTCGCGCCGGCGACATCACGACCAATTCGACGATTCCCGCTTCCGCCAAGGCGACGGCCGTCATTGCCACCCGCGGACCGGGGGTGGTCTCCGGTCTGCAGCTGGCGGCCGAAGCCTTTCGCCGTCTTGATCCGTTGGTTTCTTTCGAGGCACAGCTTGCCGATGGAGATGCAGTCACCCCCGGCGCGATCATCGCCCGCATCAACGGCCCCGCCCGCCCGATCCTCTCCGGCGAGCGCGTCGCGCTGAACTATCTGGGTCGTCTCTCGGGCGTTGCGACGGCGACGTCCGCCTTCGCGCGGAGGATCGCACATACCCGGGCCAAGATCGCGGATACGCGCAAGACGACGCCCGGACTGCGCGTCTTCGAGAAATATGCCGTGCGCTGTGGCGGCGGTGCCAATCATCGGTTCGGCCTCGACGATGCGGTTCTCATCAAGGACAACCACATCGCGGTCGCCGGCGGCATCGCCGCTGCTTTGCGTGCTGCGAAGGCTGGTGCCGGCCATCTCGTGAAGATCGAGATCGAGGTTGACGGACTGGATCAGCTCGACGAGGTCATCGCCGAAGGAGCCGATGCGGTCCTGCTTGACAATATGGGACCGGATCTCCTCGCGGAGGCTGTGCGCCGGGTCGCGGGTCGCATGATCACCGAGGCCTCAGGCGGTGTGACCTTGGAAAGCGTCACGGCGATCGCAGAAAGCGGCGTCGACCTGATCTCGACCGGCTGGATCACTCATTCCGCGCCGGTGCTCGATCTCGGCCTCGATATTCAGATCACCTGACGGCGCGGCGGATATTTCGGCTGCCGGTCGGGGAACATGACCCCGATCATTTCGGCGTCCTGCCAGACCATCTTGCACTTGCGAACGACGGGGATATTCGCGGCCATCTCAAGTGTGAAATAGTCCGGCACGTCCTCGAAGGTCAGCAGCTCGAGCTGGGCCCCGGTCTGCGATACGTCGCGAACCACGACTTCCAGTACCACGCCGTTCGGCAACAGGACTCGCCCCTCTCCAGCGATGGTTCTGCGGATCGCCCTGCGATTGTTAAAGTCGTAACGTCCCATGTGGTTCCCCCTCCACCTGCGACGAGCATCCGCTCTAGTAGTAAATTATAGGTTGCACTCTTCTCAGACAGAAATGCTCTTCCCGGCCACTTTCCGCGCAGACAACAATCCAAGGTAGTATTGTGCGATCGTCGCTCCCGCCAAGGCCGTAACTCCGGCGTGATCGTAAGGGGGCGACACCTCGACGACATCGCCGCCCCTGAGATCGAGCGGCTCCAGCCGCCGCAGGATCGCCAGCGCTTCGCGGGTCGAAAGGCCGCCGCAAACCGGCGTGCCGGTGCCGGGCGCATAGGCCGGGTCAAGCGCATCGATATCGAAGGTCAGGTAAACCGGCGTGTCGCCGACATGCGCCAGAATCCGCGAAGCCATCGCTGCCGGCCCGAGATCAGCCACGTCGAAGCCGCTGACGACCGCGATGCCGTGATGGGCGGGCGCATGAGTACGGATACCGACCTGGATCGACTTTTCTGGAATGATCAGACCGTCCGCGACAGCACGCGAGATCATCGTGCCATGGTCGATGCGCGCATTGTCGACGTCATCCCAGGTGTCCTGGTGTGCATCGAAATGGAGAAGCGCGACCGGTCGACCGAGTCTCTTCACCAACGCTTTCAGCACCGGATAGGTCAGGAAATGATCGCCGCCCAGGGTCAGAAGATGCGCGCCCGTCGCAAGTCGCGCGGCCGCCTGTGCCTCGATCGCTGCCGGAGTTTCAGCCGGATAGCCGTAGTCGAATACCGCATCGCCCGAATCGCAGACCGATAGTTCCGCGAAGATATCGTATCCGAATGGATACACCGGATCGCCGTCGAGGATGGTCGAGGCCTCGCGGATCGCTCTTGGTCCGAACCTTGTACCGGGCCTGTTCGACACAGTCGTATCGAGCGGCACGCCCCACACCGTCACATCGAAACCGGACGGGTCACGCGAGTAGACGCGGCGGAGAAACGACACCACGCCGGAATAGTTCGGTTCGGTGCTCTGGCCGTAGCGGAAGTCGGAATCGAGCGCCCGGTCGACGGGACGCGGCGCCAACGGATCATGTGGCATGAAAGACTCACAGACAGAAAACAATAACGCTATTCAGCGTTTTGCCCCGTACGCGACGTTCAGTCCACTTCCAGAATCCGCACTTCGGGCGGACACTTTTGGAATTGTTATCTTTCGCTGGGGTGCGAGAAGATGAACGCTACGCAAGCGCAGGCACGGGTACTGACCGTGCTTGAAGGAGCAAGAGGTCGCTGGGTACCGATGCGGTGGCTAGATACCACACCTTTACTTCACGACGATGACTTTCCGGTCATACCGAGTTTGATCGAAAACGGATGGGCGCAACACAAGCTCCGCTCCGTTCAGATCACCCGGGCCGGGATGGCAGCGCTCTACGAAGTCAGAGGCGAGACCCGGACGGCAAAACGGTAAAAACGAAAAAAGGCGGGCACCGAGCCCGCCTTTTCGTTTTCTGGATGCCGTTCGATCAGCGCTTCGAGAACTGGAAGCTGCGGCGGGCCTTGGCACGACCGTACTTCTTACGTTCGACGACACGCGAATCGCGGGTCAGGAAGCCTTCCTTCTTCAGGACGGAGCGGAGCTCCGGCTCGAAATAGGTGAGAGCCTTCGACAGACCGTGGCGAACAGCGCCAGCCTGGCCGGAAAGACCGCCGCCGGCGACCGTGACGCGCACGTCGTACTGGCCATCGCGGTTGGCGACGTGAAGCGGCTGCTGAAGGATCATGCGCAGGACCGGACGGGCGAAGTAAACTTCGAGTTCGCGGTCGTTGACGACGATCTTGCCCGAGCCGGGTTTGATCCAGACGCGGGCAACCGCGTCCTTGCGCTTGCCCGTGGCATAGGCGCGGCCCTGGGCGTCGAGTTTCTGCTCGTGACGCGGTGCTTCGGACGCACCGGACGAGCCGAGAGCGCCGCCGAGATCTTCGAGAGACTGGATGTTATCGGCCATGGGGCTCAGCTCCGGACGTTCTTGCGGTTCAGCGAGGCGACGTCGAGGACGGCCGGCTGCTGAGCGGTGTGGGGATGCTCGGAACCGGCGTAGACGCGGAGGTTGCCGAGCTGCTGGCGGCCGAGCGGGCCACGCGGAAGCATGCGCTCCACGGCCTTCTCGAGGACGCGGTTCGGGAAGCGGCCGTCGAGAATCTTCTCGGCTTTGCGCTCCTTGATGCCGCCCGGATAACCGGTGTGCCAGAAATAGCTCTTGTCGGCGCGCTTCTTGCCGGTGAACACCACCTTCTCGGCGTTGATGACGATGACGTTGTCACCGGTATCGACGTGGGGGGTGAAAATGGCTTGATGCTTGCCGCGAAGGCGCATCGCGATGAGAGAAGCCAGGCGACCGACGACGAGACCCTCGGCGTCGATCAGGACCCACTTCTTCTCGACGTCGGCAGGCTTCGCCGAAAACGTGGACATGTCGAGATCCTTGAAAATGAGAGCGGCCGCACAGGCGGCCAGCTGCGGAGCTTCTAGCTCAACACGACCGACAAATCAACGAAATGGAGAATAGAATAGCCCAGTAGAATCAATGGCTTATAAAAATGGTATTAAAATACCCCCGAAACACGCTCTGATTCTCTAGGCTTCATGGACCAGATCGCCCCATTCGTCCTTCCAGAGATCATCTTCGTCTATTACCCCGACCACCCCGCCATATTTGCCGGCAAGCTGAATCGCCGATGCCAATGCCTGATGGACACCGATAGGCTCATGATGCTGCGCGGCGACCTCCGCCGCGGTGTGCGTTCCGGCCAAACCGTCCGGCGCCGTGACCTCGCCAAGCACCTCGGACGCGTCCTGATGAATTCTCAGTGAAACTTCGCCGTCTTGAGGGACGGAACGTTTGACGAAATGCGTGGTCATTCAAGGCTCTCCCTTCCCTAAAAACGCCTGCAAACGCATCACGTTCCATGGCTTGGGAGGGTTGCAAGACGCCCCCTTAACGGGGCATCAAGGCAAATCATCCCGTTCAGCTTGAGTCGCATGCGTCTGATCGCAACCCTTCTCGCGTTCGCCATTCTGGCCGGCACGGCGGCGCACGCCCAGACCGAGACCAACGCTTCGGTCGTGGAGACAGCTCCCCTGCCCGATGTCCAACCGGTCCAGATCCAGCTCTCGCCCGATATGGTGCGGCGCTATGTCGAAAGCCTGCCAGACACAATCGTCCTGGCGCGGGAGTTCGATGCCAAGGAAAAGGCGCCTCCGGCCTCGACCAACCTGGACGACATACCCTTCCTCCTCGTGCCATATCTCTTCGATCCTGAAGCGGAACGGCGCATCAATGCGGTCCTCGCCCGTTTTGGCTTCGGCAATTATGCAGCCTGGGCAAACGCGGCTTACTCGATCGCGCTGGCTGCAGAATCCGTGAACTTCGGCCGGGTCGAAGACCTCACCAGCCAGAAGGGAGCGGCCGAGCGGGAAATCCGGGCGGACAAGACCCTCAGCGATGAGGACAAGAAGAAGGCCATCGAGGACCTCGACGCTCAATTCGCCGCTCTCGCCGAATTCGAGCCCCTTCCCGGAAATCGCGAGGCGGTGCAGCCGTTTCTTCAGCGATTGAGGTCGGCAACGGGCGGCTGACCACCTATATCAGATTGAGCAACAGGAGATTCCGCCATGGCCGCTGATGGCCTTTCCGATTCCGACGTCCGCAGCATTCTCGAGGGCGTCCGCACGATCGCGGTCGTGGGCGCCAGTGAAAAGGCCGAGCGTCCCTCGAATTACGTTCCCGCATTCCTGCAGCAGCATGGCTACCGCATCATCCCCATCAATCCGGGACAGGCCGGCAAGGAAATCCTCGGCGAGACCGCGTACGCCTCGCTCGCGGATGTCCCGGAGCCGATCGATATGGTCGAAGTCTTCCGCGCGGCCGAGCATCTTCCCGGCGTCGCCGACGAGGTAATCGCGTTGGATCCCAAGCCGCGGATCCTCTGGATGCAACAAGGCATCATCAGCGAGCCGGCGGCCGAGAAGGCACGCGCGGCTGGCCTTCAGGTCGTGATGGACCGTTGCCCGAAGATCGAAATTCCCCGTCTTCAGCCGAAAACGCCGGCCTGACGGCAAAAGAAAAAGGCGCCCAAGGGCGCCTTTTTGCTTCCATTCAGGGCGATTACCGGCAGGGGTAATTCGCGACCTTCACGACTCGCCCGTTCGGATATTCGTACCAGCAGCGGCCGCGGCTATTGAAATAAAAGCCCTCGCGGCGCTCGCGATAACGGCGGCGGTCGGATTCGCTGCCGATGATGGCGCCTGTCACACCACCGATAATGGCGCCTGCCGCCGCACCGCCGGCACGGCCGGTCGCCGCGCCACCGATCACGGCACCTGCACCGGCACCGAGAAGGCCGCCAACGAGGCCACCGTCCTGAGCCTGAGCCTGAGAAAAGGTTCCGGCCATCAGCATGGCGGCCGCGATTGCAGTCTTGCGGATCATGTAATCCCCCCGTGATTTGGCGTCTAAGCCTCGCGCGTTCTCACACGCAATCGAGGCAATTTCCAGACTATTCCCGCGTTATGCTGCGAACTCGGTTTCGCCGCCGCGAAGAGCCTTTCTGACCTTCCGCTGTTTCTTGCTGCCGGAAATCGGGTGGAGTGTCTCGACCAGCTCGAGATACAGCTTGCCGGGCAGCGGCGGGGAGAACACGAAGCCCTGCGCCGCTACCACGCCTCTCTCGCGCAGATACTCGATCTGCTCGAAGGTTTCGACGCCCTCGGCCACGAACTCCATGTTCAAGTCCTCGGACAGCTTCACCAGCGTATCGATGATCGTCGACGAGCAACGCTCCGTCCCGATCGCATCGACGAACATCTTGTCCATCTTCATCTGGTCGGCGCCGAGCTTCAGCAGATAGGACATGCCGCCATGGCCGGTTCCGACATCGTCCAACGCGATACGGGCTCCAAGCTCCTGCAGCTTGGCGATGATCACCCGAGCGCTGGCAAGATTCGGTAGAGGCTGACGTTCCGTCACCTCGAGCACGACTTGGTTCGGCCGGACCGGCCCATTGCTAAAAATCTCCTGCACATCGGAGACGATGGTCATGTCGTCGAAATGCTCGGCAACCAGGTTGAACGACACTTTCAATTCCGGCCGCGGCCCATAGGCGGGTCCAAGTTCGTCGCGCGCCTGGACCATCAAGCTCCGGGTGATCTCGAATATCTGTCCCGTCGCTTCCACCAGACGAATGAACGCGCCCGGCCCGTCGATGCCGCCATCGGGTCGCCGGCGCCGGACCAGAACCTCGCAGCCACGCAGCTTGCCGGTGCGGATATCGACGAGTGGCTGGTAATAGGGAATGAAATCGCCCCGCCGGATCGCGTTCTCAATATCGCGGACTGGCCCCTCAGTTTGCCGCGCCACGCCGATCGCGACCGCGATGCTGAGCATAGCGAGCAGCAGGCCACCGGCATTGCCCCAGATAAAGAGCTCGCGATAGCTGCGCCACAACGCTTCGCTGGGCACGGCGACCGTCAGCGCGATGGGATAGCGGTCGGAGATCGCCTGGACCTCGAACGCCGACTTCCCATCGGATGCCATTTGCTGGTTCGAGAGGCGATTGGCGACGAAGGTGCCGTCAACAAGGGTCAACCGGGCGATGAAGTCGGCCTGAAGGCGGCCAACCACAAGCGCGGGCATGAGCTTCTCGCCGGAGAGCAGCATCGCCAGGCTCGCCCCATTGGGAAATTGCCAGACGAAACGCACCGATCGCGGCCCCTGGTCGTTGCCGAGGTCGACCGCGAACAGTTTGATGTTCGGATTTCCAGTATCATGGGCCGATGAGACCGTGCGAACGATGCGAGGTGCCCCGTTCGGGGTGCAGAGAGTTGCCCCCGTCGAATCGATGACGCTGACTTCACTGACCTGGGTCGCCTTCATGGCGGCTCGCGACAGCTGCGCAAGCCCATCGGGCAAACACGAGGGCTTGCTCGCCATTCCGAGTGCGACGAGTTGCGTCATCGATTCGTCGAGACGCGCTTCGACCAATTCGAGGATATGAGCCGCCGCATCGCGAACATCGGTTCGGCCATGTGCGTTGATATGCATCCAGAGTAAGAGATTCAGACCGACAAGCGGTGCGAAAGCCATCGCACACACGAGCAGCGACACTCTTGATCTGCTAGTCTTGCGCCGAACCAAAGCGCGTCTCCGCAACTTACCCTCGTCCTATAGACCGCGGCACGTTAAGCCGCTCTTAAACCGGGGACGGCGCGGAACTTGCTGTAGGAAAAGAAGAATAACGGCGGTATTGGCCGCGTCGGAAAGGGGAGAAATGGAAGCTCTCTTCATTGGTCACACCTATATCGATGTGACTTTCATCACCGACCACTTACCCACGGGGGATGAAAAGACCTTGGCCGATGACTATGCGGTCAGCTTCGGCGGCAACGCCGTCGCCGCGGCCTTCTGCTGCGCCAAGCTCGGCATCGTGCCCGACCTCCTCACCACGCTCGGCGATGACTGGCTGTCGCGAATGTTCCGGGATATGGCCTCGCGCTATTCGATACCGCTGCATTCGCGCAAAGTCCGAGAGGCGTCCCTTTCCTTCATCATGCCGAATGCCGGAAAAAGAGCGATCGTTCGCTGCCGCGATGACGACCACCTTCATCCGTTTCCGATGCTCAACCTCTCCGGCTGCCGCGCCCTGCATCTCGACGGACATCAGCCTGACGCCGCCCTCCACTACGCCAAGAGATGTCGAGATGCGGGCATTCTGACCTCGCTGGACGGCGGTGCCGTGCGAGAGAATACCGACGAGCTTCTGACCTTCATCGACGTTGCCGTCGTGTCGGAGCGGATGTGCGAACAGATGGAGCTCGCCCCTGCCGAAATGCTCGAATACCTGAAATCCAAGGACTGCAAGGTTGGCGCGGTCACGCTCGGCGAGCGTGGAATCGTCTGGTACGACGAGAAAGGCGCACCGCGCGAAACGCCGTCACTCGCGGTGCCGTTTGAGCGCGTCATCGACACGAACGGCGCCGGCGACATCTTCCACGGCGCCTATCTCTATTCGTATCTGGCGCGGCCATATGCGCCTTGGGCGGATCATTTCCGCTTCGCGCGCGCGGCATCCGCCCACTCGGTGCAGCATCTCGGTATCGAGGACAGCCTGCCGACCCTGGCAGACGTCGAATACGTCTCCCGCACAATGCGCGAGGCGGTTCAGAAAGCCTCCTGAACCGCCATCGCCGGTCAGTTCTTCTGGCTGGCGTATTCCTGCGCCTCCATCACGGCAAAAGCCGTGACGTTGACGAGGCCGCGTGTCGTCGTCGTCGACGTAACGATCTGAGCCGGACGCGCCGCACCCACCAGGATCGGACCGATCGGCAGCGAATTGTCCATCGCCGCGACGAGCTGCGAGGCGATCTTGGCCGCATCGAGATCGGGCATGACCAGCAGATTCGCGTCGCCCTTCAGGCGCGACGAGGGCAGGACACGGTCCCGCAGTTCCTGGGAGAGCGCGAGGTCCGCATTCATCTCGCCATCGGCTTCGAGGTAGGGCGCCTGCTCATGCAGGATCGCCAGCGCTTCCCGCATCTTCAGCGAGCTTGCCGAGTCACGCGATCCGAAATTGGAATGGCTGAGAAGCGCGATCTTCGGCTCGACGCCGAAGCGGCGCACGACCTCGGCTCCAAGGCGCGCCTTCTCCGCGATCTGGGCCGCCGTCGGCTCGAGGCCCACGTAGGTATCCGAGATGAACAGCGCTCCGCGGGCTGTGATCAGCAGCGAGATCGCCGCATAATCGGAAACACCCTGGTTCTTGCCGATCACGTCGTTGATCGTGGCCAAGTGTGCCGGATAACGGCCTTCGAGACCGCAGATCATCGCATCCGCTTCGCCACGGAGAACCGACAGTGCCGCGATCACGGTCGCATCGGTGCGAACGATCGTACGGGCCAGATCAGGCGTCACGCCATGGCGCCCTGCCCGGTCCAGATAGAGCGCGACGTAATCGCGATAGCGCGGATCATCCTCGGGATTGACGATGGAAAAGTCGCGTCCGGACGCGATCGACAGGCCGAATCGCTTCAGGCGCGTCTCAATCACCTGCGGACGGCCGACGAGGATCGGTTGAGCGAGACCTTCCTCGACCACGACCTGTGCCGCACGCAGCGTCCGCTCGTCCTCGCCCTCGGCGTAGATGACGCGGCGCGGCGATTCCTTCGCGGCGGCGAAGATCGGCTTCATCACGAAACCCGAGCGGTAGACGAAGCGCGACAGGCGGTCGTCGTATGCGTCGAAATCCGCGATCGGCTTGCGAGCAACGCCGCTCTCCATCGCCGCGCGGGCAACGGCTGGCGCAATGCGGAGAATCAGACGCGGATCGAACGGGTTCGGGATCAGCGATTCACGACCGAAACCGACCGTCTCGCCTCCATAGGCGCGCGCGACCACGTCCGACGACGCCTCGCGAGCCAGAGCGGCGATCGCCTTCACAGCCGCCTGCTTCATCTCCTCGTTGATCGTCGATGCGCCAACGTCGAGCGCGCCGCGGAAGATGAACGGGAAGCAGAGGACGTTGTTGACCTGGTTCGGGAAGTCCGAGCGGCCAGTGCAGATCATCGCATCCGGGCGAACTTCGCGAGCGACGTCCGGCATGATCTCGGGCATCGGGTTGGCGAGCGCCAGGATCAGCGGGTTCGGCGCCATCGCCTTTGCCATTTCGGGCTTCAGCACATTGCCAGCGGAGACGCCCAGGAAGATGTCGGCACCACCGATGACGTCGGCGAGCGTCCGGGCCTTCGTCTTCTGCGCATAGACCTCGGTCCAGCGGTTCATCAGGACGTTGCGGCCTTCATAGACCACGCCTTCGAGGTCGGTGACCCAGATGTTCTCGCGCTTTGCGCCCATGTTGACGAGCAAGTTCAGACACGCCGTGGCTGCGGCGCCCGCACCAGATGTCACGATCTTGACATCCTGCATGCGCTTGTTGGCGAGTTCCAGCGCGTTGACGATCGCCGCCGCGACGATGATCGCCGTGCCGTGCTGATCGTCGTGGAACACCGGAATGCCCATCCGCTCCTTGAGCTTCTCTTCGATCTCGAAGCACTCGGGTGCCTTGATGTCCTCGAGGTTGATGCCGCCGAAGGTCGGCTCCAGCGCCGCTACGACTTCAACGACATGATCCGGCTCGGTCGCGGCGATCTCGATGTCGAACACGTCGATGCCGGCGAACTTCTTGAACAGGACGGCCTTGCCTTCCATGACAGGCTTCGACGCCAGCGGGCCGATATTGCCGAGGCCGAGCACGGCCGTGCCGTTCGAAATGACTCCGACGAGGTTCTGACGACCGGTCAGTTCGGCCGCTTCCTCCGGCTTCTCGTGGATTTCCTCGCAGGCGGCGGCGACGCCCGGCGAATAGGCGAGCGCCAGGTCGCGCTGCGTGCCGAGCGGCTTCGTCGCCTGGATTTCGAGCTTGCCCGGCTTCGGATGGCGGTGGAACGCAAGAGCCGCTTTACGGAGATCGTCGGAAATATTCGAAGCCATGAGAAGCCTGTTCGTCGAGGGGGCCTGAGTGAACGCCCTTCGAAGGCATTCTTCAAGCTGGGGATTTTGTTCTTAATCCAGCAATTCCAAATACATCGCCATCGCGTGAAGTGACGATGACGCGGGCGGCGAGGCTACTTCTCCGGCAAGTTTACGCGGATATGCAATTCGCGAAGCTGTTTCGGAGTGGCCGTCGCCGGCGCACCCATCAGGATGTCTTCGGCACGTTGGTTCATCGGGAACAGCGCGATCTCGCGGACGCTCTGCGCACCGCAGAGCAGCATCACGATGCGGTCCACGCCGGCCGCCATGCCGCCATGCGGCGGCGCGCCGTATTGGAACGCGCGATACATGCCGCCGAAACGCTCAATGACCGTCTCCTCGCCATATCCGGCGATTTCAAAGGCCTTGATCATTGTTTCCGGCCTGTGGTTGCGAATGCCGCCCGAGGCGATCTCGTAGCCGTTACAAACAAGGTCGTACTGGAACGCCGGGATCGTCAGCGGATCCTTGGTCTGCAGCGCTTCCAGGCCGCCCTGCGGCATCGAGAACGGGTTGTGCGAGAAGTCTACCTTCTTCTCCTCTTCGTTCCATTCGTAAAACGGGAAATCGACGATCCAGGCGAGTTCGAACCGGTCCTTGTCGATCAGACCAAGCTCCTCGCCGACGCGGATACGAGCGGCGCCGGCGAGCTTCGCCGCCTTGTCCTCGACGCCGGCCGAGAAGAACACCGCATCGCCCGCGCCGATGCCGGCCGTGGAAGCGATCGAGGCCTGCACGTCGGCCGGAAGGAACTTCGCGATCGGCCCCTTGCCGGTCAGCACGCCGCTCTCGTCATCGAAAACGATATAGCCGAGTCCCGGCGCGCCCTCGCCGCGCGCCCAGTCGTTCAGCTTGTCGAAGAACGAGCGCGGCTGCGTCGCGGCGCCCGGCGCCGGGATCGCGCGGACAACGCCACCCGAGGCGACGACGTTCTTGAAGGCGTTGAAGGTCACCTCTTCCTTGGTGAACTCCGAGCTCACATCGGCGATGACGATCGGATTGCGGAGGTCCGGCTTGTCCGAACCGTATTTCAGCATCGCGTCCGAATAGCGGATGCGCGGGAAGCTCGGCGTCACCGGCTTGCCTTCAGCGAATTCCTCGAACACACCGCGCAACACCGGCTCCATGGTCGAGAAGACGTCTTCCTGCTCGACAAAGCTCATTTCCAGGTCGAGCTGATAGAATTCACCAGGCAGGCGGTCGGCACGCGGATCCTCGTCGCGAAAGCACGGCGCGATCTGGAAGTAGCGGTCGAAGCCCGCAATCATCAGAAGCTGCTTGTATTGCTGCGGCGCCTGCGGCAGCGCGTAGAAATTGCCGGGGTGAATGCGCGATGGCACCAGGAAGTCGCGCGCGCCTTCCGGCGATGACGCGGTCAGGATCGGCGTCGCGAACTCGGTGAAACCAGCATCGCCCATCCGGCGGCGCATGGACGAGACGATCTTCGTCCGCGTCATGATGTTCTTGTGCAGCGTTTCGCGGCGCAGATCGATGAAGCGGTAGCGGAGACGGATGTCCTCCGGGTAATCCGGCTCGCCGAACACCGGCAGCGGCAGTTCGGCCGCGGCGCCGAGCGTTTCGACGTCCTTGATGAAAAGCTCGATCTGCCCGGTCGGCAGCTCGGCGTTCTCCGTGCCAGCCGGACGCTTGCGGACGGTGCCCTCGATCCGGATCACCCATTCCGAGCGAACCTTCTCGACATGCTTGAAAGCGGACGAATCCGGATCGGCCACGCACTGCGTCAGGCCGTAATGATCACGCAGGTCGATGAAGAGGACGCCGCCATGGTCGCGAATGCGATGAACCCAGCCCGAAATGCGAACGGTTTCACCAATGTGCTCCTCGCGAAGCTCGCCGCAGGTATGGGAGCGGTAACGATGCATGACCGGGTGTCCTGAAAATTCTTGGCAAACGCGCCTGATGCGCTAAAGGCGGCGGAGAACCGCACGCGACGCGGCCAATTGTCAACCGTCGCAGTCGTGCATCGCGCGCGAGTCGGTTATATGACGGCCTATGTTGATTACGACCACCGCTGATCTTCAGGCCGCCTGCGCCCGTCTCAGTTTATCGAAGTTCATCACCGTCGACACCGAGTTCCTGCGGGAAACGACGTTCTGGCCAAAGCTTTGCCTCGTCCAGCTCGCTGACGACGAAGGCGCTTTTGCTGTCGACGCCCTGGCCCCTGGCCTCGATCTGGGCCCCCTCTTCGCGCTGATGGCCGACGAGCGCGTGCTCAAGGTCTTCCACGCCGGCAGGCAGGACATCGAGATCATGTGGCATCGCGCCAAGCTGATCCCGCATCCGGTGTTCGATACCCAGGTCGCAGCGATGGTGCTCGGCTATGGCGAGTCGATCTCCTACGACCAGCTTGTCCAGCGCATCACCAGCGTCCAGCTCGACAAGTCGTCGCGCTTCACCGACTGGAGCCGCCGGCCCCTGACCGAGGCGCAGCTCACATACGCGCTGGCCGACGTCACCTATCTCCGCTCGGTCTATCGCCGCCTGTCGGAAGACCTCGAAAAACGGGGCCGCAGCGAATGGGTGACCGAGGAGATGTCGATCCTGACCTCGGTCGACACCTATCGCCAGGCTCCGGAAGACGCCTGGAAGCGCATCAAGGCACGGTTGCGCAAGCCGCGCGACCTCGCTGTTCTGATGGAAGTCGCCGCCTGGCGCGAGCTCGACGCCCAGACCCGCGACGTTCCGCGGTCACGCATCATGAAGGACGAAATTCTCGCCGAGGTCGCACTGCGGGGCCCGACCAGTCCTGAAGCGCTGGCCAGCCTGCGCGGCTTACCGAGCGGCTTCGAGAGATCGAAGGCGGGCGGCGACCTCATCGCAGCGGTCAAGCGGGGCGTGGAACGCGATCCGACGACCATCCCGAAGATCGAACGCGACCGTCCGCCACCGAATGGTGCCGGTGCAACCGTCGAGCTGCTCCGGGTTCTTCTCAAGATGATCTCGGAGAAGGAAGGCGTCGCGCCGAAAATTCTGGCGACGACCGACGATCTCGAACAGATCGCGGCCGACGACAACGCCGATGTCCCCGCCCTTCACGGCTGGCGGCGCGACCTGTTCGGCGAGAAGGCGCTCGGGCTCAAGCGAGGCGACATCGCGCTCGGCCTGCGCAAAGGCCGGGTCGCCGCGGTCGAGATCAAGGATTGATCGTCAGCTGACGATGATCTCGGCTTCCTTGCCGATCAGCCGCCCGAGCTGGCGCAGCCGGTTGTGCAAGCGGTCGCCGGCCAGATCGCGCAATTCATGCGAGAGGCGTAGCACCAGTTTGTCGCTCGAGACCTCGATTGGCGCTTGGGGCAGGATGCCGGGCATCGAGGCCGAAACCAGATAAGCCACACGCATCGCCGCGCCGACGATCTTCGCCCGTTCCAGCAGACGCGGCATCGCGAGCTGCAGCAGCATCGGGCTGACGCCGTCGTCACTCAGGCCCTCATTGCGATAATAGATCGCCAAAGCCAGAAACGCCCGGCCGGGATGGTCGACGCCGACGAAAGCGGCGTTGGCGATGATGTTCAGGCTCTGCTGGCCGCGATAGTCTGGATGCGCGCGCCAGCCGATATCGGCGAGATGACAGGCCGCATGGCGCAGCCGGCGATCGCTGGGATATTCCTCGAGCAAAGCGGTCTCGAACAGGCGCTCCGTCCAGTCGATCAGTTCGTAGCCATGCTTCGGCGAGCGCGAGCGGAGAACGTTGAATTCTTCGGCCGCCGCGATCAGTGCGTCGACCTCACGCGTCTGCTCATCCAACATCTCGTAGAGAAGGCCCTCGCGGACGCCCATGGCCGAGACGACGACATCCTTCGGTTTCATCACGCGGAGCACGTATTCGAGAACGACCGCGCCATAGGCCAACAGCGGCCGACGCTCGCTCGGCACGACATTGATGAACGGGATACTCTCCGGCGTCTGCATCCGGACGCGACGGCAAAGGTTCAGCGCTTCCTTGGTCGGGATCGTATAGGCGTGCATCACCCTAAGCGGGTAATGCTTCTGTGCCATGTGAAGACGCGCAAGTGAGCGCCAGGTGCCGCCGACGGCATAGAAGCTCCGGCCTTCTTGCCCCTTCAGCAGACTGGCTTTGCCCATGGCGTCGCGAACGATCTTGCTCGCCTTCTTGATCGATCCTTCGGAGACGTCCTGCAGCGACAGGCCGCCGAGCGGAAGCGTGATGCCCTGACCAACCTCGTGATCCTTCACGTCGATCAGTTCGAGGCTGCCGCCGCCTAGATCGCCGACAATACCGTCGGCATGAAAAATGCCGGAAACGATGCCCAGCGCCGACAAATGCGCCTCGCGCTTGCCGGACAGGAGCTCGATATCCGCCCGGCAGATATCTCGCGCCTCATCGAGGAAAGCCTGGCCGTTCGCGGCGTCGCGCGCGGCGGCCGTCGCCAGCACCTTGACCTCGTCGACGCGCATGACGTCGCAAAGCGCACGGAACCGCTTCAGCGCCGCCAGCGCCTTGGTGACGGCACGTTGCGTCAGTCGCCCCGTCGTCGCCACGGAGCGGCCGAGGCCGCAAAGCACTTTCTCGTTGAAGATCGGCGTCGGGCTGCGAGTCAGCCCCTCATAGACGACCAGTCGGACCGAGTTCGATCCGATGTCGATGACGCCGATCGTCGGGCCTGTCCGCAAACGACCGCGCGCCTCCTCGACTGCGTCGAGGCTCGCCGGCAGTTCAGCGGTTGGCGAGACGCCGAGGCGAACTCTTTTTAACAGATTTACCACGTCCCGACAGGCTCGGATTGGTCATGAAATAACGATGCGCGTTGAATGGTTCCTCACCGTCCGCGGGGTATATGCGACGCGAGGTTCCATCCGGCAATACGGTCCAGCTTTGCTGGTTGTCCTTCAGATTCGCCACCATGATCTGGTCGAGCACCTGCTCGTGGACCGTGGGGTTCAGGATTGGCACGAGCGTCTCGACGCGACGGTCGAGATTGCGCGGCATCAGGTCTGCCGAGGCAATGTAGACCGCGGCCTCGGGGTTCGGCAGACCCTTGCCATTACCGAAACAATAGATGCGAGAATGTTCGAGGAACCGGCCGACGATCGACTTGGCGCGTATGGTTTCCGAAAGGCCCGGAACACCAGGGCGCAGGCAGCAGATGCCACGGACGATGACGTCGATTTCGACGCCGGCGCGACTCGCATCGTAGAGCGCATCGATGACGACGCTGTCGACCAAGCTGTTCATCTTCAGCCAGATCGCCGCCGGACGGCCGGCCTTGGCATGGTCGATCTCGGCCGCAATGTGATCGAGGATGCGGCGACGCAGGCTAAATGGCGAGACCGACATCGCCTCGAGTTCGGCCGGCTCGGCATAACCAGTGATGAAGTTGAAGATGCGCGCGACATCGCGACCGATCACGGGATCGGCGGTGAAGAAGCTGAGATCGGTATAAATCTTTGCCGTGATCGGGTGATAATTCCCGGTGCCGGCGTGGCAGTAGGACACGAGCTGCCCTGCTTCGCGGCGCACCACCAGTGACAGCTTGGCGTGCGTCTTCAGCTCCAGGAAGCCGAACACGACCTGCACGCCGGCACGCTCCAGGTCGCGCGCCCAGCGGATGTTGGCCTCTTCGTCGAAGCGCGCCTTGAGCTCGACCAGCGCCGTCACCGACTTGCCGGCCTCCGCCGCCTCCGCGAGCGCCTTGACGATCGGGCTGTCCGACGATGTGCGATAGAGCGTCTGCTTGATCGCGACCACGTTCGGATCGCGCGCCGCCTGGTTCAGGAACTGGACGACGGCGTCGAAGCTCTCATAGGGATGATGGACGACGATGTCCTTCTGCTTGATCGCCGCAAAGCAGTCGCCGCCGTGCTCGCGGATGCGTTCCGGGAAGCGCGGATTGTAGGGAATGAACTTCAGCTCCGGCCGATCGAGCGAAACGATCTGAGAAAGCTCGTTCAACGCGATCAGGCCGTCGACGAGGAACACCTCGTTCTCGCTCACGTCGAGCGCGTCAGCCACGAAAAGGCGAAGCTCTTCCGGAGTGCCGCTCTGAATTTCGAGTCGGATCACCGTGCCGCGACGGCGCTGCTTCAATGCGGATTCGAACAGCCGGACGAGATCTTCGGCCTCTTCCTCGACTTCGAGGTCAGAGTCGCGGATGACACGGAACGCGCCCTGCCCCTTGACCACATAGCCGGGGAACAGACGGCCGATGAACAGGCCGATCGTGTCCTCGAGCAGGATGAAGCGGGTCACGCCCGGATGGCCGTCAGTGGCGATGCGGATGAAGCGTTCGATCTTGGCGGGAACGCGGATCAGAGCGTTCAGCGGCCGGCCATCGCTCTGGCGCGTCAGCTGCAGCGCAAGCGAGAAGCCGAGATTGGGAATGAACGGGAACGGGTGCGCCGGGTCGATCGCCATAGGCGTCAGAACCGGGAAGATGTACTGCATGAAATAGTCGTCGAGCCAGGCGCGCTCATGCTCGCCGATCTCGTCGCGGCCGACGATGACGACGCCCGCTTTTTTCAGATCGCCCTGAATCGACAGCCAGCGGCGCTGCTGGTCGTGCGCGAGTTCGACGACGACTTCGTTGATGCGGTCGAGCTGCTCGGCAGGCGTCCGGCCGTCCGGGCTCACCACGGTAACGCCGGTGCGGACCTGCCCCTTGAGGCCCGCGACGCGGACCATGAAGAATTCGTCGAGATTGTTCGCCGAGATCGACAGGAAACGGAGTTGCTCCAACAGCGGATGGTTCGGATTGTCCGCTTCTTCCATCACCCGGCGGTTGAACTGGATCCAACTGAGTTCGCGGTTGATGAAGCGTTCCGGGGAATGGCGAACGTCAGTCGAAGGCTCGGCGCCGGGGGTGACGACTGCAGTCGCGTCGAGGACTTCGACGACTTCATCTTCGGACATCATTGGGCCACCCGTTTTTGCCGGTTTGGCCCTGCTGTTACGACCCGAAGATGACGGTTGCGCGACGGACATCTACTCCTCGATTTCCTCGAACCTTGCCATCACCTCGGACGCGATCGGGCGCGTGACGCGTCGACCCAGCGAAAGCGCCTCCTCATCGAGCGCTGCGACGAGGTCGCGCGCGACTCCAAGCGATCGGTGCATGCGGCGGGAAATATAGTCGACCACCTCGGCATCCACGGCAAGCTGCCGATCATGAAAGAGTTTCACCAGAACCGCTCTAACCAACGCGTCGTCAGGCGCAAAGAGTTCCGCGACGGGCAGCGCGCGAAGGCGGGACGCCAGGTCCGCCAGTTTCGGCCAGATCAAGTTCGGCACCTGCGAAGCCGTCAGCAGAAGCCAGAACTTCTTCTCACGTGCGGAATTAACAAGATGAAATAGGACTTTGTCCTCGCTGCCGTTCGCATTGATGTTCTCAACGGCGACGGCGCCTTCGATCTCGTCGACCGCCGCCAATGTCAGGCGTCTCGCGTCCAAAACCGCGGCGTCCGCCTGCTCGCTCCAGATCGCCGTCAGATGGCTCTTGCCGCTGCCATGCGGACCGACCAGCAGAGCGGAGCGACCTGGCCAGTTCGGCCATTTTGTCAGGAAGGAATGCGCCTGCTCGTTCGACGGCGTCACGAGATAGTCAGCCGCATCGAACGCTGGACCGGAATCGAGCTGGAAGACCAGCTGCCGCGGCGGGCGTGTCATGCCTTGCCAGTCGATGCTTTCCGGCGCGGCTGTTTCGGCTTCGCGGCCTCTCCGCCGGTGTAGAATTCACTCGCCAGATACTGCGACAACGCAAACCGGACGATGACACCGGCAGCGGCCGCGAGCGGCACTGCGAGAAGGAGGCCGACAAAACCGAACAGCGCGCCAAACGCGAATAGCGCGAACATCAGCCAGACCGGATGGAGGCCGACCGAGCGGCCGACGAGGTTCGGCGAAAGGATATTACCCTCGATGAACTGGCCGACAGCGAAGACGAGCAGGACCAGCCCGATCGAGACATAGTCCGGCCAAAACTGAACGAGCGCCACGCCCGTCGCCACCACGAGGCCCGTCAGCGAGCCGACATAAGGCACGAAGCTGATGAGGCCCGCCCCGAGGCCGATAAGAAGGCCGAAGTTCAGGCCGACGACGGTCAACCCGACTCCATACATCGTGCCGAGCAGTATGCAGACAATCGATTGACCCCGGACGAAGCCCGCGACCGCGTCATTCATCTCGCGCGCCAATTGGCGAACCGTGTCGCGATGGCGCACAGGCACCCACCCGTCGATCGAGCCAGTCATGCGGTCCCAATCTACCAGCATGTAGAAGGCGACCACAGGAGTGACCACGAGAAGGCTCGCCACCGACATCAAGGCTGCGCCGCCCTGCAGCAGGCTTTTCAGGAAGTCACCCGCCCAGCTTGCTCCCTGCGAGACGATACCGCCGATCGAGGATTGAACGCTCGGCAGCCGGTCGCCGGCAATACTGCGCAACCATCCCAGTCCTGGGCCGGCAATCAGCGCCTGGATCCTGGATATGTAGTCCGGGAGATTGTTGACGAATGCCTGTAGCTGATCCACCAGCATCGGCACGAGGATCGCGCCGAGTACGATCACCACCAACAGGAACGCCAGCAGGATCAGGACGGCGGACGTCGTTCGCCCGATCCCGGTGCGAGACAGCCGGTCGGCAAGCGGATCCAGCATATAGGCAAGCGCAAAACCGGCCACGAACGGCAGCAGGATATCGCTCAGCAGCCAAAGCACGAAGACGACCAGGACAAACGCCACAAGCCAGAAAATGACTTGGCGTTGGATCGTCATTCCCGAGCGCTCTTCCTCGAGCTCGGCTTCGGAGGTGCCGGTTCTGCCATGTGACGCATCCATGCGGCGAGATAGGCAGCCGCCGAGACGAGCGTCAAGCCAGCCGTCACGAATGCGGCGGGATAGAGCATGTGGCCCCAGTCGACGCCGAACCCTTTCGTCGAAAGGATCGCCGCGGCAAAGAGGATCTGCGCTACCGTATTCAGCTTCGAGACCATCAAAGGTTTGATGGTGATGGGCTTTTCCATCAGCCAGGACAGGATGACGGCGCCAACGATCATCACGTCGCGGAACACGACGATGATCGCGAGCCAGTTCGGAATGACGTCCCCTATCGCGAGCGTGACATAGATCGAGACGAGAAGCGCCTTGTCGGCGATAGCGTCGAGATAAGCGCCGAGCTCGGTCCGCTGATTCCAGCGGCGAGCGAGATATCCGTCGACACCGTCCGAAATTCCGGCGGCGAGAAACACCCAGAATGCGAGCTGGATGAAGCCGCCGAGTATGGCCCAGACAGCGACCGGCACGGCGACGAGACGCAGCACCGTGATCGTGTTGGGCAGGTTCATCGGCATCCGGCCGAGACGTTATCGCGCGTGCCGGAGCTTTGGGAAGTGCGGCCTTACCGTTGAAAGCCCGCGTCTCTCGGGCTAAGCCCCGTGTCGAACGGAGATTTGGATGTCCGAGAAAAGCCAGGGCCTGACCTATCGCGACGCGGGGGTCGATATCGACGCGGGCAATGCCCTGGTTGAGGCGATCAAGCCTTTGGTGCGCGCGACGCGCCGGCCGGGCGCGGATGCGGAGATCGGCGGCTTCGGCGGCGTCTTCGATCTGAAGGCCACCGGTTACAAGGATCCGGTCCTGGTCGCCGCGACGGACGGCGTCGGCACCAAGCTCAAGATCGCGATCGACACCGGCATCCACGATACGATCGGCATCGATCTCGTGGCGATGAGCGTCAATGACCTCGTCGTTCAGGGCGCCGAGCCCCTCTTCTTCCTCGATTATTTCGCCTGCGGCCATCTCGCGCCGCAGACTGGTGTCGACGTCGTGAAGGGAGTGGCCGCCGGCTGCGTCGAGGCAGGCTGCGCGCTGATCGGCGGCGAAACGGCCGAAATGCCCGGCATGTATGCCGACGGCGACTATGATCTCGGCGGTTTCGCGGTCGGCGCGGCGGAACGCGGTATGCTGCTGCCGAAGGGCATCGCCGCAGGCGATATCCTGCTTGGCCTCGCCTCGTCGGGTGTCCACTCGAACGGCTATTCGCTGGTTCGCCGCGTCGTCGAGCGTGCCGGCCTGAAATGGACGGACCCTGCGCCGTTCGCGCCCGCCGTCAGCACGGGCCGTGCCCTCCTCGCTCCGACCCGGATCTACGTGAAGTCGATCCTCTCAGTGCTGAAGCAGCACACCGGCCTCAAGGGCCTCGCCCATATCACCGGCGGCGGCTTCCCGGACAACATCCCGCGCGTTCTGCCCGATGATCTGGCCGCCCGTCTCGATCTCGCCGCCATCGACACCCCCGGCGTCTTCCGCTGGCTTGCCTCGGCAGGCGGTATCGCCGAGAGCGAGATGCTGCGCACCTTCAACTGCGGCATCGGCATGGTTGCGGTTGTCGCCCCCGAGCAGGCCGTTGCGATCGCCGCCTCGTTCGCCGCGGCCGGCGAGAGCGTGATCCGCCTTGGCGAGGTCGTGCCGCGCACATCCGGCGGCACCGAGAACATTGGCTCGCTGGACCTCGCCTTCTGATGAGAAGGCTCAAGACCGCCGCCCTTATCTCCGGCGGCGGCAGCAATATGGCGGCGCTCGTCGCGGCTGCGAAACAGCCGGACTATCCGGCCGAGATCGCCCTCGTCATCTCAAGTCGTCCGGATGCAGGCGGCCTCGCCAAGGCGGAAGCCGCCGGAATCCCGACGGCCGCCTTCGACCACAAGGCCCATGATCGCCCGGGCCTCGAAAGGCTCGTCGACGAGGAATTGGCCGAAGCCGGCATCGAGCTCGTCTGCCTCGCCGGCTGGATGAGGCTGCTCTCGCCCTATTTCATCGAGCGCTGGCATAACCGGCTGATCAACATCCATCCGGCTCTGCTGCCAAGCTTCAAGGGCCTGCATACCCACCAGCGGGTCCTTGACGAAGGTGTGAAGATTCACGGCTGCACCGTGCATTACGTGCGCCAGGAGATGGATGCCGGGCCGATCATCGCGCAGGCGGCCGTGCCGGTGCTCGATGGCGACACCGCCGACATCCTGGCCACACGCGTTCTGATGGCGGAGCACATGCTCTACCCGCACGCGCTCGCGCTCGTCGCCTCCGGCCGCGCGCGGGTCGAGGGCGAACACGTCGTCTATTCCGGACAGCCGAGCGACGCCGTACACCCGCTCCTCATTGCTCCTCCGCTCTGACTTATTTGCAGACCGCGAGAGCCTTGGTCGCTTCGGCCTGCACCGTCGGCGTCAATTTCTTCGTCGAGCTGTAGGCCAGGATGTCGGCGTCCGTCATCGCCTTGGCCACTCGCGAGGCGTAGCAATTGCATTTCGGTCCGGCGCCCTGATCCGCGGCCTTGCCGGATTGGGTGAGTACGCAGCCATCGAGCAGGCGGATGCGCACCTGCTCACGCGTCAGTGGCGGGCCTTTCGGGGCCGAGCCGAACAAGAACTGAGCTTCGGCCGGGGCTGCCAACAGAGCCACCGCCAGCATTGCGCCACCAATTCGCACCAGACCTGCTGCACCAGCCATCGCCGCCTCCAGAAACAAAAAAGCGGGTAGCCCGAGAGCTACCCGCTTTGCAAGATTGAGAAACGCCGATCCCCCGGGATCAGCCGACGATCTCGCCGTCCTCGAAGAAGTATTTTATCTCGTTCGGAGCGGTGTCCCCGCCGTCCGAACCGTGGACCGAATTGGCCTCGATCGACTCCGCGAAATCCTTGCGGATCGTGCCCGGCTCTGCATCGGCCGGGTTCGTGGCGCCCATCACTTCGCGGTATTTCGCGATCGCGTTCTCGCCTTCGAGAACCTGGACGATCACCGGGCCGGAGATCATGAAGTCGACGAGTTCGCCGAAGAACGGCCGCTCGCGGTGAACGGCGTAGAAGCCTTCGGCCTGTTCGCGGGTCAGATGGACGCGCTTCGACGCGATCACGCGTAGCCCGGAGCTTTCGATCCGGTCGATGATCTTGCCGGTAATGTTCCGGCGAGTAGCGTCAGGCTTGATAATCGAGAAAGTACGTTCGAGCGCCATAACATCCCGCAATGGTCTGGAAAAAGACGTGCGGTTATACCGATAGGGGCGCGGTCGCCGCAACTAAAACTGGAGAGGTTCGAGAGACCAAATTCGTCGCGGGGGAAATGGTCCCGGCGCGGCCTCGAAAAAGGAAAGCGCCGGGCGGAAACCGCCCGACGCAAATCAGGATCAGGCTGCGCCCGTAACCTCTTCGACGCGCTTCTTCTGCTTGGCACGGACCATGAGCCAGCCCACCACGACGACCGCCGCGGCGCAGAACAGAGCAACCGTCATCTCCCAGCTATGGACGAACTCCTCGCCGAAACGCTCGGCAAGAGCCACGTCCGAGAGCAACATCTCGCCGGCCACGAAGCCGAGAAGCGCGGCACCCGCCCAGACGATGACCGGAAACTTGTCGATCAGCCACAGGATGGCCGCCGAACCGGCAATAATCATGGGGATCGAGATCACGAGGCCGATGATCAGAAGACCCCAGTGGTCGCCCGCCACGCCGGCAATGGCAATCACGTTGTCGAGGCTCATCACGAGGTCGGCGATAGCGATCGTGCCAACGGCACGCCAGACGCTGTCGTGCGCGGCAACACCATGGTCGCCTTCGTCCTTCGGTCTGATCAGATCGATCGCGATCCAGAGAAGCGCGAGCGCTCCAACGATCTTGAGATAGGGAATCCCCATCAACGTGACGATGATCATGGTGAAGATGATGCGCAGTCCGATTGCTACGCCAGCACCCAGAATCATGCCGATCTTGCGCTGATTGTCAGGAAGCGACCGGCACGCCATCGCAATCACGACGGCGTTGTCGCCCGACAACAGGGCATTAATCCAGATGATCTGACCGAGTGCGATCCAGACTTCGGGTGAATCCCATGACAACGTATTTGCCTCCTTCCACCGGACGGTCTCCGTCCGAAAAGCGTTGAACCCCGAATAAGCCCGGGTTGTCCGGGTCTGTTATTGTGTTGGGCGCATTGCGCGCGGCCGCGACCGGCGAGCCTGCCGGTGTCAACGCGGAGGGCATACTACGCAAACTTTCCTCAGTAAATATACGCTGTTCTACGGATGTCTCCCTTTCAGGCGCGATTTTTTGCGGCTATTTTCGGGCGCGGAGAGAAAAAGCGTTATTCTACAAATGGTTGCACCGGGCATCCGCACATCAGCCTGACCTCCCAAGCGACGAAAGATCGCCGTCGGAGGTCGCCGCCCTGGACGCCCAAGGTGGCAAGAGGCGCCAAGCTTCAAGGAGTTCGGATGGCGGACACCATGTTCTCGATGCTGGCCGGCTATAACAAATGGGCCAACAACCGCTTGTATGACGCCGCCGCTTTGGTGCCGGACGAGGAATACCGGGCCGATCGCGGCGCGTTCTTCGGCTCGCTTCACGGCACTCTCAACCACCTTCTGGTCGTGGATTACATCTGGATGAGGCGCTTCACCGGCCGGGGCAGCGCTCCCGACGAGCTCGACGTCATCCTGCATGACGATCTCGCCGCCCTCCGCGCTGCCCGTGAGGTGCAGGACGACGTCATCATCTCGTGGGTCGACAGCCTGACCGAGGCCGACCTCACCGGCATGATCCGCTACCGTTCGATCTCAAAGCCAACCGATATCGCCCAGCCGCTGGCGCCCGCTCTCGTCCATTTCTTCAATCACCAGACACATCATCGCGGGCAGGCGCACGCACTGCTGACCCGCTTCGGCGGACGCGATCTAGCACCGAGCTTCGACCTCATTCTCTACCAGCGCGAGAGCGGCGTGGGTCTGGGTTGACGAACCGTCACTTGCCCTCAAGCGCCTGAGGCGGCACAAGGCGCCATGCTTCAGGTCAACGATCTCACGCTGCGCATCGCGGGGCGCACGCTTCTCGACAATGCCTCGGCCATGATTCCCGAGGGTGCCCGCGTTGGCATCGTCGGCCGTAACGGCACCGGCAAGACCACTTTCTTCAAGGCGATCGCCGGCGATATCGGCCCCGACGACGGCACTCTGAAGCTGCCGAAAGCCGCCCGCTTCGGTCGCGTGGCGCAGGAAGCGCCGTCGGGCCCCGACAGCCTGCTCGACCGCGTGCTCGCCGCCGATACCGAGCGCACCGCGCTGCTCGCCGAGGCCGAGACGGCGACGGACCCCGGCCGCATCGCTGACATCCAGATACGCCTCGTCGACATCGACGCCCATTCCGCCCCCTCGCGCGCGGCCCGGATCCTGGCGGGTCTTGGCTTCGATGCCGACGCCCAGCAGCGGCCCTGCGCGTCCTTCTCCGGCGGCTGGCGCATGCGCGTCGCTCTGGCGGCGGTCCTGTTCTCCGAGCCGGATTTGCTGCTGCTCGACGAGCCAACCAACCATCTCGACCTTGAAGGCACGCTCTGGCTGCAGGACTATCTTGCGCGCTATCCGCGCACGGTCCTCGTCATCAGCCATGACCGCGATCTGCTCGACGCCTCCGTCGATCACATCCTGCATCTCGATGGCGGCAAGCTCGTTCTCTACCGAGGCAATTTCACCAGCTTCGACCGGCAGCGGCGCGAGAAGCTGGCGCTCGACATCAAGGCCAAGAAGAAGCAGGACGAAGAGCGCGCCCGGCTGGAAGCCTTCGTCGCCCGTTTCAAGGCCAAGGCCTCGAAGGCCAGCCAGGCCCAGTCGCGCGTCAAGCGGCTGGAGAAGATGGAGACGATCTCCGTCCGCATCGAGAACGACGTTCCCCCCTTCATCATCCCGCCGTTCGAGAAGCCGCTGGCGCCTCCGATCCTCGCGCTCGACCGCGTCTCGATCGGCTATGGCGAGCGCGTCATCCTGAAGAACCTGGCTCTGTCGCTCGCGCCCGACGCCCGGATCGCGCTGCTCGGCGCCAACGGCAACGGCAAGTCCACCTTGTCGAAGCTGTTCGCCGGCGAGCTTGGGCCGATGGCCGGCGAGGCGCACCGCTCGTCCAAGCTCAAGATCGGCTATTTCGCCCAGCATACGGTCGAGGGCCTGAATCTCGACGAGACGCCCTATCAGCACATCCGCGAGCGCATGCCGGACGCGCCGGACGCCAAGGTGCGCGCCCGCACGGCGCAGATCGGCTTTTCCGCCCAGCGCGCCGATGTCCAGGTCAACCGCCTCTCCGGCGGCGAGAAGGCGCGGCTGGCGATGGGCCTCGCCGTGTTCGAGGCCCCTCACCTGCTCATCCTCGACGAGCCGACCAACCATCTCGACATCGACAGCCGCGCGGCCCTGGTCGATGCGCTGAACGAGTACGAAGGCGCCGTGATCCTGGTCAGCCACGACCGGCACCTCCTCGACGCCTGCGCCGACGAACTCTGGCTTGTCGCGAACGGCACCGTGAAGCCATTCGACGGCAGCCTTGAGGACTATCAGAAACTGATCCTCAAGACCGCGCGCGGCGATGGCGAAGGGAAGGCCCGCAAACAGGAGCCCGCCGCCGACTGCCAGGCCGAACTTGCCCCGCTGCGTGCCCGCATCCGCGACCTCGAAGCCCAGGTGTCGAAGCTGGAGACCGATATCGGCAAGATCGACGACGAACTCGCGGCGGGAACCGCGAACCCGCTGCGGGCCGGGCAGCTTGCCAAGAAGCGTGCGGAATTCGCCACGAAGCTGATGCAGGCTGAGGAAGATTGGCTCGCGGCAGGGGCGGAACTCGAGAAGGCGATGGCGTGAGTCGGTAAGGAGCGGGATCCTTATGGATTCCCTCATTGCCGGGCTCGAGACTCGGCAATCCAGCAGCAACACCCGTTGCTTGGCTCTGGATGCCCGGGTCAAGCCCGGGCATAAGGGAAACAAGATGGGACGTCGTCCTCCAGCTCGACCGAAGGACCCATAGGAGCCTTTGCCGTGTGGCGTGGATCCTCCGGTCAAGCCGGAGGATGACGACGGTGGCAGCGCCCCAATGCCCTCACCCGCTCGCTTCGCGAGTCGGCCTCTCCCGCAAGCGGGAGAGGCGGCTGCCCTGGCTCTAAGCCCGCTTCACCCAGCGGCCGCTATCGTCCTGCTGCCAGTAGGCGATCTCGTGACCGGCGGCTTTCAGCGCCTTCCAGCGAAGGCGCTCTCCCGCGACAACATCCTCATCATTGCCGTCGAACAGGACCATCGCCCTGATATAGGCGCCGAGGTCCGGCCCTTCCGCGCCGTCGACCAGGACGCGGACCTGCGCCCCGTTCGGATTGATGTCGGACGCGGTCAGCAGGATCGGCTGCATCTCGGGCTTGCCTTCCGCCTCGGTCCCGTGCGGCAGGAAACTCTCGTCGGAAAAGGTCCAGAGCAGTTCGTCGAGCGCCCTCACCCGCTCGTCGGAGCCGGCCTGGACCACGACCTTCCAGCCGCGCTCCAGGCAACGTTCGAGCAGAACGGGCAGAACCCGTTCCAGCGGCTGCTGCTGGAGGTGATAGAAAAAGACTTCGGTCATCGCGTGTTCCGGAGCCGCGAAGCGGAGCCGGAACCCATATCCCCGGTCTCCGCAATAGGCACAGGGCTTATGGATTCCGGGCTCGCGGGCTTCCCGCGCCCGCGAAAACTCACCCCTCGTAGTGGTCCGCCACGAGCTGGTTCAGCAGGCGCACGCCCCAGCCCGAACCCCAGCTCTTGTTGATGTCGTTCTGCAACGAACCCATGCCGGTGCCGGCGATGTCGAGATGCGCCCACGGCGTACCGTTGACGAAACGCTGCAGGAACTGAGCGGCTGTAATCGATCCCCCATAACGTCCGCCGGTGTTCTTCATGTCGGCGAACTTCGAGTCGATCATCTTGTCGTAGGCCGGATCGAGCGGCAGGCGCCAGACGCGCTCGCCGGTCGCCTTGCCCGCCGCATGCAGCCGCTCGGACAATTCGTCATTGTTCGAGAACAGACCGGCATATTCCTGGCCGAGAGCAACGAGGATCGCGCCCGTCAGGGTCGCCAGATTGACCATGAAGGCCGGCTTGAAGCGGTCCTGCGTGTACCAGAGCACGTCGCCGAGGACGAGGCGGCCCTCGGCATCGGTGTTGATGATCTCGATGGTCTGGCCCGAAAGCGAAGTGACGATATCGCCCGGCCGCTGCGCATTGCCGTCCGGCATGTTCTCGGCGAGGCCGATCACGCCGATCGCGTTCACCTTGGCCTTGCGGGTCGCCAGCGCATGCATCAGGCCGACCACGCAGGCCGCACCAGCCATGTCGCCTTTCATGTCTTCCATGCTGGCCGCCGGCTTGATCGAAATGCCGCCGGTATCGAACGTCACGCCCTTGCCGATGAAGGCGACCGGACGCTCCTTGGAATCCTTGGCGCCGTTCCAGCGCATGATGACGACGCGGCTTTCCTTCTCGGAGCCCTGGCCGACGCCGAGCAGCGCGCCCATGCCGATCTTCTTCAGCGCCTTCTCGTCAAGGATCTCGACCTCGACGCCATCGTCGACCAATTGATTGGCGCGCTTGGCGAATTCTTCCGGATAGAGAACGTTCGACGGCTCGTTGACGAGGTCGCGGGCGATGTCGACGCCCTGCGCGATCGCGTGCTTCGGCTTCCAGGCCTTCTTGGCCGCGCTCTCGTCCTCGACCGCAATGGTCAGGGAGGAGGCGCAGGCGCCGTTCTCGTCGTCGGATTTCGATTTCGTCTTATAGCGATCGAACTTGTAGGCGCGGAGACGGGCGCCGAGCGCGATGTCGGCAGCCGCCTGCGCTGGCGCGTCGTCGAGGCCCGGCGGAATGTCGACGAGGATCGTCGCGGCCTCTGCCGAGCCGATCTTGCCGAGGATCTGGCCGCCAGTCTTCACCCATTCGGTGGCCGGATCGCCCTCGCCGCGACCGAGCCCGAACACGATCAGCCGGTCGAGTTCGGTGCCCTTCGGCGCAACGATGTCGACGCTGGAACCGGCCTTGCCGGTGAACTTCGCGGCCGCTGCGATACGGGCGAAATCGCCAAGTCCATCGATGAGCGCCTTGGAACTGCCTGAAAAACCGAGATTGCTGTCGGTGAGCACGACGGCAACACCTTTTGTCGGAATGCTCGATTTCGCGAACGCGATCTTGGGGGTAGAGGCCATACGGCTGTAAGCTCCTCAGACTCAAAGTGCACGGGCGGGGCCGTGCGGCGGGACACATTGTTTAGGCCTCGGTTCCCGCAAAGCCAAGGTGTCGGATTTTCACGGCTATGAGTGCGTTCGAACGCTATCTGGTCCGGCTCACGGCTTCAGCCTTCATCGGCGCGGTCGTCGCCGTCACGGCCGTGGTCTGGGTCAGCCAGTCGCTGCGCGAGTTCGACCTCATCACCACGCGCGGCCAGAGCTTCTGGACCTTCTTTGCGGTGACCGCGCTCGCGGCCCCCTATTTCGCTCTCCTGGTCGCCCCGGTCGCCCTGTTCGGTGCGGTGGTTTACGTGCTGAACCGCCTGAACGCCGATTCAGAACTGCCGGTGCTGAGCGCGGCTGGCGTCACCCCGCTGCGGCTGATGCGGCCGTTCTGGGTCGTCTCGATAATCGTCGCGCTCGCCGTCGGCATCCTGAGCACGAGCGCGATCCCTGCCAGCCTGCGCAAGGTCCGCGACATCATCACCGCGATCCATGCCGACGTCATCGTCAACGTGCTGAGGGAGGGCGAATTCACCCAGCTCGACCGGGGAGTGACGATCCATATACGTCGCCGCGATGCCGGCGCCGCGCTGATCGGCGTGATGATCGCCGACAACAGGGACAGGAAGCAGGACATCGTCTACACGGCCGAGCGTGGCCAGGTCGTCAAGACCGACCAGGGCACCTATCTCGTGATGGAAAACGGGACGGCGATGCGCAAAGCGACCGGCGAGGAAAATGCCAGCCTGGTCACGTTCGATCGCTACGCCTTCGACCTTTCGCCGTTCCAGGACGATGACGTGGTCATCTCCTATAAACCAAGAGAGCAGTATATCTCCGGCCTGTGGAAACCACCCTCCGACGTCAAGTCGGAGGCGGCGTTGGGCCGTATTCGATCGGAGTTGCACGATCGTTTGACGACCCCGCTCTATCCGGTGGCGTTTATGTGTATCGCGTTCGCTGCCCTTGGCCGCCCCCAGAGTAATCGACAGAGCAGGTTTGCCGGCATTCTGGCGGCGGTGCTTGCCGTCGTCGCCGTGCGGGTCGCCAGCCTGTGGCTGACCAACCAGATCGCCGTCAGCGCCTGGGCGGTGCCGGCGCTCTACATCCTGCCTCTGGCCGTATGCGCGATCAGTCTCTGGATGGTGCTCGGACCGGGTCTGATGGCGTCCCGCACGCGCTCGCCGCAACCGAGAACGGCGTAGCGCAGATGCTCGCCGGCACCCTGCTCCCGCTTCTTCCCGCCTATATCGCGCGCCGCGCGCTGCTGGCGATCATGGTGGCGTTCCTGATCGTCTTCGCACTGATCTATGTCATCGACTTCGTCGAGGTCGCGCGGCGCCTCGGCGATGAAGACAATGTCGGCGTTCTCGACATGATGCAGGTCTCTTTCGAACGTGCGCCCGGCATCGCCGGCGAGACCTTGCCGTTCACCGTTCTCTTCGGCGCGATCGGCGCTTTTGTCGGTCTCTCCCGGCGGCTTGAACTGGTGGTTGGCCGAGCGTCCGGGTTCTCGATCTGGCAGATCGTCGCTCCGGCCTGCATCGTCGCGGCTATCGTCGGCATCCTCGCGACCGCCGCGTATAGCCCTGTCTCCGCATGGCTCACCGAGCAATCGGCGGATCTGACCGCGAGGCTTTCGGCCAAGGCGCCGCCGACCGGCGGGCGCTGGATCAGGCAGCAGAGCGTCGACGATCAGTCGATCATCCGGGCGCAGTCGTCCTCGGAACGGGGCCGGATTCTCCGCAAGGTCACGGCCTTCGTATTCACCCAGTCCGGAGCACTGCAGGAGCGCGTCGACGCCGACAAGGCAACGCTGCGAGACGGCTACTGGGAGCTCGATCATGCGCATGTCGTCCGGATCGGTGCGACACCGGAGAATCATCAATCCTATCTGCTCGCCACCAACCTGACCGCGCAGCAGGTTGCCGATTCGCTGTCGGACGCGAATGCGATCGGCTTCTGGGCCCTCCCCTCGGTGATCTTGAGCACCGAGAGAGCCGGCCTGTCTCCGACCAAATTCCAGATGCAATATCAGTCTCTTATCGCGCAGCCGGCGATGTTCGTGACGATGATCCTGATCGCTGCGACAGTTTCGCTCGGCTTCTCCCGTACAGGGGGCGTGGCGAAGGCTGTTGTGGGTGGCATAGGGGCCGGCTTCGTGCTTTATGTCCTCGGCAAGGTGGCAGAGGATTTGGGCGCCGCGGGCTTTGTCGCCCCGGCGGTTGCGGCGTGGACACCCGCCGTGATTGGGGCGTTGATGAGCGTGACGGTGCTTCTACACCGGGAAGACGGATGAGAGGGTTGGGTCCGTCCAGTAAGAACCGTTTGGCTGCGCGGCTCGGGGCTGCTGCGGCGACGGCTTTGCTTTGCCTGGTTTTCGGTCCGTTTTCGCAGGCCTGGGCGCAGACGCCCGGCGGGCTGCGCGACCCGAACCAGCAGATGCACGTCAATGCCGACGAGCTTCTGTACGACGACACCAAGCAGACGGTTTCAGCGGTCGGCAATGTCCGGCTCGATTACGGCACGTCCACGGTCGAGGCGGACCGCGTCGTTTACAACCAGGCAACCGCGAAGGTTTATGCCTATGGCAATGTCCGCCTGACCGAGGCGAGCGGCAATGTCATCCACGCCCAGGAACTCGAGCTTTCCGAGGATCTGAGCGCCGGTTTCGTCAATTCGCTTCTCATCGAGGGCGTCGACAAGACGCGTTTCGCCGCCACTCGCGCGGTCCGTCAGGGCGGCAATGTCACTGTCCTCGACAACGGCGTCTATACGGCCTGCGAACCCTGCCGCGACAATCCGAACAAGCCGCCGCTATGGCAGATCAAGGCAGCGCGCATCATCCACGATCAGAACAACAAGACGATCTATTATGAGGACGCGCGTCTCGAATTTTTTGGCATGCCGATCGCGTACCTGCCGTATTTCCAGCACGCCGACTCCACGGTGAAGCGCAAGACCGGCTTCCTCACGCCGTCGTTGATGTCGTCGACCGAATACGGCGTCGGCGTCCGGACGCCGTTCTTCTGGAACATCGCGCCCAACATGGACGTCACGGTCGCCCCGACCTACCTGTCGGAGCAGGGACCGCTGCTGGATGTCGAATTCCGTCACAGGGTGATGAACGGCGCCTACTCCATCCGCGCCGCCGGCGTCTTCCAGCAGGACCCGGATCGGTTCGGCACGACCGAACAGCAGGAAGACTGGCGCGGCGCGGTTCAGTCCAAGGGCGAGTTCGCCATCAATCAGTACTGGTCCTGGGGCTGGGACATCAACGTCCTGAGCGATCGCTTTGTCCTTGATGACTATGACCTCTGGGGAACCGGCTGGTCCGAAGCCGTATCCAACATTCATCTGACCGGCGTTGGCGACCGCAATTACTTCGATCTGCGGGCCTATCACTTCTATGGCCTGTCGGAAGACGACGTTCAGGAGCAGCTGCCGATCGTCGGCGTCTGGGACTACAACTACGTCCACGACAAGCCGGTCCTGGGCGGCGAAGTCCGGATTGATGCGAACATCACCAACCTCTCGCGTGACGAGACGGACTTCGATTGCTCCACGAGCGAGTGCCTCGTTCGGGGCCTTGGCGGGAATTACAGCCGCGCATCCGCGGACGCCCAGTGGCGCAAGGAATTTGTCGATCCCATCGGTCAGGTCTGGACACCGTTTGCCTACGTCAAGGGCGATCTGGCGTGGCGGGATTCCGACCCCGTCCCGTCCTCGATCAATGGCGTCGATGTCGTTCCGGACGTCTACCGCAATCTCGTCAACAGCGACGAAGATTTCGTCTTCCGAGGCATGGCGGCGGCCGGCCTCGAATATCGCTATCCGTTCGTCGCGACGACGAGCTGGGGCACGCATGTCATCGAGCCGATTGCACAGCTCATCCTGCGCCCGGACGAGTCCCACATCGGAGCCTTGCCGAACGAGGACGCCCAAAGCGTCTTCTTCGACACGACCACTTTGTTCCAGTGGGACAAGTTCTCGGGCTACGACCGAATGGAAGGTGGCGGCCGCGCCAATATCGGCGCGCAGTACACCTTCAACTTCAATTCGGGCGGCTTCTTCAACGTGATGTTCGGCCAGTCCTACCACCTGTTCGGTACGAACTCGTTTGCCGAGCAGGATCTGGTCAACGCGGGCCTCGATTCCGGCCTCGACAAGGACAAGTCCGACTACGTCACGGGGGCCTATCTGCAGCTGACGCGTCAGCTGTCCTTCTCGTCCCGTTTCCGCCTCGACGAAGACGATTTCAGCCCGAACACGGCCGAAGTCGAAGGCAGGTTCGCCACGAACAATTTCTCGGGCGGCCTGATCTATGGCCGTTACGACGAACAGCCGCGCATCGGGTTCGATGAGGCGCGCGAAGGCGTCCTCGGCAATCTCAAGGTCAATCTGAACGACAACGTCTATGTCGGCGCCGCCGCACGTTATAATCTGGACGTCGACAAATTCGACCGGACCGCAGCGACGATCGGATATATCGATGAATGCTATGCGTTCGGTCTGACCTATTCGGTCGATTTCAGCGAGAACGGCAACGAAGATCCGGTACAGAAGGTCTTCGTCCGCTTCTCTCTCCGTACCATCGGCGAGGGCGGCAGCTCGTTCAATGTCGGCAATCTCGCCAGCAACGACGAGACCAGGCAACCCTGATCCTGAGCGGAACCGGGACATGAGGCGGTGTCGTGACACCTAGGCCGCTTGCATTGACGATGGGCGAGCCCTCAGGCATCGGCCCGGAACTCGCGCTGATGGCCTGGAAGGCGCGGCAGGGCCAGGGCCTTCCGCCTTTCTTCGTGATCGCCGATCCGGACCATCTGACTGCGCTCGCCGAGAAGCTGAATCTGTCCGTCCCGGTGGTTGTCACCGAACCTGACCGCGTGAACGAGATGTTTCCGCTCGCATTACCGGTCGTTCCGCTCGATATGGCGGTCGTCGCATCGCCTGGGACACCGAACGTCGCGGATGCGCCGGCCGTCATCGAATCGATCCGTCGCGGTGTATCCTTGGTTCAGTCCGGCGCCGCGTCCGCGGTCGTCACCAATCCGATCTCCAAATCGCCACTCCTGCGCGCCGGGTTCCCGCATCCGGGGCACACCGATTTTCTGGGCGTCCTCGCCGAGGAGCATACCGGCGTCTTCGCCCGGCCGGTCATGATGCTCTGGAGCGAGAGCCTCGCCGTCGTTCCCGTCACGGTGCACATACCGCTCGCCGAGGTACCCGCGAAACTGACACAGGACCTGATTGTCGAAACCGCCCGCATCGTCGTCCGCGACCTGGTCCAGCGGTTCAGGATCCAGCATCCCCGTCTGGCGCTCGCCGGCCTCAATCCGCATGCGGGAGAAGACGGCACGCTCGGTCCAGAGGATGCCGCTGTCATCGCACCCGCCATCGAGCACCTCCGCTCCGAGGGCGTGGACGCAACCGGCCCCTACCCAGCCGACACGCTGTTTCACGCCGGAGCCCGCACCCGTTATGATGCGGCGCTCGCGATGTATCACGATCAGGCGCTCATCCCGATCAAGACGATCGCTTTCGACAGCGCGGTGAACGTGACCCTCGGCCTGCCCTTCGTCCGCACTTCGCCCGACCACGGCACGGCCTTCGATATCGCCGGTACCGGCAAGGCCAACCCGGCAAGCCTGATCGAGGCGCTGAAGCTCGCCGAGCGTCTCTCCCGATGAGCATTGACGATCTTCCGCCGCTTCGAGACGTCATCCGCCGCCACGAGCTCAGCGCGCGAAAGAGTCTCGGCCAGAATTTCCTGCTCGATCTCAATCTCACGGCCCGCATCGCCCGCTCATCGGGCCCGCTGGATGGAGCGGAAGTGGTCGAGATCGGTCCCGGTCCGGGTGGCCTGACCCGCGCTCTGCTGGCCTTGGGCGCGGACCGTGTCATTGCCGTCGAAAAGGACCGCCGCGCCATCGCCGCGCTCGCGGAGGTCGGCGAGCATTATCCCGGCAGACTGACGGTGATCGAGGGCGACGCGCTTGAGACGGACCTCGCGAGCCACCTGTCGGGACGGCCCGTGCGCATCGTCGCCAACCTCCCCTACAACGTCGCGACCGTGCTCCTCACGGGCTGGCTCACCGCCGAGCCATGGCCGTCCTGGTGGCGGTCGCTGACTTTGATGTTTCAGAAGGAGGTCGCCGAACGCATCGTCGCGCAACCCGGCACCGGCGCCTATGGCCGGCTGGGCGTGCTTGCCGGCTGGCGGACCGAGGCGAAGATCCTGTTCGACGTCGCGCCGTCGGCGTTCGTTCCGCCGCCCAAGGTCACATCCTCGGTCGTCCATCTCGTGCCGCGCGCCGAGCCGGAACCCTGCCGCATCCGCTCACTCGAACAGGTCACGCAGGCGGCGTTCGGCCAGCGGCGGAAGATGTTGAGGCAGAGCCTGAAATCGCTCTTCCGCGATCCGGTGGCGGCTCTCGAGGCAGCAGGAATCGAGCCGACCCGCCGTGCGGAGGAGATCGATGTCGCCGGGTTCGCCGCGCTCGCGCGCGAACTTCTATCGGAACGTTCCGCCGCAACCGGCTGAGTCGCTGCGACGGCCGCTCGCCGCAACAGGCCCTGGCGCTCGAAAGTCCGTCGCAGGCGCAGCAGCGCGATCTCGGCCGCATTCATCTCCTGGAGCGCATCGACCGTCCGGCGAGCAAGGGCGGGATCGTCCGTGCTGACATTGGTGATCCCGTCCAGCACGGCGTCGATGATTGCCGCGTCGCTGTTCAGACCCCACGCATGCGCCTTCCGGCCGGTTTCGGTGATGCGCCTGATCAACGCTGGGGTGACGAGCCGCGCGGAGAGCGAATAGAAGTCGACGTTCAGGGCAGTGAGATTACCCACGCCGCTCGCGACGATGAAGCCGATTACGATTGCCGGCTCTTTCTGGCGCACCTCGGCCAAAATCGGCTGATCGAACGAGGAGACGACCGCCGTGTCGGCGACGCCGGTTTCCTTCAGGATGGTGAGCGTGCGGCTGGCCAGATCGACGCCGTGTCCATTCACCTTCAGTTCGACATTGAGCCGGATCCGCCCCTTCGAACGGAGCGCCAATTCCCGCAATGTCGGAATGCGTTCGTCGCGGAATGCCGGACTGAACCACGATCCAACATCGAGTTGCCGGATCTCATCGTAGCTGATGTCCCAGACCGAACGTGCGACGCCCGCCACGCGGCGGAGATCGGTGTCGTGCAGCACGACAATCTCCCCGTCACGCGTTTCCTGAACATCGATTTCGGCAAAGTCCGCCCGCGCGGCGATCGCCTTATCCAAAGCGGCGAGCGTGTTCTCCGGCGCCATCGATGAGCCGGCCCGATGTGCCGTGACGTCGATCCTGTCGTCGAGATCGAATGCCTCCAACGCCCACACGGTCTGGAGCGTCGCGACGGCGGGAACGGACAGGCAAAGGAGCCAAGTCGCCAGCACTCTGCGGGGCGTGCGCGGACTTTCGGAAGGCTCGGCGATCCGCACGCCTCCCGATCTGGCGTACAGATCGACCGCGAGGACGGCAAACAATGCGCGAATGACAGCCGAGACGAGCGTCGCCAACACGGCAGCCGCGATCGCGAGGAGCAACGTATTCCGTGTAGCGCCCTCCAGCGTCCGCTCTAGGGCGATATGATCAAACAGGACCGTGAATCCCGCTGTCGCGGCCACGGACAATAAAAGCGCGATCGCCGCCCAAGTGGCGATGCGCAGAAGCAGCCGGCCGCGGTGCCCGGTCGTTGCGGCGGCGGACCATTCGAGCGCTGCCGTAGCGCTGACACCCATGGCTACGCAATACGGCACCGCCAGAAACCAGCGCAGCACCAGGACCACGCCCAGGAGCCCGGCGAGCAGCATCACGCCTCCGACGAGCAACACCGCGTAATAGAATTCGCGCGGCCGCGTCGATACGAAGAAGTAGATGTCGCCGTCCGAAAGCCAGAGCTTCTTGGCCACGAGGGCCGCCAAGCCAACCGGGATCAGCAGCACGAAGGCGGCCAGGCAGACCAACCCGGTCAGGACCAACAGTGCCGGCAACCTTACCGTTAGCCGGCGCGTGACGGAACTCAGGCTCGTCCGCTGACGGATCAGACCGTTCAGGGTGATCAGGGTGAGGCCACCGAATTCGATTGCCGTCAGGACGACGAACGCACCCACAATCACCAGCGCGGTCAGCAGTCCCGCGGGTGACAGGAAGAAGGGGACGAGATCGAAGTCACCGGCAAAGGGCTGGCCGTGCAATGCCACCAGGCCTTGGGCGAGCGCCACCGCCAGCGGGTCCAGAACGACGAGTGAGATTGCCGCCATGATCGCCGAAAACGCGATCAGCGACCCGAGGATACGCCCGACCCAGGACCAGCTACCGACACGCCAGGGCGACATGCTTGCACCGCCCGATCACGAGCTGCCTCGGCGTGATCCTACCGGGCGGCGCAAGGAATGCCTAGGACGCGAAGCCCTTGAGGTCGGCGAGCAACTGGTCGGCGAACGCCTGGACGTTTTGCGGGTGTACCCGCTTCAGCCGTTCAGCCGTCAGGATCGAGCGCAGGCGCGTGAAGCTTCTCTCGAGCTCTCGGTTGACCAGCACGTAGTCGTATTCGACCCAATGCGGAATCTCGTCGGCGGCGTTCTCGAGCCGGCGCTTGATGACATCCGAGGGATCTTCCGCGCGCCGTTCGAGCCGTGCCTTCAGCTCCGCGGCCGAGGGCGGCAGCAGGAACACGGTGATCACGTCAGGCGCCAGAACGCTGTGGCGAAGCTGTTGCGTACCCTGCCAGTCGATGTCGAACAGAACGTCCTTGCCAGCCGCCAATGCCGCCTCGACGGGTTCACGCGGCGTCCCGTAGCAATTGCCGTGAACCTCCGCGGATTCAAGCAAGTCGCCGTTCTCGCGCATCCGCTCGAACTGCCTCTGCGAGATGAAGTGATAGTGGACGCCCTCGATCTCGCTCGGCCGCTTCGCCCGGGTGGTGACCGAGACGGACATCACGACCTCCTTCTCTTCCTGCAGCAGGTTGCGTGTCAGCGTCGTCTTGCCCGCTCCAGACGGCGACGAGACGACGAGCATGATGCCGCGGCGGTCGATTTCTAATGGCTGGTCGCTCATTCGACGTTCTGAACCTGCTCGCGGAATTGCTCGATGACGGCCTTCAGTTCGAGGCCGATCGCGGTAAGGCTTACGTGATTGGACTTAGCGCAAAGTGTATTCGACTCGCGACCGAACTCCTGCGCCAGAAAATCCAGCCGTCGGCCGACCGCATTCCCCTCGGCCAACAATGCCCGCGCCGCCGCGACATGCGCATAAAGCCGATCGAGTTCCTCGCGGATATCGGCCTTGGTCGCCAGAAGAACCGCTTCCTGATGCAGTCGGTCCTGATCGAGCATCGGCGCCGAGCCAATCAAGGCCTTTATCTGCTCAGCAAGCTTCTCCCTGATCGCGTCCGGCTGACGCGCCGGACTCTGATCGGCGGCCTTGGTCAATTGCTCGATGCCGGCCAGGCGATCCTCAATGACCGCCTGCAACGCCTCTCCCTCGCCCCGTCTGGCTTTCGACAATTGGTCGGCGGCCTGTGCCAGCCCGGCGAGGATCGCTGCCCCTTCCGCCGCCTTCGTGGCCTCGTCGGCCTCGGCGTCGGCAATCTCAACCACGCCCCGAACAGCCAGCAGACCGTCGAGCGAGGGAGCCGTCGCATCGATCCGCGATTTCAGAACGTCGAGCGCCGCCACCAATTGTTCAAGCGCCGCATCATTGATGCGAATGACGGGAGCCTGACCCTCGCGACTGACGCTGAGGTTGGCGTGGCAGGTTCCACGCTGCAGCTTCGCGCCGAGCGCCGCACGTGCGGCAGGCTCAAGCGCGTCAAAACCCGGCGGCATGCGCAGCCTGATATCCAGCCCCTTTCCGTTCACGGTCTTGAGCTCCCAGGACCAGCGCAATCCGCCGACTGAGCCGTCGGCACGTGCAAAGCCGGTCATGCTGGTCAGGCCCATCGGGTCTCCAATCTGGCGGGGGTTGGGGTGCGAACTTAGCGATGGCGCGCCGGAGGCTCAACTTGAGGGAATCAGCGCGGCGGCGCGGGAGGCGGAGGCGCCGGGCGGCGCGGCTGCTGCGGGACGCTACCTGCGGCAGGAGGTCCCGCGGGAGCCGCCGCTGGGGGACGTTGCGCCGCCGGCGTCTGCTGGCGGCGCGGTCGCTGCGGTTGTGCGGCCGGAGCCGCCGCAGGAGGCGCCTGGTCGGCCGCACCCTCGGTTTCCTCGGGCACAGCCTCTACCGGGGCACGGTCGGTATCCTGTCTGGCATTGTCGATCGCACGCCAGCGCGAAACGTTCTGGTTATGCTCGCTCAGTGTCGATGCGAATGCGTGGCCGCCCGAGCCGTCCGCGACGAAGTATATGTCGTTCGTCTGCGCCGGATTGGCGGCCGCCTCGAGCGAGGCGCGCCCCGGATTGGCGATCGGGCCAGGCGGCAGGCCGGGGATCGTATAGGTGTTGTAAGGCGTCGGACGGGTGATCTCGCTGCGCAGGATCGGGCGCCCCAAAGTGCCCTTGCCGCCCACCAGGCCGTAAATGATCGTGGGGTCGGATTGCAGGCGCATGCGCTTGCCGAGCCGGTTCACGAACACCGAGGCGACGCGCGGCCGCTCGCTGGCGATACCTGTCTCCTTCTCGACGATGGAGGCGAGCGTCACGAGTTCGAGCGGCGATTTCACCGGCACCGACGGATTGCGCTTCGCCCAGACCTCGTCGAGGAGCTTCTTCTGCGCCGTGGCCATGCGCTGAAGGATCTGCTCACGGCTGTCTCCACGCTTCACCTGATAGGTTTCAGGCAGAAGCGTACCCTCCGGCGGCACATCGCGAACGGGACCGGACAGCAGCGGCTCTTCCATCAGCCGGGTGACGATCTGCATCGAGGTCAGTCCTTCCGGCAGCGTGATCGTGTGCTCGACCACTTTGCCGGATGACAGCATGTCCATGATCTGGCGCATGCTCGCCCGCGCCGGGATTTCATATTCGCCAGCCTGTAGCGTGCCGCGATTGCCGGTTGCCTGGACACCCGCGACGAACAGCCATTCGCTGCTGATCGCTCCGGCCTTGCCCAGCGCTTCCGAAACGTCGCGGGCGCCCGCCCCGCGCGGCACGGATACGACCGTGTCGGCTTGTAGCGGGCCCGGCTCGTCGAAGCGTTTGATGCCGTAGTAGACGGTCACCGCCAGCCCAATCAACGTCAGGATCAGGATGTTCAGCGCGGCGTTGAATCCAGCAACGAACGGACTGCGCGAACGCTCGGACCATCGCGGCCCCCGGCGCTTGGCCGGCGGAGCGGGCGGCGGCGGAGGAGGAGCGGCAGCGACCTTCTCCCTGCGTCCGCCAAACCACGAACGCTTGGTTGGCTTCCCTTGAGCGGCAGGTTGTGGCGCAGGTTCGGCTGGAGCAGAGTAGGAGATTGGCGTCGCCGGCTGCACGGGAGGCGCGGTCGAAGGCGCCGGACTGGCCGGTTCCGCCGGCGCGGGTACGTCGGGCGGCAGGTTGGCTGGATCGTTCGGGTCCGGTCGGTCCTGCATCATCGCTCGTCACTGTCCGCGTTTCGGGATTCCGGCGCGGCTGGCGCCGGAACGGCGGTGCTCAGGCGTTGTAACGGCGGAAAATCAGGGACGCGTTTGTACCGCCAAAGCCGAACGAGTTCGACAACACGGTATTGATTTCCCGTTCCCGCTTCACCTTCGGCACGAGATCGATCGGCGTATCGACCGACGGATTGTCGAGGTTCAGTGTTGGCGGAGCCACCTGGTCGCGCATCGCGAGCAGGCAGAAGATCGCCTCGACCGAGCCCGCCGCACCGAGAAGATGGCCGATCGCCGACTTCGTCGACGACATCGAAATCTTGCCCGCCGCGTTTCCGACAACGCGCTCGACGGCCGCGAGTTCGATCGTGTCAGCCATGGTCGACGTGCCGTGCGCGTTGATATAGTCGAGCTCGCTCGCCGGAATACCGGCCCGCTTCAGCGCCGCCATCATCGAACGATAGGCGCCATCGCCGTCCTCGGTGGGAGCGGTGATGTGATACGCGTCGCCCGACATGCCGTAGCCGATCACCTCGCCGTAGATCTTGGCGCCGCGTGCCCTGGCGTGTTCGAGCTCCTCGACCACGACGACACCTGCGCCCTCACCCATGACGAAGCCGTCGCGGTCGCGGTCATACGGACGCGAGGCCTTCTCGGGGGTATCGTTGTAGCTGGTCGAGAGCGCCTTGCAGGCGGCGAAACCGGCGACGGAAATCCGGTTGATCGGCGATTCGGTACCGCCCGCGACCATCACGTCGGCGTCGCCGAGTGCGATAAGGCGCGCTGCATCGCCGATGGCGTGGGCGCCCGTCGAGCAGGCAGTCACGACGGCATGGTTCGGGCCTTTCAGCCCGTGCTCGATCGAGACATAACCGCCGGCGAGATTGATCAGACGGCCGGGAATGAAGAACGGTGAGACGCGGCGCGGACCCTTCTCCTTCAGGATGAGGGCGGTTTCCGCGATACCTTCGATTCCGCCGATGCCGGAGCCGATCAGGACGCCGGTCGTGTTCTGCTCATCGGGCGTCTTCGGATGCCAGTCGGCATCGTTCAGCGCCTGCGTGGCGGCGGCCATCGCAAACAGGATGAAATCGTCGACCTTGCGCTGCTCCTTCGGCTCCATCCATTCGTCAGGATTAAAGGTGCCGTCAGTGCCGTCGCCGCGAGTGACGCTGCAGGCGATTCTGGCCGGAAGATCCTCGACTTCGAACTTCTCAATCGGCTTCGCACCCGATTGTCCGTTCAGGAGCTTCTGCCAAGTCAGTTCCGCGCCATTGGCCAGCGGAGAGACCATTCCGATGCCGGTAACAACGACGCGTCTCATCAAAGCTCCATGACGGAGCGCCGAAAGGCGCTCCGTGTTTCCTAAAAAATCAGCCCGCGTTCTTCTCGAGGAAGCGCGTGGCGTCGCCGACGGTCAGGATCGTCTCGGCGGCATCGTCCGGGATTTCGACGCCGAACTCTTCCTCAAACGCCATGACCAGCTCGACGGTGTCGAGGCTGTCCGCGCCCAGATCGTCGATGAAGCTGGCATTGTCCGTCACCTTCTCGGCGTCAACGCCAAGATGTTCAATGACGATCTTCTTAACCCGTTCGGCAATGTCGCTCATCGCTCGGTACCTCAAAAATGTTGGATGTGCCGCCACGGTCTGCGACTCGGGGAGAGCCACGGGCCCGATCGGGCATCGGTTTTTTTGCCCCCGCAGAGTGTCCGGCAGCGGGCGGCGCACCGCTCCGAAACCGGGCCTCTCTCCCCTCGGGATCAAAAATCGCGGGGTCGATTAACACACTTATTTTAGATTGGCCACAAGCCCCGGCCAGCCTTCCACGCCTCAGCTCCGCCTTCAGATCATCGCCATTCCGCCATTCACGTGCAGCGTCTGGCCGGTGACGTAGGATGCTTCGTCGCTGGCGAGATAGACCACAGCGGAGGCGACGTCACCACCCGTACCCAGACGGCCGGCCGGCACCTTCTCGATGATCGTCTCTTTCTGCTTGTCGTTCAGCGCGTGCGTCATTGGGCTTTCGATGAAGCCAGGCGCCACGCAGTTCACGGTGATGCCGCGGCTCGCGACCTCCTGGGCCAGTGCCTTCGACATGCCGATCATGCCGGCCTTCGACGCCGCATAATTGCCCTGCCCCGGATTGCCCGTCACGCCGACGACCGAGGTGATTCCGATCAGTCGTCCGGTACGGCGCTTCATCATCCCGCGCAGCGCAGAGCGATAGAGGCGGAATCCGGCGGTGAGATTGACCTGCAGGACGGCATCCCACTCCTCGTCCTTCATGCGCATGAAGAGATTGTCGCGAGTGATACCTGCGTTGTGGACAAGAATGTCGAGCCCGCCGAGCGCCGTCTCCGCCTGCCCCGCCAGTGCGTCGACCGCCGCCGCGTCGGAGAGGTTGCAGGTCAGGATATGCGTCCGCTCGCCGAGTTCGCCCGCAAGCGCATCGAGCGCCTCGGCGCGGGTGCCGGACAGGACGACGGTCGCGCCTTGTTTGTGAAGCGCGCGCGCGATGTCGCCGCCGATTCCACCCGTGGCGCCGGTGACGAGCGCTTTCTTCCCGGTCAGGTCAAACATTTGATGATTCCTCCTCCATCCCTCATGCCCGGGCTCGACCCGGGCATCCAGAGCCCCGAGATCGGCGCTGCGTCTGGATTGCCGGGTCAAGCCCGGCAATGAGGGAGCCTAGATTGAAAAGCTGGCCGCATCTTCCGGCGTGCCGATGCTGGTCCCTTCAACGCCGTCGGCAATGCGTTTCACCAGTCCGGCGAGCACCTTGCCGGAACCAAGCTCGACGAACCGGGTCACGCCGTTCTGGGCCATATAAGCCACGCTCTCACGCCAGCGAACCGTTCCGGTCACCTGCTCGACGAGCAATTTGCGGATTTCGTCCGGGTCGGTGACGGCGCGCGCCACCATATTGGCGACGACCGGCACGACCGGAGCGTTGACCACGGCATCGAGCAGCGCGGTGCGCATCTTATCGGCCGCAGGCGCCATCAGCGGCGAATGGAACGGCGCGGACACCGGCAGCAGGATGCCGCGCTTCACGCCCTTGGCCTTGGCGATCTCGATCGCGCGCTCGGCCGCTGCCTTGTGGCCGGAGACGACGACCTGTCCGCCGCCATTGTCGTTCGCGACCGTGAGAACCTCACCCTGCGCGGCTTCGGCCGCGATCTCGCGGGCCTGGTCGGGATCGGTGCCGATCAGAGCGGTCATTCCGCCCTGCCCGACCGGCACGGCCTCCTGCATTGCCTCGCCGCGAATGCGCAGAAGGCGCGCGGCATCCGAAAGGGAGAGGCTGCGGGCGGCGCAAAGCGCCGAATATTCACCAAGGGAATGACCGGCCACGAACTTGGCGTTGCGTGCGAGATCGAGCCCGCGCTCCGCCTCGAGCACACGGAGCGCCGCGATCGACACCGCGAGGAGCGCCGGCTGAGTGTTCGCGGTCAGCGTCAGCTGGTCCTCGGGGCCTTCCCACATGATCTTGGAAAGCCTCTGTCCGAGCGCCTCGTCTACCTCGTCGAAGACCGCACGGGCCACGGGGAAGGCATCGGCGAGCGCGCGGCCCATGCCGACCTGCTGGCTGCCCTGCCCCGGAAAGACAAAGGCCGTTCCCATCCGTGTCTCCTCTTGTTTCTTGAGGAGGCGCACAGACACGACACAGCGGCGCACTGTCAAGCTCGCGCAAGCAAAAAGGCCGCCCGTCGGGCGGCCTCCTGGTCTCTGCCAGCTCTGCTTACTGATGGTACTTCTGTACCCTGTGGAAGGTCGCGGCCTTGGTCTGGGGAGCGGTCGAGACCGCCGGAGGCAGCTGATGGTGTGTCATACCGTACATCAATCCCTGCGACATCGGTGGAATCGCGGTATGCTCATGGTAAATCTCGTTACGGATTTCTGCGTCGACCTTGCCGGAATTGGCGAGAGCAGCATTCGCACTGAGTGCAAGAGCACTCGATGCTATGAGAACGCGGATAAGATTGGTCATAACTTCCATCCCGGTTGCGGCCGTCATTTGGCTGACCGCGATTGCTTCTGCTCGGGCGGCGAAGCTTTTGTTTACGTCGTCCGTGACTATGAAATGGGTGCGCATAGCTGGACTGCAATCCTCGACAATGGTCGAATAATGAACGACTTCGATCACAGGTCCAGCGCGCGCGTGTCGGGCTATTCAACCACCGGAAGAGTGGGTAGGCTGGTGGAGGCCGTTGCGACATAAGTGATCTGCACGGTGGTCGTCGCCAAACCACAGATTTAGAGGCAGGAGCGCCATGCTTAAGGGCTTCTTACTTGCCTTCGCAACCAGCTGTGCACTCCTCTCCCCGCCACAGGCCCGAGCGGACACGTCGGTCCCAACGTCAATCGTCACACCGAATGTGGTGGAGACATCGCGCGGTACGTTCGAGTTCAAAGATGGGGTGCCGACAGAGCCGACTGCCGACGCGCTCTACGATCAGCTCGACTTCACCTACGCCTACCGCACCTTCATGGACACCATGCGCGGCGTCAGCATCCGCGCGCTCCGGCGCGGAATGGAGGACATGGGTGTCAAGAAGAACGAGGTGCTGGTTTTCTCCGAACTGATGGACGCGAAGTCGCTGTTCCTGACCCCGAACGCGGACACGATCTACGTCATGGGGTGGCTCGACCTGAGCGACGGTCCGGTCGTGATCGAGTCGCCGCCCGAGTTCCTCGGCATCGTGCAGGATGCTTGGTTTCACTGGGTGACCGACATGGGCAGTCCGGGGCCCGACCGTGGCCTCGGCGGGAAATACCTCATCGTCCCGCCCGGCTACGATGGAGAGCTACCGAACGGCGGCTACTTCATCGCCCACGCAAAGACGAACGGCATCCTCTGGTTCGGCCGCTCCTTTCTGAAGGACGGACGCGACCCGAAGCCGGCCGTCGACGTGATCAAGTCGTCCACGAAGGTCTACCCCTTCGAGCCGGGTGGCGTCGGCACCCCGATTGCCGCCTTCCTCGCCGGCACCGCGCGCCTCGGCAAGATCATCGAGCCCCCGGCTACCATTTTCCATGAGGGAAGCGGAAAGGTAATGAACACCCTTCCCCCGAACGATTGGAGTTACTTCGAGCTACTGGACGAGGTGGTCCAGGACGAGCCCGCGACCGCGCTCGACGTCGAGCTGATGGGTCCAATCGCAGCCGTCGGCATTGTGAAAGGCAAGCCGTTCGCGCCCGACCAGCGCATGCGAGGGATCATGACGGACGCCGTCGCGGTGGCGAATGCCGCGTCGCGCAATCTCCTGATGAATCCGAGGGACCCAGACTGGTTCTTCTATCCCGACTCGTCCTGGTTCAACATGCTCTTCGAGAGCGGTTACGAGTTCGAGACCCCGATCCCCGAAATCACGCGTAACGGGGCAAAGCCCTACCCGCCGACGGGATACCGTCAGATGGACGCCCGCACGAGTTTCTTCTACGGCATCACCGGGATTACGCCGGCAATGGCGATGCGCCTGACGGGGATCGGCTCGCAGTATCTCATCACGGCGAGAGACGCCGACAGGAAGTACTTCGATGGGTCCAAAACCTACAAGGTCACGTTGCCTAAGGATATTCCGGAGTCCAACTTCTGGTCGCTTACGGTGTACGACAACATGACCCGCTCGATGCTCGACACGCCGCAACGATACCCGCGGGCCGGCAGCCAGAGCTACCCTTCGCCCGCAGCGGAAGCCAATGCCGACGGCTCAACCACGGTCTACTTCTCACCAACCCAGCCGGTCGGAGTTGCCAGGGGAAACTGGATTCAGACGATGCCAGACAAGGGCTGGTTTGTATGTCTGCGGCTTTATAGTCCGCTCGAGCCGTTCTTCGACCGGAGCTGGCGGATCAGCGAGATCGAAGCCATCAAATGATGGATCCGACGGTGCTGGTCGGCGACACCGCCATGAACCAGACCTGATGGTTCCGTTTTGCAAAAGCCCGACGAGCGACGGCTTTATGTATTTCTCGAAGCGGAATTCCGCTTTCGCCAATTCAAGCTGTTCGCGTTCATCGGGTCACGGCCTAGCTGGAAACCGATCGGCCTCCGTCACACTCGCGCCGCTGCACGGCGTCTGCTAAAGACCTCGCATGATCCGCGTCACGCTCATCGACAACTACGACAGCTTCACTTTCAACGTGTTGCACGCCATCGGCCGCCTAGGCGCGCAGGTCAAAGTCCTGCGCAACGACAAGACCACGGTCGAGGACGTCATGGCCGACCGGCCGGACGCGATCGTGATCTCGCCGGGACCGTGTACGCCTAAAGAAGCAGGCATTTCCTGTGACCTGATCCGCCGCGCGGGCCCCGAGATTCCGGTTTTTGGCATCTGCCTCGGCATGCAGGCGATGGGCGACATCTACGGCGGCAACGTCGTTCGTGCGCCCGTGCCGGTCCACGGCAAGGTCAACCTGATCAACCATCAGGGCAAAAGCGTCTTCCGCGGCATCAACGAGCCGATCCACGCGACGCGCTATCACTCGCTTGTCGTCGACCGCGCGACCCTGCCCGCCGAGCTCGAAGTGACGGCGGAGAGCGAGGACGGTCTGATCATGGGCCTGTCCCACAAAGAACTGCCGGTTCATGGCGTGCAGTTCCACCCCGAGAGCATTGCGTCCGAACACGGGTCCACCCTGTTTTCGAACTTCCTCGCGATCGCCCGCGAGTGGAACGACAGCCGCCGTACCGGCTCCCTCCGCAAGGCCGGCTGATTGCCGATGGACAGCTTCAAGCCTTTCGTCGCCCGTGTCTCCGACGGCCGTCCCCTCACACGTGAGGAAGCGACCGCCGCGTTCGACATCATCATGTCCGGCGAGGCGACGCCCGCACAGATCGGCGCCTTCCTGATGGCGCTCCGCATCCGTGGCGAAGTCGTCGACGAGATCGCGGGCGCGGTCTCGGTCATGCGGGCCAAGATGACACCGGTCATCGCTCCGCCTGGCTCGGTCGACGTGGTCGGCACCGGCGGCGACAGCGCCGGCTCGTACAATATCTCTACTTGCGCCGCCTTCGTGGTCGCTGGCGCCGGCATTCCCGTCGCCAAGCACGGCAACCGGGCGCTTTCCTCCAAATCGGGCTCGGCGGACGTGCTGATTGCGCTGGGCGTAAAGATCGACATCCCGCCGGAAAAGATATCCGAATGCATCAACGAGGCCGGCATCGGCTTCATGTTCGCGCCGAACCATCATTCGGCGATGCGCTATGTCGGCCCGGCCCGCGCCGAACTCGGCATCCGCACGATCTTCAACATACTGGGCCCGCTCTCGAACCCGGCCGGCGTCACGCGCCAGATGGTCGGTGTGTTCTCGCGCGCCTGGGTCGAGCCGATCGCCCATGCGCTCGCGGCGCTCGGCACCGAGCATTCCTGGGTCGTCCACGGGTCCGATGGCCTGGATGAGATCACCGGTACCGGCCTGAGCCACGCCGCCGAGATCAGGAACGGTCAGGTGACTTTGTTCGACATCGATCCGCGCACGTTCGGCCTCACCTGCTGCACGGCGGAAGACCTCAAGGGCGGCGACGGCATCTATAATGCGGCGGCTCTGCTCGGCGTTCTCGACGGCGTCGACAACGCCTATCGCGATGTCACGGTGCTGAACGCGGCCGCCGGTCTCGTCGTCGGAGGCAAGGCCGAGAACCTCGCGGAGGGCGTGGTGCTGGCCCAGCAGAGCATCGACACCGGTGCCGCTCGGGCGCGGTTGGAGAAGCTGATCGAAGTTTCGAATTCGTGATGGTCTGCCCCTCTCCCTTAGGGAGAGGGCCGGTTCGCCGGCAGGCGAGCGGGTGAGGGGTAAGGCCTATCGACAGCTTTTACCCCTCACCCGGTCACGGCTTCCGCCGTGACTCGACCTCTCCCCTTGGGAGAGGTAATGAACCATCCCATGACCGACATCCTGTCGAAGATCGAAGCCTACAAACGACGCGAAATCGCGGAAGCCAAGTCGACCGTGCCGCTGGTCGAGATTTCGGCTCGGGCGATGCGTGCGCCGCCCGTTCGTGGCTTTGCCGATTCCATCGCAGGGAAGATCGCAGGCGGCCAGACGGCGCTCATCGCCGAGATAAAAAAGGCGAGCCCGTCAAAAGGCCTGATCCGCGCCGACTTCGACCCGCCTGCCCTCGCCCGCGCTTATGAGGCTGGCGGTGCTGCCTGCTTGTCCGTCCTTACCGACGGCCCAAGCTTCCAGGGCGCTCCGGAGTTCCTCACCGCCGCCCGCGCCGCCTGCTCCTTGCCGGCGCTCCGCAAGGATTTCCTCTATGAGCCCTATCAGGTCGCAGAAGCGCGCGCATGGGGTGCCGATTGCATTCTGATCATCCTTGCGGGCGTCACCGATGCCGAAGCTCGTGACCTCGCCAAAGCTGCGAAGGATTGGGGTCTCGATGTCCTCGCCGAGGTGCATAACGAAGCGGAACTCGACCGCGCGCTGGAGCTCGACGCCCGGATGATCGGCATCAACAACCGTGATCTGCGGACCTTCGAGGTCTCGCTCTCGATCACCGAGCGTCTCGCGCCGAAGATTCCGAGCGACCGCATCATCGTCGGAGAGAGCGGCATCTTTACCCCGGCCGACGTCGCCCGCGTTGCCGAGGCCGGCGCTCGCACGATCCTCGTCGGCGAAAGCCTGATGCGCCAGGCGGACGTCGAAGCCGCGACCCGCGCGCTTCTGGCTTCCGCGCACGCCCGCTCCGCCGCCGAGTGATGTCCAGGCTCACCCATATCGCCGAGAGCGGCGAGGCCCACATGGTCGATGTCTCAGACAAGGCCGAGACCGAGCGCGAGGCGCGGGCCGAGGGCCGCGTCGTCATGGCCGCCGAGACGCTCGACCTGATCCTGCGCGGCGACGCCAAGAAGGGCGACGTCATCGGCACAGCCCGCATCGCCGGCATCATGGCCGCCAAGCGCACCTCGGACCTGATCCCGCTCTGCCATCCGCTGATGCTGTCCAAGGTCACGGTCGATATCGAAGCCGATCTCGCTCTTCCCGGCCTGCACGTCACGGCAACCGCCAAGCTCAAGGGCCAGACCGGAGTCGAAATGGAAGCGCTGACGGCCGTCTCCGTCGCCTGCCTCACCATCTACGACATGGCCAAGGCGGTCGATCGCGGCATGCGGATAGAAAACATCCGGGTTCTGGCCAAATCCGGCGGCCGTTCCGGCGACTGGCACGCGGACTGAGCATGAGCCGCCAACCGCTCCTTCCGGTCGCCGAGGCACTGGCACACGTCCTGCGCGGCGCGACTCTCCTCGGCACCGAAGCGGTTCCGCTGACGATGGCAGCCGGACGTACGCTCGCTGAGCCCATCACCGCCCTCCGCACCCAGCCTTCGTTCCCGTCATCCGCGATGGACGGTTACGCCGTTCGCACAGCAGATGCCGTGGAAGGCGCCGAACTCCGTCTGATCGGCGAATCGGCCGCGGGCCATCTGTTCTCCGGAAGGCTTGAGGCGGGCCAGACCGTCCGCATCTTCACCGGCGGCGCGGTGCCGGAAAACGCGGACGCCGTGGTCGCGCAGGAAGATACGGTTCGCGAGGGCGATCGCGTCAGCATCATCATCAATGCGAAGCCCAATCAGCATATCCGCCCGGCGGGTCTTGATTTCCGCGCCGACGATGTCCTGCTGGAGGCAGGCACTCTTCTGACTGCGCGGTCGGTAGCGCTCGTCGCCGCAACTGGACGCTCCGAAATCGTCGTCGCACGTCGCCCGCGTGTCGCCATTCTCGCGACGGGCGATGAACTGGTCGAGCCGGGCGAAGAGCCGCGCGACGGCCAGATCAACGGCTCGAATGGCATCATGCTGGAGAACATGGTCCGGACTGCCGGCGGCGAGCCGATCGAGCTCGGCATCGCACGCGATACGCTGGAGGCGATCCAGGACGCGGCCCGCCACGCACGCGACCTCAATGCGGACGTGATCGTCACGACTGGCGGCGCCTCCGTCGGCGACCATGACCTCGTTCACAAGGCGCTGTCAGCCGAAGGGCTCAAACTCGATTTCTGGCGTGTCGCCCTGCGGCCGGGCCGCCCGATGATGGCGGGCAACATGAACGGCATCCGCATGCTGGGCCTGCCGGGAAACCCGGTCTCGACCCATGTCTGCGCCTTCCTGTTCATGGTGCCGCTGCTGCGCGCTCTGCAGGGGCGCAGGGACGTCCATCACCAATTGGAGTATGCGGTGCTCGGCACGTCACTGGGCGAAAATCAGGGTCGCCAGGATTATATGAGGGGCAAGCTCACCCTGTCGGAAACCGGTGTGGCGACGGCCATGCCGTTCGGCAGGCAGGATTCGTCCATGCTACGCCTGCTCGCCGAGGCCGACTGCCTGATCATGCGGCCTCCGGAAGATGCGCCGCGCTCGAAAGGCGATCCGTGCCGGATCATCCGGCTCGACGAGCACTTGTAGAGAACGCGCGTCCGTATTCACGTACAATTGCAGCCGGATCGTCGGCGCGCATCACCGTGCCCATTACAGCCAGGCCATAGGCGCCCGCCTCGATGCAGGGATGCGCCGAAGTCGGGGTCACGCCGCCGAGCGCAAAGACCGGGATGGCGAACTCCGCCGCCAGACGGATCGTCTCGAGGCCGAGCGCGGGCCCATATCCCGGCTTGCTTTCGGTCGGGAAGATCGGGCTGAGCGTCACGTAATCCGCACCCGCTTCCTTTGCCGACCCGACATCGCCGAGCGAGTGCGCCGAGAGGCCGACCCAAGCCGAGCCGAGCAATTCGCGGGCGGGCCCGATATCCTCGGCCCTCTGTAAGTGGACCCCGTCCGCGCCGATCTCCGCCGCGAGGGCCACATCGGTGCTCACGGAGAGCCTGGACCCGCAGCCTCGCGTGATCTCGCGCAGCCGGAGCGCCATATCGCGCCGCTCGGCAGGGGCGATGTCCTTGTCCCGGAAGAGGATCCAGCCACAACCGCTGCCGCACAACTTCCCCACCACCTCCTCGACCGAGGTTTTCGCCTGGGTCCGGTCAGTGATGATGAGAAGACGCGGCAGCCGGTTCACGAACCGACGAGGCCGAGTTGCGGGCTCGACGGCTCCGCGCGGCCGCGGCGCGGGATACGGCCTGCCAGATAGGCCAGGCGTCCGGCATCAACGGCATGGCCCATCGCCGCCGCCATCCGCACCGGATCGGCCGCCTTGGCGACCGCCGTGTTCAGCAGGACGGCCGATGCGCCGAGTTCCATCGCAATTACCGCGTCGGAAGCAGTGCCAATACCGGCATCGACAACCACCGGAACCGGCGAACGGTTACAGATCAGTTCGATATTCGCCGGATTGGCGACGCCCATGCCCGAGCCGATCAGCGAGCCCATGGGCATCACCGCCGCCGCGCCGAGATCGGCCAGCCGCTGGCAGACCACCGGATCGTCGTTGCAATACGGCAGCACGGTGAAGCCGCGCGAGATCAGTTCCTCGGTCGCCTTCAGCAGTTCCTGAACGTCCGGATAGAGCGTCTCCCGGTCACCGATGACCTCAAGCTTGATCCAGTTCGTCTCGAGCGCCTCGCGGGCAAGCTCGGCCGTCAGGATCGCGTCGCGCGCCGTCTCGCAGCCAGCCGTGTTCGGCAGGAACTTGTAGTCCGACAAAAGCTTGACGGTATCGAAGCCCTGCCCCGCCAGCGAGACGCGGCGGATCGACATCGTCACCATCTCGGCGCGGCTGGCCTGCACGCTGTCGAGCAGCACCTTCTGGTTCGGATAACCGGCCGTGCCGATCCAGAGCCGCGAGCGGAACGTCTCGCCGCCGACGACAAAGGGATCGTCGAAAATGTCGGTGTTCGCCATCTCAGCCTCCCGGCAGCGCGCGGACGATCTCCACGCGATCGCCCTTGGAAAAGGTCACGCGCTCCCATTCGGCGCGGGGCACAACCTGCCCGTTCAGCGCGACCGCGATGCCGCGCCGCGTATGGCCCTCGTCGAGCTCTTCCTTGAGCAGGTCATCGACCGTCGTCGCACCGCATTGGCGCGTCTGGCCGTTGATCGTCAGTTCCATGGTCCTCAAAGTCCTCCGGTCAGCCGGCTGCTGTTCTTGCCGAACCGCTGAAAGGTGAAACCAGTTTCCGGGCCATCCATCCGTCCGTCCAGGATCAGGTGCTCGATCGCCCGCGCGGAAACGGGTGCGAGCAGGATGCCGTTGCGGTGATGGCCGGTCGCGAGCACGAGCCCGTCGATCCCTGCTTCGCCGAAGATCGGCGCATCATCGAGCGAAGTCGGCCGGAAGCCGGCCCATATCTCGTCGATCGCCAGCTCTTCCATGGACGGAAGAACCCTCCGCGCCGCTTCCAGCAGCGCGAAGACGCCGCCGGCGGTGTTGACCTTGTCGAAGCCGCGCTCCTCCACGGTCGCGCCGATGATCAGGCGATTATCTCCCTTCGGCGCCATATGGATCTGCTCGGTCCATATGACGTGGGTCAGCGCCGGCATGCGCGGATCCATCCGCAGCGCCAGCGACTGACCGCGCAGCGGTCGGACCGGCAGGCTGATCTCCGGCACGAGTTCCGGCGACCAGGCTCCGGCGGCCAGCACGACGGTGCCTGCCGAATAGGTCTCGGTCGCGGTCGATAGGCCGGTTATCCGCCCGCCGCTCCGCTCCAGCGAAACGACCGGCGTGTTCTCGAACAGGACGCCACCCGCGCGCTTGAATGCCTCGGCCAGGGCGGCCGCGACCTTCCGGGCGTCGACCTGATGATCCTGCTCGCAGAGGATGGCGCCCGAAACGTTGGGGCGAAGCCCCGGCTCGCGCTCGCGCGCCGACGATCCGGACAGCCATTCGGTGTTCAGGCCGAGCCGCTTCTGCAGATCATGCCGGAAGCGCAACCGGTCGACTTCCTCGCGGCCGAGCGCCACGACCATCGTACCCTCGGCCTTGTAGTCGACCGAAAGCCCGCTCACGTCCTCAAGCTCGCGGGCGAAAGCGGGCCAGAGTTCCTGGCTGGCGAGCGTCAGCGGCAGGAGATCATCCTCGCCGGCCTCGACCTCGGCGGTCGCGGCCAGCATGCCGGTCGCGGCCCGCGTCGCGCCGGACCCGACGACGTCGCGCTCGAACACCGCGACGGAAAGCCCGCGTTTCCGGAGCTTCCAGCCGATCGACAGGCCGATGATGCCGCCGCCGACGATGGCTACGTCGAAGCGGGTACCGGCCATGCGCTCACTCAGATTGATGACCCTGTCCATTCACGCTCCCTTCGCTGGAATGACCCAGATCAGGTTCGTCGGGTTTGATCTCAGCCGCTGAACAGCGGCACCCCGGCGCGGTTCAAGACGACATAATCGCGGCGTTCCCGCCGTGCAAGCCGCCCTTCCACAATCTCCATACTCTACACGCATTTAGCCTGCCGCGCGAACCTGTGGCCATGCGGCATAGCAAATGCAGCTCAGCTGCCAGCGCATTTTCAGGCCGTCAAATTAATCTAACTTATACGGGCAATCCCCTATTCAAGGGTCCGGATTCGTTTTGATTCGCGACCGGGCATCTTTCAACAGGCGCTCGCAGAAAATCGGGCGCCGATGGACCAGATCGAAGTTCTGCAAGGCTGGCTGATCTCACAGGATCTGGTTCTGCGTGGACTGCTCGCCCAGCACGCCCGCGATGTCGGCCCGGATGGCATCAAATGTATCCGCTCGATGCGCTCCGGCATGCTGGCCTCCCTGCAATTGATGCAACGCGACTGCGATGAGAAGAGCGATCGCGTCTGGGCCCATGCGACCGACTTCCTCAACACCCTCTTCGACGAGGTCGAGAAGCGGCTGGAAAGCCTCAGCCGCGCCGAGGCGGCGGAAAAAGGCAGGCAGGCTGACGCGCCATGCGGCGCAAGCCTTCCGGAAATATCGAATCTTTAGCGCAGGGAACCCGATTCCCGTGCGTACAATTCTCATAGACCGGGGTTGGGTATGGATCACCGGAGGATGGGAATGAAAAAGTTTCTCGCAACTGGCATCGCGGCGCTCATGGCGGCCGGCTCGTTCGTAAGCCCCGCCGCGGCGCAATTCGCCGGAAGCGCACCGGCCGCCGTCGCGGCCGCCGAGAAGACGAGCAATGTGACCGAGATCCGCAGCCGGCATGGCGGCGGTCATCGCTGGCACGGCAACCGTCATGGTCGCTGGCACGGCAATCGTGGCGGCCACCGGTATTACGGCTATCGCCACCGCCATTACGGCTATGGCTATCGGGACTATTACGGTCCGGCCTTCGCCGCCGGCATCATCGGCCTGACGGCCGGCGCCATTGCGGCAAATGCAGGCTCCTACGACCGTAATGACGAGTACTGCGCGGCGCGCTTCAGGTCATACGACCCGCGTAGCGGCACTTATCTCGGCTACGACGGTTTCCGGCACGCCTGCCCGTAAGGCGACCCAGACGAACCCCCGCTTCGGCAACGGAGCGGGGGTTTTTATGCCGGAACCGCCGGCGCTTCTTGCGAGACGAGGTCGCGCAATTCCGGCAGGCACGAGCCGCAATTCGTGCCGCATTTCAGCACCCGCCCAAGCGCCGCCGTATCGCCGACCCCATCCCGGATCGCCCGGCGGATCCGCTCCTCGCCGACGCCGAAGCACGAGCAGACGATCCGCCCCTCGGACGGCTGGGGCGTGACCGACCGCGCTCCGAGCAGAACTCGCCGCTCTCCGGCCGTCACAACGCGCCTGTCGGCGAACAATTCCATCAGCCAGACGGGGTCCGGCAGGCCGGCGGGACCACCCACCATCAGGCACTCGGTCATCGCGCCGCCATCGTCCAGCGCCGCCGCGCGGAAAAGACCTCGCTGCCGGTCATGATAGTCGAGAAGCCCGTTCTGGCTCGCCATCAGCGAAAGGCCGAGGACGATCCCTTCTCCCGCCGGCTCCAACCCCGCAAGCCGATACGCATAACCGCCGGGAACGGCCGATCGCGCCCAGTAGCCGAACCCCCTGGGACGGAAGCGCCGGCGTGACAGGAAAAGTCCTTCCCAGCGCGCAGCGAACGGCGCCAGACGCGCCGGGGTATGCTTCAGTTCCGGCTGGCCCGACACCGCGTCGCAGGCCGGATTTGCAACTCGCCCCGGTGAACCATGGGCGGTGACGTCGTCCGTCCAGTGCATCGGCAAAAAGGCCTGACCCTTCGTCTGGTCGGTGGTCACCCGCACGCGCGCCACTGCTCGTCCCCACGCGCTCGATACTTCGGCGAACCCGCCGTCTGCGATCCCCAACGAAATCGCGTCAGCCGGGTTCAGTTCCAGCACCGGTTCGGGAGCCTGCGCCATCAGCCGCGCAACCTCGCCGGTCCGGGTCATCGTGTGCCATTGGTCACGCAGCCTCCCGGTATTGAGGACGACGGGATGCCCCTGCCCCGTCGCGTTCGCCGGAGCCTGCTGACCCACCGCAATGAACCGCGCCCGGCCGTCCGGCGTCGGGAAACGCCTGTCGCAGAACAGTCGCGCGGTTCCAGCCCGTTGGCCCGCCGGCACCGGCCATTGCACCGGTTTCAGCGCCTCGAATTCATGGTCCGTCAGATCGGCGAGGCCGCCGATATCGAAGACCCGCTCACCGTGGTTTTCGAACGCCGATAAAGCCGCGTGCTCGCGAAAGATCGATGCCGCGTTCCGGAAGCCGAATGCCTCGCCGAACCCCATCCGCTGTGCGACATCGCAGACGATCCGCCAATCCGGACGCGTCTCGCCCGGCAGCGGCATGAAAGCCCGCTGGCGCGAAATCCGCCGCTCGCTATTCGTGACCGTACCGTCCTTCTCGCCCCATCCGGCGGCCGGAAACAGCACGTCGGCATGGCGTGCCGTGTCGGTCCCCGGGACGCAATCGGACACGACGAGAAAATCGCAATTGGCCAGCGCCTTCCGCACCTGGTTGCCGTTCGGCATGCTCGCCGCTGGATTGGTCCCCATCACCCACAGCGCCTTGATCCTGCCGTCAGCCAGCGCATCGAACATGTCGACCGCCTTGAGCCCCGACGCGGTCGCGAGCTTCTGTGTTTTCCAGAACCGCTGCACGCGATCCAGATCGGCCGGGTTCTCCAACGTCATATGCGCGGCGAGCTGGTTCGCCAGTCCGCCGACCTCGCGCCCGCCCATCGCATTCGGCTGGCCGGTGAACGAGAACGGGCCCATGCCGGCATGGCCGATCCGGCCGGTCGCCAGATGGCAATTGATGATCGCGTTGACCTTGTCCGTGCCGCGCGACGACTGGTTCACACCCTGCGAATAGACGGTAACCGTGCGCTCGGTTGCGGCGAACAGGTCATAGAACGCGACGAGATCATCGAACGGAACGCCGCATTCCTCGGCGATCGCGTAAAACTCCGGCGCGTCGGACTGCGCCTTGGCCAGCGCATCCTCGAAGCCGTTGGTGTGTTCCGAGACGAAGTCGCGGTCGATCCGGCCGACTCGCGCCAGATGGGCCAACAGTCCGTTGAACAGCAGGACATCGGTCCCCGGCTGGACCGGCAGGAAGAGATCGGCGTCGGCAGCCGTCGCGGTCCGGCGTGGATCGATCGCCACGATCTTCGTCCCACGCCGCGCCCGCGCATCGGTCAGCCGCCGGAACAGGATCGGGTGGCACCAGGCGGCATTCGAGCCGACGAGCACGACAAGATCAGCCTCGTCGAGGTCCTCGTAGCTGCAAGGCACGAGATCCTCGCCGAATGCTCGCCTGTGGCCAGCAACCGAGGAGGCCATGCAGAGCCGGGAATTGGTGTCGATGTTCCCCGAGCCGATGAAGCCTTTCATCAGCTTGTTGGCGACGTAATAGTCCTCGGTCAGGAGCTGGCCCGAGACATAGAAGGCGACCGAATCCGGCCCGTGCTTTTCGACCGCCTCGGCGAAGCGGCGCGCGGTCAGGTCGAGTGCCTCGTCCCAGCTCGCACGCCGTCCGCCGACCATCGGATGCAGCAGGCGGTTTTCCAGTCCCAGCGTCTCGCCAAGTGCCGAGCCCTTGGCACAGACGCGGCCGAAATTGGTCGGATGTTCGGGATCGCCCGGCGTCATGGGCGCCGGCCCGCCCAGGACCCCGCATCCCGTACCGCAATAAGGGCACGTGGTACGAACCGGCTCGTGATCGGCGGAATGCGCGGTCATGGACGAGACGACGCCTCTGAGGCCAGGCATTTATAAGTCGTCGTCCTCCGGCTAGACCGGAGGACCCGTGCGACGCTGCTGATGGATGCTCCGGTCAAGCCGGAGCATGACGGCGGAGAAAGAAAAACACCCACCTCAATACACATCGGCCTGGTACCGATGCGCCGCCTTCAACGCGGCGACATAGGTCTTAGCCGCCACCGCATCGCAACCACGGTGCTCCTCGACGATCGCATGCAGCGCCCGGTCGACATCGGCCGCCATGCGCTTGGCGTCGCCGCAGATGTAGAAATGCGCGCCACGCTCAAGCCATTGATAGAGCTCGGCGCCCTCTTCGCGCATCCGGTCCTGTACATACACCTTCCTGTCGCCGTCGCGCGACCAGGCGAGCGACAGCTTCGTCAGCGCTCCGGCCGTCTGGAGACCCGCCAATTCCTCCTCGTAGAAGAAGTCGTTGTCTCGCCGCTGATGGCCGAAGAACAGCCACGCACCGCCGGTCGCCGAAGTCGCCAGCCGATCCTGGAGGAATGCGCGGAACGGGGCGATGCCGGTGCCGGGCCCGACCATGATGATCGGCACGCTGCCGTCCGCCGGCAGAGCAAACCCGTGCGCCTTCTGTACATACACCGGGAGTTTTGCTCCCTCGCCGATACGTCCAGCGAGGAATGTCGATGCGACGCCCAGCCGTTCCCGGGAGCCGATCTCGTAGCGAACGGCGTCGACGGTCAGCGTCAACCGTCCGGCCTGTGCCTTCGGGCTCGACGAGATCGAATAGAGGCGCGGCTGCAGCGGGTCGAGCACCGAGAGGAAAGCGCCCGCTTCCAGCATGGTGGACGGCGACTTGTCGAGCGCGGCCAAGACGTCAGTCACGTCGAGATCGCCGTCGGGGTCCTCGCCTTCGGCCATCCGCGCCAGCTTCACCTTCTCGTCGGGGTCCTCGGCCATCTCGCCGATCAGCGCGAACAAAGCGTCGGGGGCAGCGCCGATCGCCTTCTCGCGCAGCAGCACGTCACGCACGGACTTGCCGTCGGCTGTCGCATCGGCCGCGAGACCGAGCCGCGCCATGATCGCGTCGACCAGGCCCGCGTCGTTCACCGGCATCAGGCCGAAGCTGTCGCCGGCGGCGTAGTCCAGTCCGTCGGGAAGCTGGAACTCGACGTGCCAGGTCTCCTTGGCGGACGCACCCTTGTTCAGCCGCGACCGGCTCAGGAAGGTCGCGTCGACGGGGTGCTCCCGCGAGCGCCCCGGTGCCGAGGCGGGCGCCGCCTGCGTCTCAGCCTTTGCCTCAACTGCCGGAGCCGCGCCACCGTCGAGTTCCGCGGCGAGCTTCTTCAGCATGCGCATCGTCTCCTTGCCGCCGGGCTGGCAAAGATTGAGGCGCTCCTCTTTCTTGAGAGCGATCGCGTTCGAATAGTCTTCGCAATTGTAGCCGCACTGGCCGCAGTCCTGCTGCGCCATTGCCGCCATCATCCGGCGCTTCAGCGGCTTGCCGTCGGCCAGGGCCATGCGCTCGTCCATCGCCATGGTGGGGTCGTGCCACGGCGCGCCGTCGTCGACTTCGGCTGGTTCTGCCGTACCCGGCAGTCCGGGCATGAAGGCAGCGGCCTGCTCCGACGACAGGCTCGCCGGGCCGGCGCCGTCGAGCGACAACATCCCGGCAAAGAAGCCGTTCAGCCAGGCCCGCTGCTCGGACGAGAACGGGGCATTGTCCGGAAGGACCGGCGAGAAGAAGGGTGACGGCTGAACGCTCATTCCGCGGCCTCCGCCGCGAAGATCGCGGTCAGTTGGTCGATCTCGTGACGGCGGGTGAAGTCGGCGAAGCTTTCCTCGTCCGACGAGCGATTGGCCATCCAGCCTTTCAGCATCCGCTCGACGAGGCGCGGCGCGTCCTCGGCCTTCACGTCCTGGAAGAGCTCGCGGCCGATACCGGCATCGGGGCCGAACCCGCCGCCGACGCAGACATTGTAGCCATCGACCGTATCGCCCTCATCGGAGACGGTGACGCGCTGACCGATCAGGCCGATATCGCCGATGTAATGCTGGGCACAGCTGTTGTGGCAGCCGGTCAGGTGGATGTTCACCGGCCGATCGACCTGCACCGTCGCGTCGCAATGGAGCGCGATTTCCTCGGCATTGCGCTTGGTCGGCGCCGCCGCGAACTTGCATCCTTCGCTGCCGGTGCAGGCGACGAGGCCGGCCCGTACCGCTGTCGCCGAAATCCCTAGCCCCATCGCCTCGATGGCCGCCACGGCGAGCGCAACGTTCGCGTCGCGGACGCCTGAAACCAGCAGGTTCTGCCAGACGGTCAGCCGGATATCACCGTCACCGAGATCGCGGGAAATCTTGGCGATCCCGCGCATCTGCTCGACGGTCATCTTGCCGACCGGCAGCGTCACGCCGATCCAGTTCAGTCCATCCTGCTTCTGCTTGTGGACGCCGATATGCGCCTGCCGGTCGGATGCCGGCCGTTCGATCACGGCTTCGCCTGGAACGCGGACGAGCGCCTCGCCAAGCTTCGCCTCGACCTCGACCAGGAACTTGTCGAAGCCCCAGGCGTCGAGCACGTATTTCAGCCGCGCCTTCTTGCGATCGGTGCGGTCGCCATGGTCGACGAAGACGCGGACGATCGCATCCGCGACACGGGTCGTGTCCTCCGGCTTCACGATGACGCCGGTGTCCAGCGCCAGATCCTTGTGGCCGGTGATGCCGCCGAGCGCAAGGCGGAACCAGACCCCGGCCTCGACGCCGAACCCGTCCCTCACCTCGACCGCCGAGAAGCCGATATCGTTGGTATCCTCGAGCGCCGTGATCAGTCCGGCGCCATCGAATGCCACGTTGAACTTGCGCGGCAGACCGTAGAGCGAGCGATCATTCAGGATGTGGTGGTGCCACTCGCTGGCATAGGGTCGGGTATCGAGCAATTCTTGCGGATCGATGCCCGCCGTCGGCGTACCGGTGACGTTGCGGATGTTGTCGGCGCCTGAGCCCTTGCAGGTCAGGCCGAGTGCAACGAGCTTCTCCAGCACCTGGATGCCGTCGGTCGCCGGAATCTCGCGAACCTGCAGATTGGCCCGCGTCGTCACATGGGCATATGGCCCGCCATGCGCCTCGGCGATATCGGCCACACTCGCGAACTGCCAGTGCGTCATCACCCCGTTCGGGATGCGCAATCGGACCATGTAGCTGTCCTGCGCCGGCCCGACGAAGAACAGGCCATGATAGCGCCAGCGCAGAATGTCCGGCCCCTTCGGATAGACGCCGTCCTTCGCTGCCTTCTTCATCCGGCTGTAGGAATCGAGGCCGTTTTCCTCGCGCCGGGCGATCTCGATGGGATCGAGTTTCTTGCCCTCGGCTTCCGTGCGGAGCTGCGCCTTGAGGCCGGCGGCGTCCGGGCCAGTGGGCTCGGCGGGGGCCGATGCCGGAGCCATTCCGGGCATCGCGCCGCCGCGCGCGCCGAGTGGCGGCAGGCCGCGCGACGAGCGCATCGCGCCCAGCCCCGAGACGAAGCCTTCGAGATAGCGTTTCTGTTCCGCTGAAAAATCGCCGCTCATCATCGCCTCATGCGGCCGCGCAAAGCGCGGGCCCGAAGATCAGGGTGTCGCGGATCGGCGCGGTGTCGGCGCCGCTCTGGATCAGATTGAAGAAGAAGGCGCCGTCGGCGGTGTCGCCGTAGAGCACGGCGCCGATCAGCCGGTCGTCCTTCAGTACGAGTCGCCGATAGACGCCACGGCCGGGATCGCGCAGCACGACATCCTCGCGGTCTTCGGCGGGCGCGAAATCGCCGGCCGAGAACAAATCGATGCCGGTCACCTTCAGCCGCGTGGCCGTCGCCGCGGGAACGTAGGAACCGCCCGCGCCCACTAGCGTCCTGGCCAATACCGCCGCCATGTCGTAGAGCGGAGCGACGAGCCCGTAACAGGAGCCGCGATGCTGGACGCATTCGCCGACCGCGAAGATATGCGGATCGCTAGTCCGCATCTCGTCGTCGACGACCACGCCGCGATCGACGACGAGACCCGCGCTGCGCGCCAGATCCGCGTTCGGCCGAACGCCAACCGCCATCACTACGAGATCGGCCTCGATCTCCGGTCCGAGTTTCAGCTTCACCCCGGTCACGCGGTCGGTGCCAAGAATGGCTTCCGTCACCGCGCCGGTGACAACCTCGATCCCGCGCCCTTCCAGCTCGCGCCGGAGCATCCGCCCGGCCTCGACGTCGAGCTGGCGTTCCATCAGGCCGGGCATCAGGTGGACGACCGTGACCTTCATCCCGCGCGCCAACAGACCATTGGCCGCTTCAAGTCCAAGCAGGCCGCCGCCGATAACCACCGCACGGCCGCCGCGGCCGGCCGCCACGACCATCCGGTCGACGTCGAATGCGTCGCGAAAGCTCACGACACCGTCGAGCTCGGCTCCCGGCAGGGGCAGCATGATCGGATGCGAGCCGGTGGCGAGGATCAGTTTGTCATAGGAGATGCGCTCGCCAGCGCTCGTCATTACTTCACGCGCCGCGGGGTCGATCCCCGAGACCGGAGCCGAACGGCGAAGCTCGACGCCCGCCTCCGCGTACCAATCGGCGCCATGCGAGACGATGTCGTCGAAGCTCTTCTCGCCGGCCAGGACCGGCGAGAGCATGATCCTGTTATAGGCGAAATGCGGCTCTGCGCCGAACACGGTGATGTCGAAGCGGCCCGGAGCGCGCGCCAGCATCTCCTCCACCGCGCGGATACCGGCCATGCCGTTTCCAATGACGACGAGCCGGTCCTTCATGACGCCCGCGCCTTCTCGGCGGAGGCGGCGGCGTCCTTCATGAAGCCCGCGAGAAAGGTGTAGGTCTCGACCCAGGCTTCGCGCACATCCGGCGTGAAGCCGTCCCCGAGCCCCTGCTCCAGCGTCCAGATCAATGACGCGCCGACTGGCTCGTAATGCTCCGGCTTGACGCCGTAATCGTTGTGCCGCACCGCCAGTGCCGCGACGGCTGGCGCAATCGTTTCGAGCTTGGTCAGGCCGTTCACGGCTGTCGCAAGCATCATCATCAGCTTGCGCTTCTGCTCGCTCATATCCTCGGGGAACAGCCCCCGCAGATGCGGAGCCGCCTCGAACAGGCGGCCGTAGAACAGATCGGCGGCGACATCCGAAATCGGGGCAACCTTCCGGAAGCTCTCCTGGACGAGCGCGATGTGACGGTCATCCATCACGCCGCCTCGACGAAACGGTGGCGCTCGTAGAGGAACTTCAGGACAGCCTGGCGGCAGCGGATGTACGCCGCGTCTGACACCAGTTCGAGCCGCTTGCGTGGACGCGCCAGCGGCACGTCGAGAATCTCGCCGATCCGCGCCGACGGGCCGTTCGTCATCATCACGATGCGGTCGGACAGAAGCACCGCCTCGTCGACGTCATGGGTGATCATCATCACGGTGTTGCCGAGCGTCGCATGGATCTGCATGACGGAGTCCTGCAGATGTGCCCTGGTGAGTGCGTCGAGCGCTCCGAACGGCTCGTCGAGCAGAAGCACCTTCGGCTCCATCGCGAGAGCGCGGGCGATACCGACGCGCTGCTTCATGCCGCCGGAGATTTCGGACGGCCTTTTGTCCTTGGCATGCGCCATTTGCACCAGATCGAGATTGTGCATGGTCCAGGCATGGCGCTCCGCCTTGGACCGCGTCTTGCGGGAGACCTTGTCGACCGCGAGCGAGACGTTCTCGTAGACCGTCAGCCACGGCAGCAGGGAATGGTTCTGGAAGACCACCGCCCGGTCTGGTCCGGGGTCGTTGACCTCCTTGTCCTCCAGCAGGACGACGCCGGTCGTGGCATCCGTCAGGCCGGCGACGATGTTGAGCAGCGTCGACTTCCCGCAGCCGGAATGGCCGATGATCGAGATGAACTCGCCGCGCTCGACCTTGAGGTCGATCTCCTTCAGCACCTCGGTGGATGCCGCACCGCGAGAGAAGCTTTTGCCGACGGATTCGAGCGAGAGATAAGGTTTCGCCATGACGGTTCTCCTCAGGAGTTCGCAGTACCGCGGGTGACCGCGTGGGCGACGAGAGCGACGAGACGGTCGAGGAGGAAGCCGACGATGCCGACATAGGTCAGCGCGACGATGATGTCGCTGATCAGCGACGAGTTCCAAGCGTCCCAGATGAAGAAGCCGATGCCGACGCCGCCGATCAGCATCTCGGCCGCGACGATCGCGAGCCAGCTGAGGCCGATGCCGATCTTGAGGCCGGTGAAGATGTACGGTGCGGCCGCCGGGATCATGATCTTGATCGCGTATTCAGCCGGGTTCAGCCGCAGCACGCGGGCGACGTTGCGGTAATCCTGCGGGATGTTGCGGATGCCAACGGCCGTGTTGATGACGATCGGCCAGACTGCCGTCACGAAAATCACGAAGATCGCCGAAGGTTCGCCGTCGCGGAAAGCGGCCAGCGACAGCGGCAGCCAGGCAAGCGGCGGCACGGTGCGAAGCACCTGGAAGATCGGGTCGAGACCGCGCATCGCCCAGGTCGACTGGCCGATCAGCGTACCAAGGGCGACACCAATGACCGCCGCGATCGCGTAGCCGAGCATGACGCGCTTGAGACTGGCGAACAGGTGCCAGAAGAGCCCCTTGTCGAGGCCGCCCCGGTCATAAAACGGGTCGATGATGAGTTCCCAGCTGTCGTTGATGACCTGCGACGGCGGTGGCAGGCTCGAGCCGGTCCTGCTGCACAGCAATTCCCAGATGAGCAGCAATGCTGCGAGCGTCACGAGCGGCGGCACGATGCGTGTCGCCAAGGCGCGGAGGAGCGGCATGACCCGCGACTGCAGGGCGGCGGCGGAAGACGGCGCCGGCAGGGCCAGCACCTTCGCCGCGCCGGGCAGCCGGTGGACTTTCGTTTCGGTCTCGATTGCGGGCAGGCTCATGGCCTCTCCTCCTTGTCGGGCGGTCAAGCCGCGGCGCGCTTGATGGTGAGGCTGGCGAGATAGTCTGCCGGCTTGTCGGGATCGAAGACCTTGCCGTCGAAGAAGGTTTCCTTGCCGCGCGATGTCGAGGCCGGGATGTCCTCGGCCTTGGCGCTGATCGCCTTGGCCGCCTCACGCCACAGATCCTCGCGGTTGACCTTGGCGACCATGCTCTTGACGTCGGTGTCGACTGCGAACTTGCCCCAGCGGATGTCTTCCGTGAGGAACCATGCGTCGTGGCTCTGGAACGGATAGGAGGTGTGATCGCGCCAGAACTTCATGAAGTGCGGGCTGTTCGCCTCGACCCGGCCATTGCCGTAGTCGTAATTGCCCTTGATGCGCTCGATGATGTCCTTCTTCGGAACGTTGAACCAAGCGCGCTTGCCGACGATGTCAGCCATCTCGTCCTTGTTCGCCATGTCGTCGCACCAGATCTGGGCTTCCTGCACGGCCATCAGCAGCGCCTTGGTGGCGTTGGGGTTCTTGTCCACCCAGTCCGCCCGCATGGCGAAGCTCTTCTCGGGGTGCCGGTTCCAGATCTCGGCGGTGTTGCAGGCGGTGTAGCCGATGCCCTGATGGATCAGCTGCTCGTTCCACGGCTCGCCGACGCAGAAAGCGTCCATCGTGCCGACCTTCATGTTCGCCACCATCTGGGGCGGCGGAACGACGATGGTCTCGACATCGGAATCCGGATCGATGCCGCCGGCGGCAAGCCAATAGCGGAGCCACAGATCGTGGGTGCCGCCCGGGAAGGTCATAGCGACCTTGGCCGGAGTGCCGGCCGCCTTCTTCTTGGCAAAGGCCTCCTTCAGGACCGAGGAATCGACGCCGACCTTCAGGCCCTCGTATTCCTTGGCGACAGAAATTCCCTGGGAGTCGAGGTTCAGCCGCGCCAGGATGTACATCGGCAGCGGCACGTTGTTCTGCGTCACCTTGCCGGCTGAGATCAGATACGGCATCGGCGTCAGGATATGCGCGCCGTCGATACCGGACCCTTGCGAGCCGAGGACGAGGTTGTCACGCGTCGTGCCCCACGACGCCTGCTTGACCACTTCGACATCGGGCATGCCGTATTTCGCGAACAGACCCTTTTCCTTCGCGACGATCAGCGGAGCGGCGTCAGTCAATGCGATGAAGCCGAGCACGGCCTCGGTCGTTTCCGGGCCAGCCGCGTGAGCGATGCTGGCTCCGAACGGCAACGCGGTCTTGGCCGCTGCGAGCAAGGCCGCAGTCGAAGCCGTCCCGATCAGTCCGCGCCTCGTAATGCCCTTGCCGTTCTCGATCCCGTCGCTCATTGCCCGTCCTTTCGCGAAGCCGAAAAACAAAAAAGCCGCTGTCCGCACCGGGCCGGAGGCCAGGGCGAAACAGCGGCATCGCTTATGAAAGCACCCATCGTTGGGTGCGAAGCGCGCTCTCCAGGGAGGACGGAGCGAGCAAATCTGGTGCTTACAAGCGCCGTGCCAAACCTGAGTTCGCACCTAAGTGGCCGCACAGCCACCGCAAATCGCTGCGCTTGTCAGCGACTGTGTTTATCGCTTTGGAAGAAGTCCAATCGCAAGATTAATTGTTGTGCATGCCTGCTGAATGAGCAGTCACTTCGGGTCCAGGGCGGCGAGGTAAGCGGGAATGTCGGTCGGATCGAAGGCCGGCCCGCTGAACGCGCCAATGCCGTCGTCGAGAACCGTCTTCCGGGCCATCGTGCACAGCGCGGCGTCGAAGAGTTCGGGCGACAGGCAGGCGTTCACGGCATCCATATGCGAGGACGAGAATTCCGCCTGATTCCAGCGGACCATCTGGGCATAGAGCCATAGTCCCTGGCGCACATCCGGGCGCGCCGCGGCGGACGACAAAACGAGGTATTGCGCGTTCTCCCGGATGCGCCCGTTCGCGTCCATCCGAAGCCTGCCCTCCAGCGCCCGGAGTATGAGATCCGGTGACAGATTCATGCGGCTTGGAGCGGCCAAAATATGTGCAAGCTCCACCCGGTTTTCCGGGGTCGCGCACCATACTGTGCTGCGAATAAGGGCACGAGTGAGCGCCAGAGCCGAATCGCGATTCTCTGCCGCCCATGCGGAACGCACCGCAAGCACCTTCTCCGAACACGTCGCCAGAATGTCCGAGCCGAAATGGACGATCCTTCCGATTCCGGCCTCGACCGCCATGCTCGGCCATGGAGCTCCGACGCAGAAACCGTGGACATGTCCATTCTTCAGGCTGTCGACCATATAGGGAGGCGGAAGGACGACGAGCCGGATATCCTCGTCGGGATCGATCCCCGCCGCCGCCGTCCAGAACCGCAGCAGGTAGTTGTGGCTCGAGAACGGGAAGGTCATGCTGAAGGTCAGCGGCTCCTCGCCGGCCTTCGCGCGGGCCTCGATCAGCTTCTTCAGCGCTGCTCCCGAAACCGCGGGATCGTCCAGATCGCCCTGCGCATGCTCCAGCAGCGCCGCGTAGGTCTCATTGCCGAACAGGATCGAATTGCCGTTCTGGTTCATCACCAAAAGGCTGGTCAGCGGCACCCGCGCATAATCGAGCCCGAGGCTTTCGGCGATCGCCAGCGGCGCCAGCATATGCGCAGCCTCGTAATGGCCAAGATTGAGCTTGTCGCGGACGTTCGACCAGGAAACCTCACGGACGAGTTCGAGATTCACGCCTTCGGCCTCCGCGAAGCCGCGATCGGCGGCGGCGATCAGAACGGCCGCATCGACGAGCTGGACGAAGCCGGCGCGCAGTTTGATCATTTCAGCAGTTCCGCGGCGGTGATGACCGATTGCGCGATCTCGGCCACCTTCTTCTGCTCGTTCATCGCCTTGGAGCGCAGGAGATTATAGGCGTCCTCCTCGTTCAGACCCTTCGCGCTCATGAGAATGCCCTTGGCGCGATCGATCAGCTTGCGTTCGGCAAGCGACGTCTTGGCGAGGTCCAGTTCCCGGCGAAGATTCTCGAATTCCTGGAAGCGCGCGACCGCCACATCGAGGATCGGCTTTACCCTGCTCGCCTTCAGTCCGTCGACGACATAGGCGCTGACGCCGGCACTGACCGCGGCTTTCATCGCATCGGTGTCGCTTTGGTCGACAAACATGACGATAGGGCGCGGCCGCTCGCGGCTGGCGACCCTCAACTGTTCGATCGTGTCACGGTCCGGCAGATCGAGATCTACGATCAGAACGTCCGGTTCGATCTGGCGCAGCAGATCGAGCAGGTAGCCGGTGCCGCCTGCCGCGATCTGCACGTCCAGGTTCGGATCCTCCTTGAGCGCCTGTTCCACGATCTCGGCGCGCTTCCGATCCTGATCGACGACAAGCACACGCAGCACTAGAATCCCCCGGCATCTGAGACGCGTAAAGCAATTAGCACGCCATGCTCCGCCCGATATCCCGGGCGTTTGGTCGCTGTTGCAGGGCTACCGACACGTGCGGTAATCGCGCCTCGCCCGCTGTTGTCGTCGCGCTATCGGAGGCGCATTCCCCACGATGAATTTCGCTCAAAACCCTGCCTGGATTGGCACCCGGCCGTTCTCGGTCGAGAGCAAGACACCGGAAAGCGACATCATCACATCCTTCGTGCTCCGCCCGGTCGACGGTAAGCCGGTGCCCCGTCACCTGCCGGGCCAGCATCTCAGCTTCCTCTTCGACGTGCCCGGGCTGCCGCCCCAGAAGCGGAACTATTCGATATCCTCGGCCCCAAACGGCGAGACCTATCGCATCTCGGTGAAGCGCGAGCCGAACGGCACCGTCTCGAAATGGCTGCACGACCATGTCGCGCCCGGCACAGTGATCAATGTCATGCCGCCCTCGGGCAGCTTCATACTCAAGCCGGACCATGCACGCCCGATCGTCCTTCTAAGCGGCGGAGTCGGGCTCACACCCATGGTCTGCATGCTGGAGGCGATCGCAGCCGGCCACACAAAGTCGCCAGTCCAGTTCATCCATTCGACGATCAGCAGCTCGACCCACGGCTTCGGCAAGCATGTCCGAAAGCTGGTCGAAAGCCTGCCCGACGCGTCGGCGACCTTCTTCTACTCGCAGCCGCGCGACGTCGACGTCTCGGGTCGGGATTATGACCAAGCCGGCCGGCTGACCATGGACTGGCTCAAGGCGCACACGCCAATTGAAGAAGCCGACTACTTCGTCTGCGGCCCGATCCCGTTCATGCGTACATTCGTCAACGGACTGGCCGAAGCCGGTGTTCCGACCGATCGCATCCATTACGAGTTCTTCGGCCCGGTCGAGGAGCTGATCGAGGAAGAAAGCAAGCCGGCCGCAACGGAGTCCGCGACTTTGGAAGCCAAGACCCAGTTCAAACCAAGCGCCGGCCTGGGTGTCCCCGACATCGGCCAGGCTCTGCTTGAAAGCCTTTCGGACGGTATCGTCGCGAGCGATCGGAAAGGCACGATCGTCTTCTGGAGCCCCGGCGCCACGCGCATCTTTGGTTTCAGCGAACAGGACGCTCTTGGCCAGTCGCTTGATATCATCATCCCGGAACCGTTCCGTGACCGGCACTGGGAGGGCTATCACGAGACCGTGGCGAGCGGCGAAAGCCGTTACGGCGCAGGTGACCTTCTGGCGGTCCCGGGCCAGCACAAGGACGGCCGCCGCATCTCGATCGAGTTCACCATCGTTCTCATGAAAGATGCCAGCGGCTCGGTCATTGGCATGGCCTCCGTCGTGCGCGACGTGACGAAGAAGTTCGAGGAGACGAAGGCGCTCAAGAAACAGATCGCCGAACTCACCAAGGCCTGATCCTCGAAGTCAGCCTCGATCCATCCTCGCGCGTGACAATCCGCCGGATAAGATACGGCGGGGTTCATGGCCGAGCACGACAACAAGCGAAACACGAAGCGCTGGCCGACGCGCCTTCGCGCCGGAAAAGTCTTCGATCGCTCGAACCGCCTTCTCGCCGAATGCTGGATCTCCGACCGCTCGGAAAGCGGAGCGCGCCTGAGGCTCGAATCCGTCCGCCCCCTGCCCGTCGAGATCCGCATTTACGACGAGGCATTCGCGACGCTTTCGCCTGCGGCCGTGGTCTGGATGCGCGAGGGCGAGCTCGGAATCCGCTTCCTTCGCCCGGAGGAAGATCCGATCCGTTTGTCGCCGGACGAAATCGCACAACTCAGCCGAGTCTCGCCTCGCCGGGGCTAAAACGAGCGCTTGACTCGCATGTGGCGAAAATTTGAGCAGATCGTTTTTTAGCCACTGCTGCTTTCCGGCAACATGTCACCGAGTTTAAGGGATTGATTTGTTTCATAAATCACCCGATAGACCGTCGGAAAATGAGGCGGTTCCATGACATTAAAAAACTTTCGTGACACCCATTTCCCCATAGTGACAATGGCTTGGTCCTTGGCGTAGCATCATTGCCACAAAAAGAGGCCTGCCACGCTCATGGCGTGAACGGGTTCAAGTCTTGGGAGGAAAAGAGGCTCTTTAATCGCTGTCCCGCACACGGCGATTACGACGAAAGGTCGATCCCGCATCTCGACCCTAACGAGCCCGCAGGAACTCAAAGAAAAGCAAGGCGAAAGCCTTGCTTTTTTCTTTTGTACGACCGATTTGCGGCCGTTTCTTCAGGGAAGGAACGGAATGTCGTCCAGAGAGATCAAGTGGCGGGTATAGACCCAATAGAACGCCACGAAGATGACGGTCGCGAAGATCGTGTTGATGATCACGATGCGCAGAAGCCGCGGAGTCGCGGGCGCACCGGGATCGGTACCGGGAACAACCTCTCCCGCCTCGTGCTGCGAGCGGACGCCCCACGGCAGAACGGCGAAAAGGCCGATCCACCAAATCAGGAAATAGATCGCGATCGCACTGCCGATATCCATCAGAGAGCCACCACCAGAACGTGGCACACCGGCTTCTTGCCCCAGCAGGCATTGATCTCGGCGCGGATTGCACGGCGGAGCACGTCGGCTACGAAGACCGGATCGCGGCGCTTCGGCCGCGGCAGGCTTTCCAGCGCATCGAGGACGGCATCATGGACGATGTCGTCGAACTTCTCGCCCTCCGCATCCTTCTCGGGGAAGCCGCTCAGTTCGATCTCCGGATCGCCGGCGATCTCGCCCTTCTGATCGATAGCGATTGCGACGGAAGCAACGCCCGCGAAGGCCAGACGGCGGCGCTGGCGGAGCGGCTCGTCGCTCGCCATGACCAGATCGCCGTCCTTGTAGAGCCGCCCGGCCGGTACCTCGGCGATGACCTCGGGCGCGCCAGGCGCCAGCCGCAACATCTTGCCGTTCCGCACCCGGCCGACGAACGGGATGCCCATTTTCCGAACGAGCTTCTCGTGCTCGTGCAGATGCATCGCCTCGCCGTGCACCGGCACGACCGCGAGCGGTTTCAGCCAAGTATAAAGTTCTTCCAGATCGCCGCGACGAGGATGACCCGACACGTGCACCATCGCATCGCGATCGGTGACCACCTCGATGCCAAGATCGATCAGCGCGTTAATGATCTTGTTCACCTCGCGCTCATTGCCCGGAATGGTGCGCGAGGAGAAGATCACCCGGTCGCCGCGCGACAGGCTGATCTCCGGATGATCGTCATTGGCGATGCGGGCGAGAGCCGCCCGCTGCTCGCCCTGGCTGCCGGTGAGAAGCAGAAGCGCCTTGTCCGGCGGCAGATAGCCGAACACGTCCGGCGAGCGGAATTCCGGGACGCCGTCGAGCCAGCCGGTCTCCCGCGCGGCCATCACCGTGCGCTCCATGGCTCGGCCGACGACGACGATCTCACGGCCGACCGAGACCGCCGCCTCGGCAACCGTCCGGATACGAGGAATATGCGAAGCGAAGGTCGTGACCGCGACACGCGCCGGCGCGCTCCGGATCTGTTCGCTGATGCCTTCGAGGACGTCCGCTTCGGACTGCGAATGGCCGTCACTCGTGGCATTGGTGGAATCGCCGATGACGGCGATCACGCCCTCTTCGCCGAGCGCCCGGAACAGCGACTCGTCAGTGACGCCGAAATGATGGGACTTCTTGTCCATCTTCCAGTCGCCGGTATGAACGACGAGGCCGGCCGGCGTGCGGATCGCAAGCGCATTCGCCTCGGGGATCGAATGGGCGACCGGCACGAATTCGATATTGAACGGGCCGAGTTCGATCTTGCCGCTCGGCGAGACCACCTGGACCGGCAATTGCGGACCGCGCTTCTCGCCCGCCGATTTCGCCGCCAGCAGGTTGGCGGTGAAGGGGGTCGCAATCAGCGGAATATTCAGCTTCGGCCAGAGGTCGAGAACCGCGCCGAAGTGGTCCTCGTGACCATGCGTGATGATCAGGCCGAGCAGGTTCTGCTTCAGCCCAAGCGCGAACTGGATGTCAGGGAAGATCAGGTCGACACCGGGCGTCTCCGCCGCATTGCCGAAGGTCAGGCCGCAATCGACCATGATCCACTGGCGATTGCGTGGCGGCCCGTAGCCGTAGAGGCCCATATTCATGCCGATCTCGCCCACGCCGCCGAGTGGCAGGAAGACGAGGTCGTTTCCGTCTGTCGTGCTCATTGCAATGCCGCCGTGGCCGCGGCGCCGAAATGGACTTCGCCAGCAGCAATCGTGCGGCGCGCGCCGTCAGCGGTCAGAACTATCAACCGGCCATCCTCATCGAGCGTTTCGAACGTGCCGCGCAGAATATCATTGCCGAGCCGAACGGCTACCGGCGCTCCAAGCCCCGCAGCCTGAGCCAGCCAGAGGCGGCGTATCTCGGACAGCCCCCTGCCCTCGTCCCAAATCGCATGGAAGCCGACCCAGGCGTCAGCTAAAGCGGTGAACAGCTGTTCGGCGGTCGCATCCGAGCCGAGGCGCTTCAGGCAGGTCGCGGCGTAAGGGAGCCCGTCTGGCGCGGCCGCGACATTGATCCCGAGCCCGATCACGACAGCCAGCCGGCCATCAGCCAGAGCGTCGACCTCAAGCAGGATGCCGGCGACCTTGGCACCGTCCGCGAGGACGTCGTTCGGCCATTTCAGGGTCAGCTTGGGCCCGCGCGGCTCGTCGAGGCCGTCCACGCCGACCGCGACCGCGATATTCGGAGCAACGGTCCGGATCGCCTGATTGAGCGCAAGCCCGGCGACGAAGCCGAGCGTCGCGGCGAGCGGACGATCAGCTTCGACGGAAACCAAAAGGCTGGCCGCGAGATTGCCCTCGGGCGTCTCCCAAGCACGCCCGCGCCTGCCACGACCCGCCGTCTGGTGCCGGGTCACGACCCAGACTGGCCCTGCCACTCCGACGCGGGCACGCGCCAGGGCTTCGGCATTGGTCGAGCCGACCGTATCGAAGGCTAGGAGGTCGTATCCTGCGTCCCGAGCGAGCGTCCCGAGTTCAAATCCCATCAGAACAGGCTGTTGGCGGCGGCTCCCGCGACGGCCACCATCGGCGCTGGGAAGATGAAGTAGAAGAGCACGAACGCGCCGGTCAGGGCGATGATCGCTTTCAGTTCGAACGGCATGCGCTGGAACTCGATCGTCGCCTCGTCGAAATAGATGATCTTGACGATGCGCAGATAATAGAACGCGCCCACCACGCTGGTCACGACGCCGATGACCGCAAGCCAATAGAGCTGGGCCTCGATCGCGGCCAGGAAGACGTAGAACTTGGCGAAGAAGCCCGCGAGCGGCGGGATGCCGGCCAGCGAGAACATCATCATCGCCATGACGAAGCCCATCAGCGGCTGCGTGCGGGCCAGACCGGCGAGATCATCGACGTTCTCGACCAGCCGGCCGTCCTTCGTACGCATGCAGAGCACGACCGCGAAGCAGCCGAGCGTCATGATGACATAGACCGTGAGGTAGATCAGCACGCTCTGCACGCCGTTGGACGTGCCGGCCGACAGGCCGACAAGGATGTAGCCGACATTGCCGATCGACGAATAGGCGAGCAGTCGCTTGATGTTCGACTGACCGATGGCGGCGAACGCGCCGAGCATCATCGAGGCGATCGAGATGAAGACGATGATCTGGCGCCACTGGTCGAGGATGTTCGGGAAGGCGTCGATGGCGACACGGACGAACACGCTCATCGCCGCGACCTTGGGAGCCGCGGCGAAAAACGCCGTCACAGGCGTCGGCGCGCCCTCATAGACGTCAGGCGTCCACATGTGGAACGGCACGGCCGACACCTTGAAGGCGAGGCCCGCGAACAGGAAGACGAGGCCGAAGATCAGTCCGGTCGGCGCGTTGCCGGCCTGGACCGACTGCGCGATGCCCGCGAACGAGATTGTGCCGGCGTAGCCGTAGATCAGCGAGCAGCCGTAGAGCAGCATGCCCGACGACAGCGCGCCGAGGACGAAGTATTTCAGGCCAGCTTCCGTCGACCGCAGATTGTCGCGATGGATCGCGGCGATGACGTAGAGCGCAAGGCTCTGCAGCTCGAAGCCGAGATAGAGCGCGATCAAATCCGATGCCGAGATCATGATCAGCATGCCGGTCGTCGAGAGCACGACTAGGATCGCGTACTCGAAACGCTGCAGCTTCTCGTGACGCAGATAATCGAAGCTCATGATGAGCGCGATCAGCGCGCCGCCGATGACGAGAACCTTCAGGAAGCGCGCATAGGCGTCCCAGGTGAAAGCGCCGTTGAACAGCACCTTGGTTTCGGGCGACGCCGTGACGAGAGCCGCACCAGCCGCGAGCAGAAGGATCGCCGCCAGGACGTTGATCAGACCCGACGACCGGTCACCGCCGATCGCGCCGACCAGAACCATCAAGAGCGCTCCGCCCGCCAGAAGCATTTCCGGCAGGGCTGGCGCGAGGTCGGCGAAGAATTGGCCGTTCATGGTCGAAACTGTCCGAGGTCAGCGCGCAGCGAGTGCGGCGGGTTCAATCGTAAGAGTCGACGCGGTCGCCGACTGTGTGAGGAGGTTTTCGATGCTGGCCGTCGTCACATTGAAGATCGGCTCAGGCCAGACGCCGAGCAGGATCGTCAGCACGACGAGAGGCAGCAGGATGACGAATTCGCGCAGCGACAGGTCCGTCATGAACTTCAGGCTCGGCTTGTCGAGCTCGCCCCAGATCACCTTGCGGTAAAGCCAGAGCGCATAGCCTGCCGAGAGGATGACGCCGGTCGTCGCGAAGAACGCGACCCAGGTATTGGCCTGGAAGGCGCCGAGCAGCGACAGGAATTCGCCGACGAAGCCCGACGTGCCCGGAAGGCCGACATTGGCCATCGTGAACAGCATGAAGATGGTGGCGTAGACCGGCATCCGGTTTACGAGGCCGCCATAGGCCTTGATCTCGCGGGTGTGCAAGCGGTCGTAGACCACGCCGACGCAGAGGAAGAGCGCACCCGAGACCACGCCGTGCGAGATCATCTGGAACACTGCGCCGTCGATGCCCTGACGGTTCAGCGTGAAGATGCCCATGGTCACGAAGCCCATATGGGCGACCGACGAATAGGCGATCAGCTTCTTGATGTCTTCCTGCATCAACGCGACGAGCGAGGCATAGACGATCGCCACGACCGAGAGCGTGAAGACGAGCGGCGCGAAGAACTCGGACGCATCCGGGAACATCGGCAGCGAGAACCGCAGGAAGCCGTAGCCACCCATCTTCAGCAGGACCGCGGCCAGAATGACCGAGCCCGCTGTCGGCGCCTCGACGTGCGCGTCCGGCAGCCAGGTGTGGACCGGCCACATCGGCATCTTCACCGCGAACGAGGCGAAGAAGGCGAGCCATAGCCAAGTCTGCATCGAGGCCGGGAAGTCATAGGCCTGCAGCGTCGGGATATCGGTCGTTCCGGCCTGCCAGTACATCGCCATGATGGCCAGCAGCATCAGCACCGAACCGAGCAGCGTGTAGAGGAAGAACTTGAAGCTCGCATAGACGCGGCGCGGTCCGCCCCAGATGCCGATGATGAGGAACATCGGGATCAGGCCGCCCTCGAAGAACAGATAGAACAGCACCAGATCGAGCGCGCAGAACACGCCGATCATCAGCGTTTCGAGCACGAGGAACGCGATCAGGTATTCCTTTACGCGCTTCTCGATCGACTGCCAGCTCGCGAGGATGCAGAGCGGCATCAGAAAGGTCGTGAGGATGACGAACGGCATGGAAATGCCGTCGACGCCCATGTGATAGGTGATCGTGCTGCCGAGCCACGGCTGTTTCTCGACGAACTGGTAGTCGTGAGTGCCGTAAGTGAAATTCACCACGATGAAGAGCGACACCGCGAAGGTGACGAGCGTCGTCCAGAGCGCGATGTGGCGCGCATTCCGGATCACCGCCGGGCTCTCGCCGCGCAGCATCAGGATGAACAGCGCGCCGACGAGCGGCAGGAAGGTGATGACGGAGAGGATGGGCCAGTCCGTCATATCAGTGCACTCCGCCCAGCATGAACCAGGTAAACAGGGCCGCGACGCCTATCAGCATCGCGAAGGCATAGTGGTAGACGTAGCCGGTCTGCAGCCGGACCACGCCGCGCGTCACGTCGATCACCCGAGCCGAGACGCCGTCCGGGCCGAGCCCGTCGATGATCTTTCCGTCGCCGGTCTTCCAGAGGAAGTGGCCAAGCCGCTTGGCCGGGCGCACCAAAAGGAAGTCATAGAGCTCGTCGAAGTACCACTTGTTCAGCAGGAAGCGGTACAGAACGTCGTGACGGCGGGCGAGTTGAACCGGGAGCTGCGGGTCCTTGATGTAGAACCAGTAGGACACCACGAAACCGAGGGCCATCATCACGAACGGCGATGACTTCACCCAGGCCGGAGCGTGGTGCATGTGCTCCAGGATTTCCGGCTCCGCACCGCCCGCGAGGACACCCTTCCAGAACTCAGCGTAATGCTCGCCGATGAAGGCGTCGTGGAAGAGGAGGCCCGCGAGAAGAGCGCCGGCCGCCAGGACGAACAGCGGGACCAGCATCACCATCGGCGATTCATGCACGTGCTTCATCGTTTCGAACGACGCGCGCGGCGTGCCGTGGAAGGTCATGAACACCAGGCGCCACGAATAGAAGCTCGTGAAGCCGGCCGCGATGACGAGGAGGATGAAGGCATAGGTCGACATCGAGGCATGACTGACGAACGCCGACTCGATGATCGCGTCCTTCGAGAAGAACCCGGCTGTGCCGATGATGGTCATGGGGATACCGAGACCGGTCAGCGCGACGGTGCCGATCAGCATCATCCAATACGTAGCCGGAATCAGGCGACGGATACCGCCCATCTTTCGCATGTCCTGTTCGTGGTGCATCGCGTGGATGACCGAGCCGGCTCCCAAGAACAGGAGTGCCTTGAAGAAGGCGTGCGTGAACAGATGGAAGATGCCGGCCGAATAGGCTCCGGTGCCGAGCGCGACGAACATGTAGCCGAGCTGCGAGCAGGTCGAATACGCGATGACGCGCTTGATGTCGTTCTGAACGAGGCCGACGGTCGCGGCGAAGAAGGCCGTTGTTGCGCCGAAGAAGATCACAACCTCGAGCGCGGTGTGCGACAGCTCGAACAGCGGCGACAGGCGCGCCACCATGAACACGCCAGCGGTCACCATGGTCGCGGCATGGATGAGCGCCGACACCGGGGTTGGACCTTCCATCGCGTCCGGCAGCCAAGTGTGCAGCAGGAACTGTGCGGACTTGCCCATCGCGCCCATGAAGAGCAGCAGGCAAAGGACGGTCATCGCGCTCGCCTGGGGCCAGCCGAGGAATGCCATCGTCGCGTCCGCCTTGCCGGGCGCATCCGCGAAGATCGTGTCGAACGAGACCGTGCCGAACAGCACGAAAACGCCGAAGATGCCGAGCGCGAAGCCGAAATCGCCGACGCGATTGACGACGAAGGCCTTGATCGCGGCCGCGACGGCCGATGGCTTCGTGTACCAGAACCCGATCAGGAGATAGCTCGCGAGGCCGACGCCTTCCCAGCCGAAGAACATCTGGACCAGGTTGTCCGACGTCACCAGCATCAGCATGGCGAAGGTGAACAGCGACAGATACGTGAAGAACCGCGGCCGCTGCGGATCCTCGTGCATGTAGCCGATCGAATAGAGGTGAACGAGCGTCGACACGGTGTTGACGACGACAAGCATCACGACGGTCAGCGTATCGATGCGGAGCGCCCAGTCGACTTCGAGCGCGCCGGACGTCATCCAGCGCAGGATCTGAACGCGCTCGGCCTCGTGTTCGCCCAGGCCATGCTGGAAGAACGCGACCCAGGACAGGACGGCGGCGACGACCATGAAACCGGTCGTGATCAGCTCGACCGCGCGCGCACCGGGAGCGACCGGCTGCATCGGACCATGGCTATCATGGTCGTCGTGGTCGCCATGGCCATGGTCATCGTGCGCGTCCGCATGGGCGTCGTGGCCCATGGTCGGGTCCTGCGGCTGCTCGACGAGGTGGACGTGGTCGTGGCCGTGATGGCCGTGGCCATGACCACCGGCCTCCGCCAGTTCCGCGCGACGCACGCTGTTGGCACCGATCAGCGAGACGAAGCCGCCGATGATCGCGCCGATAAGGGGCAGGAAGACGATCGCTTGATACATGGCGGTGTCTTTAGCCCTTCATCATGTTGATGTCCTCGACCGCGATCGATCCACGATTGCGGAAGAAGACGACGAGAATTGCGAGGCCGATCGCGGCCTCCGCGGCCGCGACGGTGAGCACGAGCAACGCGAAGACCTGACCGACGAGATCGCCCGAGAAGCTCGAGAACGCGACGAAATTGATGTTCACGGCGAGCAGGATGAGCTCGACCGACATCAGGATGACGATGACGTTCTTTCTGTTCAGGAAGATCCCGAACACGCCGAGCGTGAACAGGATGGCTGCCACCGTGAGATAATGTCCGAGACCGACGTCCATGTTATCCCCCGCCCCGCCTCAGAGACCCTGTCCGGGCTTGACGTCATGAAGTGAAAGACCGGCCGCCTTGGTGCGCGCGACCTGTGCGGCGATGTTCTGGCGCTTGACGCCTTCCTTGTGGCGAAGCGTCAGCACGATTGCGCCGATCATCGCGACGAGCAGGATCAGGCCCGACAACTGGAAGAACAGCAGATAGTCCGTGTAGAGCACCCGGCCGAGCGCCTCGGCGTTGGTGATGTCGGTCGGTGTCCGCTCAGCTATGGCCTGCGGTGCCGATGGCGCCACCGCCCAACTGCCGACGACGAGGACGAGCTCGACCAGCACGATGATCCCGACCAGTCCGCCGATCGGCAGATATTGCAGGAAGCCCTCCCGCAACTCGGCGAAGTCGACGTCGAGCATCATCACGACGAACAGGAAGAGCACCGCGACCGCGCCGACGTAGACGACGACGAGGATCATCGCCAGGAACTCGGCGCCCAGCAGCAGGAACAGGCCCGCGGCGTTGAAGAACGCGAGGATGAGGTAGAGAACCGAATGCACCGGGTTCTTGGCCGCAATGACCATGAACGCCGATGCGACGGCGATCCCTGCGAACAGGTAGAAGAAGGCCGAAGCCAAGGTCATTTGGTCCCCCCGTCCCGGTGCGGAACGTGTCTTGAAGTGCGGTCCATACTCTCGAACACCCGTCAGCGATACGGCGAGTCGAGAGCAATGCGGCGGGAAAGCTCCCGCTCCCAGCGATCGCCGTTCGAGAGCAGCTTTTCCTTGTCGTACAGAAGCTCTTCGCGCGTCTCGGTGGCGAACTCGAAGTTCGGTCCCTCGACGATCGCGTCCACCGGGCATGCCTCCTGGCAGAAGCCGCAATAGATGCACTTCACCATGTCGATGTCGTAGCGCGTCGTGCGGCGCGTGCCGTCATTGCGGCGCGGTCCCGCCTCGATCGTGATTGCAAGCGCTGGGCAGATCGCCTCGCAAAGCTTGCAGGCGATGCAGCGTTCCTCGCCGTTCGGATAGCGGCGCAGCGCATGCTCGCCACGGAAGCGCGGCGAGATGTGCCCCTTCTCGAAGGGGTAGTTGATCGTCGCCTTCGGCTTGAAGAAGTAGCGCATCGCCAGGAAGAAGGCGGATACGAACTCGCCGAGGAAGATCGAGCGGGCGGCCTGGTCCATTCTCATAGCCTTACGCCCCCCAACCGGTGAAATGGAGCACCGCGGCCGTGATGACGACCATCGCTAGCGAGATCGGCAGGAATACCTTCCATCCGAGACGCATCAACTGGTCGTAGCGGTAGCGCGGCACGAACGCCTTCACCATCGCGATCATGAAGAAAACGAGGCTGACCTTCAGCAGGAACCAGATCACGCCCGGCACCCAGGTGAACGGCGCGAACGGGATCGGCGACAGCCAGCCGCCCATGAATAGGATCGCCGTCAGCGAGCACATGCCCATGATCGCGACGTACTCGCCAAGCATGAACAGCAGATACGGCGTCGACGAATATTCGACCGCGAAGCCCGCGACGAGCTCCGACTCAGCTTCCGGCAAGTCGAAGGGCGGACGGTTCGTCTCGGCCAGCGCCGAGATGAAGAAGATCACGAACATCGGAAACAGCGGCAGCCAATACCAGCCGAGTGCGCCGTACGGCGTATCCTGGGCGCGAACGATGTCCGACAGGTTCAGCGAACCGACGATCAGCAGCACCGAGATGATGACGAAGCCGAGCGAGACTTCGTAGGAGACCATCTGCGCCGCCGAGCGGAGCGCGCCGAGGAACGGGTACTTCGAGTTGGACGACCAGCCGCCCATGATGATCCCGTACACGCCGAGCGACGAGATCGCGAAGATGTAGAGCACGCCGACATTGATGTCGGCGATCACCCAGCCTTCCTGGAACGGGATCACCGCCCAGGCGGCGAGCGCCAGCACCGCCGTCACCAACGGCGCCAGCAGGAACACGCCCTTATTGGCGCCCGATGGGATGACCGGCTCCTTCAGCACGAACTTCAACAGGTCGGCGAAGCTCTGGAACAGGCCGAATGGGCCAACCACGTTCGGACCGCGGCGAAGCTGAACAGCCGCCCAGATCTTGCGGTCGGCGAGCAGATAGAAGGCGATGAAGACGAGCAGCAGAACGAGCACGAGCGCGCTCTGCAGCACCATCAGCAGCAGCGGCCAGAGCCAGCTTGTCCAGGCTTCCTGCAACATCAGGTCCTCACTCCGCCGCTTCGAGCTTGCCGCCGGCGGCAAGCGTCGCGCATTCGGCCATCAAGGCCGATGCGCGGGCGATTGGGTTCGAGAAATAGAAGTTTTCGATGCTCGAGCGGAACGCGAGCCCGGCCTGTACCGCGCCACCCCGCCCCGCGAGGCTCTTCAGCGAGGCGACATCGCCGGCCAGGATCTGGTCGGCGGCCGCCATGTGCGGGTAGGCCGCGTAGAGCGTCGCGCGGAGCTGGGCGAAGCTATCATAGGGAAGTTTCACGCCCAGCACGTCGGAGAGCGCACGCAGAATCGCCCAGTCCTCGCGGGCATCGCCTGGCGGGAAGGTCGCGCGCGAACCGATCTGGACGCGGCCCTCGGTGTTCACCCAGGTGCCGTGCTTCTCAGTATAGGCCGCACCCGGCAGGATGACGTCGGCGCGATGCGCGCCGCGATCGCCATGCGTGCCCTGATAGATAACGAACGGCCCGGCCGGCACGTCGACTTCGTCGGCACCGAGCAGGAACAGGACGTCGAGCGCCTTCGGTTTCAGCATGCCCGCGAGTCCGAGACCGCCCTCGCCCGGCACGAAGCCGAGATCGAGCGCGCCGACGCGCGAAGCCGCCGTGTGGAGGACGGCAAGACCAGAGAATTCGTCGGTCAACGAACCGATCGCATCGGCAGCCTTGGCCGCGAGCGACAGCACGCCCGCGCCGTTCTCACCAATCAGGGCGCCCTGACCGACGATCACGATGGCGCGCTTGGCGTCCTTGAGCGTCTTCGAGAACGAGTGAGAGCCGTCGACAACGCCGTTCAGCGTATCGACGCCGGCACCGAGATAGTCATAGGCATAGGTCAGGTCGGCCTGCTCACCGATCACCGCGACCTTGGTGCCATTGAGGCGCCATGCCTTGCGGATGCGAGCGTTAAGCACCGGCGCTTCCCAGCGCGGATTCGAACCCACCAGCAGGATGACGTCGGCTGTGTCGATGCCGGACACGCCCGGATTGAAGATGTAGCTCGCGCGGCCGAACGACGGATCGAGAGCGACGCCGTCCTGGCGGCAATCGAGGTTCTTCACCCCGAGGTTCGACATCAGGCCTTTCAGCGCGAAAATATCCTCGACCGAAGCGAGATCGCCAGCAATCGCGCCGATCTTCTTCGGCTTCGTCGCTTTCACCTTCTCGGCGATCAGCGTGAACGCCTCATTCCAGGTCGCCGGACGCAGTTTGCCCGCCTCGCGGATATACGGGCGGTCGAGACGCTGGGTCTTCAGGCCGTCCCAGACGAAGCGGGTCTTGTCGGAGATCCACTCCTCGTTCACGTCCTCATTGAGGCGCGGCATGATGCGGAGCACTTCACGGCCCCGCGCGTCGACACGGATGTTCGAGCCGAGCGCGTCCATGACGTCGATCGTCTCGGTCTTGGACAGCTCCCATGGACGTGCCGCAAACGCATAGGGCTTCGAGGTCAGTGCGCCGACGGGGCAGAGGTCGATCACATTGCCCTGCAGCTCGGAGGTCATCGCCTTTTCGAGATAGGTCGTGATCTCCATGTCCTCGCCGCGGCCGATCGAGCCAAGGTCCGGAACGCCGGCGACTTCCGTCGAGAAGCGGACGCAGCGCGTGCACTGGATGCAGCGCGTCATCACCGTCTTCACGAGCGGACCGATATATTTGTCCTCGACCGCGCGCTTGTTCTCCGCGAACCGCGATGCGTCGGAACCGTAGGCCATCGCCTGGTCCTGCAGGTCGCACTCGCCGCCCTGATCGCAGATCGGGCAATCGAGCGGATGGTTGATCAGCAGGAACTCCATCACGCCTTCGCGCGCCTTCTTGACGTAAGGCGAATTCGTGATGACGACCGGCGGCTCGCCGTTCGGGCCGGGACGCAGGTCCTTGACCGCCATGGCGCAGGACGCGACCGGCTTCGGCGAGCCCTTCACCTCGACGAGGCACATGCGGCAATTGCCGGCGATCGACAGGCGCTCGTGGAAGCAGAAGCGCGGAATTTCCGCGCCGGTCTGCTCCGCCGCCTGCAGCAGCGTGAAGTCCGGCGGGACGTCCAGCTCGGTTCCGTCGACGATGATCTTAGCCATCTCGGCTTCTTTCCCCTCGCCTTATTCCGCCGCCACGGGGATCACGGTGTCGCCCGTGTTCCGCGCCGTGAAGTCGTCGATACGCTTCTCGATCTCGTGGCGGAAATGTCGGATCAGACCCTGCACGGGCCATGCCGCGGCGTCGCCGAGCGCGCAGATCGTGTGACCTTCGATCTGCAGCGAGACTTCGAGCAGGAGATCGATCTCCTTCTTCTGGGCCTCGCCACGGACCATGCGGGTGAGCACGCGCCACATCCAGCCGGTGCCTTCGCGGCACGGCGTGCACTGGCCGCAGCTCTCATGCTTATAGAAGTGCGCGAGCCGCGCGATCGCCTGGATCACGTCGGTCGACTTGTCCATCACGATCACCGCCGCAGTGCCGAGGCCGGACTTCAGATTGCGCAGCGTGTCGAAATCCATCGACAGCTCCTGGCACTGCTCGGCCGGGAGCAGCGGCACGGACGAGCCGCCCGGAATAACCGCCAGAAGGTTGTCCCAGCCGCCACGGATGCCGCCGCAATGGCGCTCGACCAGCTCGCGGAAGTCGACGCCCATCGCCTCTTCGACGTTGCACGGCCGCTCGACGTGGCCGGAGATCGTGAAGAGCTTGGTGCCGACATTGTTCGGCTTGCCGATGCCGGCGAACCAGGCCGCGCCACGGCGCAGGATGGTCGGCGCGACCGCGATCGACTCGACATTGTTGACGGTCGTCGGCGCGCCGTAGAGGCCCATATTGGCCGGGAACGGCGGCTTCAGCCGCGGCATGCCCTTCTTGCCTTCCATGCTCTCGATGAGAGCCGTCTCCTCGCCGCAGATGTAGGCACCCGCGCCGTGGTGGACGTAGAGGTCGAACGGATAGCCGTGAACGTTGTTCTTGCCGATCAGGTTCGCGGCATAGGCCTCGTCGACGGCCGCCTGCAGGCGTTCCTTCTCGCGGACATATTCGCCGCGGATGTAGATGTAGCAGGCGTTCGCGCCCATCGCGAAGCTTGCGATCAGGCAGCCTTCGATCAGGGTCTGCGGATCATTGCGCATGATCTCGCGGTCCTTCGCCGTGCCCGGCTCGGATTCGTCGGCGTTAACCACGAGGTAGTGCGGACGGCCGTCCGACACTTTCGGCATGAACGACCATTTCAGGCCGGTCGGGAAGCCGGCGCCGCCACGGCCGCGCAGGCCGGACGCCTTCATCTCGTCGATGATCCAGTCGCGGCCCATTTCGAGCAGCATCTTGGTGCCGTCCCAGGAGCCGCGCTTGATCGCGCCCTGAAGGCCGGAATCGTGAAGACCGTAAAGGTTCGTGAAGATGCGATCGCGATCGTGCAGCATCTCAGGCCCCCTTCGTCTTGTCGGTCGGCTGCTTGGCAGCCTGCTTCTCGCCGGGGCTCGTTTCCTTCGGCTTGGCTGCCTCCGTCGCGGCTTGAACGGTAGCGGCTTCCTTCGCGGCCTTGGTCTCGTCGAAGCGCTTCTTCCACGAGCCGACCACCGAACCGTCATAGAGCGACTGGTCGAGCAGAGTGGTGGGACCGCCGACGGGACCCGAGCAGGCGCGCTCGACCTGCGGGCCGGGCTTCACCGGTCGGTCGTTGCGGAGATCGTCGAGCAGCTTCTCGAAGCTCTCGGGATCGAGATCCTCGAAATAATCGTAGTTGATCTGCGCCATCGGCGCATTCGAGCACGAACCCAGGCACTCGACTTCGAGCCACGAAAGCTGGCCGTCCTCGGTGACGTGATTCTGGTGGCCGATCACCTTCTCGCAGACATGCATCAGCTTGTCGGCGCCACGCAGCAGGCAAGGCGTCGTGCCGCAGACCTGCACGAAGTGCTTACCGACCGGTTGGAGCGCGAACATCGTGTAGAAGGTCGCGACTTCGAGCACGCGGATATAGGCCATGCCGAGCATGTCGGCGACGGCGCGAATGGCCGGCTCCGGCAGCCAGCCGCCATGCTGCTCCTGCGCCTTCCACAGAAGCGAGATGACCGCCGAGGCCTGACGGCCTTCCGGATATTTGGCGATAATGCCCTTCGCCCACTTCACGTTTTCAGGCGTGAAGGCGAAGCTCTCGGGCTGGACGGCTGCGAGACGACGAACTGACATCAGCGATCAACCTCGCCGAACACGATATCGAGCGAACCCAGGATGGCGCTCACATCGGCCAGCATGTGGCCACGGTTGAGGAAATCCATGGCCGCGAGATGTGCGAAGCCTGGGGCCCGGATCTTCGCACGATAAGGACGGTTGGTACCGTCGGAGACGAGATAAACGCCGAATTCGCCCTTCGGCGCTTCGATCGCGGCGTAGACCTCGCCTTCCGGCACCTTGAAGCCCTCGGTGTAGAGCTTGAAGTGGTGGATCAGCGCCTCCATCGAACGCTTCATCTCACCGCGCTTCGGCGGCACCACCTTGTTGTTCCACGACGAGACCGGTCCGCCGCCATCGGCAGAGCGCAGCTTATCGCAGCATTGCTTCATAATGCGCGCCGACTGGATCATCTCTTCCATGCGGACGAGATAGCGGTCGTAGCAGTCGCCATGCTTGCCGACCGGAATATCGAATTCCATCTCGGAATAGAGCTCGTAAGGCTGCGCGCGGCGCAGGTCCCAGGCGGCACCTGAGCCGCGGACCATCACGCCCGAGAAGCCCCACTTCCACGCATCTTCCAGCGAGACCACGCCGATATCGGCGTTACGCTGCTTGAAGATTCGGTTGCCGGTCAGCAGGTCTTCCAGGTCCTGCACGGTCTGCAGGAACGGGTCGCACCAGTCGTAGATGTCGTCTATCAGCTCGTTCGGCAGGTCCTGGTGGACGCCACCCGGGCGGAAATAGGCCGCGTGCATGCGCGCGCCGGAGGTCCGCTCGTAGAACACCATCAGCTTCTCGCGCTCCTCGAAGCCCCACAGCGGCGGGGTCAGCGCGCCGACGTCCATCGCGAACGTCGTCACGTTGAGGAGATGCGACATGATGCGGGTCAGCTCGCCCATCAGCGTGCGGATCAGCTGGCCGCGGCGCGGGACGTCGACGCCGACCAGCTTCTCGATCGCGAGAACCCAGGCGTGCTCCATCGACATCGGCGAGCAGTAATCGAGCCGGTCGAAATACGGCAGACCCTGAAGATAGGTCTTGTATTCGAGCAGCTTCTCAGTGCCGCGATGAAGCAGGCCGATATGCGGATCGACGCGCTCGACGATCTCACCGTCGAGCTCCAGCACGAGGCGGAGAACGCCGTGCGCGGCCGGATGCTGCGGTCCGAAATTGATGGTGAAATTGCGAAGTTCTGCTTCGGCCATGATCAGTTCTTCGCCTTCTCGTCGCCCGGAAGGGTGTAGTCGGTGCCTTCCCACGGGCTGAGGAAATCGAAGTTTCGGAATTCCTGCGGCAGGCGCACCGGCTCGTAGACCACGCGCTTCTGGATGTCGTCGTATCGAACCTCGACGAAGCCGGTCAGCGGGAAGTCCTTGCGCAGCGGATGCCCCTCGAAGCCGTAGTCGGTGAGGATGCGACGGAGATCCGGATGTCCGGAGAACAGGATGCCGTAGAGGTCGTATGCCTCGCGCTCGAACCAGTTGGCCGAGGGATGCAGGTCGACCGCGCTCGGAACCGGCGTCACCTCGTCGGTCTGCACCTTGAGGCGGATGCGGGCGTTCTGCTTGGGCGACAGCAAATGATAGACGACGTCGAACCGATTATCGCGCTGCGGATAGTCGACGCCGCAGATGTCGATCAGGCACCAGAACTGGCAGCGCGGATCGTCGTGCAGGAACTGCAGGACGTTGAGGATCTCGGCGCCCTCGACGTCCAAAGTCAGCTGTCCGACCGGCAGACTCCAGCCGCGCACCGCGTTCGGCAGAGCCGCCGCGATGTGCTCACCCAGTTCTTTCAGACTTTCGTCCATCACTCTGAACCGCCCCCGCTTTCGGCTCAGCGCTCGATCGTGCCGGTGCGCCTGATCTTCCGCTGGAGCAGAAGCACGCCGTAGAGCAGCGCTTCCGCCGTGGGCGGGCATCCGGGCACATAGACATCGACCGGCACCACGCGGTCACAGCCGCGCACCACCGAATAGGAATAGTGATAATAGCCGCCGCCGTTGGCGCAGGATCCCATCGAGATCACGTAGCGCGGCTCCGGCATCTGGTCGTAGATCTTGCGGAACGCGGGTGCCATCTTATTGCAGAGCGTGCCGGCCACGATGATCACATCGGACTGCCGCGGGCTGGCGCGGGGCGCGAAGCCGAAGCGCTCGGCGTCGTACCGCGGCATCGACATGTGCATCATCTCGACCGCGCAACAGGCGAGGCCGAAGGTCATCCACATCAACGAGCCGGTGCGTGCCCAGGCGATCAGGTCTTCCGTCGAAGTGACGATGAAGCCCTTGTCGGCGAGTTCGCGGTTGATTTCGGAAACGAACGGGTCGTTCGAACCGACCGGCTTGCCGGTTGCCGGGTCGATAATGCCGCGAGGCTCCGGCGCGATCAGCGGGCGGGCGCGGCTCGGGTCGATGTTCAATCCCATTCCAATGCACCCTTCTTCCACTCGTACACGAATCCGATGGTCAGCACGCCGAGGAACAGCATCATCGACCAGAAACCGAGATCCCCGACATCGCGGAACGCAACGGCCCACGGAAACAGAAAGGCGACCTCGAGGTCGAAGATGATGAACAGAATCGCGACGAGATAGAACCGCACGTCGAACTTCATACGGGCGTCGTCGAACGCGTTGAAGCCGCATTCGTAGGCGGAGAGCTTCTCGGCATCCGGGCTGCGATAAGCGACCAGGAATGGCGCGATCAGAAGAGCCAGGCCGATAACGAGCGCAACACCAATGAAGATTGCGAGCGGAAGGTAGTCGGCAAGAAGCGCGTTCATGGCAACGCCTTTGAGAGGACCTCGGACCAAACGTCGGCCCGTCCGATCAAATCGCGCCCAAAGGGCGGCCCGGCCACACACCGGGAACGCCTGCAAGCCTTGGCGCAAGCGATAAAATCGGCAGGCCGAGGCATACTCCATGCCACGACGCCGAAGCAAGCCAAACCGAGCTTTTAATCCCTCTAATTAGAGGTTTCGCGACGCGGTGTGGCGAGACGCCGCGCCTGCCCTTCAATCAGTAGTTTCGCTGACGTGGGTGTGCGGCCGGTCGGAGCCGTCCTCCAGCTCCTCATGCCACCTGCCCTTTTCGTCCTGGTACTCGATCGTCCCGGTCTCGCCCGGCCTCTCCTGCTCCTTCGCCACCCGTTCGGCAGCGAAGCGCGCCTCGTCGTGAGTCGCGAAGGTCTCGGAGAAGACGTCTCCCAGTTTGTAGGCCCAGCCGCCATTGTGCTGGACGATCTCGTAGGTCACGTCGGTCATCGGCAAACTCTCCTTCGACCATCAACCCTTCTCCCGCTGGGCCGGTTCCCACGTTTGAACCTTCTGTTTCCCGGCGGAAACAAAGAACCCACGCGACGTGGTTCGCCGGAAACATGTGCCTGCAATAAGTGGCGCTTGTAAGTGAGCGTCGCCACGATGGGCTCGACGCTGACGACGGCGGATATGAGCAAGCCCCGGCAACTCGCGCCGGATCACTCAAAATTTACGTGTGAATTCAAAGCAATCTAGTCAATCTGCAGCGTAAGGCTGCACGGAACCTCCGGTTGCAACCGGGGTCCACCCAGAAGGGGATAGCAAATGGTGCCGATGGCAGTCGCCAAGAACTGGCTTGAACACGATCACTGGGCCGACGAGGACCCGTGGAATCATCCGCGTCCGCAGTCTCGCGCTCGCGCCAGGGCAATCCGCATGGACGTCCCGCAGAACGTCCTGATGATGCAGGCCGCCGCGATCGCCCTTGGTCTCGCCTTCGGCACGGCGCTCTGGAAGCTGAGCCACGCCGTCGGCATGTTCGGCTGACATCGAGGAGGATGGGGCGGAGCCGATGCTCCGCCGTGTCCTGTCAGATCAGGGATTGTTGCGCGTCCCACATCGAGAGCGCGATTTTCCAGCGCAGCGCATCGACCACGATGAACGCCAGTGTGCTGACGCCCATCAGCGGCAGTGCCCAGCCCAGGCCAATCGCCACAGCGACCGTCGCCACTTTGATCGCTGGCGATAACCTGACCCATGCCGCGATCAGGGTCTTCGGCATCACGCCGGCAGATGGGCGTCGTTTCCACCACATCGCGTAACCGAGCGCGATCATCGTCGTCAGCACGAACCCCGTCGCCGCGAGCAGAAGCTGGTTGGGCAGCCCGAAAAGCACGCCCATGTGAGCGTCGATCCCCCAGCGGATCAGTTTTGCGATAAGCGGAAACGTCTCGAAATCCGCGCGGCTGACCACCGATAGTGTGCTCGGATCGATCGCGATGGTGTCGACCTGGGTCGGCCAGCTCCGATCATATTCGCGGACCAGCCACGCCTGATCTGCGGCTTTGGCCGGCCTGATCTCGATGAATGGTGAGTCGATGCCGCCCTGTCGGGCAACGAACTGGATATCGTCGAGCAGGATTGAGGGATCGCCGGCGATCGGCGAAACGCCCGGGTCGTGCGTGCCGTGAGACGCATGCTCACTCGATCCGGTTCCTGACGAGACGCCGGTCAGCTTCGTGGTGACCGAAGGGGTCGTCCAGCCGAGATAGCCCCTCGCCTGATCGATATGATCGCCTGCCCATTTCGACCATGTCAGGCCGGTGATCGAGAGGAAGACCAATCCAACCGCCAGCCAGATGCCGGTCGTCGAGTGCAGGCGGCGCAGCCGCCCCACCCCAGTGCGCGCCGCCTGGTTGCTCTGCCAGCTCCAGAGCAGCACTCCGCCGAGCGCCGCGATCCAGAGCCACGATGCCGCCAACTCGCTGTAGACGCGCCCGATCTCCCCCAGAAGCAGATGCCGGTGGAGATAGTCGATCGTCGTTCGCAACGGCAGGTTTCCGCTGGTCCCGTACACGATCAGATCGCCCTGTATCCTCAGCGAGACGGGATCGACAAAGATCGCCCGGCTTTCGGAATCGCCAAGGCCCGGCTGGCTGAACATCACCCGCGTGGTCGCGCCCGCCTTCGGCGCCGGTCGCATTGCAAACAGCCGCGGTCCCTGGCCGATATAGGACCGGGCGGCTTGCGCCTGGTCGGCTAGGGACCGCGGTTCTCCCTGTGTCTGCGCCCGCAACTGGTCCGCATAGATGAGCGTCTCGATCTGGGGCGTCAGGACGAACAGCGTGCCGGTGAGCGCCGCGACGAGGATGAAGGGCCCGACGAACAGGCCGACATAGAAATGAAGTCGGGTGATGAAGGCCCGAAATTCGGAGCCGCTGACGCGCGTGGCTGCGTGGCCCGCGCTGGAAAGATGCTTGGTCATGACGAAGCTTTCGTTGAACGTGGGAGTGCCGCCGCTGATGCGGCGGGGTCCGGAAGAGTCGTTCAGGCGAAAGCGGGAGGAGCCCTCGGACGGGCACTGGTCACGAATTTCGGATCGCTCGGGCGCGGCTCCGCACGCGGCACGAAGACGAATTCCTGGTGGGTTTCAGGTTCGGGAGCGACGACGGTCGCGGTCGGCGCTTCAAGTGCCGCATGGCCGAACGCGCAAACGACGCATGGCGGAACATGTCGGGTGTGCGCTGGTGCCGGAAAATCGGGGCGATCGGCGGTCTGGCCAGAGCAGACGACCTGCAGGGCCGAGAGAAGCTGCGCCTCCCCCGCACGCGGCGTGGCGGCAGCAGACATGACGAAGGCGTGGAGCAGCAGCGCATAGGCTGCGAGCCCCGCGATCACTGCTCTCGTCAGTTGACTCCGTCCGGACATTCCTTCCCCCGTACGGGAGCTAACATCCCCACGGCCTCCCCACAATGGAGCGGATGCCGCAGAGAAGGCCGCTTACTTCTGCTCGTTCGCATCCTCCGCGACCAGGCGCGCGCCCCTGTCATAAGTGAGATAGCGCCAGATCCATTGCAGCGAGACGATGACGCGGTGCTGGAAACCGACCAGAAGATAGACGTGCACCACGGCCCAGGCGAACCAGGCCGGCCATCCCTTCAGACGCAACCGTCCTGCCTCGAACACCGCCGCATGCCGGCCGATGATCGCGACATTGCCGCGATTGTGGAATTGGAACGGAGGCAGCGGTGTCCCCGATCTGATGTTCGCCGCCAGCGCCTTCCCCAAAAACTGGCCCTGTTGCTTCGCCACCTGGGCGAGACCGGGAAGCGGCTGGCCGTCTTCGCCGTTCAGCAGCGCGAGATCGCCAAGCACATAGATGCGGTCCAGGCCCGGCACCGAGAGATCGGGATTGACGGCAATCCGCCCTGCCCGGTCTGGCTCGACCTCCAGCCAGCCGCTTGCATCGGTTGCCTTCACGCCCGCCGCCCAGACGATTGTCCCGGCCTCGATTGTTTCGCCGGCGACCGTGACCGAGCCATCGGAAATCCGCTCGACCTTCTGGCCCATCCGTATCTCCACGCCGAGGTCGTGCAGTGCCTTCTCGGTATATTTCGACATTTTCGGCGTGAATGCCGGCAGCGCGCGCGGGCCGGCCTCGATCAGGATGGTTCGGGCGAGATTCGGTTTGATCTTCCGGAAGTCGCGCGCCAGCGTGTAGCGGGCAAGTTCGGCGATCGATCCGGCCATCTCGACTCCGGTCGGACCTGCTCCGATGACGACCGACGTCATCAACCTGTGCTGCTCGACGGGATCATCGCAGATCTCGGCGCGCTCGAAGGCGAGCAGAAGCCTGGTCCGAAGTCTGCGGGCGTCGTCGATGGTCTTGAGGCCCGGCGCGCACTTTTCCCAGTCGTCGTTCCCGAAATAGCTGGGCCGGGAGCCCGTCGCGATCACCAGCCTGTCGAAGCGGATGGGCGCATGGCCTTTCAGGAGGACCGTGCGGGTTTGCTTGTCGATGCCGATCACCTCGGCGAAAAGCACGTCAGTACTTGGATAGGGCCGCAGAATTCGGCGGATCGGCTCGGCAATGTCCGCAGGCGAAAGGGCCGCGGTCGCGACCTGATAGAGCAACGGCTGAAACAGATGGTGGTTCTGGCGATCGACCACGGTCGCCCGAATGCCTGCCGCACCGAGCGCCTTCGCCACCTCGATGCCACCAAAGCCGCCGCCAGCAATGACGACATGTTCTCCGGCAGGCTCTTCCGCGTTCGTTTCCGGGCTCATGGCGACCTCGCAAATCGCACGCATCCTAGAGCCCGGCGCGCTGCGCTCACACCGTCATTTCGGACTAGCCGGTCCCGGCCGCGGGCATTCTGCGCCCGCGGCCCAAGCCCGTTCAGTTCGTCTCGCGAGCGATCTTGCCGGGCGATTCACCGGGCGCCAGCAGGAGAGTGTAGGCCAGCGACCCGAGCGCCGCGCCGATCAATGGCGCGACCCAGAACAGCCAGAGCTGTGACACCGCCCCGGTCTCCGCGAAGAACGCGACCGCCGTCGAGCGTGCCGGGTTCACCGAAGTGTTGGTGACCGGGATGGAGATGAGATGGATCAGAGTGAGGCCGAGGCCGATCGCGATCGGAGCGAAGCCCGCCGGCGCCGCGATTGACGTCGAGCCGAGGATGATGATCAGGAACGCCGCGGTCAGCACGATCTCGATGAGCAGCGCCGACATCATCCCGTATTTGCCTGGCGAGAGATCGCCGTAGCCATTCGAGGCGAATCCGCCTGCCGTGAAATTCGGTGCGCCGGACGCGATCATATAGAGGATGAAGGCTGCAACGAGACCGGCGATTACCTGGGTGATCCAGTACGGGACGAGTTCCTTCCACTCGAAGCGCCCCGCCATCGCCAGGCCGAGCGAGACCGCCGGGTTGAAATGACCGCCCGAAATGCCGCCGACCGCATAGGCCATGGTGAGAACGGTCAGCCCGAACGCAAACGCAACGCCGACAAAGCCGATACCGAGCTCGGGGAACGCAGCGGCAAGCACCGCGCTGCCGCAACCGCCGAAGACAAGCCAAAACGTGCCGAAGAACTCCGCCGCGAGCTTCCTGGACATCGCTTCCTCCCCTTTTGTTATTGGGAAAGGTTACGCCTATCGACAAAGCTAATCCACAGAATGCACTCAGGTATCCACCGCGAGCCGTTAACGGGGTCGTGCGCATTCTCATGGCGGGCGCCCGTTTCCTCCGCCGGTCGTTTCGGGACCGATCGTCCGAATGGAACAATTCGTCGTCGCGAGGAGTCCATTCAGAGGAGGCCCTGCCGCCAATGTTCCCAAATCCGTGGGATCAGCCGCGTTGTCGAGGAGAACAACATGTCGATCGTTCTCTTGGGTTCATTGATGCTGATCTGCGGTGTTCTTTACACGCTGTGGCAGGCCCTCGCCGGACGGCCCTTGACCGATCCGTCCCGTCTATCCCGAGGTGAGCAAACCCTGGAGCCCAAGCGGCAGGGCCTCGCTTTCCTTGGGCTGGCCAGGAATTGGCCGGGCGTGGCGCTGATGGCGCTCGGCGCGATCTGCGTCCTTTACGGCGCAGCGCTCTAGCCGACCGATCTCATGCGACAACTTCTCGGAAAATGTCTCTGCTAAGCCACCGAATGATGGCGGGAGTGACGGGGCTCGAACCCGCGACCTCCGGCGTGACAGGCCGGCGCTCTAACCAACTGAGCTACACCCCCGGAGAGGACCGCGCCGCGGCCGCTCTGAGGTGGGCGTGACTACGACACCCCCTCCCCCAAGTCAACGGACAGAACGTGAGGAAATCACCATCTGCGACATAAAAAACGCCGGACCATTAAGGACCGGCGTTTGGATGGTGGTGGGCGGTGACGGGATCGAACCGCCGACCCTCTCGGTGTAAACGAGATGCTCTACCAGCTGAGCTAACCGCCCTCTGCCGCACGCATTAAGGGGGTTCGGGGCCGCAGCGCAAGTCGCTCGGCTGTTCTCAGCGGTTGATTGCGTCCTTCAGGACCTGGCCGGCCCGGAACTTCGGCGTCTTGGACGCCGGGATCTTGATCGCCTGGCCCGTGCGCAGATTGCGGCCGACGCCGGCGGCGCGCTGCACCACCTCGAACGTGCCGAATCCAACGAGCCGGACCTCCTCACCCTGCTTCAGCTTATCGACGATCGAGTCGATGGCGGCCTCGACCGCTGCCGAAGCCTGTACCTTGCTGAGCCCTGCCTTGTCGGCAACGGCCGCGATGAGATCCGATTTATTCATGTTGCTCTCCGCATTCTTGTAGATTGGGCCTGCCCCCGCGGCCCGTGATGGCAAAGTTTCGCGAAACGCCCGTGAACGCAAGGGAATCCGGCCTGCGATTCGATCCAAGAATGGCCGTGTGTGGTAAGCACGGCACATACAAAAACGGCCCGCAAAATGCGGGCCGTTTCCGATGGTCAAAGTGTCACACTAAAGGTCAGTGAGCGGTCAGGGCCGCGCCGTCGTCCTCGACGATTGGCTTCGGAAGCGGCTCCGCCTCTTCTTCCCATTCGATCGGCTCCGGCTGGCGCAGCAGCGCCACCTTCAGGACTTCATTCAGGTGGGTCACCGGAATGATTTCCAGTCCGCTCTTAACGTTATCCGGGATGTCCGCGAGATCCTTCGCGTTTTCCTCCGGGATCATCACCGTCTTGATGCCGCCGCGCAGCGCCGCGAGCAGTTTCTCCTTCAGACCGCCGATCGGCAGCACGCGTCCGCGCAGCGTGATCTCGCCGGTCATCGCGATGTCGCGGCGGACCGGGATGCCGGTCATCACCGAAACGATGGCGGTGGCCATGGCGACACCGGCCGAGGGCCCATCCTTCGGCGTCGCTCCTTCCGGCACGTGCACGTGGATGTCGCGCTTCTCGAACAGCGGCGGTTTGATGCCGAAATCGACGGCACGCGAGCGCACATAGGACGCAGCCGCGGAAATCGATTCCTTCATCACGTCGCGGAGGTTGCCCGTCACGGTCATGCGACCGCGGCCCGGCATCATCACGCCTTCGATCGTGAGCAGCTCGCCGCCGACTTCCGTCCAGGCGAGACCGGTCACCACGCCGACCTGATCCTCCAGCTCCGCCTCGCCGTAGCGATGCTTCGGCACGCCGAGATAGGTTTCGAGATTGGCCTCGGTGACCTTCACGGACTTCGCCTTCTTGGAGACGATCTCCTTGACGGCCTTGCGGGCCATCGTGGCGATCTCGCGCTCCAGATTACGAACGCCGGCCTCGCGGGTATAGCGACGGACGACAGTCTTCAGAGCCGCGTCGTCGATCGACCATTCCTTCGGCGTCAGACCGTGCTTCTTCACCTGTTCCGGGATCAGATGGCGGCGAGCGATCTCGGCCTTCTCATCCTCGGTGTAGCCGGCGATACGGATGATCTCCATGCGGTCCATCAGCGGACCGGGGATGTTCAGCGTGTTCGCCGTGGTGATGAACATCACGTTCGACAGGTCGTAGTCGACCTCCAGATAGTGGTCGTTGAACGTGTGGTTCTGCTCCGGATCCAGCACTTCGAGAAGCGCCGAGGCCGGGTCGCCGCGGAAGTCCATGCCCATCTTGTCGATCTCGTCGAGCAGGAAGAGCGGATTGGCCTTCTTCGCCTTCCTCATCGACTGGATGACCTTGCCGGGCATCGAGCCGATATAGGTGCGGCGATGGCCGCGGATCTCAGCCTCGTCGCGCACGCCGCCGAGCGACATGCGGACATATTCGCGGCCGGTCGCCTTGGCGATCGACTTGGCGAGCGAGGTCTTACCCACGCCGGGAGGACCGACGAGGCACAGGATCGGGCCGGCGAGCTTGTTCGCGCGGCTTTGCACCGCGAGATACTCGACGATACGCTCCTTCACCTTATCCAGGCCGAAGTGGTCGGAATCGAGCACCTGCTCGGCGAAGTCGAGATCCTTGCGGACCTTCGACTTGTTGCCCCACGGGATCGACAGCAGCCAATCGAGATAGTTGCGCACCACCGTCGCTTCCGCGGACATCGGCGACATCTGCTTCAGCTTCTTAACCTCGGCCGTCGCCTTTTCGCGGGCTTCCTTCGAGAGCTTGGTGGTCTTGATCTTCTCTTCGAGTTCGGCGGTGTCGTCGCGGCCTTCATCGCCGTCGCCGAGCTCCTTCTGGATCGCCTTCATCTGCTCGTTGAGATAGTACTCGCGCTGCGTCTTCTCCATCTGGCGCTTGACGCGCGTGCGGATGCGCTTCTCGACCTGCAGCACGGAGATTTCGCTCTCCATCAGGCCGAGCACGCGCTCGAGACGCTCACCGACGTTCAGAAGCTCGAGGATCGCCTGCTTCTCGGGAATCTTCACCGAGAGATGCGATGCGACGGAGTCGGCGAGCTTCGAGGAATCCTCGATCTGCGTCACCGCCGTCACGACCTCGGAGGCGATCTTCTTGTTGAGCTTCACATAGCTCTCGAACTCGTTGACCACCGAACGGGCCAGAGCAGTGCTCTCGACCGCCTCGGCGCCGACGTCGTCGAGAACCTCGGCCTCGGCCTCGTAGAAATCCTCGCGCTCGCGATACTTGCCGACGCGCGCGCGGCCGATGCCCTCGACCAGCACCTTCACGGTGCCATCGGGAAGCTTCAGCAGCTGCAGGACCGTCGCAACCGTACCGACCTTGTAGATCGCCTCGGGCGCCGGATCGTCATCGGCCGGATTGAGCTGGGTTGCCAAAAGGATCGGCTTGTCGAGCCGCATTACCGCCTCGAGAGCGCGGATGGACTTCTCGCGCCCCACGAACAGCGGCACGATCATATGCGGGAACACGACGATGTCGCGAAGCGGCAGGACGGGATAGACGTCCGTTTCGCCCGGAACCGGCGTGCGCACCTTCGAACTGGTCATAGTGGATGTCCTTTCACGGCGACGGCCGGATAGCCCGCCGCCGACTGCACACGAAGGTGCGTGACGCGCTTTGAAAGCCGCGTGCGCCCCCCGGGAGCGAAGGCCCGTCCTGACAGTCCAGGGCGGGTCCTTGTGTTGATTTCTAATTGGTTGCCGGACCGCGAGCTTTCAAGGCGCGCGGTCCTGATCTGCAGGGCCTGCGGGAACCGGCGAACGGGAGCCGGTTCTGGATCCATCAGGCGCTGGCCTCGGTCGCGTCGGCACCGCGATCCGAGTAAATGTAGAGCGGCTTCGCCTTGCCCTCGACGACCTCGTCCGAGATCACCACCTCGTCGACGCCTTCGAGACCCGGCAGGTCGTACATCGTGTCGAGCAGGATCGCTTCCAGGATCGAGCGCAGGCCGCGCGCGCCGGTCTTGCGCTGGATCGCCTTGCGGGCCACCGCACCGAGCGCGTCCTCGTGCATCGAGAGTTCGACGCCCTCCATCTCGAACAGACGCTGATACTGCTTCACGAGCGCGTTCTTCGGCTCCGACAGGATCTTCACCAGCGCCGCCTCGTCGAGGTCTTCCAGCGTGGCGATGACCGGCAGGCGGCCGACGAATTCCGGGATCAGGCCGAACTTCAGCAGGTCCTCGGGCTCGACCTCACGGAACACTTCGCCGGTGCGGCGATCTTCCGGAGCCGATACCTTGGCGCCGAAGCCGATCGACGTACCCTTGCCGCGCGAGGAGATGATGCGCTCGAGACCCGCGAAAGCGCCGCCGCAGATGAACAGTATATTGGTCGTGTCCACCTGCAGGAATTCCTGCTGCGGATGCTTGCGGCCGCCCTGCGGCGGGACGGAAGCGACCGTGCCTTCCATGATCTTCAGAAGCGCCTGCTGCACGCCCTCGCCCGACACGTCGCGCGTGATCGACGGGTTGTCGGACTTGCGCGAGATCTTATCGATCTCGTCGATATAGACGATGCCGCGCTGCGCGCGCTCGACATTGTAGTCGGCCGACTGCAGTAGCTTCAGGATGATGTTCTCGACGTCCTCGCCGACATAGCCGGCTTCGGTGAGCGTCGTGGCGTCGGCCATCGTGAACGGCACGTCGAGGATGCGGGCGAGCGTCTGCGCAAGGAGCGTCTTGCCCGAGCCGGTCGGACCGACGAGCAGGATGTTCGACTTGGCCAGCTCGACGTCGTTGTGCTTCGTCGCGTGGTTCAGGCGCTTATAATGATTATGGACGGCGACCGAGAGGACCTTCTTCGCCTGATCCTGGCCGATGACGTAATCATCGAGGACTTTGCGGATTTCCTTCGGCGTCGGAACACCGTCGCGCGACTTCACCAGCGAGGATTTGTTCTCCTCGCGGATGATATCCATGCAGAGCTCGACGCATTCATCGCAAATGAACACCGTCGGTCCCGCGATCAGCTTGCGGACCTCGTGTTGGCTCTTGCCGCAGAACGAGCAGTAGAGCGTGTTCTTCGAGTCGCTGCCGGCCTTGCTCATGTCTTCCATTTCCTTCCGACGGCGTCCTTTTTATCTAGGGCCGTAACCCTAAACGGTAGACCCGCCGGCCTAACAATCCGTGTAGCCAATGCCAGAACCTTACGGGCATCACCCCCACGCATACCTCGCGGATCGCCGCGAACGAACCAAGACTCAACGGGAATGTGACCATGCTGAGGCTCAACAGATCAACCCGGTGGACAGACCGGGTCCCTCAGCTTCCTGTGCAAGTAGCACGCCAGCCACACTTCCCCTTTTGGGCGGCGGCTGCACGGCCTGCGTTGGTACGCCGCAGGCCGTACTTTGTCTAATCAGGCCGCCTGAATCTTCGCAGCGCCTTCGCCGTCGGTCGGACGGGTCTCGAAGACCTGGTCGATGATCCCGAATTCCTTCGCCTGGTCAGCCGACATGAAATGGTCGCGGTCAAGCGTCCGTTCAATCTGCTCGTACGGCTGACCCGTATGCTTCACGTAGATTTCATTCAGGCGGCGCTTCAGCTTAACGATGTCCTCGGCGTGGCGCTCGATATCCGAGGCCTGACCGCGGAAACCGCCCGACGGCTGATGCACCATCACGCGCGCATTCGGCGTCGCAAAGCGCATGTCCTTCTCGCCCGCGCAAAGCAGCAACGAGCCCATCGAGGCAGCCTGGCCGACGCAGAGCGTCGAAACCTTCGGCCGGATGTACTGCATGGTGTCGTAGATCGCGAGGCCCGACGTCACCACTCCGCCCGGGGAGTTGATGTACATCGAGATTTCCTTGTTCGGATTGTCGGCCTCGAGGAACAGCAGCTGCGCGACGATCAGCGAGGACATGCCGTCCTCGACCGGACCCGTCACGAAGATGATCCGCTCCTTGAGCAGGCGCGAGAAAATGTCGAAGGCGCGTTCGCCGCGGCTCGTCTGCTCGACGACCATCGGCACAAGATTCATATAGGTTTCAATCGGATCGCGCATTTCGGTTCCTATGGAGCGGAGCTCAGGCCGCGTTAGTCTCGTCGGCGTCGGCGAAGAGCTCTTCCTTGGAGACCTTCTTCTCGGTCACCTTGGCAAGCTCGACGATAAAGTCGACCACCTTCTCCTCGTAGATCGGCGCGCGGAGTTCGGCGAGAGCTTCCGGAGTCTTCTGGTAGTATTCCCAAACCATTTGCTCCTGGCCGGGGAACTGGCGGGCACGCTCGACGACGGCACGGGTGACCTCATCGTTCGTGACCTGGATATCGTTCTTCTCACCGATCTCCGCAAGGAGCAGGCCGAGGCGCACGCGGCGCTCTGCGATCGCCTTGTACTCGGTCCGCAACTGGTCTTCGGACTTGTCGCCCGCCGAACCATTCGCGATCTCACGCTCAACCTGCGCCCAGATATTGGCGAATTCCTGCTCGACCAGGGTCGGCGGGAGATCGAATTTGTGGGTCTCGTCGAGAGCGTCGAGCAGGGCGCGCTTCATCTTCATGCGCGAGGCCTGCTGGTAGTTCTTGTCGGTCTGCTCGCGGATGGCTTCCTTGAGCTTGTCGAGCGATTCCATGCCGAGCTTCTTCGCCAGCTCGTCGTCGATCGCGCCGCTCTTCGGCGAAGCGACTTCCTTCACGGTCACGGCGAATTCGGCGTCCTTGCCGGCGAGGTCGGTCGCGCGGTAGTCGGCCGGGAAGCTGACCTTCACGACCTTCTCGTCACCGACCTTGACGCCGACCAGTTGGTCCTCGAAGCCCGGGATGAAAGCGCCCGAGCCGAGCACGAGCGGGTGATCCTCGCCCGCGCCGCCATCGAACTTCTCGCCATCGATCGAACCGACGAAGTCGATCGTCACGCGGTCCTTGTTCGCGGCCTTGGCCGACTTGCCGGTCTTCGGCTCGTATTCGGAATTCTGTTCGGCGAGACGCTCCAGCGTCTCGTTGATCTCGGAATCGGGAACCTCGGCCACCGGCTTCTCGATCTTGATCTTCTTCAGGTCGCCGACCGCGATCTCCGGAAGCACCTCGACCTCGACCGTATAGGCCAGGTCGGCCTCACCGTTCACGACGCTTTCGACTTCCTCGTCGTTCTCCGGCATCGAGACCTTCGGCTGCATCGCGAGCTTGATCTTGTTTTCCTCGACGATCCGCTGATTGGCCTCGGCCATGACCTGCTGCAGGACCTCGCCGAACACCGAGCGGCCATACATGCGCTTCAGGTGGGCGGCCGGCACCTTGCCGGGACGGAAGCCGTTGATCCGGATCTTGTCCTTGAGCTCGTTCAGGCGTTCGGAAACGCGGCTGTCGAGATCGGTCGCGGGGACGGTAATGCGAAATTCGCGCTTCAGTCCCTCGGAGAGGGTTTGGGTGACCTGCATGGTTATCTTCCGGATCGTGCGGCTCTCTCGGGAGCGCTTGAAAATGGTCTAGCTGACCGGCCGTTGGTGCGGGCGGAGGGACTCGAACCCCCACGACTTTCGCCACTGGAACCTAAATCCAGCGCGTCTACCAGTTCCGCCACGCCCGCGCCGGGCGCGCCCCTCACGGGTGCGGGGCGTCTATAGCATGGCGTCCGCGCTTCGCACCAAAAAAGTGCGAGACGCGGAATCACTTGTGAAGCGTGGTCTCAAAGATCGCCGATATAGTCCATCTTGCCGACTGGCACGCCCTTGTGGCGGAGAATGTCGTAGGCGGTCGTGACGTGGAAGAAGAAGTTCGGCAGGGCGAAGCGCAACAGATAGTCCTGCCCGCGCATGGTGACCGTCTGCCGACGGCTGTTGATCGTCACTTCGCGATCCTCGCTGCCCTCGATCTGCGAACGGTCGACGCCGTTCAGGAAGTCGACGGTCTTGCTGATGCGCTCGTGGAGCTCCTCGAACGTCGTCTCGTTATCCGGGAAGCTCGGATTGTCGACGCCGCCGAGCCGCGCCGCCGCGCCCTTGGCGCTGTCGGAGGCTCGCTGGATCTGTGAGCGCAGTGGGTCCATGTCGGCGACGAGCCGCGTCTCGACCAGTTCCTTCGGATCGATGCCCTGCTCGCGGGCGAACTGCTCGCCCTTTTCGAGGATTTTGCCGAGGTTCTCGAAGGCGCGCACGAAGACGGGCAGCGACGCGTCATACATGGAAAGGGACATTGGACGTTTCCGGTTGAGGTAAGGTGCCGCCTAGGTATGGATGGATGGGCGGGGCGCAAGGGATGTCCGTGTTCCGGCGTGTGCGGAGCACATCGCGAGAACCGAGACCCAGCGTACCTCGTGGCGAAGCCGCACTTCAGCTATGGAGCGCCTGCGGCGCGCTCATGCGCTGGGCCCCGGATCGGCGTGCGCTCCGCGCACTTGTCCGGGGAACGGCCCGGTGCAAAACGCTATCCCCCATATCTCTCGGTCCTGATCGATCCCGCCGGAACACCGGCCGCGACGGAGCTTTCCGACGCCGCGGAAACGAAGGCGTTCGAGCCGCAGACGAACGTCAGCACCGGCGGCGTCGGCAGCCGCTCCGTCGCCTCCGTCACCATCGCGGAATCGATCCGACGCCCGTGAAGGCCGTTCCGCTTCTCGACGTCGCGCGTCAGAGTCAGAATGAGCTCGAAGCCGTCCCGCTTTCGGTGCATCGCCAACAGTTCGTCGCGGAATATCACCTCGTCCCAGGTCCGGCATGAGAACAGCATCGCCATCGGCACGGTCGAACCGCTCGCCGCGCGGTGCCGCGCCATCGCCATCAGCGGCGCGACGCCCGAGCCGCCGGCGATGAGTAGGATCGGACCGCCCTCCTCTGCCGCCCAGACGAAATGCCCGCCGAGCGGCCCACGCAGTTCGATCTCGTCGCCGGGCTGCACGACCTGGTGGAAGAAGGGAGAGACCTCGCCCTCCTCCAGCCGCTCGATCGCAAGCTCGATGTCGGGCGCGCTCTCGGGCGCGGAGGAGATCGAGTAACCCCGCTGCGCCTGATAGCCGTCCGGCGCCGTCAAACGCACGTCGACATGCTGCCCGGCTTTGGGGGTGAACGGCCGGGAGGGAGTGAGAACGAAACTCGTGACGCGCGGCGTCCGCGGCACGATCTCCTTGACCGTTGCCGTCTGCCACTCGATCCGCGTGCTGGAAGAAATCACCACTACGGATCGCCCGTATAGCGCTGCTCCCGCCAGGGATCGCCATAGGCGTGGTAGCCGCGCAGCTCCCAGAAGCCGAGTTCGTCGCGCTCGGTGAACTGGAGCGCGTTGACCCACTTCGCCGACTTCCAGAAATAGAGGTGCGGCACGAGGAGACGCGCCGGGCCGCCATGATCGGGCGTCAGCGGCTTGCCCTCGAAATGGGTCGCGACCATCGACTTGCCGCCAACGAGATCGGCCGTCGGCACATTAGTCGTGTAGCCATCGAAGGAATGCGCCAGCGTGAAGCCGGTCGGCGGCTCGATGTTCGCGTCGCCGAGCAGGTCGTCGATCATCACGCCCTGCCAGGGCGTGTCGAGCTTGGACCAGGTCGTCACGCAATGGATGTCGCGGGTCATCCTGGTCTGCGGCAGCGCGTTGAATTCCTCCCACGTCCAGCTCTTGACCGGACGCGGGCCGACCTTCAGCGTGAACTTCCATGTATCGAGCGGCACTTTCGGCGTCGGCCCGGCGGACAGGACCGGAAAGTCGTCCGTCAGCGCCTGCCCCGGCGGGACCCGATTTGAAATATCGGGCGGCGGCTGCCGTCCGAAAAATCCACGCGTGACCATCATTCTCCTCCGCCGCGACAGCGACGGCTAAACTCCGCCAGCCCGATAGAAAGCGCAATCGTCCGATGGCTATAGGCAGCCATCGGGACGGGAGTTACGTCAGTGCGCCGCCGTACCCGCAGCGAGAACCACGGCATTGTCAGGCGACTTGCGATTAACGGTCAGCGCCGCGACCGCGAGCACCATCAGCGCACCGCCGAGATACATCACGCTCGACACGCCAAGGCCGTCGACCACCGAACCGCCGACGAACGCTCCGGATGCAAGCGCGATCTGGAACACGAAGACGATGACGGCCATAGCCGCTTCGGGAGTTTCGGGCGATGCCTTCAGCGTCCAGGTCTGGACCGAAACCGGCAGCGCGCCGAAGGCCAGACCCCAGATAAGGACCAGGACACCAGCGCCGATCTGCGAGGAGCCGATGGTCGGCATCAGCAGCATGGTCGTGCCGAGCAGGGCCGATGTGCCCATCATGCCGGCGCGGACGCTCTTCGCAACGACCATACCGCCGAGCACGTTACCGAGCAGGCCGAGCACACCATAGCCGACAAGCGCCGCCGCGATCAGATTTGGCCCGAACGCCGAAACATGCCGGAGAAACGGCTCCATATAGGTGTAGGTCGAGAACTGGCCGACAGCCATGAAGATCGAGGCGATGATGCCGAGTCGGGCAATCGGGTCCTTGAACGGCGCGATCAGATCGGAAAACACGATCGCGTGCGACGCCGGAAGGCGCGGCAAGAAGAAGAACTGGGCGATAAAGACCAGCGCGCCGAGCGTGCCCGCAGTGACGAAGGCCGCGCGCCAGCCGAAGAGTTCGCCAATCATCGAACCGGCAGGAACCCCCAGGATCGTACCGAGCGAAACGCCGGCGAGGATCAGCGATGTCGCCTTCGCCCCCTGCTCCTCCGGCACGAGCCTCACGCCGACACTGGCCGCGATCGCCCAGAATCCGCCGACCGCCATGCCGAGCAGGAAACGGGCAAAGAGAATCGTGACAAGATTGGGCGCGAGCGACGCCAGAATGTTCGTTGCCACCAGCAGGCTCGACAGGATGAGCAGCGCGAATTTGCGATCAAGCTTTCCGGCGAGAAGCAACAGGCTCGGCGCCGCGACGGCCGCAACCAGCGCCGGCATCGTCACCAGCAATCCCGCCTGCCCGTCCGTAATCCCGAGATCGCGGGCAATCGTCGTCAGCAGCCCGATCGGCAAAAACTCTGTCGTCACAAGGCCGAACGTGCCGACGGCAACGGAGGACACGGCGAGCCACGAACGCAACGAAGAAGAACGCGGGGCCGCACCCTCGCGATTTGTATCAATCATTACTATGTACTCCGGGAAGATACGGACTGGCTCTTTCGGCACGGACCGCGTTTAATAATGTATTGACCGCTACAAATGTATGACTCGACGAAATACGTCAAGCCGCATAGGTAGCGACGAACCCAAAGGAGTGAGTTGAGATGGCAATGGGACGGCCGCGGTCGTTCGACGTGGACACGGCGCTCGATCAAGCGATGCGCGTGTTCTGGCGTCGAGGCTACGAGGGTGCATCCCTCGCCGACCTGACCAAGGCCATGGGTATCAACCCACCGAGCCTCTACGCGGCATTCGGGAACAAGGAAGGCCTGTTCCGCGCCGTGCTCGACCGCTATGGCAAGGGCCCGACCTCGCATCTGCAGGTCGCTCTCGCCGAACCGACCGCCCGCAAGGTCGTCGAATACATGATGCGTCGCACCGTCGATGTGGTCAGCGATCCGGACAATCCCGGCGGTTGCCTAGGCGCCAAGGCGACCCTGGCCTGCGATTGCGGCACCGAAGAACTCCGCGAAGAGATCATGAAGCACCACGCCGCCAAGGCGGCCGCGCTTCAGGGCCGATTGGAGAGGGCCAGGGCCGATGGTGATCTTCCGTCGGATTCGAACCCCGAGGCCCTGACGCAATACGTCATGACTGTCCTTCAGGGCATCGCGCTCCAGGCCTCCAGTGGTGCCTGCCGCGCCGATCTGAACCGCGTCGTCGACACGGCTCTCCTCGCATTCCCGAAATGACCCGATCCCCGGCGCGGTTGAAACTCCGCGCCGCCCGCCTATAGAAGCGGGATGATCTTCATACGCCCTTCCCGCCGTGAATTTCTCAGCGGCGCCGGCGCCGCCCTCCTCGCCACGGGCGTACGGGCGCAGGACATCCCCTATTCCGCCCTTCGCGAACCCGGCTTCAAACTTCGCGCTGTCAGATCCCCAACCCGCCTGACATCCGAAGAAGCGCTGGAAGCTCCGAATTTCGGCACGGCCGCCGGTCCGGTTCTCAAACTCGAGCGCGGCACCGCCCTCACGGCCTCGTTCGCCAATGACCTCGATATCGCGGTGACTGTCGCTACCCAGGGTCTGCGAGGCCGGGCGGTTGATGGTGCCGACACCCCGGTCGCGCCCGGCGAGACGCGCAAACTCGTCTTCACCGCTCCGGATCCTGGCAGTTTCCTCTACCGCCTCATCGCGGCCGACACCACGCGCGAAGGCGACACCATCCTTCTCGCGGGTCCAATCTTGGTCTCGGCCGACGAGCCCTCGATCGCCGATCAGGACGTCGTCGTCGCACTCAACGCGATTGCGCTTCCCGATAAGGGGGCCGGGAAGCCGCCCCGCCGTCTCGCTTTGGTCAATGGCGTACCGGACCTCAAGCTCAAGGCTCGTCCCGGCGAACGCCTGCGCCTCCGCTTCATCAATCTCAATCCCTTCGCGCCGGCAGCCGCCGTTCTCCCCGAGGGGGTCGCGATCATCGCGCTCGACGGTCAGCCCTGCCCGCCCTTTCCGCCGCTCGAGCGGCGCCTCATCCTGCCGCCGCTCGGACGTGCCGACGTCCTGGTCGAAGCCGCGCAGACAGGCATGATGCAGATCCAGGATGATTTCGAAGCTGGCCGATTCCTCGTCGACATCACCGTCGAGGGCGAGCCCGCGGCGCCGCGCGAACTCGCGGGCGTCCTCCCTGACAATCCCGCTTTGCCGAGGGAGTTGCCGCTGCAGAAGGCCTCTCGGGCGACGTGGAAAGCCGGCTCCGCGCCAAAGGATCCTCTCGTCACCGCCAAAAAAGGCCAGACCGTCGAGATCAGCATCGCCAACGGCGAGGAACTCTGCGCGGTCGCCATCGAAGGCCATACCGCCCGCCATCTCGATGCGCTGGACGACGGATGGAAGCCTTGGTGGAACGACACGCTTCTGATCGAACCGGGCGCGACCGAGCGACTGGCCTTCATCGCCGGAGAACCCGGCCGCTATGCGGTCAACTTGATGCCGCTCGAAGGCGAGGCCCCGTCGGCACGTGCCTTCTTCGTCGTCAGCTGAGCAGCCGCTTCAGCACGCCCGGCAGGGCGTCAGGCAGATCTTCCGAAATCAGTCCGGGACCAATCGAACTCCCGGCCTCTCCGTGCAGCCACACCGCCGCGCACGCCGCTTCGAAACCCGGCATGTTCTGCGCGAGCAGCCCGGTCACGATCCCCGCGAGCACGTCACCGGAGCCCGCCGTCGCCAGCCACGGCGTTCCATTATCGGCGATAGCGGCCCGCCTGTCCGGTGACGCCACGACAGTGTCCGCGCCCTTCAGCACGATCACCGCTCCGGACAGGGCTGCCGCCGCTCTGGCCTTTTCAAGCTTTGAGTCAGAGCCTTCTGCGATCTGGCGGAACAATCGTCTGAATTCGCCTTCGTGAGGTGTCATCACGACCGGCCGGTCAGACGCCGCGATCGCCTGATGCATCGCGCGCGGCTGTGTCTCGAAACTCGTCAGGGCATCGGCGTCCAGGACTACCGGGCGGCCCGCGCCAAGCGCCATTCGCACCCGGTCGCGCGTGTCCGCGCCGAGCCCCGCACCCGGCCCGACGAGGAGCGCATTGCGACGTTTGTCTTCAAGCAGATGCGCGTAATCGTCGAGATCGTCCATCGCGCGAACAATCACCGCTTCAAGCGCCGCCTTGAAGATCGGCAGCATCTCGGTCGATGCCGCGACCGTCACCACGCCGGCGCCCGCCCGGAGCGACGCCCGCGATGCCAGACGCGCGGCCCCCGCCATCTCCGAGCCGGCGGCGACAAGCGCATGTCCACGCGTGTACTTGTGACTTTCGAGGCTAGGCTCGGGATAGCCCGCGCGCCAAAGCGCTGGCACGTTGTGAAAGCTCCGCGAGCCGATCTCCGGCAACACCGCATCCGGAATTCCGATCTGCGCCAGTACCCGCTCGCCGCAGAGCATCCGGCCCGGCAGTAGCAGATGTCCGGGTTTGTAGCGGAAGAAGGTCACGGTCTTCGTCGCCTTCACCGCGACTCCGCGCACCCGGCCGCTGTCGCCATCGACGCCGGACGGCACATCAACCGCCAGCACGGGGCAGTCGGAAGCATTGATCCTCTCGACGGCCGCCTTTGCCTCACCGTCGAGATCGCGCGTCAGACCGGCGCCGAAGAGCGCATCCACGATCAGACCACAGCCTTTCAGCGTTCCCGCGTCGAACCGCTCCGCCTCGCCGGCCCACCTCTTCGCCGCGACAGCCGCGTCACCTCTCAACGCGGCGCGACTACCAAGCAGCATCAGCCGGACCGGATAGCCCCATTCGGCGAGAAGCCGCGCCCCAACGAAGCCGTCGCCGCCATTGTTGCCCGGCCCGCAGACCACCGCGACCGTGCACGGCACGGGGCACATCCCGCGCGCGGCATCCGCCACCGCCCGGCCGGCCGCTTCCATCAGGTCAATCCCCGGCACGCCGCCCGCGATCGTCGCGGCATCGGCCGTCTTCATCTCCTCGTTGGTCAGAAGCTCGATCACGCGGCGGTCCCGTAAACGGACAGCTCGATCAGGTTCAGGTCCGGATCGCGGACATAAATGGACTGGATCGGCCCCAAGGCGCCGGAGCGCGTCACAGGCCCCTCTTCGATCGTGATCCCCGCCCTGGCGATGCGGCTGACGGCGGCATCCAGATCCTCGACCACGAAACAGAGATCGGCCGATCCTGGCATCGGACATGCGGCCTTCGGTTCGAACGTATGATTGACCTGGTGCAGATTGATCTTCTGCTCGCCGAGCGACAACGCGATGCGATCCTCGCCGAACAATTTCTCCTCAACCCCGAGAACGTCACGATAGAATGCGACGGAGCGGGGGATCGAGGAAACGGTCAGGACGAGATGGTCGATCCGGAGAACCTTCATGCCGGCAGAAGACCATTCGGTCGGACTTTTGCCAACCGCTCAGCCGCTATGCCCAATCGGCATGCAGGATGAAAATCTTCTGCACAAATGTTTTGCCTATATATTATGCAAACGACTAGATTTTACGCGCTTTTCCCGTCGTCAGGCCGGGATCGCCCCTCGGATCGCGAATAAGCGGCTCGTGCCATCCCGTGGCACGAATGCTGCTTTTAGCCCGGCGGTCGCTCCGGCGTTCCAGGAGAGTTGGAAATGAAAAAAATCGAGGCCGTCATCAAGCCGTTCAAGCTCGATGAGGTGAAGGAAGCGCTGCAGCAGGTCGGAGTGCAAGGCATCACCGTCATCGAGGCCAAGGGCTTCGGCCGTCAGAAAGGCCACACGGAGCTGTATCGCGGCGCCGAATATGTCGTGGACTTCCTGCCGAAGGTGAAGATCGAAGTGGTGATCGGCGACGAAATGGTCGAGGGGGCCATCGACGCCATCCGCAAGGCTGCGCAGACAGGTCGCATTGGCGACGGCAAGATCTTCGTGTCCACGATCGAGGAAGTCATCCGCATCCGCACCGGCGAGACCGGCGTAGACGCGATCTGATCCCACCATTCCGGCTTCCCGGCCGGTTCCCAAGCAAAATTAGTTTCTGACAGGGGATAGCAAATGAAGACTGCCCAGGAAGTCCTCTCCTTTATCAAGGAAAAGGACATCAAGTACGTCGACCTCCGTTTCACCGATCCGCGGGGCAAGTGGCAGCACGTCACGTTCGACATCACGATGGTGGACGAGGAATTCTTCGCTGAAGGCCAGATGTTCGACGGTTCGTCGATCGCCGGCTGGAAGGCCATCAACGAGTCGGACATGCTGCTGATGCCGGTCCCGGAGACCGCCTGCCTCGACCCGTTCTTCGCCGCCTCGACCCTGTCGATCGTCTGTAACGTTCTCGAGCCGACCACCGGCCAGCCCTATGACCGTGATCCGCGCGGCATGGCCGTCAAGGCCGAAGCCTATGTGAAGTCGACGGGCGTGGGCGACACCATCTCGTTCGGCCCCGAAGCCGAATTCTTCATCTTCGACGACGTGAAGTACTCAGCGACCCCGTACAAGGTCGGCTTCCAGGTCGACCATCCGGAACTGCCGACCAACTCCGACACCGCGTATGAAGCCGGCAACAACGGCTATCACATCCCGGTAAAGGGTGGTTACTTCCCGGTTCCGCCGGTCGATTCCGGCCAGGACATCCGTGGCGAGATGCTCGCCGCCATGGCCTCGATGGGCGTCACCGTCGAGAAGCACCATCACGAAGTCGCCTCCGCGCAGCACGAACTCGGCATGAAGTTCGACACGCTGACGCTGATGGCCGACCAGCTGATGATCTACAAGTACTGCATCCACAACGTCGCGCACTCGTTCGGCAAGTCGGCGACCTTCATGCCGAAGCCGGTCTATGGCGACAACGGCTCGGGCATGCATTGCCACCAGTCGATCTGGAAGGACGGCAAGCCGCTCTTCGCGGGTGACAAGTATGCCGGCCTGTCGCAGGAATGCCTGTGGTACATCGGCGGCGTCATCAAGCACGCCAAGGCCGTAAATGCCTTCACCAACCCGTCAACGAACTCCTACAAGCGTCTCGTCCCGGGCTTCGAGGCTCCGGTTCTGCTGGCCTATTCGGCCCGCAACCGTTCCGCGTCCTGCCGTATCCCCTTCTCGACCAACCCGAAGGCAAAGCGCGTCGAAGTCCGCTTCCCGGATCCGCTGGCGAACCCGTATCTGGCGTTCGCCGCGCTCACGATGGCCGGCATGGACGGCATCCTGAACAAGATCGATCCCGGCCAGCCGATGGACAAGGACCTCTACGAGCTGCCGCCGGAAGAGCTGAAGGAAATTCCGACCGTCTGCGGCTCGCTGCGTGAAGCGCTTGAGAGCCTCGACAACGATCGTGAATTCCTGAAGGCCGGCGGCGTGTTCAACGACGACTTCATCGACGCCTACATCTCGCTGAAGATGCAGGACGTCATCAAGTTCGAGCACACCCCGCACCCGGTCGAGTACGAGATGTACTACTCGCACTGATCCGCAGGGTTCAGTTCAGTCCAGGAGAAGCCGGGGCCTCACGCCCCGGCTTTTTCGTTTCTGGAAACAAGATCGCTTCGCCGGGGTTTTCTTCGCAAAGGAGAACCCAGATGAGCGGTATCGCTTGGCTGATCATCGATCTCGGCTTCCTCGTTCTGGGGGCCGCGATCATCTACGGAATCGTCCGCTCCCGCCGCAAGACGCCGGCCGAGGGTCGGATGCAGGAGCAAGCAGCGGATCGGCTCTACAAGAACGAGCCGGAATAGCCGGGCCTGTCACCCGAGCTACATAGAACGTTTCTAGTTTCGCCTCCAACGCGCATGATCGCGCGCGTCTGGAGGTACTTCCGTGACTAAATCCATCGACTTCCTACGGCCGAGCGAGCTCGAAGGTTCGGGCGATTCCGCCGGCAATCCGACCGACAACGCCACGATGGGCGAAATCATCGCCGCCCGCTTCAACCGCCGCGATCTTCTGCGCGGTTCGCTCGCCGTGGCCGCCATCTCCGCGACCGTGGGCAGCCGCGCCATGGCGCAGGGCGCCCCGGCTCCCGCGACCGCCAAGGCCGCCGGCAAGCCGAGCTTTGACTTCATCGAGATCGAGGCCGGCGTCGATCAGACCCATCACGTGGCCGAGGGCTACGACACCCAGATCCTGTTCCGCTGGGGTGACCCGATCTTCCCGGACGCGCCGGAATTCGACCCGCTAGCTCAGACGGCCGAGAAGCAGGCCAAGCAGTTCGGCTATAACAGCGACTATATCGGCTTCTTCCCGATCGAGGGCTCGCCGGACCATGGCCTCCTCGTCTGCAATCACGAGTACACGAACGAGGAACTGATGTTCCCGGGCGTCGAATTGCAGGATTCGAAGACCGCCGCCTTCGGCAAGATGACGAAGGATCTGGTCGATATCGAAATGGCCGCGCATGGCGGTTCCGTTCTCGAAATCCGCCGCGGAGCCGACGGCCGCTGGGAACAGGTCAAGGACTCGAAATACACCCGCCGCATCACCGCCGAGACGCCGATGGCGATCACCGGCCCGGCCGCCGGCCACGACCGCCTCAAGACCTCGGCCGACGCCGCGGGCAAGTCGGTCCACGGCATGATCAACAATTGCTCGGGCGGCATCACCCCGTGGGGCACCTGGCTCTCCGGTGAGGAGAACACCAACGGCTATTTCTGGGGCAAGCTCCCGGAAGGCAGCGTCGAGGCCGCGAACTTCAAGCGTCTCGGAATCGGTACCCCGGCCTATGCCTGGGGCAAGTTCCACGACCGCTTCGACATCTCGAAGGAGCCGAACGAGCCGAACCGCTTCGGCTGGATCGTCGAGATCGACCCGTTCGATCCGACCTCAACGCCGAAAAAGCGCACCGCGCTCGGCCGCTTCAAGCATGAGGGCGCCGCCGGCCTCACCAACAAGGACGGCCGCTACGTCGTCTATCTCGGCGACGACGAGCGCTTCGACTACGTCTACAAGTTCGTCACCGACGGCAAGGTCGACCCGGCGAACCGCGCGGCGAACGCCGACCTGCTCGATTCCGGCACGCTCTACGTCGCCAAGTACAATGCAGACGGCACCGGCCAGTGGCTTCCGGTCGTTTACGGCCAGGGTCCGCTGACCGAGGCCAACGGCTTCAAGAGCCAGGCCGACGTGCTGATCGAGACTCGCCGCGCCGGCGACCTTCTTGGCGCCACCAAGATGGATCGCCCCGAGGACATCGAGGCCAATCCGAAGACCAATCGCGTCTACGTCATGCTGACCAACAACAACAAGCGCACCGTCGAACAGATCGACAGTGCCAATCCGCGCGCTGACAACAAGTTCGGCCACATCGTCGAGATGCTGCCGGACGACAGCGACCACGCCTCGACCAAGTTTGCCTGGGAAGTGCTGGTGCGTTGCGGCGATCCGTCGGTCGCCGAAGTCGGCTCGACGTTCTCGTCTGAGACGACCAAGAACGGCTGGTTCGGCATGCCCGACAATTGCGCGGTCGACAGCGAAGGTCGCCTCTGGGTTTCGACCGACGGCAACAACGCCAAGGCAACCGGCCGCGCCGACGGCCTCTGGGCGATCGAGACCGAAGGCGAGATGCGCGGCACGTCCAAGCACTTCTTCCGCGTCCCGACCGGCGCCGAAATGTGCGGTCCGTTCTTCACCTCGAACGACGAGAGCCTGTTCCTCGCGGTTCAGCATCCCGGCGAATCCGAAGACGAGAAGAAGCCCGCGACGTTCGAAGCTCCGCTCACCCGCTGGCCGGACTTCAAGGACGGCATGCCACCGCGCCCGTCTGTGCTCGTGATTACCAAGAAGGGCGGCGGCAAGATCGCCTGATCACGGCTCTGTGAATATCCGGTTCCGCGCCGGGTCCTCCTTTTTGCTCAGTCGCTTATGGAAGCCCACCAGCCATGTGGCCGGTGGGCCTTTCATATATAGCCACGTCCGTCTTGACGCCCCCGCCCGACAGTCGCACATTCGTCATGTCAGTCGCTGAAAGAGGAGGTTTAAGACAATGACTCCCCCGCAGCAGAATTCGTCGGAAAACGGCTCGTCCATCTAAGCGGCGAATACCGTCTACGACAGACAGACAATCGACTCCCAGCATCGTAAACTAGTTGAGCGGCATACATTTAGGCGTACAGGTGTCTTTCGATACTTCGCTAGATGGAACGTGATACAGTTACGAAGGCAAAAGACCTACAGAGGTTCTAACCGATCGCCAGAGCCTGATAGTGCCGGCGACCTCACTCGAGCGAACCCAACGGTCGGGCGCTCCCTGGCGAAAGCCACGGGGGCGCTTTCATTTTCCGCTTCTGTTGCGTGCCCGCTGTCGTCCCGCCACACGGCTATGCGATAGTTGCATCAACGCGAATCGGCATCTTGGATTTCATGGCAAGCGATCTCTTCGGCTCCGGCCCCCTCGCCCGCAAACCTGCGGCGCCGAAGCCGGAGCCCATACGTGGTACTCCCGGCGAAAGCGGCTACACCGCAGCCGACATCGAAGTCCTGGAGGGCCTCGAACCGGTTCGCCGCCGCCCCGGCATGTATATCGGCGGCACCGACGAGAAGGCGCTGCATCACCTCTTCGCCGAAGTCATCGACAACGCGATGGACGAGGCCGTCGCCGGCCACGCCACCTTCATCTCGGTCGAGATGGAAGCCGACGGCTTCGTCGCGGTTTCCGACAACGGCCGCGGCATCCCGATCGACCCCCATCCGAAGTTCCCCGACAAGTCGGCGCTCGAAGTCATCCTGACCACGCTGCACTCGGGCGGCAAATTCGGTTCGAAAGCCTATTCGACCTCCGGCGGCCTGCACGGCGTCGGCGTGTCGGTCGTCAACGCGCTCTCCGAGACGCTCGAGGTCGAGGTCGCCCGCGCCCAGAAGCTCTATCGTCAACTCTATTCGCGCGGCGCGCCCGCCTCGGAACTCGAAGAGGTCGGTCCCGTCCACAATCGCCGCGGGACCCGCGTCCGCTTCAAGCCGGACGCGCTGATCTTCGGCCCGAATGCGCATCTGAAGCCGACCCGCCTGTTCGCGATGACCCGGGCCAAGGCCTATCTCTTCGCCGGCATCGAGGTCCGCTGGTCCTGCACGCCCGAACTCCTGATCGGCATCGACGATGTGCCGGAAAAGGAGACCTTCCGATTCCCCGGCGGCCTCAAGGACTATCTCCGCGCCACGATCGAAGGTCAGGCGCTCCTCACGGCCGATATCTTCTCCGGTCGCGTCGAAGCCAATGACGGCCCGGGCGCCGTCGAATGGGCGCTGGCCTGGACCGAGGACGGCGACAGTGTCACACGCTCATACTGCAACACGATCCCGACACCCGAGGGCGGCACGCATGAGCAGGGCCTGCGTACCGCGTTGCTGCGCGGCCTGCGGGCCTATGCCGACCTCACGGGCAACAAGAAGTTCAAGGACGTCACCTCGGAAGACGTGATGGCGGGCTGCGTCGGCCTGCTCTCGATCTTCATCCGCGAACCTGAATTCCAGGGCCAGACCAAGGAGAAGCTCTCCTCCAGCGAGGCCGTCCGCCTCGTCGAAACGTCGATGCGCGACCCGTTCGACCATTGGCTAGCCGCCTCGCCGACGCAGGCCCGCAAGCTGATCGACCGCGTCATCGAGCGTGCCGAAGATCGCATGCGCCGCCGCTCCGAAAAGGAGACTTTGCGCAAGACCGCGACCCGCAAGCTGCGCCTTCCCGGCAAGCTCGCGGACTGCACGCAGGATCATGCCAAGGGCGCCGAGCTCTTCATCGTCGAGGGCGACTCGGCAGGTGGCTCCGCCAAGCAGGCCCGCGCGCGCCAGAACCAGGCCGTGCTGCCGCTACGCGGCAAGATCCTCAACGTCGCCAATGCCGGCGTCGAAAAGCTCGCTCAGAACCAGCAGCTTCAGGATCTCCTGCTCGCGCTCGGCTGCGGCACGAGATCGTCCTATCGCGACGAGGATCTCCGCTACGAGCGGATCATCGTGATGACAGACGCCGACGTCGACGGCGCCCACATCGCATCGCTTCTCGTCACTTATTTCTACCGCGAAATTCCGGGTCTCATTCGTGGCGGCCATCTCTACCTCGCGGTTCCGCCGCTTTACCGTATCACCGCGGGAGCAACGACCATCTACGCCCGTGACGACGCCGAACGCGAAAAGCTCATTGCCACGACCTTCAAGAACAAGAAGGTCGATGTCGGACGCTTCAAAGGCCTGGGTGAGATGATGCCGCAGCAGCTCCGCGAGACGACCATGGACCCGAAAAAGCGCACGTTGCTTCGTGTCGAGATCGCCGAGGATGATGAGATCGAAACCCGCAACGCCGTCGAACGGTTGATGGGTTCCAAGGCCGAGGCGCGCTTCCATTTCATCCAGGAACGTGCTGCCTTCGCAGGCGAGCTCGACGTTTAGGTTCCAATCGCAATGGTTCTGAAGACCTCCCCCGCGCGCATCGTTCTTTGCCTCGTCGCGGGGCTGTCCTTCGCTTCGTCCGTTGCCGCGCAGGACACGACGCCCTCCGCGACCAGCCGTCCGGCCCAGCAGCAGAAACAGCCCGTCCGCCAGGTCAAACCAGGACCGGCGCCCTCGCCCGCCACTCCTCAGACCATCGCGCCGGCGCAGACCGCGCCTGCTCCGGCGGCCCCGGCTGCTCCCTCGAACCTGCCACCATCTGTCGGTTCCGTGCCAACGGACGTCGTCATGGTCCGCGTCGTCGGTCCATGGGAAGCGGACGGCAGGAAAGGGTTCTCGCGCCTCGTCGCCACCGCGTTCGGCGGCCAGCTCTCGATGCACGTGCAGTGGATTTCCGACGCCGGCGAGATCGTCGCCACGCAGGAACTGGAGGGCAGCGCGGAGGCTCCGCAGCTCGCGCTCGCCACCGTGCGGGCCGAGAACGGCAAGGATAATTCCGCCGTTTATTTCGATACCCCGGAAGACGCTCAGGGCTTCCGGGAGACCTTCGTCCTCATAGTCGGCCAGCCGGGCGATGCCCGCTTCGGCCCGGCAACGAACTAGGCCGCGTCCCAGAGAGGCGCGAGCCCGGGCGGGCTGACGAGCCGTCCCGACGGCCGCCGCAGATCGTGCAGCGCGCCCATCTCGTCAGCCGAAAGCTCGAAATCGAAAATCGCCGCATTGGCGACCGCCCGGTCCTCATCAACCGTCTTCGACAGGGCCACGACACTCCGCTGCTGGACCAGCCAGCGCAGCACGACCTGCGCAACCGTCTTGCCGTGCCGTTCGGCGATCGCCTTGATCGTCCGGTCTTCCAGCACCTTGCCGTCCGCCATCGCGTAATAGGCGGTGATCGCAACGCCATGCTCCCGCGCCGCCGCCAGCACCACGCCCTGATCGATATAGGGGTGATATTCGATCTGGTTGGTCGCGATCGGCGCATTGGACAGTGCCACCGCCTGCTCCATCAGCTTCTTGTTGTAATTGCTGACACCGATATGGCGGACCTTGCCGGCATCGACAGCCTCATTCAGCGAAGCGATCTGCTCAGCCAGCGGCACGGCCGCATTCGGCCAATGGAGAAGGAGAAGATCGACATAATCTGTCTTCAGCTTCTTCAGGCTCTCGTCGAGTGAGGCCGCGAACCTGTTCTTCGGGAAATTGTCGACCCAGATCTTGGTCGTCAGGAAGATGTCGCCGCGCTTGATGCCCGAGGCCGCGATGCCTTCGCCGACGGCGTCCTCATTGTTATAGATCTGCGCGGTATCGATATGCCGGTAACCGTTATTCAGGACGAACGGCACCATGCGCGCCGTATCCTGCTTGTCCATGCGGAACGTACCGAAGCCAAGCGCCGGGATTTCCGCGCCATTGGCTGAAACCTTATGCATTGCAGTCTCCAGAAATCGCCGACGGGCGGGAACGCAGCACGATGCGCGGGCCGGCAAAAGGAAAGGCGGCCAAGCCCCTGCCCGGCCGCCTTCTGTATCTGGTGACGGTTGGCGCGCTCGCCAACCCGGCAGTTTGATTTACTGACGGCTGGCGATGATACCCTGCTCGGTCACGACCACCCAGTCGCCTCCAAGGCGCCGGATCGCCAGCACCTTGTTGCCGTCAGGAAGCTCGTCGCCCGGCTCGACCTCGACCATGCCGCGGCGGCCCTGCAGGACGGCCATGCCGTTGTAGATGTCGCGAACCACCCAGCCGTTGACGACAGGGCTGTCCGGCGAAGCACCGAGACGCGGGGTCGGCGGAGCCGCCGATTCGGCACGCGCGGTCGCGGTCGGACGCGGGGTCGGAACCGCCGGCGGCGTCTCGGAAGCCGGCGCCTCATTGGCGATCGAACCGCTCGCACGCGGTTCGGCCGGCGTGCCCTGCGAGTTCGACGTCGAGCTCGGCGCCGTGATGTCGCGCGGAGCTGAAGCCGTCGTCTGCGGAGCCGCAGCAGGCTCGCGCGGAGCCGTGGCGGCAACCGGGGTCGGCGTGGGCGTCGGCGCCGTGCCGGCGGACTGCGGCGCGCGCTTCTCGACGCGCTCGATGCGTGCCGAGAGCTCCTTGATCTGCTTCTCGCTGGCCTCGACCGCGGTCCTGTTCGAAGATGCGAGTTCGCTCTCGATCTTCGCGAAGCGCTGCTCGAGCTGATCGAGATGGTCGCGGATCGCCTTCAGATCGTCCGAGGAGATGTTGGCGGACTGGTTCGCATTGGCGACCGGCGTCGGCACCGAAGCGGGGGAAGCGGATGCGGCGGCGACGGGAACAGCAGCCGCTTCAGCCACCTCCTCGGCCTGGTTCGACGCGGTCTGAGTACCGCCGATACCAAATGCCGGCGCGAGATAGATGAAGCCGAGTGCGCCAAGTGCCAACGCGACGATGATACCGGCCGCCATGGCGAGGAAGCGCCCGCTCCGGCCGCCAGTGTCGTCGAGGTCGACGGACTCCGACGAGCGGTCGGCGTCGAGCACCGAGATGCGGTTCGGCATGCGCGGCTCGGAAGCCGCCGCGAGGGCCTCGATCGTCGGCTCGCGCTCACGATCCTCCTCGGAACGCTCGATGAGGTCCTCAACGGTCGGCTCTTCGTTTACCGGCGGCTCGGCGGCCAGCTCTTCGATACGCGGCTCGATCACCGGCGCATCTTCCGATTCCCCGTGGACCGGTTCCGGCTCGATCGCCACGACCGGCTTGGAAGCCGCCTCGACAACGGGTTCTTCCGCTCGGGGCGCTTCGACTTCCGGAGCGGTCTCGGCGACAGGCTCTTTCTTTTCGAAGCTCGGTTCGAGACGGCGGGCGATCTCCGCCAGCAATTCGTCGGCGTTGCTCGACACGATCTCGGCCGGGGTCTCGACGATCCGCTCAGCCACAGGCTCCGGGGCCGCAATATGCTCCTCAGCGCGCGGCGGCGTGACAGCCTGGTAGCCCTCGCTCGGTACGGTCTCGAAATCGCCGTCCCGCTGGATGCGCGGCACGAGCGGTTCGACCCGACTCGGCTCGTCAAGCACGGGCTCGATCTTCACGTCTTCATGTGGTCGTGGCCAGAGGCTCCGCGCGGGCTTTATTTCTGGCGCGCCACGTCCCGGCTCGGAAATGATGCCGGCGAGCTCGTCGTTTTGATCGTTGGCCATTTTTGAGTGCCTAGCCCCTGAGTGGTGTTTCCGGCTCAGCCTTGCAGTTTAATCTTGGCGGGAGCGCGGCGCGCAACGGGCAAAGTTCTGGCTAAGCTTGACTCCACAACCTTGTTCCCTATGTTGCGCCCAACGGAAACGCCCGCAGAAGCTACTTCCTTTTCCCTGCGGTTCCGGCACAATCTATATGAGCTTTGATACTCTCGGGCTGAGCCCCAAGGTCCTCGCTGCAGTTGAAGCGACGGGCTACACCACGCCGACTCCGATCCAGGAGCAGGCGATTCCGCATGTCCTGCAGAAGCGCGACGTTCTCGGCATCGCCCAGACCGGCACCGGCAAGACGGCGAGCTTCACGCTCCCCATGCTGACCAGGCTCGAAACCGGTCGGCCGCGGGCTCGCATGCCGCGCACGCTCATCCTCGAACCAACGCGCGAACTCGCGGCGCAGGTCGAGGAGAGCTTCAACCGCTATGGCGTCAACCACAAACTCTCCGTGGCGCTCCTCATTGGCGGTCTGTCCTTCGGTGACCAGGACGCGAAGCTGACACGCGGCGTCGACGTCCTCATCGCCACCCCCGGCCGCCTGCTCGATCATTTCGAGCGCGGCCGCCTGCTGATGACCGGCATCGAGATTCTCGTCATCGACGAGGCGGACCGCATGCTCGACATGGGTTTCATCCCGGACATCGAGCGCATCTGCAAACTGATCCCGCCGCGCCGCCAGACCCTCTTCTTCTCTGCGACCATGCCGCCGGAAATCCAGCGCCTGGTCGCCCAGTTCCTGAACGATCCGGTGAAGATCGAAGTCGCCAAGGCTTCGAGCACCTCGGCCACGATCACCCAGGCCCTTATCGCCTGCGGCAGCGATCACGCCGAGAAGCGCGACGCGCTCCGCCGCGCCATTCGCGCCGAGACCGATTTCAAGAACGCCATCGTCTTCTGCAATCGCAAACGCGACATCGGCACCCTTCATCGCTCGCTTGAGAAGCACGGCTTCAAGGCCGTAGCTCTTCATGGCGACATGGACCAGCGCGCGCGCATGCAGGCGCTCGACCAGTTCAAGACCGGCGAGGCCGAGCTTCTGGTCGCCTCGGACGTTGCCGCGCGTGGTCTCGACATTCCGGCGGTCAGCCACGTCTTCAATTTCGACGTGCCGATCCATGCCGAGGACTATGTCCACCGCATCGGCCGCACCGGCCGCGCGGGGCTCAGCGGCACCGCGATCACATTCGTGGCACCGTCCGACAAAAAATATCTCGCAGCGATCGAGAAAGTAACCGCGCAGGACATTCCGTGGCGCGGTGACGATCGCCCCGCCGAATCGGAGGGCGACAGCCGTCCGGGACGCGGCGACCGCAACCGGCGGTCGCGTGGACGCGGCGAGAAGAAGGTCGAGCAGCCCCAACGTTCCGAGCCGCGGGAAGCCTCTGCATCTCCAGCAGAATCCCGCGCGCCCAGACCTCCACGTCCGGAGCACGCGCCGCGCGATGAGACCCGCAGAGACGGAGGTCGCAGGGACCGCAACAGGCATGAACGCGACGACGAACCGACACCCGTCGGGCTCGGCGATCACGTGCCCCAATTCCTTCTTCGCCCTGTCCGAATAAAGGGCGCATAAGCCTGAAATTGATGCACTTTTGGCCCTCGGGGTATCGACCCGAATTAACGGCCGTTTAAGTGTTCTGGAGCAATTTCACCCCTGCTGGATTTCGGGAGCCAACGCCGGCCCCGAACGGCTGGGGGAAACGGCAATGTCTGACAGCGGAGACGATTTCGAGCGAACTATAGTGTTCGGCGAGTCGGCACTGGACCGCATTCGGGCGTATCGCCATCCCGCCTATCCCCGGATCTACGAGGTCTGGTACACTTACGCGACCTGTTACAACCCTTTGTTGAATCAGGCGATCAACGACGTCCTTCGCAAACGCGGCAAACTTTCCGAGCAGGATCTCGACGCGCTCTACGACATGCATCTGTCGGCTTCGCGCTTCCCGACCCGCTATGACGAGGTCGGCACGAAGATCCGTGAAGAGGTCGACCAGATGGTTTCGATGCTCGACGCCGCTCGCGGCTCCGCCTCCGCCTATGGCGAGACCCTAGACGGCATCACCCGCAGCCTCGAAGGCGCCGAGCCGACCAAGGTCAAAATGGTCGTGGAGGCCCTGATGCGCGCGACGGTCGACATGCAGTCGGCCAACAGGGAACTTGAGACCCAGCTCGTCGCCTCGCGCGAGGAGATGCTGAAGCTGCACGACAGTCTCGAAGCCATCCGCGCCGAGTCGCTCACCGACCCGCTGACGCTGCTCTCGAACCGCAAATTCTTCGACATGGCGCTCGAGAAGGCGCTGAGCGAGGGCAAGCCGTTCTCACTGCTCGTCACCGACATCGACCACTTCAAGAGCTTCAACGACAAATATGGTCACCTCACCGGTGACCAGGTGCTGCGCCTCGTCGCCACCGCCGTGAAGCAGAACATCAAGGGCCAGGACATCGCGTCGCGTTACGGCGGCGAGGAGTTCGCGCTCATCCTGCCGGGCACGACGCTGCGTCCGGCGGTGACCGTCGCCGACCACATCCGTCGCGCGGTGATGGGCAAGGAACTTGTGAAGCGCTCGACCGGCGAAAACCTCGGTCGCGTCACGATCTCGATCGGCGTCGCCAGCTTCCACGCCAACGACAATGCCGCCTCGATCATCGAACGCGCCGATATGTGTCTCTACGCAGCCAAGCGCGCGGGCCGTAACCGCGTCGTCTGCGAAACCGATCCGGAGTTCGAAGCCGGCGCCAACCGCGTTGCGTGATTAGGCTTTCTTCTTCGCGTGCGGTTTTGTCCGGGCCGCACGCTCTGCGGCAGAGAGCGCCTTGCGCGCCCATATAGCCATTTCGTCCGCATCATCGATCAGACGGTCGGGCGCGCGCCAATACGACAGTACCACCCGCCTGCCCTTTGCTTCGTAGCTGAACGGCTCTGCGCCTTCGTCTTCGAAGTCCGGCCGCGTTTCGCTATCCGCCTTCAGGTAGAGTTCGCCGCCGGTGGACAATGCGAACATGACGTCATCGGCATAGATGCCGTATCCGCCGAACATGCGACGGACGCCTACGGGGCCAAAGCCGGAAAAAATGTCCCGGATCGAATCTGCGTCCACACCAGTCAGCGTGCCTGTGCGGCAGCCTGCAGCGCTTCCGGCTTGGCCGGGACGATCTCGATCGATTCCCCGCAGCCGCATGCCGAGGTCTGGTTCGGATTGTTGAAGACGAATCGCGACGCCATCTTCTCGGTCACATAGTCCATCTCGGTGCCGAGCAGGAACAGAACGGCCTTGGGATCGATCAGGACCTTCACGCCCTTGTCCTCAATCACCTCGTCGCCCGGCTGAGCCTCGGCGGCGTAGTCCATCGTATATTCCATGCCGGCGCAGCCGCCCTTCTTCACACCGACACGAAGGCCGGCGGCCGAAGACTGCGACCGTTCCATGATCTCCCTCACCCGGTCCGCGGCGCGGTCGGTGAGGCGCATGATCGGAAAACCCATTTATCCATTCCCCTGCCGGTTCAAGGCCGGCCGCGAAGGTGCGCAGAATAGCGCGGTTTCAGCGGCTTAGATATGGGGAGTGCGCAGAGCGGTTCAACGCTCGGGCGGGAATGCGTGCCGCCGGGGCGGCACGCATTTGTCGATCAGTCCTTGAGGTCCGCCGGCACCTTGCCGCCATTAGCCTCAAGTTTGGCGATGACCTGCTTGTGCAGCCAGATGTTCATGCTCGCCGAGTCGTTGGTATCGCCGGTGTAGTTCAGTTCCTTGGCGAGTTCCTTGCGCGCTGAGAGGCTCGAATCGATGTCGAGCGCCTTCATCAGGTCGACGATCGATGTCCGCCATTCGAGCTTCTGGCCCTTGGCCTTCACGGCGTCATCAAGCACCTTGGCGACATCGACCTTCTCGCCGGTCCCTGTCGCGGCAGGCGCCGAGGCCGTGGCCGTCGCGGTGCCGCCACCCGCCGGTGCGGCGGCTTCGGCGGCCTGAGCTTCGGACGAGCCGAAGATCGCGCCCATGATTTTGCTGAAAATTCCCATTTTGGCCTCCCTGCAGCCGAAGGACCGGCTTCGCAGACAACGATCTCGTCAGCCTAGCCGTTCCTTAATGGGCAATGTTTATCAAGCCTGTGTGATCGTTCAGCGGCAGCGGCGAGATTCGTCAGCGATTGCCCGCGCTGCCTGGTTGGTCGAGGCCGCACCAAGGAAGCAGGACGAGCCGCCGGCGTTCAGGCGATAGACCGCGAGCTTGCTGACGTCGAGATTGCCGATCGCCTTCCCGGTCACGTAGCGCACGATCATGGCGTTCGGGTCGATCGTTCCGACCCGTTTCGGACCGCGCCATTCAATCGTATTGCCGACCTCGAAGAAGGACGCCCCGAGATCGAGACCGTCATCCCCGGTCTCGCCGATGGTGACGAAGCTCGCGTCCGGCTCGCCAGTCCAGACCACGGCAATGCCGCCGAGGCCCGTGCATTTGCGCACCTCGATCACATCGGGCTCCGGCGACTTCTGTTCGTCGCAGGCGGCATAGTCGTGGCGGGTGTAGATGCTTTCGATCGTCCCGGCGGACGCCGGCGCGGCGAAAGCGAAGATGGGCAGTGCGGCGGTAAGTGTGACGGAGAGCTTCTTCATGCCGGTTCGTCGCGTCCGGCACGGACGAAGTTCAAAGCGAGACCGCCCTTCCCGCTACCATCGGCACGAACCGCACCCTCATCAGGTCCCGCGTCTCGACCTCGCCCTCGATCTTGGTGATGCGCAGCAGACGCTGGTCGGTGCCCTGGGGCCCGACCGGAATGATCATCACTCCATCGTCCGCCAACTGGTCAACGAGCGTCTGCGGCACGCTTTCCGCAGCCGCCGTGACCATGATGCGATCGAACGGCGCCTGCGCCGGCCAGCCGGCAGCGCCGTCCGCAACCATCGAGGTGACATTGGTGATGCGCAGCGCGTTCAGCCGGTTCTCGGCGTCCTGGACGAGCGTGCGATAGCGGTCGATCGTGTAGATCCGGCGCCCCAGCCGGGCCAGCACGGCCGTCTGGAAGCCCGAACCCATGCCAATCTCAAGGACCTTGTGGCGGTCCTTCACGTCGAGCTGTTCGGTCATGTAGGCGACGAGATAGGGCTGGCTGATCGTCTGGCCGCAGGCGATGGGAAGTGCCCGGTCGCTATAGGCGTGCTCGACGATCTGCGTCGGCACGAACAGCGAGCGCGGCACGGTCTCCATGGCCCGCATCACCCGCGTATCGCGGATGCCGCGCTTGCGCAGGAACAACAGAAACGCGGCGCGCTGTTCGGCGTCTTCCTCGTCGCGCGGCCCCTGTTCGGCCATCGTCACAACCCCGTGTCGAACGCTCCGCCAAGCCGCTCCAGCAGCCGATGATCGGTCATGTCGATCTTCAGCGGGGTCACCGAGATCCATTTGTCAGCCACGGCGCGCAAGTCGGTGTCGTGACCAGGATCGCCGATCTCGTGACCATACACGATCCAGAAGTATGGATTTCCCCGGCCGTCACGGCGTTCATCCACCTGCGCCTGCCATTGCGGCCGCTGACCCTGCCTCGTGGCGCGCACTCCGCCCACTTTCTCGGGCGAAACGTTCGGGAAATTGATGTTCACCAGCCCGCCGGGAGGCAGTCCGGCATCGAGAATCTGCCGAATCACCCGCGGTCCGTGTGCCTCGGCCGTCGCATAGCTCACCGATTCGCGCTGTCCGGACGGATAGGCCTGCGACATGGCGATTGCCGGAATGCCGAGCAGCGCGCCCTCGATCGCTCCCGCGACCGTCCCGGAATAGGTGACGTCCTCGCCGAGATTGTGCCCGCGATTGACGCCGGACAGCAGCAGTTCGGGCAGCGCGTCCTTCATCACGAAACGCGCGCCGAGAATCACGCAGTCCGTCGGCGTGCCCTTCACCGCAAAGCGCCGCTCGCCGACGGTGCGGATTCGCAGCGGATCGTTCAGCGACAGCGAATGCGCGACGCCGGACTGGTCGTATTCCGGCGCAACTACCCAGACATCGTCGGATATCTCGCGCGCGATGCGCTCCAGCGCGTCAAGGCCCGGCGAGTGGATGCCGTCGTCGTTGGTGATCAGGATGCGCATGGCGGCCTCTCCCTCCCCGTAACGGGGAGGGCCGACTCAGCCGCCAGGCTGAGCGGGGTGGGGTCAAAACCTATCGGCAGGGCATGGGGCATGGAGGGGCAGCAAGCCCCACCCCGGTTCGCGCTTCGCGCGACTCGGCCCTCCCCTTTCAGGTGAGGGAGACCACACCCAATCACGCCCCCACCTCGATCCGCTCCAGCCCGCCCATATAGGGCCGCAGCACGGCGGGCACGGTGATCGAGCCGTCCTCGTTCTGGTAATTCTCCAGCACTGCGATCAGCGCGCGGCCGACGGCGACGCCCGAGCCGTTCAGGGTGTGGACGAAGCGGGTGTTCTTGCTTTCCGCCGGCTTGTAGCGCGCCTGCATGCGCCGCGCCTGGAAGTCGCCGCAGACCGAGCACGACGAGATTTCGCGGAACGCGTTCTGCCCCGGCAGCCAGACCTCGATGTCCCAGGTCTTCTGCGAGGCGAAGCCCATGTCGCCGGTGCAGAGCGTCATGACGCGATAATGCAGGTCGAGCTTCTGCAGCACGGTCTCGGCGCAGGAGAGCATGCGCTCATGCTCCTCGCCCGACTGCTCGGGCGTCGTGATGGAGACGAGCTCGACCTTCGAGAACTGGTGCTGGCGGATCATGCCGCGCGTGTCGCGACCCGCGGCGCCGGCTTCGGCACGGAAGCACGGCGTCAGCGCAGTGAAGCGCAGCGGCAGCTCTTCCTCGGAGAGGATGCTCTCGCGAACGAGATTGGTCAGCGGCACTTCGGCGGTTGGGATGAGCCAGCGACCATCGCTGATCGTCTCGTGCTCCCCGTTCTCCCCAACGATCGCTCCGGCGCGGAACTGGTCATCTTTGAACTTCGGCAGTTGAGCCGTACCGAACATGACCTCATCACGCACCATCAGCGGCGGCGAGACCTCCGTATAGCCGTGCTCGCCTGTGTGCAGGTCAAGCATGAACTGGCCAAGTGCACGCTCCAGCCGAGCGATACCCTTCTTGAGCACGACGAAACGGGCCCCGGAAAGTTTCGAGGCGCTCTCGAAATCCATGCCGCCCTGCGCCTCGCCGATGTCGAAATGCTGCTTGGCGGTGAAGCCCAGGCTCGGCGCTTCGCCGAAGCGGCGGTATTCGACATTGTCGTGCTCGTCCGCGCCGACAGGCACGTCCATCAGCGGCAGATTGGGGATGCTTGCTACCATCTCATTGAGCTGATCGGTCAGCTTCTTTTCGGTCTGTTCGCCCGCCGTGGTGATGTCGCTCTTGAGCCGAGAGACCTCCTCCATCAAAGCTGCTGCACGCGTCTCATCCTTAGCGGCTTTAGCCTGCCCGATCTCCTTAGACAGGCGATTGCGAGTCTCCTGCCATTCTTGGACGAGGACGATGGTCTTCCGCCTCTCCTCGTCTTTCTCGACCAGGGCCTTGAGCGTAGCCTCGGCTTCATCAGCCGCGATTCCGCGCGCGATCAGGCGCTCCTGAAAGGCGTCCGCATTGTCCCGGACCCACCTGATGTCATGCATGAGAAACGCCGCTTAAGCCGCCAGAAATTAGCCAGAATTTACGGCCCGTCGGAGGTCTCGGCGGCGGCCGCGTCGGCGCGCTTCTTCTCGACCATGCGGACCACATAGATCGAGGCTTCGTAGAGCAGCAGTGTAGGCACGGCAAGGGCGATCTGGCTGATCACGTCGGGCGGCGTCAGCACGGCCGCGACAGCGAACACGACGACGATCGCATATTTGCGCTTCGCCACCAGCCAGTCTGCGTCGATGAAGCCGGCGCGCGCCAAAAGCGTCAGGATCACAGGTGTCTGGAAGCAGATGCCGAACGCCAGGATCAGCGTCATGATCAGCGATAGGTACTCGGAGGTCTGCGCTAGGAGCTGGATGCTCGCCTCGCCGGGCCCACCCTCCTGCTGCATCGACAGGAAGAACCGCATCGCCAGTGGCATTGCGAAGAAATAGACGAACGCCCCGCCAAGGAAGAAAAGAACAGGCGTCGCAATGAGATACGGGAAGAACGCGTCCTTCTCGTTCTTGTAGAGGCCGGGCGCCACGAACTTGTAGATCTGGATCGCGATCACAGGGAACGCGATGAAGACAGCGCCGAACAGCGCCAGCTTGATCTGGGTGATCAGATATTCCTGCGGCGCCGTATAGATCAGCTGCAGCTTCGCATCGGAGCCGGCGGCGAGTTCATATGGCCAGAGCAGGATGTTGAATATGTGCCCGGCGAGCGCGAAGCAGAGCACGAAGCCGATGCCGAGCGCGATCAGCGCCCGGACCAGGCGCGAGCGCAGCTCGATCAGGTGATCCATCAGAGGCGCGCGGGAGGCCTCGACATCGTCCGCTTCGGTGGTCACGGCTTGGTCTCCACGGAAGCAGCATCCTGCGTCGGCACGACCGATGCCTTCTTGGCGGCGCGGCGCGCTTTCGGCTTGGGCTTTGGAGCAGGCGGGTTCCCGGCCGCCGAGATTGCGTCACCCACGGCCGCCGTCTGGTTGAAATGGACTTCACTGTCGGGCGAAGCGGGTGCGGGCAGATCGGCCGGACGCGGCGTCGCGACGGTGTCGTTCGCGGCAGGTTCGACGGCACCCGAAGCTGACTGCACGTCAGTCGAGGGTTTGGATTCAATCGCGGTGCGAATCTCGTGCTTCACCGTCTGGGTCGGATCGGTGAAGCCCTGCGCCGTGCGCTTCAGGTCCTGAAGCTCCTTGCGGAGATCGTCGAGCTCCGCTTCCTTCAGCGCCTCGTTGAACTGGCCCTGGAAGTCGCCGGCCATCTTGCGAAGCGCGCCGACCCATTTGCCTGCCTGGCGCAGGGCCGCGGGTAAGTCCTTCGGGCCGATGACCACGAGAGCGACCACCGCCACGACCAGCATTTCAGACCAGCCAATGTCGAACATATCAGTCCTAGGCCCTGCGCCGCTCGAAGCGGCGGCTGATTACGACCGGACTTCAGTGCGCTCGGGTGCAGGCGCGGCCGCAGGCGGCGGCGCGGGCTGATGGTCGATGGTGCGTGCCGGAGCAGCCGGCGGCGCATCGGCCGTCTCGTCGTCAGCCATGCCCTTCTTGAAGCTTTTGATGCCCTTGGCGACGTCTCCCATGAGATCGGAGATCTTGCCGCGACCGAACAGCAGCAGCACCAGAACGGCGACAACCAACCAGTGCGTGAGACTCATGACGCGTTCCTTGCAAACATTATCTTCGGCCGGAACGTGAGCCCCGACCCTTGTCCATCACTCCAAGCTAGATTTCGGACAAAGGAAAGACAAGCGCTTGGCGTGTGTCGAACGACACATTGACATCGGAGCCTTCCTGCCAGTGTCCGGCCTCGACCCGTGCGCGAAGGCGTGCATCCGTTCCATCGATCGCGATTTCGAGCTGGTCGACATCTCCGAGGAACCGCGCCGACACGACGCGTCCCGCGCGTCCCGGACCCCTGCGGTTCACCCGGACGCTGGACGGGCGCACCGCGATGATCGCCTTGCCGTCAGGCAGGCTGGTCGACATCTCGCCGAGCCATGCCGTGGCCAAACCGCTTCGCACGATGGCGTCCAATTCGTTGATATCGCTGAAGAACCGGGCCGCAAACAAAGTCCGTGGGCGCAGAAACAAATCCTCCGGCGTCCCGACCTGGACGAGACGTCCCTCGTGCATCAGCGCGATCCGGTCGGCCATCCGCATCGCCTCTTCCGGGTCATGCGTCACGATCAAGGACGTCGCGCCGCTCTCGTTCAGCACCGCGAGCGTTTCCTCGCGCACGCTGTCGCGCAGGCGGCGGTCGAGACCCGAGAAAGGCTCGTCCATCAGAAGCACGCCCGGGCGCGGCGCAATGGCGCGGGCGAGTGCCGCGCGCTGCTGCTCGCCGCCCGACAGACGGTGCGGATAATCGTCGGCATGTCCCGTAAGACCGACCCGGCCCAGTGCGGAGAGCGCGATCGCCCGCGCCTCGGCCTTCGGCACGTTCTTCAGACCGAACGCCACGTTCTCGGCGACGCTCATATGCGGAAACAGGGCGTAATCCTGGAAGACGAGCCCGATGCCGCGCTTTTCGGGGGGCAGGAACTCGCTCTCATCGGCGATCACCCGGCCGTCCAGCAGTACACGTCCGCCGCTCTGGCGCTCGATACCCGCCGCGACGCGCAGCAATGTCGTCTTCCCGCAGCCGGAGCGGCCAAGCAACGCCACGATCTCGCCCGGGAAGACATCAAGCGAAAGCCCGGTCACGGCCTCGGTCGTCCCATAGACGTGGGTCACGTCGTCGAAGGTCAGCCGGGAGGGAATGGCCGGCCCAGCCGTGCCGCGCTGTCCCCAGCGCGTCCATGCGGAACCCTTTCTGGGTGCCGCAATATCGGGAGAACTCACGTGGTGCGGTCCTGTTCGTCGTCGGCGTCGAGCGGCGTCAGGAAGTCGAGCGCGTCGGGCTCGATCATGTCTTCGTCCTCGCGCAGCGCCTGATCGTCGGATGGCATGGGTACATCGATACCCGCCGGCACCCGCGCATCCAAGAGGCCCGCCGCACGAAGCTCGTCGATACCCGGCAGATCGGAAATCTGCTCCAGGCCGAAATGATCGAGGAATTCGGGCGTCGTACCGAACGTCACCGGACGTCCCGGCGTCCGCCTGCGACCGCGCAATTTGATCCAGCCGGTCTCCAGCAGCACTTCCAGCGTGCCCTTGGCGACCGAGACGCCGCGAATGGCCTCGACCTCAGCGCGCGTCACTGGTTGGTGATAGGCGATGATCGACAGCGTCTCCAACGCCGCTCGGGACAGCTTCTTGGTCTCCTCGGCCTCGCGGCGGAGCAGCGGTCCGAGATCGCTCGCGGTGCGGAACCACCAGCGCCCTCCCGTCGCGACCAGATTCACCCCGCGCACCGCGTAGTGCGCCTTGAGGGCCGCGATGATCGCCGGGATGTCGGCGCCTTCAGGCAACCGCGACGCGAGCGTTGCTTCGTCGAGCGGCTCGGTCGCCGCGAACAGCAGCGCCTCGGCCATGCGGACATGCTCGAAATTCACCGCATCCGGAGCGGTGGCATCGCGCAGGCCGTCACGGCGAAACAGTGGACCGAACTCAGACACTCCCGCCTCCGGCATCCTTGGCCCGCAGGAACAGAGGCGCGAACGGCCTCTCCTGGCGCAATTGCACGTGGCCTTCCTTTGCCATTTCGAGGCTCGCGCTGAAACTCGATGCCAACACGGTCTTGTGTTCCTCCGGCGGCGCCAGATAAGCGAGAAGAATGGCGTCGAGCGCCGTCCATTCGGCGATCTTGCCGACAAGCCGCTCCAGGGCCGCCCGTGCCTCCGCCAGCGGCCAGACAGGCTGACGGCGGATGGTGACATGGCTGAGCGCATGGGTGGACCGCTGCCGCGCATAGGCCGAGAGAAGATCGTAGAGCGACGCGTCCCAAAGGCTTTTCCGCTCGATACGCACGCCTTCCGGCGCACCTCGGCGGAAGATGTCGCGCCCCAGCCGGTCGCGGCTGGCAAGCTGTTCGGAAACCTTCCGCATCGCCTCGAGCCGCCTCAGCCGGTGAGCCAGCGCCGCCGCCATTTCCTCGCCGGAGGGTTCGTCGCCCTTCGGAGGAGCCGGCAGCAGAAGCCGCGATTTCAGATAGGCCAGCCAGGCCGCCATCACGAGATAATCGGCGGCGAGTTCGAGCCGGAGCTTTCGCGCCTCCTCGATGAATTTGAGATATTGCTCGGCCAACGTGGCGATCGACATCCGCGCCAGATCGACCTTGTCGCGACGGGCGAGGTCCAGCAACAGGTCGAGCGGACCCTCGAACACATCGAGATCGACCACGAACGCTCGTTCGCCGATCCCCGGTCCGTCCGCTTCGAATTCCGGTTCCTGCTCGTGTGCCGCCACGCGTCCCGTCCGCTGAGCGCCTCAGGCGCCAGTCCATCACGCCACGTTGGCGGGGAGAAGGCTCCGTACCATTGCGCGCGCGCTCTCCACATCAAATGCCTGTGGAGCGCCGAGCCGCGATAGTGCTGCCATGCAACGCCGCGCCGCATCTCCATCGAGCCGGGGAGACGCCGCCGCCACTTGCCGCATCTCGTCGAGATCGCCGTTGCAGTGGAGCGCGAGATCGCAGCCGGCGTGGAAGGCCTCGTCCGTCCGCTCGGTGAAGCTGCCCGACAACGCCTTCATCGACAGATCGTCGCTCATGATCGCGCCGTCGAAGCCGATAAAGCCGCGAATGACATCTTGGATCACCGCGCGCGACAGCGTCGCGGGACGGTCGGGATCGATCGCCGTGTAGAGAACATGTGCCGTCATCGCGAGCGGCATGTCGTTCATCCAGCGGAACGAGGCAAAGTCGCTGCGCTGTAATTCCGGCAGGCCGGTATGGACCTTCGGCAGTTCCAGATGGCTGTCGGCCATCGCCCGGCCATGTCCCGGCACATGCTTCACGACCGGCAGCACGCCGCCCGCCAACAAGCCTTCGCACGCCGCGCGTGCGAGCTTCGCTACCTGCTCCGGCGTCCCGCCATAGGCGCGGTCGCCGATGATGTCGTGCGCGCCGTCGATCAGGAGATCGAGGACCGGGAGGCAATCGACGTTCACATGCAGCGAGACCAGTTCATGCGCAATCAGCCGCGCGCCAAGCCTCACCGCGTTCAGCCCGGCCACCGGATCCTTCTCATAAAGGGCCGCATAGGAGCCGGCCGGCGGATGACGCTCGGCGAGCGGAGGACGAACCCGCTGCACCCGACCGCCCTCCTGGTCGATCAGGACCGGCATGTCGTTCCGGCCGAGCAGCGCCCGACACTCGTCGACAAGTGCCCTCACCTGCGCCGCATCGCGGATGTTGCGCGCGAACAGAATGATACCCCACGGCTCCGCCTCGTCGACAAAACGGCGTTCGGCGTCAGTAAGTTCAGTGCCCGAGAGTCCGCAGATAAAGGCGCGAGGGATCATGATCCGGCCTTAGGAGTCGCGGGATGAGCAATTGGCGAGCCTTCGGCCAAACGGCGGGTCATTGAGAGAGCCACGTTCTCTTATGAGTTCAAGTTCGCGACCATTCAGGTCTGAAACGCCGACGTTTTCAAGGATGGTCAGAGTAATTCTCCTGCCTTCCCTGATAGCTAGTTCAAGCTCTTGGTGAATGCGCCGAAATCCGAGCGGTTTGCTTCGCCGATACGGCCTACCTCGGAGGAGATTCGCTACATTCCTGCCGTACTGCTTAGTCGGACGGGATAGTCGCGTAAATTTTCCGATGTAGATTCCTCGGCCCTCGATCCGCCACTCGTATAGGCCGGGTTTCGAGGGATCGACCCCAACCGGCACGACATACTCGTACCAGTTCGGTGGCAACGCGACATCCATAGTGGACTTATCGCATCAGTTCCGCTGGACGATGCAGTCGCCGCCGGCAGCCTTGAGATTGTTGCAGAGATTGGTCGCGTCGGCCTGGCTACGAGTCGCGATGCGCACGCGGTAGAACGTGCCGCGATCAGGCAGCGTCACCGGCTGCAGGCTCGGCTGGTAGCCGCCGAGGATCTGCGGGTAGCGCTGCTGCAGCGAGGAGAACGCCGCGCGGGCCTCCGCCTCGGAACGCTGCGAGGTCACCTGCACCGCGAACGCACCCGCTGGGCCACTCGGCACTGCGGCGGTCGCGACCTGTTGCTGCTGCACGGGACGCGGCGGCGTCAGCGGCGCCGGAGCGGTCGCCGTCGGGCGCGGCTGTGTTGCCACGGGCGGCGCGACCGGGGCGATCGGCTGAACTGTTGCGGTGCGAACCGGAAGTCCCGCCGGTCGGGCCGGCGGCACCGGCACCTGCGAGGTCGTACGCGGCTGAGCCTGCGGCGCAGGCGCGCTCTGCGGTTCACTCGCCATGATGCCGAATTCGCGGCCGGGATTCATCGACATGCCTTCGGCCGCGGGGCCCGTGCCGACGATCGGCTGCGGTTCGGCGGGCTGTTCCGGCGCTGCATAGGCCTGTTGTTGCTGCACCGGCGCCGGCGCAGGGGAAATCTGCGGGGCGGTCGGCGCTCCCGGCGGACGGATCGTGATGGTGCGAACCATCTTCGCGCCGTTCTGGTTGTCGTCGGTCGTTCCGTTATCGGCCGTCTGGGGTGTGTCGTTGGCACTCGCATCCGGCTGCTCGGCCGCCTGCTGGGTCCCGGGAAGCGGAATCACACGCGAGGGCTGCGGCCGGGTCGCGGCCGGACGTTCGACCGGCTCCTCCGCGCCATTGACCACAACGGCATTGCCCGAAGGCTCGGCGCCAACGCGATCATAGATCAGCTTGTTCTGGTGCGGCACGTCCTTGGCCGAGCCCTCCGGAACCGTCTTCGCCGGCTCCTTGGCGGCCTGGATCACCGGCGGTGCGCCATTCGACGCATTGCCGCCGCCGCTGAACGAATAATACGCCCAGGCACCTCCGCCGCCGATAACGGCGACGGCCAGCACGGCCGCGATCGTCAGACCGCCGCGACGGCGCAGCGAACCGCGATCTTCGTCCTCGCCGGGATAGACGTGCTCTTCGCCGTCGTACTGGTTCTCGTCATAGGGCTGATAACGATCGTCGAAATCGTCGTGTCCGCCGCCACGAAGCGGTTCGGCGTAGAGGTCGTCCGGATCGTAGTCGGGGTTGCTCGTCGCCCCATAGGCGCGATCGTAATCGTCGTGGCGCGACGCATGCTGCTGGCGCGGGTCGCTCTGCGAGACGAGGCGTGCGAGTTCCGCCAGCGGATCGTCGCCGTACACGTCTCCACGGCCAGGCGCGGCGGGCGTGCCACGCAGGCTGTCAAAATCGGAGCCGAAGCGGCGCGGTGTGTCGTTCATCCCTTGTCCCCTACCCGTGCCTAGTCATCAATCACGGGCATAATGTGGCCAAAACGGAAACATCCGGGGCGCTCCTCAGCGCATTTCCTCCGGAGCCGTCACGCCGAGCAGACCGAGCCCGCTCTTCAGAACCAAAGACACCGCTTGCACCATCGCCAGCCGAGCCGAGGTCAACTTTGTATCGTCAGCGATAATGAAGCGTAAACCTTGCGCATCATTGCCCCTATTCCAGTGTCCATGGAAGTCGGAGGCGAGCTCATGCAGATAAAAAGCGATTCGATGGGGCTCATGCGCCAAGGCGGCCCCTTCGATCACCCTAGGATATTCCCCTAATTTCCGCATCAGCCCGATCTCGCCGGCGTCGCTCAAAAGATCGAGATGCTCGGTCGAGGGTTCAACCCCCGCATTGCGAAGAACCGAGCGCGCCCGCGCATGGGCGTACTGGACGTAGAACACCGGATTCTCGCGCGACTGCTCGACGACCTTGGCGAAATCGAAGTCCAGGACCGCGTCGTTCTTGCGGAACAGCATCATGAACCGCACGGCATCGCGGCCGACCTCGTCGACCACTTCGCGGAGCGTGACGAAGTCGCCTGAGCGCTTCGACATCCTCACCGGCTCGCCGGCCCGGAACAGCCGGACGAGCTGCACCAGCTTCACGTCGATGTGCGCCTCGCCGTCCGAGATCGCCTTGCCTACAGCCTGCAGGCGCTTCACGTAGCCGCCGTGGTCGGCGCCCAGTATGAAGATCAGGTCCTTGAAGCCGCGCTCCCACTTGTCACGCATATAGGCGACGTCGGAGGCGAAATAGGTGTAGCTGCGGTCGGACTTGATCAGCGGCCGGTCCATGTCGTCGCCGAGATCGGTCGTCCGGAACAGGGTCTGCTCGCGGTCTTCCCAATCCTCCGGCACCTGCCCTTTCGGCGGCGGCAGCGTGCCCTGATAGACGTGGCCGCTCTTGCGCAGCGCTTCCAGCGTCAGATCGATCGCGCCACCCTGGCCGTGCAGCGTCCGTTCCGAAAAGAAGACGTCGTGGTGGATGTCGAGCGCCCCGAGATCCTCGCGGATCATCTCCAGCATGCTCTCGATGGCGGCGGCGCGGACGATCGGCAGCCATTCCGTCTCCGGCATGTGCACCAAGGTCGCGCCGTGAAGATCCACGAGACCCCGCCCGACTGGCTTGAGATAGTCGCCGGGATAGAGTCCCTCAGGAATCTCGCCGATGTTCTCGCCGAGCGCCTCGCGGTAGCGGAGATAGGCCGAGCGCGCGAGCACATCGACCTGCGCACCGGCATCGTTGACGTAGTACTCCCGCGTCACGTCGTGGCCGGAAAAGGCCAGAAGGTTTGCCAGCGCATCGCCGAACACCGCGCCGCGGCAATGGCCGACATGCATGGGCCCGGTCGGATTAGCCGAGACGTATTCGACGTTGACCTTGCGCTCGCCGCCCATCGGGCTGAGGCCGAAATCAGCGCCTTCGCCGATCACGCTCGCCAGCACCCGCGTCCAGACCCCGTCCTTGAGCCGGATATTGATGAATCCCGGCCCGGCGATCTCGACGGCGGCGACATCGGCGTCCTCGCGCAGCCGAGCCGCGATCTTCTCGGCGAGATCCCTCGGCTTCTCGCCGAGGTCCTTGGACAGCACCATTGCGGCATTGGTCGCCATGTCGCCATGCGAGGCATCGCGCGGCGGCTCGACCACGACGCGAGAGAGATCGAGCGCGACCGCGCCGGCCCGCTCACCGACGATGTCATTGATCGCGGTCTCGACCCGCTCGGAAAAAATGGCGAAAAGGTTCATGTTACCCACTGCCTTATCCCGAGCCGGGCGCGGGAGCGCCCGTGTCGAAGGATCGGCCAAAGCAAAATCATGGTTCGACACGGCAGCTTCGCCGCCTGCTCACCATGAGGATGAGAAAGGGCTCGCGCCTAACGCAGATCAGGCGTCGCGTCAAACAAGCGTCGATGCTCCTGGATCGCATAGCGGTCCGTCATGCCGGCGATGAAATCGGCCGCGGCCCGCGCCGGTCCGTCGCCGAGGTCGCGCCATTCCTCGGGCATCTCCTCATTATCGGCGCGGTAAATCGCGAACAGATCGGTGACGATGTTCTCAGCGTCGCCCATCACCCGCATCACCCGATCGTGGCGGTACATATGAGGATAGAGGAAGGCCTTGATCGCCTTGTCCGCCGCCGCGATTTCGCCGGCGAAGGCAACGACGGCATGGTCGGCGGCGCGGATATCCTCGGCGCTCTTCGGACCGAGCTCGGCGATCCGTCCCGCACTTTCCCTGATCGTGTCCTCCACGAAGCGCGTGATGACCCGCCGCGTCAGCTCGTGAATGCGCCGCGAGCGGTCGAGCCCCGGCCAGAGCCTGTCGATATCCTCCAGCAGCTCCGCCAGAAAGGGCACCGCGCGCAGATCGTCGATCTGGAACAGCCCTGCCCGCAGTCCGTCGTCGATGTCGTGCGCGTTGTAGGCGATGTCGTCCGATACCGCCGCGACCTGCGCCTCCGCGCTGGCAAAACTGCCGAGTTCGAGATCCTGTACCCGGGCATAGTCGACGATTCCGAACGGCAGGTCGGTCTCCGGCCTTCCCTCGCCGAGCAAAGGCCCGTTGTGCTTCACGAGGCCTTCCAGCGTCTCCCAGGTCAGATTCAGCCCATCGAACGCAGCATAGCGTCGCTCGAGCCGGGTCACGATCCTGAGCGTCTGCGCATTGTGGTCGAAGCCGCCGTGCCCGGCCATGCAGGCGTCGAGCGCCCGCTCTCCGGCATGACCGAACGGCGTGTGACCGAGATCGTGGGCGAGCGCCAAAGTCTCCGCGAGATCCTCGTCCAGTCCGAGCGCGCGAGCGATCGAACGGGCGATCTGCGACACTTCCAGCGTATGTGTCAGCCGCGTCCGGTAATGGTCGCCCTCGTGATAGACAAAGACCTGCGTCTTGTACTTCAGCCGCCGGAACGCCGAGGAATGCAGGATGCGGTCGCGATCGCGCTGCCATTCGGTGCGCGTCGGGCTCGTCGGCTCAGGCACCAGCCGTCCCCGGCTGTTCAACGGATCGACCGCATAAGGTGCGCGCGGGCGGATCAGAAAGCTGGATTCCATGCCGGACCTCTCCGTGTTCCGGAGCGCGCAGAGCGCGAGCCCGGAACCCATACGCCGCAGCCTCGCGGCATAATCACAAACGCTGCGGAGTATGGGTCCCGGACAGCGGCGTTGCCGCTTCCGAGACACGCACGCCTTCGATGCCGTCTGGCGGCCTTATAGGCTGGAATCACGACGAAACGGGAGGGCTCCGGCGCTTCCCCTTGCCTAACCCCGCCCTCACCCTCACATAATCGGCCAACAGAACGAGTCTCGGAGCGCAGATGTCCTCCACTGAAACCCTCACGCCCGTCACGGTCAGCGCCAACGCAGCCCGGCGGATCAAGCAGATCCTCTCCTCCGAACCGGAGGGCGCGATGCTGCGCGTCAGCGTCGAGGGCGGCGGCTGCTCGGGGTTCCGCTACGAGTTCGGCGTCGAGAAGATCCGTCAGGACGAGGACCTCGTCATCGAGCGCGACGGCGTTACCGTCGTAGTCGACGAGGTCTCGCTGCAATACATGCAGGGCTCCGAGATCGACTTCGTCGACGAGTTGATCGGCGCGAGCTTCCAGATCAAGAATCCGAACGCCACGTCCGGCTGCGGCTGCGGAACCAGCTTCGCGATGTGAAGCTTCGGCAGTCCTGATTCGGCCCGCGTAAATAACGCCGAAGTCGAATCGAATCCGCTTCGTCAACGCCCTCACTGAGGGCGCGCGGTGGCCATCAACAATATCTTAATAACAGCCGGTCGAATTCTCGCCCCATTGTCTGCGTTTGTTGTCGGCGGACATTGTCGCTGTCAGCACAATGAGGGGAAACTACATGTCAGCTCACGCCAATCTATCTCCGGTCATCGACGAAGATGCCTTGCTGCGGGAGATGACCATGCCTTCCGCCAATGACGAGGCCGTCGCGCCGGTCGAGGAAGAGCGTGCGCCGCTCGCCCCGGTTGCCGAACGTCTCCGCGTCGACGCACCGACACATGCGGAAGCCGAGAGCCTGCCGATCCGATCGCAGCATTCCGATCTCGCCGCGATCCACGATCTCGAGCGCCAGGCCCGCGAATGGCGTGTCGTCGCCCGCGTCGCCGAGCATCACCTGAAGCAGCTGGTCGCCGCGCAGGACGCCCGCGATGGCGCCTATCGCTCGCTCGCCGAGATCGCCGCGGATGTCGAGCGCACCGCCGAGCAGCTCTCGGAAGCGCTGAACGTCTACAACAAGGGCGATCTCAGCCACGACCTCGACGGCGTGTTTGAAGAGAGCGGCCACGTTCTCGCCGGCCTGGAGAAGATCGTCGGCGAACTCAGCGTCGCCAATGCGCTCTGTCGCTCGGCCTGGCAGGCCCATGCCCGCAGTCTGCGCGACGAGCAGAACCTTCGCGCCACCATTCAGGGCAGCCAGCACGGCTGATCTTCCGCGAGCTCGGATTGTCCGAGGCGCGGCACCCAGACTGGGTGCCGCGCCTTTTTCGTTTGAGAATCAGCACTTTTTGCCTTTTTTGGGCCGCAAGGTCGCCCCCTTGCGCTGCCACAACCCTTACCCAGTTCCTGAGGGACCGCGTCCGCGCGGCCCGGGATGCGGGCCGGAGGGGCCCGCGAGGGTGGGCACATGAAAAAGATTCTCTATCCCATGGCCGGGCTGGCCCTGTGGCTGGGCGCGATCGCGTCCGCCGAGGCGCAGAAGGCTTCCAGCAATCCCTTGACCGGCATCTACAATGCCGTCACCGGCAAGAAGCCGGAACCTGTCCCGCCGCCGCCAGGCAGCGGCTTACCCTATGCAGCGGAACAGACCGCCGTGCCGAAGGGCAAGGCCGCGCAAAAGCCGGCTGCTCCCGGAACCGCTCAGCAGCAGAAGCAGGCTGCAGCCAACGCTGCGCAGCCAAAACCGGCCACCGCCGCGCAAGCCGCTCCCGCCGCCAAGGGCAAAGCCGCCGCCGCGCCGGCAGCCGCCCCGCAGGCCACGGCGGCTCCAGCCCCACAGACCGCGCAGGCGGCACCAACTCCCGTGCAGCCGAAGGCGAAGGCCAAGTCCTCGAAGAAGAAATCGGCGAAGAAGGCCAGCAAGACCCGTATCGCCAAGGCAAAGTCTAAATCGAAGTCGAATTCGTCGCCCGAGACCGGCCGCGCCACCGCAAGCGTCCCGCCACCGGCGGATCAACCGGCTATGGCCGAAGCTGCGGCGACTGAGCAGGCTATCATCGAAGCCCCGGTCTCCGTCGTCGAGGCAACCTCGCCGCTGGCGCCGCTGGTCGCCTATCGCGAGGCCGTCTACGCGGGCGATTTCGAGCGCGCCGGCAGTCTGCTGGCGAAGGAGCTTGGCCAGCCGTCCGACACCGGCTCGGTCGTCCGCCTCAACGCGCTGATGGACATCAATCTCGGCGTCTCCGACACCGAGCTCCTGGCGCAGAAGGCCCAGTCGGCCTCGCCGGAGGACGTGGCCGAGTTGCCGCCGCCGGATGGTTCGGTCCCGGTCTCCGCGCGCATTATGGCCAGCCATTCGACCGCGGCGGAAGCCTTCGGCCGCGGCACGGTCAATGCGCTCGCCTCCTACAAGGAAGCCGCCCGCATGGGCGACGCCCAGTCCGCCGCAATGGCGCTGATCGGCGCCATGCACGGCGCGCTGGACGAGACCTCGGTGAAGCAGGCCAACGCACTGCTGAACGTGCAGACGGATCCGGGGTTCATCGTTGCCCAAACGGGGCAGTAGAGCGATTCAAAGAGCAGCGCGGGATCACAAATTGCCGCGCTGCTCTTCTCCCGCAGGCTTCGCCGGCGTGAGTTCGCGATAGATCTCCAGGGCGTTCCGCTCGACCCAATTGTGCTGGAGCAGGCCGTCCTGGCGTACCGCCCAGATCGCGGTTCCAATCATCTCGATGGGCGAGCCGCAGGGCTCGGTTCCGAGGATGCCATTGTTGCGTCCCGTGAGCCGCCAGCGGGTCACGACCCGGCTGCCATCGGCACTCTGGAACATCTCGACCGCCTTGAAGTCGGCGTCGAGCATCTTCGACTGGAAGTCGATCACCCACTTCTTGAACGCGTCCCGGCCGGTGATGTCGATCCCGGCCGAGGAGATCACCATGTCCTCGGCGACGAGCAGGTCGATGGCGTGCGGGTTCTGCGGCGCCTGCCACACCTCTCGCCAGAAGTTCCGGACAATCTCGATAGAATTCCTCGTATTCACCTTCTTTCTCCTTACGCACTCGGTATTGCCGGCAAGACCACCACCCGCGTCCCCACGGGCACGCGGCGGTGGAGATCGATGATGTCCTGGTTCAGGAAGCGCACGCAGCCGGACGAAACCATGGTTCCGATGGTCCAGGGCTCCACCGTGCCGTGCAGTCGGTAGAGCGTGTCTTGACCGTTTTTGTAGAGATAGAGAGCGCGCGGACCGAGTGGATTGCCGGCGCCGCCGGAAAGCCCGCCGGCATATTTCGCGTATCGTTCTGGATTGCGCTTGATCATGTCCGGCGTTGGCGTCCAGCGCGGCCATTCCGCCTTGCGCTGGATCACCGCCTCGCCCTGGAAGTTGAACGCCTCCTCCTTTCCGACGCCCACGCCATAGCGGAGCGCCCGGCCGCCTTCCTGGACGAGATAGGCGTGGCGCGCGGCCGGATCGACGACGATAGTCCCCGGCGGCTCCGAGGTCGCGTAGGCGACTTCCTGACGCCGGAATTCCGGGCTCACTTTCGACAAATCGATAGCCGGCACCGGGAACGGCTCGGTGTCGATCGCTGCGTATTTCGGGTCGAACTCCGCGACGGCCTTCGCCTGCACCCGGGCAGCCGGGTTCTGGTTCGTTACGCAGCCCGCCAGTCCAAACCCCGCTCCAAGCAAAAACACACGCCGATCGATCGCCATTCCAGCCAACTCCTCCAGAGGAGATTGTTGAACTCCGTGACGCGCACCATGTCGATACGTTATGAGGTGATCGCGCCATAACACCGAGGAATGGATGGATCTGACCAACGCCCTGCGCGCCTTCGTCCGGACCGTCGAGCGCGGTTCGCTCAGCGCCGCCGCGCGCGACCTGGCGGTCTCGCAGCCGGCGATCACCAAGGTCATCCGAAATCTGGAATCCCATGTCGGCGCCCGTCTGCTGGAGCGCTCCTCGCGCATGGTCCGTCCAACGCAGCAGGGTCGTGTGCTCTACGAGGCCAGCCGCGAGGCGCTGGGCACGATCGATTCCGCGCTGGAAGGCGTGCGACGCGACATGGGCGCGGTGGAAGGCCTGCTCAGGCTCCACGCTCCCTCATGCCTCGGCGCCCATCACGTCCATCCCATCGTCACCAAATTCCAGGCCGAACATCCTGGCGTCGCGGTCGATCTCGTTCTGGAAAACCGCGCCGTCGACCTGATCCACGAGGATTTCGACCTCGCGATCAAATATGGCCGTCCCGAGGGTCAGGAACTGATCATCCGGCGGCTCGGAATGGTCCGCCGCATTCTCGTCGCGGCGCCGACGTTCCTGGAACGGCACGGCCCGATCGAGACGCTGGAGAAGCTGTCCAGCCTGCCCGTCATCACCACGCCCACGGTCTCGCCACGCGACAGACTGCCCCTGCAGCGCGGAAATGAGAGCCTGGACGTGCCCGTTCGGCCGCATATCCGCACCAACAGCGCGGAAGTCCTTATCAACACCCTGTTGCGCGGCCATGCCATGGGCCCGGTCCAGAGCCTCCTCGTCTCGGAAGAACTGAATCAGGGCCGCCTCGTCCGCGTCCTGCCGGACTATGAGGTGAAATCGACGGAGGCGTTCCTTGCCTACCCGTCGGTGCGGTTCATGAGGCCGGCGGTACGAGCCTTCACGGATTTCGCGATCCCGAGGCTCAGGGCAATCGACGGCATTGTGGGGTGAATTGAGGTAGGCGCTCACCCCAGCGCCAGTTGCGCCGGAATCGAGATTATTCCTGTTGTTCCTGGCGCCATTCCCTTCTCGGCGTCATCCTCCGGCTCGACCGGAGGACCATCACCCGCCCATCCCGAGAACCGGGACCCAGCGTGCACTCGCGAAGCTCAATATTCAAAGAGCGCCTACGGCGCACTCATGCGCTGGGCCCGGATCGGCGTGCGCTGCGCGCACTTGTCCGGGGAACGTCGGAAACGCGCTTTATCCACTTTGCGAAAATGCATGCAGTCCCGGTTTGACCCCCACCGCTGCCGCGCCTAGAAGAAGCTCACCTTTTCCCCGCGCCGGCTATGTCCCACAACAGCTTCGGTCATCTCTTCCGCGTCACCACCTTCGGCGAAAGCCATGGGCCGGCGCTGGGCTGCGTCGTCGACGGCTGCCCGCCTCTTCTCCCGGTCAACGTCGCCGAGATTCAGGCCTATCTCGACAAAAGGAAGCCCGGCCAGTCGAAATTCACGACGCAGCGGCGCGAGGCCGACGAGGTGAAGATCCTCTCCGGCACGATGGAGCATGACGGCGTCCTGGTGACGACCGGCACGCCGATCGCGATGCTGATCGAGAACACCGACCAGCGCTCGAAGGATTATTCCGAGATCGAGGCGAAATACCGCCCCGGCCATGCCGACTATACCTACGAAGCCAAATACGGCCTGCGCGACCATCGCGGCGGCGGACGCAGCTCCGCCCGCGAGACGGCGGCGCGAGTCGCGGCCGGCGCAATCGCCCGCAAAGTCATCCCAGGCGTGTCGATCCGCGCCGCGCTTGTCCAGATGGGCGAGATCGAGATGGACCGCTCGCGCTGGGACTGGAACGCGGTCGACGAGAATCCCTTCTTCTGCCCCGACCGCGACGCGGCGAAGGAGATGGAGACCTATCTCGACGGCATCAGGAAATCCGGCTCGTCCATCGGCGCGGTGATCGAGGTCGTCGCCGACGGCGTCCCGGCCGGCTGGGGAGCGCCGATCTACGGCAAGCTCGACGCCGACATCGCGGCCGCCTTCATGAGCATCAATGCGGTGAAGGGCGTCGAGATCGGTGATGGCATGGCAGTCGCCCGCTTGACCGGCGAACAGAACGCCGACGAGATGCGGATGGGCAATGACGGCAAGCCCGTGTTTCTCGCCAACCACGCCGGCGGCATTCTCGGCGGCATCTCCACCGGCCAGCCCGTCGTCGCCCGTTTCGCCGTGAAGCCCACCTCCTCGATCCTCACGCCGCGCAAGTCCATCGACCGCGCCGGCAACGACGTCGAAGTCTCGACCAAGGGCCGCCACGACCCCTGCGTCGGCATCCGCGCGGTGCCGATCGGCGAGGCGATGATGGCGTGCGTGCTCGCCGACCACTATCTGCGCCACCGGGGACAAATAGGCTGACCCCTCAACCTCATCCTGAGCCGGGCCGCAGGCCCGTGTCGAAGGATGGCCAAATACTCAGGAGCGTGTGGCCCTGGTTCGACACGCCCGCGAAGCGGGCGGCTCACCATGAGGTCCGTTTTCAGACATGAGCAACGATCCAATCGCCAGCGTCCGCGGCGCTATCGAAGCCTTCGCCAAGGGCGCCATGGTCGTCGTCACCGACGACGACGACCGCGAGAACGAGGGCGACATCATCTTCGCCGCCTCGCTCGCGACACCCGAGAAGCTCGCCTTCACCATCCGCCACACCTCTGGTATCGTCTGCGCGCCGCTGACCGGCGACGAGGCGCGGCGGCTGCGGCTGTCGCCTATGGTGGCCGACAACGACGCGCCGATGAGCACGGCCTTCACGATCTCCGTCGACGCCAAGCACGGCACGACGACCGGCATCTCGGCCGAGGAGCGCACGACGACGGTGCGCGCGCTGGCCAACGGCAATATGGGCGCGGCGGACTTCGTGCGGCCCGGCCACATCTTCCCGCTGATCGCCCGCGAGGGCGGCGTGCTGATGCGCTCCGGCCATACCGAGGCCGCGGTCGATCTCTGCAAGTTGGCTTGCCTGCCGCCGGTCGGCGTCATCGCCGAACTCGTCAACGACGACGGCACGGTCATGCGCGGCCCCCAGGTCGATGCCTTCGCCAAGGCACACGAGCTGATCCGCATCTCGGTCGCCGACCTAATCTCGTATCGCCAGGCGCGCGAGAAGCTCGTCACCCGCGTCTCCGAATTCCCGGTCGAGACCGAGATCGGCGTGCTCAAGGGCTATGCCTACACGACGCCGTTCGACGCGGTGCACCACATCGCCCTCGTCTACGGCGATCTCGGCAATGGCCGCGGAATCCCCGCTCGTCTCCACAGAGCCGATGCCCTGACCGACGTCTTCGGCAATGCCAAGGCGATCAAGTCCGCCTTCCGCGCCTTCGGCAAGAACGGCAAGGGCGTCCTCGTCTATCTCCGCGACGGCACCGCCGGCGTCCCGGTCAGCACGATCCGCGACGACACCGCCTCGAAACGCGACGAGCAATGGCGCGAGGTCGGTCTTGGAGCGCAGATCCTGCGCGATCTCGGCGTCTCCTCGATCCGGCTGCTGGCCTCCAAGGAACGCCATTATGTCGGCCTGACCGGCTTCGGCATCGACATCGAAGCAACCGACATCCAGGAGTGCTGACAAGGTGATTGCGGGCCTCGGTCGCGGTCCGCAATGGACCCTTCTCATCGCGCTTTCGGCCGTTCTGGCAACCCTGCTCGAGCTGGTACGCCTTCCGGCCGCGCTGCTGATGGGCCCGCTTATCGCGGCGATCCTCGTCGCCACCAACGGCGGCACCCTCCGCGTCGCGCGCCTGCCCTATAATTGCGCCCAGGCGCTGATTTCCTGCCTCATCGTCCGCAGCATCACGCCCTCGACGCTCGACGTGGTCGCAAGCCACGCCCCGATCTTCGCCGCCCTGGTCGTCGCGGTCCTGGCCGCCAGCGCCGCCCTGAGCTGGACGCTGGCCCGGATGCAGGTCTTCCCCGGCACGACCGCGTTCTGGAGCTGCTGGCCGGGCGGCGCGACCGCCATGGTGCTGATGGCCGAGGCCTACGGCGCCGACGCCCGGCTCGTCGCCTTCATGCAATATCTGCGCGTCGCGATGGTCGCCTTGGCCGCGCCGCTTGTCGCGCGCCTGTTCGCCGATATCAGCGGCCAGATCGACATCGTCTGGTTTCCGCCGATCGAATGGGTGCCGCTCGCCGAGACGGTCGGCCTCGCCGCCTCCGGCGTCCTGATCGCGCAATGGCTGAAGATACCGGCCGGCGGCTTCACCGTGCCGCTCGTCATCGGCTCGATCCTGCACCCGCTCGGGCTGATCGACATCTTCCTGCCGCCGTGGCTCCTCGTCGTCGCATACGCGCTCGCCGGGTGGAACAACGGCCTCGGCTTCACCAAACAGATCCTGGGGCATGTCCGCCGGACTCTGCCCCAGGTGTTCGCCGCGATCCTGCTGCTGATGACGATCTGCGGTTTCTTTGCCTTCCTGCTCGTGCGCTATGCCGGCATCGATCCGCTGACCGCATATCTGGCCACCAGTCCGGGTGGCGCGGACTCCGTCGCGATCATCGCCGCCTCGACACCGGTCGACGTTCCCTTCGTCGTTGCGATGCAGACCCTGCGCTTCTTCGCGGTGCTCTTCATTGGCCCGCATCTCGCCCGCTACATGGCGAAACGCGGCCAGAGGCGCAGCGAGGAGCCGCCGGACGGCCCGCTCGACTGATCAGTTCTGAAAGATCGCGCTGAGCTTGCCGGTCTGCCCGGTGATCTCCTCGATCCGCCAGCCATCGGCGCCCTTCACGAGGTCGAGCTTCATCACCTGGGGCTGGTCGAAATTCCTGTAGCTGACGGTGCCGAGCGCGTGGCTCGCATCCCTGTCCTCGACCTTGATTGCGAGGTCGCTGATCTTCCAGTCCTGTGCATCGATGAAGGGATCGCCATCGAGCTTCGGCACTTCGCCCTTCGCTTCCGCAATCTTGATGTCGTCCTGGATCAGCCCGACGAGATGCGGCGTGAAATAGCCGGGCAGCGCCGCGTCATCGAGCATGACCCCGCCGCCGTTCTCGCCGCTGTAGGCATCGTAGATCGAATGCAGGAAAGCCTCGGCTGCCGGATCGGCATGCGCGGATGCCAGGCTGGCGACGAGAGCGGCGGCGGCAATGGTCGGAATTCGGAGAGAACGCATCTGTCGAAGCTCCATCGGGGCAGATGCGTCTTAGCGGAATGCCGATCGCCCGGACACCTCGCCAATCAGGGTATCCGGGCGGGATCGGTCAGGCGTCGGGGAAGTCGGCGCCCTTGGTCGTCTCTTCCCAGGCGGTGAAGTCGCGCTTCAGGAGTTCGATCTTCTGCTGGGCTACCGTGAACGCGGTCTTGCCGAGCAGGAGCCGAAGCGGCGGATTTTCCGCCTCGACGGCCTTCACGATCGCCTTCGCCGCGCGCTCCGGATCCCCGGGCTGCTTTCCTGAATAGCCGCGCACCTGAGCCATGCGAGCGCCGGACGTCTGGTGATAGTCTTCGATAGTCTGTGGCGCCTCATTCGCCGAGCGGCCGGCCCAGTCCGTGCGGAAGCCCGACGGTTCGACAATCAGAACCTTGATGCCGAGCGGAGCGACTTCCTGGGCGAGCGATTCCGACATGCCTTCCACGGCATATTTGGTGCCGTGGTAGAAGCTGAATGTCGGGAACGAGGTGATGCCACCCATCGACGAGATGTTGACGATGTGACCGGAGCGCTGCTTGCGCATCAGCGGCAACACGGCGCGGGTCATGTTCACGAGACCCCAGACATTGATGTCGAACATCTTCTGGACTTCCGGCATCTCGCTCTCCTCGAACGAGCCGAAATATCCGATGCCGGCATTGTTCACGAGGACGTCGATCCTGCCGAAGCGCTCGGTCGCGGCCTTGACCGAGGCGGCGATGTCCTCGGCCTTGGTGACGTCCAGCTTGAGAGCAAGAGCGATGTCCTCGTGTCCCTTTACGAGGTCCTCGACCTGTGCCGGGTTGCGGGCGGTGACGACGGTTGGATAGCCGAGTTCGAGCGTGTGCCTGGCGAGTTCGCGGCCGAATCCGGTCGAACATCCGGTGATGAACCAGACGGGTTTGCCGTTGGTGGGCATGGCAGTGTCCTTGGAAAGATTGGAAGGCCGGAGACGAGCCGGCCAGCCCCTATATGGCTCCGGAACCGGACCCTGCTAGGTTGGACTTTTGTCGAACAGGCCGCCAGCGACCTCGCGCAAAGTCGGCGCGCTCCGGGCCGCGAACGGCAGCGGACGGCAGACGGCGATCGCCGCAAGGCCAATGCGCGCGGTCAGAATGCCGTTGATGACGCCCTCGCCGAGCCGCGCCGACAGCTTCGCGGCCAGGCCATGGCCGACGATCTGGTCCAGAAACCCCTCGCCCGCCGCCATGCCGCCCGTTACCGCGAGATGGGTCAGCACTTGCCGCAGGAGACGCAGGAATCCGAGCGTGCCGGGCCGCCCCCCATAGACGTCGGCGATGCGCCGGATCAGCGAGACGGCGGTGAAGCCGACCACCGCGATGTCGATCACGGCACGGGGCGCGACAGCGGTGATCACCGAGACCCGCTTCGCCGCGCCCGCGACGAGATAGCGAGCCTCGGCGTCGAGACCCGTCATCAGTTCGCGCTCCGCCAGCCGGACGAGGTCCGCTCCGTCGATGATCTCGGTCTTCTCGCGGGCGAGGCTGGCGCGTCCGCGCGCGGTGCGGGCATGGCTGGAATAGACGCCTTCGAGGCTCGACACGACGCCGAGCGCCATCGTCCGGTCGTCCGTGCGGATCGCGGTCTCCGCCCTCGCCCGCAGGTCGTCGATCTTCGCAAGGCGCCGGAGCGCCAAAGCCTCCCGGCCTAGGATCAGCACGAGCGCGATGACCAACAGGACGGTGAAATAGACACCGACCCAGCCGAGCCATGGCGCGCGGGCGAACAGATCCTCGATCAGATTGGTGACACCAAGACCGAATGCCAGCGAGACGAGGCCGCCCAGCGCGGTCCAGAGCACGGCGCCGAGCCGCGACCGGCGCGGCGTAGTGGCGGTCGCGACCGCCGACACCTCAGCGATCTCGCCGTTTTGCGGCGGCTCGGCCATCAGGTCGATCACGTCCGGCTGCTGCTCGGCGAAGACGAGTTCCGGATCGTCGAGCGTGAACGTCTCGGGACGGCGGGGTTTCTGCGACATCAGGCCAATTTATCCCCGAGCAGGAATTGGAGCACGCGGTCCATGCGGATATGCGGCAGCCGTGTCTTGCCCCACGGGCCTTCGAGTTTCGGCGGGCGGAAGCGGATGATGCCGACATCGCCCTCGCCGGTCTCGGCGCGGCCGCGATAGCCGCCGGGAGCGAGCGCCACATTAGGATCGGCCGGCAGATCGCCCGGAAACACGCCGATCTCTTCCTCGCCGGTGAAGGTCTTGTCGCCCGAGCGTTCGCCCGGCTCCGGCGTTCCGGCGATGACCGGGAGCTCCTGCTTGCCGCGCTTGGCGGTCGCCTCCCGCGTCGCTCGGACGGCAGAAATCGCCAGCACGTCGACCTCCGCGCCGCCAAACTGCGCGGTTTCGCGGGCGCGCTGGACGAGACGGCCGAGGATCGCTTCCAGCCGGTCATGGCTCGTGTGGTGGAGATGGTCGGCCTTGGTCGCCGCGAACAGGATCTTGTCGACGCGCGGTCGAAACAGCGCCGTCAGCCAGGAATTCCGCCCATGACGAAACGCCGCCAGCACATCGACGAGCGCGGTTTCGAGGTCGGACACGGCGTCGGGCCCGGCATCGAGCGCAGCCAGCACGTCGACCAGCACGATCTGGCGGTCGAGCCGCGCGAAATGATCGCGGAAGAACGGCCGGACCACGCCGTCGACATACGCATCGTAGCGACGCGCCATCATCGCATGGAGCGTTCCCGGCTTCGGCTCCGCATCCGCTGCGACATCGAGCGGCGCGAAGGTCAGCATGGGCGAGCCTTCGAGATCGCCCGGCATCAGGAAGCGGCCCGGAGGCAATGCCGAAAGCGCGTGCCGGGCCTCGCGGGACGACCGCAGATAGGCGGTGAAGAGATCGGCGGAGGCTCTTGCTTCCGCTTCGCTTTCCGGCGCGGCGGCATCGAGCGTCTTCAGGTGCTTGTGCCAGTCCCTGGCGAACTCCTGCCGCGCGCCGCGACGGCTCATCGCCACGGTCTCCGCAGACCACTGCGAATAGGTCTTTCCCATCAGGCCGAGGTCGAGCAGCCATTCGCCTGGGTAATCGACGATGTCGAGAGTCAGATGCGACGTCCCACGCCTGCGCCCCAGAAATGTTTCGGATCCGAAATCGACGATGAGCCGAAGCTCAGAGATCCGCCGGGTCGATTGCGGCCACTTCCGGTCTTCCAGAAGCGCCTTCAGATGCGTCTCGATGTCGAAGCGCGGGACGGAATCGTCGGGCTGCGGCGAGAGCCGCGCTCCGATCAGCCGCCCGTCGGCATAGGCGCGGAACAGCGGCATCCGCGCACCGTTCGTCAGCGCGTGGACGAGTGCGGTGATGAACACTGTCTTGCCCGCCCGCGAGAGGCCGGTCACGCCGAGCCTCACCGTCGGGTTGAGCGCCTCCGCCGCCGCGTCGAGCATGCTCGAGGCGACGATGCGCGCTTCATGGCTGAGATCGGAAACCTTCATTCCTCGTGGATGCCGAGGAACTTGGGCGTCACGAAGGTCGTCAGCCAGGCGGTCTTCTCCTCGATTGCCGCCCAGGGCTCGTCCTCGAAGTCGAGTACAGCGACCGCCGCCGTCGGAAACTTCTTCTCGAACCGATCGACCACGTCCGGCTCCCCGCTCTCAGCCAAAACCCCGGTCAGGATCTCCATCCCCGGATTGTGCCCGACCAGCATGAGCGTCTGAACGTCGGAACTCGTCTCTCGGATAACGTCGAGCAGATCGTCCGGCCGCGCCTCGTAGATGCGCTCCTCGTAGATGGTCTCCGGCTCGGGCTCGAACGCGGGCTTGGCCAGCGCCCAGGTCTGCCGGGTCCGTACCGAGGTCGAACAGATCACGAGATCGGGAATGATGCCCTTCTCAGCCATCCATTCGCCCATGGCGCCGGCGGCAAGCTTCCCCCGTGACGCAAGCGGCCGGTCGTGATCCTCAACTCCCTCGGGGCGGTCAGACTTGGCGTGGCGGAACAAAACGAGACGGCGCATGTGTGTCTTTCGGGCAATGGAGCTCGGGAATGTTACGAAAATGACAACTATCCATGGGGAGATGAGGTCGGGTTAACCTTCCGTCCATCCAAACCGCCATAAATTCGACATTGCGGACGGGGCATTCAAGCTGAACCCAGCTTGATCTGGGGGAGACTACCAAAACGGGTTCTTTAGGAAACTATCGAGATGTCTGTCGCACAACGCGTTGAGTCTTCTGCTTACGAACGTCCGTTGGATCTGGTCCATTTGTCTCGCCAGACCCTCGGCGATCGCTCGGTGGAGCGTGAGGTACTCGCCCTCTTCCGCCGTCAGGCCCGTCAGGTCCTCTTTCAGCTCGACGCGCTCAACAACCCGTCCAACCGGCTTGAAATCGCTCACGCGCTCAACGGCTCCGCAAAGGGCGTAGGCGCCTGGCGTGTAGCCTCCGCGGCGGCCGCCCTCGAAACGGCGGCTCGTCATGGCCTTCCGGCCGGTGACGCGGTCGCCGCGCTCGCCGAGGCCATCTCGGAAGTCTGCGGCGAGATCGACGATCTCCTGACCGACGCCTGATCAGTACTTTTCGTCGCTCCTTAGAGCGATTACAGGGCCTAGCGCGGCGTGCGTTTTGGTCCTAAACGGTGCGCAGCTTTTCGAAAGGCGGCTTGGCTGCCTTTCAGGTTTGTGTGCGAGAAACAATGCCCAGCATCACCTTCACTGATTCATCTGGCGAGTCCCGCACGGTCGATGCCGAAAACGGCTCGACGGTGATGGAGACGGCGCTGCGCAACGCGATCCCGGAGATCGAGGCCGAGTGCGGCGGCGCCTGCTCCTGCGCCACCTGCCACGTCTATGTCGATGATGCATGGTCGGCGACCGTAGGCGGACCGTCGCCGATGGAAGAGGACATGCTGGACTTCGCCTTCGAGGTCCGGCCGACCAGCCGCCTCTCCTGCCAGATCAAGGTTTCCGACACACTCGACGGCCTCGTCGTCCACACGCCGTCGCGCCAAGGTTAGTACTGTTCCAACCTAGCCCCTCGGGGCTTTCACAACTGCCCTGCACGGTCTAAGTGAGTGCCTTCTTTCCCAAGAGGGCGTATGCGGATGCCCGTAGTGAAGACGATCCGGATTCCATGACCGATATCATCAAGACCGATGTTGTGATTGTCGGCGCCGGCCCGTGCGGGCTGTTTGCCGTCTTCGAGCTGGGCCTCCTCGACATCAAGGCCCATGTCATCGACATCCTCGACAAGGTCGGTGGCCAGTGCGCCGAGCTCTATCCCGAGAAGCCGATCTACGACATTCCCGGCCTGCCGGAAGTCACCGGGCAAGGCCTGACCGACAATCTGCTGGCCCAGATCAAGCCGTTCGGTGCCGAATTCCATCTCAACGAGCAGGTCGACACGCTCGAGCGCCTCGGCGAGGACGGCTTCCGCCTGACCACGAACGCCGGCACGGTGTTCGAGACCAAGGCCGTCGTCATCGCGGCCGGTGGCGGCTCGTTCCAGCCGAAGAAGCCGCCGATCTCGAACGTCGACGAGTTCGAGAAGGAATCAGTCTTCTATTCCGTCCGCAAGATGGAAGCCTTCCGCGACAAAAACGTCCTCATCGTCGGCGGCGGCGACTCGGCTCTCGACTGGACGCTCAACCTGACGCCGGTCTGCGGCAAGGTCACCCTGCTCCACCGCCGCGACGACTTCCGTGCCGCGCCGGATAGCGTCAACAAGATGCGGGCACTGGTTGCCGAGGGCAGGATCGATCTCAAGATCGGCCAGGTCACCGAGCTCAAGGGCACCGACGGCAAGCTCGAGGCGGCCACCGTCAAGGGTAATGACGGCGAGATCTTCGACATCGAAGCCGAGGCCATGCTGCCGTTCTTCGGCCTGACCATGAAGCTCGGTCCGCTCGCGGAATGGGGCATCCATCTCCACGAGAACCTGATCCCGGTCGACACCGAGAAGTTCGAGACGAGCGAGCCCGGCATCTATGCCATCGGCGACATCAACACCTATCCAGGCAAGCTCAAGCTCATCCTGTCGGGCTTCCACGAGGCTGCCCTGATGTCCCAGGCGGTCGCGCGCCGGGTCAATCCTGACAAGCGGATCGTGTTCCAATACACGACGTCTTCGACGAGCCTTCAGAAGAAGCTCGGCGTCGCCTGATCAACTGCCATCTCTGAAAGTAAAAAGGGCGCCTTCGGGCGCCCTTTTTGTTGATTGTGACATAAAACTGTCATCTAACCGCAGGCCAAGGGCCCGTTTCGCTCGGAATAACAGCTCACGCCGTGATCCGCGACGAACGTGTCCCAGCGGTGAGCGAGAATGAGCAGCACGATTACCGTCGTCACCGCTGCCCAACGCCTCACCACACTGTCCGACCACCAGACGGCAAAAGCTATGAAGACTGCGAATGGTACTAGCCATTCGGCGAATGTTGAAATGCCCACGGCGAGCAAAGGCCCCCTGCGATCGACTGGTTAATCAATCGTAAACAGATGGACCCACGGCAGCCAAGTGCCTTCCTCGCGTTAGGTTTAATGCCGAGGCAGGTGCTGCAACGAGGAGCACTCCGCTCTGCCCCAACAGGAAAGAAAGGAAGGAGTTCATTTTGGCCAGTCATGTCATCAACCCGTACGCACCGACCAAAAGGCAGATCGTGGTCTGGGCCTATTTCAGCCTGCTCGTCCTGTTCTTCTTCGTCGGGCTGGTGACGTTCATCCATCACGGCTTCCAAAGCACGCCGCGGACGCTCGCCTTCAACGGCGCCATCCTCATCATGGACCTCGCCAACATCGTCGGCTTCTTCTGTTTCCTGAAGTCTTGGCCCCTGTTCCGGCCCTTCGTCTGGAAGTTTCTCGCGAGCGTGCTGTTCGTCCGCCTGTCGATGGCGATCTTCGCATTCGGCTCGAACCTGATCCCGTGGGAGGCAAGCTCGGAGCAATTCGTATCGCTCGCAGGCCTCGTCTCGATCCTATTCGGAGCCCCGCTGGCGGCCGCGCTGGCCGTCTACGGTTTCCACGCCCCGCATATCTGGAAGCGTCAGACGCGCGCGGCCTGATCCCCGCATAGGACCCGGCCCGCCCAAGAGGCGGGCTGCGGATGCCGGGCAAGCACAAGCAAAGCAAAAGCGCCGTGCCTCTGCTGCGAAAACTGGCGCTTTAGCCAGCCAAATCTCGCCCTTCCACAGCCCTTTTGTTGCCCAGATACGTCTGGTCCTGACTTCCATTTTATGGTGAATGGACCGTTAACGACGTTGTCGGGTTTGTGTCACGAACGGTTCCCATCCCCTGTGCGCTTGGCTAGATTGAGGTGCGGCGAACTATAGCCGGGCGTGGGTTTTTGGGACTCATGTTTCGGTGGGGGGACGGGGGTCACCCGGAGAGTTGGAATGGCGTGTCAACGTTTGGCACGGCAGTCCTGTCTCTTCCTCCAGGACGCGGCCGACTTGAGTATTGCGGATGCGGCAGCGAGGCAGAAATGGCGAATAATCCCGTCACGGCGCAAAATCATTCAGACGCGGCTCTGTCCGCGCTCGAGGAAGCTCTCCTCGAAAGTCCAGCCCCCCACGCCGACGACGACCTGTTCGCCCCGAAGAATCCGGAATCCGGCTCGCTCCAGGCCAAGCAGCGCCCCGCGAACGACGACGCCCGTTCCTTCTCGCACGTCCTGCATGGCCTGCAGCGCCGCTCGTCCTCTGGGCCGATGGTCACGGCGTTCCTCGTATCCGCCGTCTGGGCCGCTCTGAGCATCGTCTATATCTTCGCGCAGATCAGCCAGTCGCCGCTCGATCTGTCCTCGACGGAGGGCTTCGCCCAGGCCGCGATGATGGTCATCCTGGTCGCCGCGCCGATCCTGTTCTTCTTCGTTCTGGGAGCGCTTGCCCAGCGCGCGCAGGACATGCGCGCCGTCGCCCGCTCGATGACGCAGGTCGCGATCCGCCTCGCCGAGCCTGACCGCACCGGTATCGCCTCTGTCGCATCGCTTGGCGATGCCGTCCGGCGCGAGATCAACGCCATGGACAGCGGGCTGGAGCGTATGCTCACCCGCGCGGCCGAGCTCGAAGCCACCGTGCGCGGCGAAGTCGTCACGCTCGAGCGCGCCTATCAGGACAATGAAGCGCGCATGCGCGTGCTGATCGACGATCTGCGTTCGCAGCGCGAGGCGCTCGTCACGAATGCCGGCGAACTCCGCGACTCGATCGAAGGCGCCCATAGCGGCCTGTCGCGCGAGATCGCGCTTGCCTCCGACCAGCTCACCTCGTCGATCACCCAGGCCGGCGACCGCGTCACCCGCGCGCTCGGCGACAAGAGCATGCAGATCACGCAGATGGTCTCGAGCGCCGGCGAGAGCCTGATCACGGCCGTCACGACGCAGAGCCACGGCCTGATCGACCGCCTCAACGAGACCGGCTCGGAATTCAACCAGAGCCTCGCCGTGACGAGCGAGCGCCTGACCTCCGAGCTCGGCACCCGCGCTACGAGCATCCAGGAAACATTGCTCACCACGAGCACCGAGATCACGCGCACATTCGACGAGCGCTCGCGCGCCGTCGCCGACAATTTCATCGCGACCAGCAACAGCATCTCCGACTCGCTGGAACAGCGTTCGCAGACGATCACGTCGGCGCTCAGCAGCACCAGCGCCTCCCTGACCGACGCACTGACAACCCGCGCCCAGATCCTGACCGACGCCCTGTCCCAGACGACCTCGGATCTCACCGAGGCTCTCGGCAGCCGCGCCCAGATCATCGTCGATACGCTGTCCTCGACGACGGTGAACCTCACCTCCACGCTCACCGAGCGCGGCGAGAGCGTGTCGCGTGCGCTGAATGAGTCGAGTGCGACCTTGACCTCGACCTTGACCGAGCGCGCCCGCGACATTGCCGAGACCATGGTCACGACCGGCACCGCGCTGACCGTCACGCTGACCGAGCGCGCCCGCGAAATGACGGACGCGATCTCCGATACCGGCGCTCGCATCGCCGAGACGATTTCGAGCCGCGGCGAGCTGGTCAACGAGACGCTGGAGCGTTCGGGCAAGGAGCTTGCCTCGACCTTCATCGACCGCGCCGAACAGCTTACGCAGACGCTGCACGAAACCAGCGCCGAAGTATCGAAGACGATCACCGATCGTGTCACCGACGTGAACGAGACGCTGAAGACGACCGGCGACAGCCTGCTGCTAGACCTCTCGCTCCGCGGCTCCGAGGTCACAGCCAAGCTCGACGAGACCGGTGCCCGCCTCACCACCATCCTGGACGAGCGCGGCATGGGCCTCGCCGAACGGATGGAATCGGCCAGCGACCGCATCCACGAGGCTATTGTCGGCCGCGGCGACGCGCTTGAGATGGGCTTGCAAGCCGTCGGCGACCGCATGGTCGAGACCCTGGATTCCCGCATCCTGACGGCTCGCGACGCGCTCGAAGCCGGTGCCCGTTCCGCGGAAGAGATCATCGCCGAGCGCAGCGAAGCGATCGAGCGCGTCATCTCGCTCGCCAGCGACCGCATGGCCACGGTCAGTGATCGCGTCCACGAGACGCTGATCAGCCGTAGCGAAGCACTCGAAATGACGTTGCAGGACGCGGCTGGTCGGATGATCGACACGCTCGATGCCCGCATCAGCATCGCCCGTGACGCGCTGGAAGCAGGTGCCCACGCCGCCGAGCAGGTCCTCGCCCACCGCGCCGACGCCGTCGAGCGTACGCTCAGTGTTGCGACGGACCGTATCTCGGAGACCATCGCCGACCGCGGCGGTATCCTCACCGATACCCTTTCCTCGACGGTCGACCGCATCCACGACCTCATCGTCACGCGTGGCGACGAGCTCGAAAACCGGCTGACCCTCGCCGCGGCGAATGCCGGCGAGCACATTCTCAGCTCCGCTGAAACCTTCGAGCAGCGCCTCAACGAACGTGTCCATGCGAGCGTCCTGCACGCCCGTGAGGAGCTGGAGGGTGCCGCGACCGGTCTCGGCGAGACGCTCGTCAGCCGCGTCAACGAACTCGCGCAGCAGGTCACCTTCGTCGGTGGCGAGCTGGCCCAGTCGATCGCTCGCCGCAGCACGAAGATCAACGAACAGCTGACCGAGACAACGGAGCAACTGTCTGACCTTCTGATGACCCGCGGCACCGCCGTTACCGACGTCCTTGCGGCATCGATCTCCGAGCTCGACGGCCTTATCTCGGTTCGCGCGCAGGAAATCGCCGAGAAGCTCTCGGGCGATGCGGCCTTCATCGACTCGACGCTCGCCAGCCGTGTGCAAGATCTCGAACAGGTCCTCAATGTCCGCGCTCCGGCCGTCGTCGACCTCCTCACGACGCGCGCCGAAGCGATCGACCAGGCGCTGCAGGGCGGCGCGGAATCCCTCGACGCCACACTCAGCCGTTACGTCGAAAGCTTCGAGACTGTCCTCAACAGCCGGAGCGAGGGCGTCGAGCAGGCGATCGCAAGCGGTGCCAACACGCTCGACACGACCCTCGGCCGCTATGTCGAAACCTTCGAGAACGTCCTGCATCGCCGCGGCGAGGCGGTCGACCAGATCTTCCTCTCCGGTGCGGAGAACGTCGACGCGGCTCTGACCAAGCACTCGGAAGTGTTCGAGACTTTATTCGCCCGCCGCACCGAAGAGCTCGACAATGCGGTCCGCACGCGTCTCGACGGCTTCGGCGACCAGGCCTCCGGCAAGGTCGTCGAGATCAGCGAAGAGCTGGAAGGCCGTCTGCAGCGTATCGGCGACGGCCTCGACGCCCGCACCGAGAGCTTCAACGAAATGCTCGCGGCCCGCACGCTCGAACTGTCCCGGACGCTCGCCGATGGTGGTCGTGAGCTGACTTCGAGCCTGGACGATCGCGCCCAGCGCTTCGCCGAGGACGTCTCGACTCGCGCCGAGGCGGTGGTCGAGGTGCTCACCGGACGCGCGGATGCCGTCAACTCCGTCCTCGGCCAGAAGGCCATGGAGGTCGCGGAGACGCTCGACAGCCGCATCGAACGTTTCGAGATGACCGTCGTCGGCCGTCTCGACGCCGTCTCTTCGACCCTGGAGAGCCGCAGCGACGCGCTCAGCGAACGCTTGTCGGACAAGGTCCAGAAGGTCTCCGATACGCTGCTGGGTACCGCGACCGAAATCGAGAAGACGCTGGAGAAGCTGTCCTCCGAAACCGTCACGACGCTCCGCGAGCAGACCGAGGGTCTCGCCGATACGCTCGGTGCGCGCTCGACTGAACTCGCCCGCGTGCTCGACGAAAACGGCTCGCGCTTCGTTCAGACGCTTTCCGAGCGTCGCAACGAGCTGTCCGACGAGGTCAAGAAGGTCGGCGCCTCGGTGGTCCAGACGGTCCAGCAGCAGACCGACATGGCACAGCGTGCCCTCTCCACCTCGATCGACCGTATGCGCGACGAGGTTGCCCAGTCGCTCACCGGTGTCACCAGCGCCATCGCCGGCGAGACCGAGCGCGCCAGCGCCGAGATCAAATCGCTCAGTGCTCAGGTCAAGCAGGACGCCGAGCAGGCTCTCTCCGGCGTCGCCGACTCCATCTCCACCGAAGCTCTGCGCGCGGCCAAGGAACTCCGTGGTGCGGGCGACCAGCTTCGTGGTGCGATCTCGACCTCGGTCCAGAACATTCAAGGCGCCAGCAACACAATCGGCGAACTCGTCGTCCGCGCCGAGCAGACGATCGACGAACTCGGCCGTGCGACGACCCAGAAGAGCGCGACGCTCTCCGATCAGGTCGACGCGCTCCGCACCGTCGGCCGCGGCGTGCTGAACGACCTCGCCAATCTCACCGACCGCTTCGACCAGCAGGGCCATGCCCTGGCCCACGCCGTCAATGCGCTCGGTTCGACCCAGCACTCGCTGGAGGATACGCTCGACAATCGTCGTCGCGCGCTCGAGACACTCGCGGCAACGATCGACTCCCGCACCAGCGACCTCGACGACGTCCTGCGCGGCTTCGCCAAGCTGATCGACGAGAGCCTGGCCCAGGCGGAAGGCCGCGCCCGAGATGCGAGCGCCACCCTCGCCGACCAGCTTTCGGCGGCGACCACTGGTTTCAAGGACCAGTTCGAGCAGCTTCGCTCTGTCTCGACCGACGAGCGCGAACGCACCGCGCGTGCACTGCGCTCGACCTACGAAGCCACCATCGCGGAGATGACCAGCCTGCTGAAGGGCGCGTCGGATGGCCTCGGTTCGGTCGCCTCGGACATGCAGCAGATGACCGCCTCGATCCAGTCGGAGCTCGAGACCACTCGCGAGGAGCTCCGTCGTGGCGTTCTCGCGATGCCGAAGGAGACCGAGGAGAACACCTCCGCCATCCGCCGTGTGGTTTCCGAGCAGATCAAGGCCCTCAACGCGCTCAGCGAGATCGCAGCCCGCCAGGGTGGCCTGCACGACGCCGTCGAGCCGCGCCAGGCCGATTACGCCTTCGCCGAAACGCCGCGTCCGCGCGGCGAGCGCCGCCAGCCGGCGGAAGCTCCGCCGCCGGCTCCGGCTCCCGCAGCCCGTCGCTCGAACGATGCCGCTCCGGCCGCGCGTTCCTCGCGCCGCGCCGCCGAGGAGCCGACGCCTCCGGCGAATGGCGCCGGCAATGAAGGCGGCTGGCTCTCGGGCCTCCTCGCCCGCGCCTCGCGCGATGAAGGCGGCGAACCCGCCCCGGCGCGTCCGGCCGAGACGCCTCCGCGCGGTCGCCAGTCGCGCTCGACGGAATCGCTCGAAGCGCTGGCCAACGAGATCGACACCCTCATCAACACCCGCGCGATGCTGGAGATGTGGGAGCGGTATCGCCGCGGCGAGGCGAATTCCTTCAACCCGACGCGCCTCTACACCGCCGACGGCGCCCAGACCTTCGAGGATGTGCGTCGGCGCTACGGCCAGAGCCGTGATTTCCGCCAGACCGTCGATCGCTACGTCGGCGAGTTCGAGCGGCTGCTCGAGGAGATCTCGCGGAGCGACCGGGATCCGGCGACCGCGCGTGGCTACATCTCGTCCGAAACAGGCAAGGTCTACACCCTGCTGGCCCATGCGTCGGGACGGTTCGACAGCTGAGGAAACGCAAAGAAAAGAGGAAAAGGGGCGCTCTCGGGCGCCCCTTTTTTGTTGCGGCTCCGGACAAAGAGATAGGCGCCTGAGCGCCCTTTCCCGTTAGCCTATCAAGGTCGTCTCAGACGATGCCGCTAGCCCAACCGACCAGTTCACTCAGCACCTGGGACAGCGCCCGGTCGAGCGAGGACGAGGCGGACGAGCCGTTGATCGCACCGCCCGCCGGGGCCTGGGCCGAGAACACCCGACCGGACAGGACACGGCCGTCGCGGGTGCTGACGATCTTCGCCGCGATCTCGACACGCGCCTGCGCACCGCCGCCGGCATTGATCTCGAAGGTACGGATGTCGGTCAGCAATTGATAATCGCCGGACAGCCTGTCGTCGGAACGGCCGACCGAGCCGATGCGGCCCGCATTCTCGAAGCTCTGGACGATGCGGGTCTGCAGCAGTTTCGGCAGCCGGTCGGACCATTGCGAGCCCGGCACATAGCTGACCTGATCGCCGCTGCGAACGACCATGCTCTGGGAATCGATCGTCTGGATCGCGGTCGGCTCGGCGACGACGAGGACGCCCTTGCCGGACGCCGCCCTGCCCTGGAATCCCTGCGCGGCGGCAAGATCGAATGTCGCGTTGGGACGCTCCGCAAGACAACCACCCAGGGCGAGGGCGATCGATGCGACGGCGAGCACACGTCGCGCGGAACCAAGCTCACTTTGTGTCGGCAGCACTCTGACGTTCTCCAGCCCTGGCCCGATAGCCTTCCCCGATCCGGCCGGCATCAGCGGCGCGGAGAGTAGTCCGAAACACCGCCGCCACCAAACAGGAACCGTTGGGGATTTCGTTCAAGTTCGCGCACCACACGGTCCACCCCGGCGAGAGTTTCCCGACCATTCGCGATAAGTCCACTCAGATCGCGCAGTCCGGTGCCAGTAAACTTCGTAATGTCACCGGAAAGCGACGCTGTGCGCTTGTCGAGATTGTCGGAAAGGATCCGGATCGACTTCGCAGCTTCGCGCACTTCATCGAACACGCCCGCGTTCTGACCTTCGCCAAGGAGCGAATCGGCGCGCTGGAGGATGCCGTCGACGCGGACGGAGGCCTTGTTCAGGCGATCGGACAGTTCGCGGGCATCGGAGACGATCTCGTCGACCGACGGCCCGTTGCGGGCCAGGGTCTCGGAAAACAAGGTCGCGTTATCGACGACCTTCCTGATCTTTTCCGGATCGACCGCGGCGACCACCGACTGGATGCCGGTGAGAGTCGTATTGAGCTTGTCGCTGGCGGCGATCAGGTTCGTCGTCACGTCGCCGGCCTGGTCAAGCACCACGCCCAGCTTCGGACCCACCGCGCCGAGTTCGATCGCGAACTTCTCCGCACTGCCGACGATATTGGCGACCTTCTGCGGGTCGACCGCTTTCACGATCTGACGCGCATCGAGCGTCAGTTCCTGCAACGGCCCGGCGACGGCCGAAACCGCCTTCGCCATCTCGCCGGTCGCGGCCAGGAAGTCGTCGATGCCGTCCGAGTTCTTGGCCAGCGCGTCGGTGAATTTCTGGACGTTGGCAATCGACTGGTTGATCGGGCCCGTATTGGTCTCGACCACCTTCTGCACCTGATTGAGGATGCCGTCGGCGCGTTCCATGATCTTGCGGGCGCCTTCCATCACGCTGGCATAGCCGCCCGGCTCCGCAACGATCGTAGGGAGGTCGCCCGCAATCGACGCCGCCAGCACCGGGGCATCGTTCTTGCCGCCCTCCAGCATCACGGAGGACACGCCGGTAAGGCCCTGCGACTCCAGCCGCGCCTTGGTGTCCGTCCGCACCGGAACGCCCGGGTCGACCGCGATCCTCGTGTAGATCTTGCCCGGCTCGCTCGACGAGAACTGGATTTCCGTCACCTCGCCCACCGTCAGGCCGTTGAACAGCACGGCTGAGCCCCGCGTCAGGCCGGATACCGAGCCCTCGAACACCACGCGATAGGATGTCCGGTCGCTCGAAGAATTGCCGCCGAACCACCAGACGAACCCGAACGCACCGACGAGCACCGCGAGCGTGAAGAAGCCGATCAGGACGTGATTTGCGCGCGTTTCCATCGATCAGCTCAATCCCTGCGCGGCCCGCGCACGCGGTCCTTGGAAATAGTCCTTCAGCCACGGATGAGTGGCCTTCCGCATTTCGGAGAACGGTCCTTCCGCGAGCACCTTCTTCTCACCCAGCGCCGCGATCCGGTCGCAGGCGCGCGAAAGGCTGTCGAGGTCATGGGTTACCATGAAAACGGTGAGCCCCAAAGTTCGCCTCAGCGTCAGGATCAGGTCGTCGAAGTCCTGCGCGCCGATCGGATCGAGACCGGAGGTCGGCTCGTCCAGGAAGATCAGTTCGGGGTCGAGGGCCAGGGCTCGCGCCAGGGCCGCACGCTTGATCATGCCGCCGGAAAGCTCCGACGGGTAGAGATCGGCGGCCCGCGGCTTCAGGCCGACAAGTTCGAGCTTCAGCATCGCGATCTCTTCGAGGAGACGCGGCGAGAAATTGGTGTGCTCGCGGAGCGGCACCTGGATGTTCTGCTTCACGGTCAGCGACGAGAACAGCGCGCCCTGCTGGAACAGCACGCCCCAGCGCCGTTCCACCGCCAGACCTTCCTTCAGCGAAGCCCTGTCGAGATCGACGCCGAACACCTCGACCGTGCCGCGCCTCTTCGGGACGAGTCCGATGATCGTGCGGGTCAGCACCGATTTGCCGGTGCCCGATGCACCTACAACGCCGAGGATTTCGCCCCGCCAGACATCGAGATTGAGCCCGTCGACGATCAGCCGCTCTCCGAAACCCGCCGCGAGATCGCGGACGCGGATGATCGCTTCCCGGCCGGGCACGGGTTCCGAGTGTGGGAGGTAGTATTCTTCGGTCAGTGCCATCGTCACAGACCGATTGCAGCGAAGAAGATGGCGAAAATGCCGTCGAGCACGATCACCATGAAGATCGACTTCACGACGGAGGCTGTCGTGCGGATGCCGAGCGACTCCGCCGAACCCTCGACTTTCATGCCCTCGATGGTCGCAATCAGGCCGATCACAAGCCCCATGAACGGCGCCTTGATCATGCCGACCAGGAAGGAATCCATGGTCAAAGTCTCGTGCAGACGGGCGAGGAAGACATCGAGGCTGATCCCGCCATAGACCAACGCGACCACGCAGCCGCCGGCCAATGCCGCGATCTCCGCGAGAAAAGCGAGCAATGTCAAGGAGATGATCAGCGCCAGCATACGCGGCAGGATCAGCACCTCGATATCGTCGAGCGCCATGACGCGGATCGCGTCGATCTCCTCGCGCATCTTCATTGAGCCGATCTCGGCGGTGAAGGCGGAGCCGGAGCGACCAGCCAGCATGATCGCCGTCAGGAGCACGCCAAGTTCGCGCAGAGCGAGGATGCCGATGAGGTCGACGACGAAGATCGTCGCGCCGAAATATCGAAGCTGGAAAATGCTCTGCTGCGAGACGATCGCGCCGACCAGGAACGAGATCAGGCAGATGATCGGCACCGCGCGCAGTCCAACCAGTTCGAGATGATGGACGAAGCTCGTGAACCGGAACTTCGAGGGATGCACGATCACCCGGCCGAGCGTCACCACGATCGCGCCGAGGAACGACATCCACGCCTTGAGGTCATTGCCGGCATTGATGACGCCGCGGCCGATATCGGCGACAAGCATCAGCGCGGCGCTGCCCTTCTTCGCCGGTGGCACACTTTCGCGCGGCGTGTCGGTAGCCACCGCATCGATCAGGATGCGTTGCTCCGGCCGTCCGCCCTCGATAACGCTCACCCCGCCGCTGGCGACGATCATCCGACGCAGACGGTCGAGCAGCAACGCGCCAACCGTATCGACCCGCGATACCTGTTCGAGATCGAGCGCGACCTGCCGGCCAGCGAGTTGCTTCGCCGTTTCCTCGACCAGTTCCTCCAGGTCGTCGGCGTGGGTCGCCGTCCATTCGCCGGAAAGACGCAATCTGTGCGCCTGCCCCAGCGAGGACGACACAAGACCCGGCCCGATTGCCGCTGTGCTCAAGGATTTCCGTCCTGCGGTGGATTGACCCGAAGGCTTCTACCTGAGAGAGGGCAGCTCGGAAAGACAAGAACGGTGGAGGACGCGATGAGCCGGGAGCTGGTTGTCAGGATCGAGCACTGGCCGATCGCCGGACGCTTCACGATCGCTCGCGGAGCCAAGACCGAAGCAGTCGTCGTCGTCGCCGAGATCGACGATGGCAAGGTTTCGGGCTTCGGCGAATGCGTCCCCTATGCCCGGTACGGGGAGACGGTCGAAGACGTTGCGAAGGCGGTCGAAAAGATGGCGGCGCGCGTGAGCGACGGCATCGAAACCAGCGATCTCCAGTCGGTTCTGCCACCCGGCGCCGCCCGTAACGCGCTCGATTGCGCGCTCTGGGACCTGGCCTCCAAACGCTCCGGCAGGCGCATCTGGGACATCGCCGGCATCAAGGCGCCGACGGCGGCCGTCACCGCATACACGCTCAGCGTGAACGAACCGGATGCCATGCGCGCGGCGGCCGAGGCGGCTTCGGCGCGGCCCCTGCTCAAGGTGAAGCTCGGCAAAGCCGGCGACGAGGAGCGTATCAGGGCGGTCCGCGCCGGGGCGCCGGACTCGGAGCTCATCGTCGATGCCAATGAGGGCTGGTCACCTGAGAACCTGAACGAAAACATCCGTGCCTGCGCGGATGTCGGCGTCACGCTGATCGAGCAGCCCCTGCCCGCCTCGGCGGACGAGGCGCTCATCGGCATCGACCGTCCGGTCACCATCTGCGCCGACGAAAGCGTCCATACCCGCGACGGATTGAAGGACCTGCGAAACCGTTACAACGCCGTCAACATCAAGCTCGACAAGACCGGAGGCCTCACCGAGGCGCTGGAAATGGCCAGAGCGGCACAGGATCTCGGCTTCGAGATCATGGTCGGCTGCATGGTCGGCACCTCGCTCGCGATGGCGCCCGCGCTGATGCTCACGCCGTTCGCCCGCTACGTCGATCTCGATGGCCCCCTCCTCCTCGCCCGCGACCGGCCGCAGGGGCTGGTCTATGACGGCTCGCTCGTCCATCCGCCCGCACGGCAGTTATGGGGGTAGGTTCAACTCCTTGTTGATTGGGCGTCTGAGGTTTGAGCTTAATTCTCCAGGAAGATTCCCACGATTCGGCGGCGGCGACCGCCTGGAGGTTGGTAGAGCGGATGGAGCGGCGCCCGCCCATGCCAGACGAGGATTATGAGGCCATCGAGGCCGCCGTGATGGACACGGCGCGCGGCCGCTGGTTCCTCGCCGAATTCGCGCGTCGCAACCGCAACGCCGACACCGCACTGCTACTTGATGCGATCGAGCGCATCGAGCGGCTGATGGCCCTCCGCCCCGCGCCCCCGGCGCCTCTCGCGCTGCCCTCGCCCGTAGAGACAAACCCGGTGCTTGCAGCTCTGGCGGCTCAAGAACAGGCGCCAACCCTCGCCGCGCCACAGTTGCGGCCGGAGCCGATCACGGCTCAACCACCAGCGGAGCCTCCCGCCCACTCCCCGGTCGCCGCCGCATCGGAACCCGCTGCCGCCTCTATTCCGCTGGCCTCCGTGGAAGCGCCTCCGCCGGCGCCGCAACATGTCGCCGTCCAAAAACCGGCCGAACCGCCTGCGCCTCCCATTCCTGTCGCAGCGTTGCCCGAAGTCGTCGAAGTGCCTCCGGCCGCGGTCGCCTCTCAAGAGGGACCGGAGCCCGCGCCCGTCATATCGTTCGACGTCGGAGAGCCCGAATGGTTCGACGACATCGTCTGGGGGCCTGTGCCTGGCGATACGGGGCCCGCGCAAACGGTGGCCGACGCCGAACTGATCGCTGTCGATGCCAACCCCGCTCCCGCGCGCACCGAACTCGCGCACATCGCGACGGCAGATATCGCGGAGATCGAAGCGCCTTCGATAGCGGCAGAACTCGCGCCCAACTCCGTTCCCGCCGTCTCGATTGAGGCGGTCCGGGCCGAGGCCGTGCCGGTTCAGGCCATCGCCTCGGAGCCGGATCCCGTCGCCGAAGAACCGGCGAATGTGTCTTTCATCGCTCCGGAAAGCCGACTGATCGAGGCCGCCGCGCCGCCCCTTGCCGAGGCCGAGATCACCCCGCTCCCGTCCGGCTCCTCGCCGCCGCCGGTGGACCCGGCCGATATCGACGCGATGAGCTTCGAACTGAAATCGGTCTATTTCGCCTAGGCCGTCTGGGGCGCTGTTTCGGCCTGCGGTCCCTCTTTCGCCATCTCCATTTCGCGGATGAAGATGCGGGCGCATTCCTGCCAGCTGTGTTCAAGGGCAAGGGCTCGCGCGTCTTCGCGCTTCAGCTCCAGCGCAGCGAGCGCCGCAACCCTGAGATCATGATCGAGCGCTCCCGCCTTGGTTCCGTGCAGCACGTCGATCGGTCCCGTCACGGGGTAGGCCGCTACCGGCACCCCGCTCGCGAGCGCCTCCAGGATAACGATGCCGAAGGTGTCGGTGAGGCTCGGGAACACGAAGACATCTGCCGACGAGAAGATCTCAGCTAGTTCCTCGCCGGTCTTCTTGCCCAGGAAAACGGCGGCGGGATAGCGCGTCTTCAGCATGTCCAGCGCCGGTCCCTCGCCGACCACCACCTTGGTACCGGGCAGGTCCAGCGACAGGAAAGCTTCGAGGTTCTTCTCCACCGCGACGCGACCAACCGACAGGAAGATCGGCCCCGGCAGATCGAGCACCCGCTTCTCGCGCGGCCGGAACATCTCTGAGTCCACGCCGCGCGTCCAAAGACGGACCTTGTTGAAGCCCCGCCCCTCCAGTTCACGCGCCAGCGAACGCGTCGCGACCAGTGTCCCCCGTCCCGCATTGTGGAAGCGACGCAGGAAAGCGTAGCTCCAGCTTTCCGGCACCGGCAGGCGCGCGCGCAGATATTCCGGGAAGCGGGTGTGATAGCTCGTCGTGAAGCTCCACCTGCGGTTCAGGCAGGCACGCCGCGCCGCCTGTCCTAGCGGCCCTTCTGTCGCGATATGCAGATGGTCCGGGGCGAATTTCTTGATGCGTACCGCCACGGCTCCCGGCGGCGTCATCGCCAGGCGGATTTCCGGATAGGTCGGCATAGGAATGGTCCGGAACATATCCGGCGTCAGGAACAGGACGTCGTGTCCCATCGCCCGCACCTCGTCGGCCACCCGCTCCAGAGTACGCACCACGCCGTTCACCTGGGGATGCCAGGCGTCCGTGACGATCAGGATTCTCATGGTGCGTCCTGCTGGCGGCGCTCGGTCACGCCGCCGCTGTCTGGGTCCCTGCCGCCGTTTCCAGCTCGGCAGCGGCGTCTTCCTGAATCAGACGGAGCGAGCGATTCCACCGGATGATCTCGAACGTGCCGTCATAGTTTTCGGCAACGGCGGTGCAGCTTTCAACCCAGTCGCCCGTATTCACGTACCGGATGCCGCTCGGCATATCGCGCATCGCCGCATGATGGATATGCCCACAGATCACGCCCTGCGCGCCCTGCCGCAGCGCCTCACCGGAGAGCGCGTCTTCGAATTCGCCGATGAAGTTGACGGCGTTCTTCACCTTCAGCTTCGCCCAGGCCGACAGCGACCAATAGCGCAGGCCGAGGCGACGGCGGATCATGTTGATGTAGGTGTTGATCGTCAGCGCGGTGACATAGGCCCAGTCGCCGAGCAGCGCGAGCCAGCGGGCGTGGCGAACGACCATGTCGAAAATGTCGCCGTGGATGACGAGATAGCGCGTGCCGTCCACCGCCTCGTGAATCGCGGTCTCGGCGACCTCGATGCCGCCGAAGTGCGAGCCGTAGTAATCGCGAAGGAACTCGTCGTGGTTGCCGGGGATGTAGATCATCCGGGCACCGGCGCGTCCCTTGCGAAGCAGCTTCTGCACCACGTCGTTATGCTTTTGCGGCCAGTACCAGCTCTGTTGAAGCCGCCACCCGTCGACGATGTCACCGACGAGGTAGATGGTGTCGGCGTCGTGGACCCTCAGGAAATCAAGCAGCAGGTCTGCCTGACAACCTTTGGTTCCAAGATGGACGTCTGAAATGAACAGCGTCCGTACCCGGCGGGGCTGGAGTCGTGCAGTAGTCATGGCAGCCATCAATCATGCTTACTGCGCAGGATTGTGACAGTTATGAGTTTGACGTCGGTTTTCTGTGATTCAGCGCCAAAGAGCGTGGAAATGGTGAACGGGGCCGTGCCCTTTGCCCACTGAAAGCAGGTCGGAGGCCTCGATTGCGGCGCTGATATAGGCCTTCGCGGCAGAGACCGATTCGGTCAGCGAACGGCCTTTCGCCAGTTCCGCGCAGATCGCGGACGACAGGGTACAACCGGTACCGTGCGTGTTCTGTGTCGAGATTCGCCGGGCCGGGAACCGACTCAAGCCCTCGTCGCTGAGCAGGATGTCGACGCTCTGCGGACCGAGCCCGTGGCCGCCCTTCACCAGAACCGCGCGACAGCCCAGGTCCAACAAGGTCTCCGCCTGGGCGATCATGTCCGCCTCGTTCTCGGCGAGCGGCGCATCGAGCAGAGCCGCCGCCTCCGGGATGTTCGGAGTGATGATCAGGGCCTTAGGGATCAGGACGGTTCGTAGCGCTTCGACCGCTTCTGGAACGAGCAGCCGGTCGCCCGACGCCGCCACCATCACAGGGTCGAGAACGACCGTCCCGGAATTGTAGCGCTCGAGCCCGGCTGCCACCGTCTCGATGACCTCGGGCCGCGACAGCATGCCGATCTTCACCGCCTTCACATCGAGATCGTCGAATACCGACGCCATCTGTTCGGCGATGAATTGCGGTGGCACGTCGTGGATCGAACGTACGCCCATCGTGTTCTGGGCGACCAGCGCGGTGATCACCGTCGCGCCATAGGCGCCGAGCGCCGAGAAGGTCTTGAGATCGGCCTGGATTCCCGCGCCGCCCGAAGGATCGGTGCCGGCAATCGTGAGCGCAATCGGTATGGTGGACGCCGTCTGGGCCATCCCGCTTTCCTCCGCCGGCATGACCCGGATCAGGTTCGTGGGTTGGCCTGTTACACAGGCCTCTCAGCGCAGAGCGCACCCCAAGGAGATTGCGGCGTCACATATAGCGCGACCTCTCGGGACGCAAGCGGCCCGCCCCACCACTGCTAGCCCGGCGGCGCCTCGGCCTCGCGCGCTTTTGCCCGTTCGATGCCGCGGCGGCGTTCGTGAGCGATGACGATCATGCCCGAGCCGATGACGATCAGCCCGCCGAACAGCGCGAACAGGTCCGGCAGGTCGCCGAACGCGAACCAGCCGATGCCGAGCGACCAGATCAGGGTCGTGTATTCGAACGGAGCGATCACCGAGGCTTCGGCATAGCGATATCCCTGCGTCAGCAGGATCTGCCCGACGCCGCCGAGAAAGCCGATCGTAACGAGGATCGCCATCGTTTTCATGTCGGGAACGACCCAGCCCCATGGCAGCGTGAACAGGGCAAACAGCGCCGAAAAGCTCGAGAAATAGAAGACGATCGCCGCCGTGGCCTCGCTCTGGACGAGGCGGCGCACCTGAACCATCGCGCAGGCGGTGAAGAAGGCGCCGGCCAACGCGAACAGGAAACCCTCGGAGGTCCGGTTGGCACCGGTTGAGCCGACGCTCAGCGAGGCGACCAGATCGCCATTGGCCAGATGCGGCCAGAGCATCACGCCGACGCCGACGAGGCCAATCAGCACCGCGAACAGCCGGGCCAGATGCAGAGGTTCGCGGAGGATGACAGCGGCCAGGCCGACCACCATCAGCGGCGAGGCATAGGTCAGCATGGTCGAGTCCGGCAGCGACAGGCGGGCCAGGCCGGCGAACATGCAGAACATGGCCGCAGCACCGACAGTGGTACGGATCAGATGCCCGCCGATCGACGCCGTTCGCACCGCCGAACGGATCTCTCCGTGCAACCCGAACCAGACCAGAATCGGCACGAGCGCGAGCGCGCTTCGAAAGAAGACGATCTCTCCTGTGGGCACGTCGTCGCCGATCATGCGGATCAGCGCCGCCATCACAGTGAAGGCGAAGGCCGAGCAAATCTTGAGCAAGATTCCGGTCAGCATCGGAGGCGAGATAAACCTCTGGAATCAATTGATTGAGAGCGACGTTCCGGCTTTCGGAAGCATCCGTCGAAAGGATGAATTTTCAGTGGAACTTTGCGGCCCCGGACCCGTTGTATGCGCGGCCAAACCCTTGTCATCGAAACCGTCTAGGCATGGTCTCTAGGCAGGGGAATCGGCCAAGTACGGAGTACCACATGTCGGACGTTTACCTGATCGAGGTCGAGGGGCGTGCGGTTGGTCTCGTTGCTCGCGAGAGCGATGGCACGAATTACCGGTTCCACGCAGCGGAACCGGGTGTGTTCTGCATTGACGGTCAGATCTTCAAGACCGCCGACGAGGCGCAGCGGGCAGCGAGAGCGGCGATGAAGGATCGCTCGCGCCACCTGGACCACACCGCCCCGCGAGCCGCCTAAAGCATTGGCCATGCGGCGCTAACATCCACAACTCCCGGTGCCGACGAAGCCCTTGATTTCGCACCGGGAGTTTGTGCTAGGTTCCCCGATAGAAGGATCAGCAAGATCCTTCAAATAAAACAGGGGAAACGCCTACAATGAAGAAAATGCATTTTGCTTCGCTGGTAGCTTTGTCGCTGGCGATGGGCACCGGTGCGGCTTTCGCTCAGGACAAGAAAGAAGAAATGCCTGGGCCGGCCGTAGAGAAGTACGCCAAGGACTTTCTCGCGAAGTGGTCGAAGGACCCGAAGCTTCTTGCCGCGATCAAGGCCTCGACGGCTGAGCACAAGAAGATGTCGCTGGACGACGTCACAGTGATGGACAGCCAGTGGCGCGTCGCCAAGAGCGGTCCGGAGAAGGAAAAGAAGGCGGTCGATTCGCTCACCGAGCTGACCAAGGACTCCCTTGAGGTGAACACAAAGAAGGGCGAAGAGCTGATCAAGGCAGCGCGCGGCAACGCCACGTCCAAATTCCTCACCGAGCAGATGGAGAAGGCCGAGCCCAAGGGCGCAGTCACCGAGATCTTCGTGATGGACGGCTGGGGCTGGAACGTTGGCCAAACCGGCGGCACCTCTGATTATTACCAGGGTGACGAAGGCAAGTGGCAGAAGACGTTCGCCTCGGACGGCGTCGAAGTTCTGCCGATCGTTGAGGAAGACGGCGTCCGCTACTCGCACGTCTCGCTGCCCATTAAGGACGGCGACAAGAATATCGGCGCGGTGACTATCGGCGTTGACGTCAGCAAGGTGAAATAATCAATCTCAATGGATTGAAGAAAGGGCGGCTTCGGCCGCCCTTTTTGTTGCCGGAGATCTCTTATGCAGGTCCGTCATCACCTACCGATCGCGTTCATCGTGGTCGCACTCGCTTCTCCGGCCATGGCGCAGACAGACTCCGCCGCACGCCAGAAGGTCGAGCGCTATGCGCGCGATCTGGGAGCGACCTTCACCTCCGACCCCGCACTCCGCGACGCCATCCGCGTCTCGACCCGGCAACACCGGAAATTTGGTTATCCCGAGACGCTTGCCGAAGACGCGCGCTGGCGCAACGAAATGGCAGCCGATCGCAAGGGCCCGCGGCCGCTTGTCGATTCGGTGTTCAACAATCCGGTCTCTGCAAAGCTGAAGGATATCGTCTCCTCCGCACCCGGCGGAGCCGTCGTCGATATCCAGGTCACGGACGGCTATGGCTGGAACGTCGCGCAGACCGCTCCGACTTCGGATTTCTACCAGGGCGACGAGCGTGCCTGGCAGTCGGTGATCTCCGCCGAGCCGGACAAGATCGTTCTGTCCGCGCCGGAAACTGGCGACGGCCGCATACTGATTCAGGCCGCGCTGCCGGTCGTCGACGGCGAATCCGTTATCGGCGCAATCGCAATCGTGGTCGATGCGGAACGTGTTCCCCAATAGGGGAAACCCGACTGCCCGTATCGTCCCGTTTGACAGGCCGTCACCGCTTCCCCATCTTCACGGCCGCTTCGGGGATTGCGGCCCCCTCCTCCCAAATTAGATTGCGACCATGGATCTCGTCATCGTCGAGTCGCCGGCCAAGGCCAAGACGATCAATAAATATCTGGGCTCGGGCTATGAGGTCCTGGCATCGTACGGCCACGTCCGCGACCTGCCGCCCAAGGATGGCTCGGTCGACCCGGATGCCGATTTCCGCATGTTGTGGGAGGTCGATGCCAAGGCGCAGAAGCGGATGGCGGACATCGCCCGCGCCGTCAAAGGCGCCGACCGGCTGATCCTCGCCACCGACCCGGATCGCGAAGGCGAGGCCATTTCCTGGCACGTCCTCGAAATCCTGCGTGAGAAGAAGGCGCTGAAGAGCCAGAAGATCGAGCGCGTCGTCTTCAACGCCATCACCAAGCAGTCCGTGCTCGACGCGATGAAACAGCCGCGCGAGATCGACGCGGCCCTGGTCGACGCCTATCTCGCCCGCCGCGCGCTGGACTATCTAGTCGGCTTCACGCTGTCGCCGGTCCTCTGGCGCAAGCTGCCGGGCGCTCGCTCGGCTGGTCGCGTCCAGTCGGTGGCGCTCCGTCTCGTCTGCGACCGCGAACGCGAGATCGAGGCCTTCGTTACCCAGGAATACTGGTCGCTCGTCGCTACGCTGGCCACGAAAAAGGGCGAGCAGTTCGAGGCTCGCCTCGTGGGTGCCGACGGCAAGAAGATCGGCCGCCTCGATGTCGGCACCCGCGAACAGGCGGAAGCCTTCAAACGCGCACTCGATTTCGCCCAGTTCACCGTCGCCTCGGTCGAATCCAAGCCCGGCAAGCGCCATCCCTACCCGCCCTTCACCACCTCGACGCTGCAGCAGGAAGCCTCGCGCAAGCTCGGCTATTCGGCAACGAATACGATGCGCACCGCGCAGCGGCTTTACGAGGGTGTCGATATCGGCGGCGAGACGGTCGGCCTGATCACCTATATGCGAACCGACGGCGTGCAGATCGCTCCGGAAGCGATCTCCTCTGTCCGTTCGTTCATCGGCCGGAGCTTCGACAAGCGCTATTTGCCGGGCGCGCCGCGCATCTACAAGACAAAGGCGAAGAACGCCCAGGAAGCGCACGAGGCGATCCGTCCGACCGACGTCACGCGCCGTCCGGCCGACGTCCGCAAATATCTCGATAAGGACCAGTTCGACCTCTATGAACTGGTCTGGAAGCGCACGGTCGCGAGCCAGATGGAATCGGCCGAGGTCGAGCGTACCACCGCCGAGATCGTCGCCCAGGCCGGCGGTCGCGGGCTCGAACTGCGCGCCACCGGCACCGTCATCACCTTCGACGGCTTCCTCGCCCTCTATAACGAAGGCAAGGACGACGATACGGACGAGGAAGACGCCCGCCGCCTGCCGCCGCTCGCGACTCACGATCCGCTCGATGCGAAGAACATCGCCGCCGACCAGCACTTCACCGAGCCGCCGCCGCGCTATACGGAGGCGACGCTCGTCAAGAAGCTGGAAGAGCTCGGCATCGGCCGCCCGTCGACCTACGCGGCGACAATCGGCGTGCTGCGCGACCGCGGCTATGTCGAGATCGACAAGAAGCGCCTGGTTCCGCAGGACAACGGACGCCTGCTGACGGCCTTCCTCGAAAGCTTCTTCCGCCGCTACGTCGAATACGATTTCACTGCCGGGCTCGAAGAGAAGCTCGACCTGATCTCGGATCACGAGCTCGACTGGAAGGAGGTCCTGCGTGACTTCTGGAAAGACTTCGCGGCGGCGATCGCCGGCACCAAGGACCTGCGCACCGGCGAAGTGCTGGATGCTCTCAACGAGATCCTAGGCCCACACATCTTCCCGAATCGCGCGGACGGCGGCGACCCGCGCGCGTGCCCGGTCTGCGGCACCGGCCGGCTGTCGCTGAAGACCTCGAAATACGGCGCCTTCATCGGCTGCTCGAACTATCCGGAATGCCGCTACACCCGCCAGCTCGCGACGCCCACCGAAGGCACGGACGACAAGGCAGGCCTCGGCGGCGACGGCAGCCGCGTGCTCGGCCAGGATCCGGACACCGGTCTCGACGTCACCGTCAAGGACGGCCGCTTCGGCCCGTATGTACAACTCGGAGAAGGCGAGAAGCCGAAACGCGCGTCCCTGCCAAAGGGCTGGTCCGCCGCCGAGCTGGAGCTGGACAGGGCGCTCGCCCTCCTCTCGCTGCCGCGCGATGTCGGCCCACACCCTGAGACGGGCAAGATGATCCAGGCCGGTATCGGCCGCTACGGACCGTACGTCTCGCACGACGGCACCTATGCCAATTTGCCGACGCCCGAAGAGGTGTTCGAGGTCGGCCTCAACCGCGCTGTCACGGTCATCGCCGAGAAGAAGGCCGGTCGCGGCGGACGCGAAAGCGCGCCGGCGAAGGTGCTCGGCGATCATCCGGACGGCGGGCCGGTCACGCTCCGGGCGGGCAAGTACGGTCCTTATGTCAGCCACGGCAAGATCAACGCGACGATTCCGAAGAGCCGCGATCCGGACAGCTTCACGCTCGAGGAAGCGATCTCCCTGATCGCCGCGAAAGCAGCGGCTGGCGGCGGCGGCAAGCCTGCACGCGGCCGGGCGAAGGCCAGCACTTCGGCAAAAACCGCGTCGAAGGCGAAACCTGCCGCGAAGAAGGCCGTTACGAAGAAGCCGGCGGCGAAAAGCCGACGCGCTTCGAGCTGACGGACCACCCTTTGGCGTTACCGAAAAAGCCCCGGCCAAGCGGCGTTCCTTCCAAAGAGGAAGTCGCGGCCTTCATCGCTGAGCAGTCTGGCAAGGTCGGCAAGCGTGATATTGGCCGCGCCTTCGGCATCCGCGGCGGGGCGGCGAAGATCGCCCTCAAGGCGATGCTGAAGGAGCTGGAGAACGAGGGCTCGATCGACCGCCATCGCGGCCGCGTTCACAAGCCGGGCCAGATGCCGCCCGTCGTCCTCGCAGACATCACGAGCCGCACGACCGACGGCGAACTCGTCGCCGTCCCGGCCGATTGGGACGAGGAAGAACTCGGCCCGGCTCCGAAAATCCTCATCGAGCTTCCGCGCCGCGGCCGAGGCAAGCCGGAATTCGCGCCGTCCGTCGGCGACCGCGCACTGCTCCGCACCGAAAAGAGCCACGACGACGAAGGTCCCGGCCATGTCGGCCGCGTCATCAAGGTGCTATCGCGAGAAAGCCAGCGCCAGCTCGGCATCTTCCACGCCAAGCAGGGCGGAGGCGGCTGGGTCGAGTCGGTCGACAAGAAGAAGCTCGGCCGCCCGCTCGACGTCGCACCCGGCGAGGAAGGCGGCGCCAAGAACGGCGACCTCGTTTCCGTCGATATCATCAAGCAGGGCCGCTACGGCGCGCCCTCGGCCCGCGTCCGCGAGAAGCTCGGCTCGCTGAATAGCGAGAAGGCGATCAGCCTCGTCGCCATCCACACCCACAATATCCCCCACGTCTTTCCCAAGGACGTCCTGGCCGAGGCCGACGCCGCCCAGCCGGCGACGCTCAAGGGCCGCGAGGACTGGCGCAAGCTGCCACTCGTCACCATCGACCCGGCCGACGCCAAGGACCACGACGACGCCGTCCACGCCGAGCCGGACACCAGCGAATCCAACGAAGGCGGCTTTATCGTCACAGTCGCCATCGCTGACGTCGCGGCCTACATCAAACCGGGCTCCGCGCTCGACCGCGAGGCGCTGAACCGGGGCAATTCGGTCTATTTCCCGGACCGCGTCGTGCCGATGCTGCCCGAACGCATCTCGAACGATCTCTGCTCGCTTCGGCCGCTCGAAGACCGCCCGGCCATGGCTGTGCGCCTCGTCATCGGCAAGGACGGGCGCAAGAAGAGCCACACCTTCCACCGTGTGATGATGAAGTCGGCCGCAAAGCTCGCCTACCAACAGGCACAGGCGGCGATCGACGGGCGTACCGACGACATCACCGGCCCGATCCTCGAACCGGTCTTGAAGCCGCTCTGGGCTGCCTATGCGACGGTCAAGAAGGCGCGCGACGAGCGCGGCCCGCTCGACCTCGACCTGCCCGAACGCAAGATCCAGCTTGACGCCGAGGGCGCGGTCGACCGCGTCATCGTCCCGCCCCGCCTCGACGCCCACCGGTTGATCGAGGAGTTCATGATTCTCGCCAATGTCGCGGCCGCCGAGACACTGACGCAGAAAAAGATCCCGCTCGTCTTCCGCGTCCACGATGCACCGTCCATGGAGAAGCTGGCGGCGCTTCGCGAATTCCTCGAAAGCCTCGAGATCAAGCTCGCCGAAAGCGAGAACCTGAAGCCCGAGCACTTCAATCGTATCCTCAAGCGCGTGGAGGGCACCGAACACGCCCAGATCGTCAACGAGGTCGTGCTGCGCTCGCAGGCGCAGGCCGAATACGCCGCTGATAACTACGGCCATTTCGGCCTCAATCTCCGCCGCTATGCGCATTTCACCTCGCCGATCCGCCGCTATGCGGACCTCATCGTCCACCGCGCGCTGATCCGCTCGCTCGGCCTCGGCGAAGACGGCCTGCCAGAGCATTTCACCAACGAAATCATGGCCGAGATCGGCGCTGCCATTTCCGCCGCCGAGCGTCGCGCGATGGCCGCCGAGCGCGAAACGGTCGATCGCCTGATCGCCCATCACATGGCGGAGAAGATCGGCGCCACGTTCCAGGGCAAGGTCTCTGGCGTCACCCGTTCGGGCCTCTTCGTCAGCCTGTTCGATACCGGGGCATCCGGCTTCGTCCCCGCCTCCACGCTCGGTTCAGACTATTTCGTCCACGATGAACAGCAGCATGCGCTGATCGGCGAACGCACCGGCGAGGCCTATCAGCTCGGCGACGAGGTTGAGGTGAAGCTTGTCGAGGCCATTCCGGTTGCTGGCGCTTTGCGCTTCGAGGTCCTAAGTGAGGGGCGTCGAATGAAGGCGCCGGGCCGCGGCAAGCGCGGGCTCAGGCGCACCCGCGCCGCCCAGCGGCCGGGTCCGAAGCCGAAGCACAGGACACCCAGACGCCGATGAGCACTCCGGTCGCGACGGTCCCCGAGCGCGATATCACCACTGCCGCGCTACGCGGTTTGCGTCTTCGCTGTCCGAAATGCGGCGAGGGCCGGATGTTCCGCGCCTTCCTGACAGTCAACAATTACTGCCCGGTCTGTCACGAGGCGCTCTACCACCACCGCGCGGACGACGCGCCGCCCTACGTCGTCATCACCATTGTCGGCCACATCATCGTCGGCGGCATGCTTTTCGTCGAAAAGGCCTATCACCCGGAACTCTGGGTCCATGTCGTGCTCTGGATTCCGCTGACGATCGTGATGTCCTTAGCCATGCTTCCCAACATCAAGGGCACGCTGATTGGTATTCAGTGGGCGCTGAGAATGCACGGGTTCGACCCGAACTCGCCCGAGGCACTGGAGAGCCCGCGCGACGCTGAAGCAGCGAGGGGCGAGTGAAGCCCATCGGTACCGTGCTGGATTGGAATCCTGGCTTGGCCGACGCGCCCCGTCCCGCTCCCCACCCTTCCCAGCGCAAGCCGCGCGACGCGGCGACGATCATCCTGCTCGACCGCTCCGGCCCCGAGCCGAAGATTCTGTTGGGCCAACGCCATCCCGGCCTTGCCTTCATGCCGGGCGTCTACGTTTTCCCTGGCGGCCGCGTCGAAGCCAGTGACGGCCGCGCTCCGGCCGTGGGCGCCCTGCCCGCCCATGTCGAGCGGCGCTTGATGACCGCGATCGCCCGCCCGTCCGTGACCCGCGCCCGCGCCTATGCGCTGGCGGCGATCCGCGAGCTTGCGGAAGAAACCGGCCTCCTGCTCGGAGAACACTCGGATGTCGTTCCGACCGCGCCGGACTGGAAGGATTTCGGCGAGAACGGCATCGCGCCGTCACTGTCGGACATCTGGCTCGTGGCGCGCTCGATCACGCCGCCCGGTCTGCCGCGCCGCTTCGACACCCGCTTCTTCGCGGCCGATGCGTCACGTGTCATTCACATGATTGACGGATTAGTTCATGACGACGCTGAACTCGTCGACCTCAAATGGGTGACGATCGCCGAGACCGTGGATATGCCGCTGCACCAGATCACGCGTGTCATACTTTCGGAACTCGATCAGCGTATTCACGCCGGAATCGACCGGGACATCCCCGTTCCCTTCCTCAGGCCCCGCAACGGGGTCATCGTCCGCGATGAGATTTAGGGTTTAGTTTCTCCAGATGAGTGTGTTCGAGAACGACAGGCGCCGGCAGGTGCAGGCCATCGCGGCTGCGATCGCGTGCGTGGCCGTCGTCGGCATCGGCCTCAGCCTGTCCGTGCCGCTGCTCGCCTTCGCGCTGGAAGCGCGCGGCGTGTCGGGCACGATGATCGGCATCAATACCGCAATGGCTGGCATCGCCACGATCGTCGTCGCGCCGTTCATCCCACAGGCCGCCGCCAGGCTCGGTGTGCGCGGTCTGTTGATCTTCGCGCTGGTTCTCGGCGCTGCGAGCTTCATCGGCTTCTGGTACGCGAAACCGCTCTGGCTCTGGTTCCCGCTGCGCTTCCTGATGGGCGCCTCGCTGGCGGTCCTGTTCGTCCTGTCGGAATTCTGGATCAACGCCGCCGCACCGGAAAAATCGCGCGGCCTGGTCATGGGCATCTACGCGACCGTGCTGTCGCTCGGCTTCGCCGCCGGCCCGACCGTGCTGGCGATGGTCGACCGCTCGTCGATCCTGCCCTACGCCATCGGCGCCGCGCTCTTCATCGGCGGTGCGATCCCGGTCGCCTTCGCGCATGGCCTCGCACCGAAGATCGAAGGCGCCGGCCACAGCAACATCATGGTCTATCTTCTGGCCGCTCCGTCGGCCATTGCGGCCGCTTTCGTCTTCGGCGCGGTCGAGACCGGCGGCATGAGCTTCCTGCCGCTCTACGGCCTCCGCATGGGCTATGGCGACGTCGCGGCGGCACTCCTCGTCTCGATCCTCGCGCTCGGCAACGTGCTGGTGCAGATCCCGCTCGGCCTGATCAGCGACAAGGTCGACCGCCGCAAGCTGCTGCTGATCCTTGGCATTATCGGCCTGATCGGCGCATCCCTCATGCCCTTCGTCGCCCATCGCACGGAGATACTGTTCCCGATCGTCGCGATCTGGGGTGGCCTGGTCGCCGGCCTCTACACCGTCGGTCTGGCGCATCTCGGCGCACAGTTCCGCGGCGCCCAGCTCGCCGGCGCCAACGCCACTTTCATCATGCTCTACAGCCTCGGCATTCTTGCCGGCCCGCCCCTGATGGGCGTCGGTCTCGATCTCTGGAATCCGCACGGTCTGCCGATCACCATCGCGCTCCTGTTCGCGCTCTATGTTGTGATCGTCGCCATGCGGCTGACGAAACGACGCGCGGATACGATCGACCCGGAGGCCGTCGGCGAGAATCCTTGACTTGTCCGGCGCGATGAGTAGGTTGCGCCCTTCCAATTTCCCTGCGCGCATCGCGCGCGATTGAAAAAGGTTACCCCGATGGCCAAGGCCGCGATGGTGAAGATCAAGCTCGTGAGCTCGGCTGACACGGGTTTCTTCTACGTCACCAAGAAGAACGCTCGCACGATGACCGAGAAGCTCGTGCAGAAGAAGTACGATCCCGTGGCTCGCAAGCACGTCGAGTTCCGCGAAGCCAAGATCAAGTGATCTCGGCGCGATAGCGCAAAAATCAAAAAGGGCCGGTGCTGAGCACCGGCCCTTTTGTTTTGACCCAATGGAATCGTCGCTGTGGCCGGACGGGGACGGCCTCTTGTTTGAGGCCACAAGACCGTCCCCGCCGACCGGCTTCACGACACAGGAGATGCGGCGGACCTGGATCGTGAAACCAACGTTGGCCGCCCGACTGTAGGTCGTTTGGCGCGTCTGGTTCACAACCTATAGTCCGTCTCACTACGCGCAATGTGAATCAGCGCGAGGACCTCAGGTCCGTGAAATAAACCTAAAAATTTAATCTTACTTTTCGTGGTTACCAACGCTCGCCTTTCTCAGGCCGCGTCGCATTCCACCCGGTTTCTACCGCTGCGCTTCGCGCGATAAAGCGCCTGATCTGCGCGCTTCAGCACGGTATCTCCCGTGTCCCCATTCTCGCGCATCGCGATGCCGACGGAAATCGTCACGTCGAGCTGGTTCTGGCCGTGATTGATGGAGAACGGCGTCGAGGCGATCTTCTTGCGAAGCCGCTCGCCGACCATCTGCGCGGTCGCCAGATCGGTATCCGGCATCACGATCACGAATTCCTCGCCGCCGAACCGGCAGGCGAGATCGATGCCACGCACGCTCGCCCTGACGCGCACCGCGAATTCACGCAGCACTTCGTCGCCGGCGTCGTGGCCGTAATTGTCGTTGATCGGCTTGAAGAAATCGATGTCGACCATGACCACGCCGAGCGGCTTCTCGCGGCTCGCCGCCTGCTCCAGCAGCGTCTCGATATGGGTTTCCATATAGCGGCGATTGTGGAGCCCGGTCAGCGGATCGGTCAGCGCCAGTTCCATGCTCTGCAGCACGTTCATGCGCAGGCGGTCGGCATAGCGCTTGCGGCGGACCTGCGTCGCCACTCGCGCCACGATCTCGTTCTTGTCGAGGGGCCGAACCAGATAATCGTTCACACCGAGATCCAGTCCGCGCAGCACTCGCGCGGTCTCCTCAGGCTCGGAGACGATCAGCAGCGGCAGGTTGCGTGTACGCTCCAGCGAACGGACCTGGCTGCAGAGACGTAGCGCATCGAACTCGTCGAAGCCGAGGCTCACGATCATCAGGTCGTAATCGGCCTCCGACGCCCGGAACAGAGCCTCCTGCGGTGAAGTCTCGATTTCGACCTTATGGGTGTCCCGCAGGGCCGTCTGGATGCGCTCGTAGGAGGCCGCGCGGTCGTCGACGACCAGGATTTTGCCGTTCAGCCCGTTGTCGAGGATCGTCTCTATCGACACTGCGCCCATGCCGACCTGATGACCGGACACCGCGCGCATGCGCAGCTCGTCCGTCATCATCTTCAGCCGGGTCAGGCTGCGAACACGGGCAAACAGGGCGACGTCCGAGACAGGCTTGGTGAGGAAATCGTCGGCGCCGGCTTCCAGGCCGCGCACGCGGTCGGCCGGCTGGTCGAGCGCGGTCAGGATGACGATCGGGATGTGATGCGTCGCCGGGTCTTCCTTGAGCCGGCGACAGACCTCGAAGCCGTCCATGCCGGGCATCATCACGTCGAGCAGGACGATGTCGCACTGAGACCGGACGCAGGCGTCAAGCGCCTCATGCCCGTTCATCGCGGTGATGACCTCGAAATATTCCGCGGTCAGTCGCGCCTCCAGCAGCCTGACATTCGCCAGGACATCGTCAACCACCAGGACGCGGGCAGGCATTAGGCTCTTCTCTCTTCTGGATCAGGCCAGGAAATGGCGCACGGTCTCAATGAATTTCGTCACCGAGATCGGCTTGGAGAGATAGGCCTCGCAGCCACCCTCACGGATACGCTCTTCATCGCCCTTCATCGCGAAAGCGGTGATGGCGATCACCGGAATGGCGCGCAGGTCTTCGTCCTGCTTCAGCCATTTCGTTACTTCCAGCCCGGAGACTTCCGGAAGCTGGATATCCATCAGGATCAGGTCCGGCCGGTGCTGGCGCGCGAGCGCGACCGCCTCTATGCCGTTGCGACTCTGGACGGTCTTGTAGCCATTTGCTTCGAGGAGGTCGTTGAAGAGCTTCATATTGAGCTCGTTGTCCTCCACGATGAGGATGGTTTTCGCCATCGACTCACACACTCCCTGCCCGAAGAGCCATCATGACTCATCCAGTTCGGAGAAGTCGGAAATTCCTTCGTGTTGATGAAAATACTAGCATCTAATCCTTGACGAAGGACAAATGGGATCAATGAAACAAAGGGCTATCGATCACGGCACCGCGAGCGATCTCGCTGTTTCGGCTCTGGTTTTCCTGGCCCAGGATATGGAACGGCTGGGCCGTTTCCTCGCCCTGTCGGGCCTCGATCCATCGAAAATTCGAGACGCCGCGCGCGACCCGAATTTCTTGATCGGCGTGCTCGATTACGTGCTCGCCGACGAGGGCCTGCTGATCGCCTTCACAGCCGAAGCCGGCATCCGGCCGGACATGGTCGCCGAAGCCAAAACGACCCTCGCGGGTCCGACCCAGCACTGATGGCCGCCGCGCCGGGCTTCTGCCGCGATTGCCTTACCGAAGCCGGTGATGGACCCCGCTGCACGGCCTGCGGCAGCCCTCGCCTCGCCCGTCACGCCGAGATCAACCAGCTCACGGTCTCGCACATCGATTGCGACGCCTTCTTCGCGACTATCGAGAAGCGCGACAATCCGGACATCCGCGATAAGCCCGTCATCGTCGGCGGAGCCAAGCGCGGTGTCGTCTCGACCGCCTGCTACATCGCGCGCATCAACGGCGTCCACTCGGCAATGCCGATGTTCAAAGCGCTGAAGCTCTGTCCCGAAGCCGTGGTGGTGAAGCCGAACCACGCCAAATATTCCGCCGTCGGCCGCGAGGTCCGCGCGCTGATGCGCGAGCTGACGCCCCTTGTGGAACCAGTCTCGATCGACGAGGCCTTCCTCGATTTGGCCGGCACCGAACGGGTGCACGGAATGCCGCCTGCCCGTGTCCTCGCCCGCTTCGCACGCCGCGTCGAGGAAGAACTCGGCATCACGGTTTCAGTTGGTCTCGCGCCGAACAAGTTCCTCGCCAAGATCGCGTCCGACCTCGAAAAGCCGCGCGGCTTCGCCATCATCGGACGGGCCGATGCCCGGGACTTCCTTCACGACAAGCCGATTACCATCATCCCCGGCATCGGCCCGGCCGCGCGCATCCGCATGGAGAAGAAGGGCATCCGCACAGTCGGCGACGTCAGGCGTTTCACTCCGCGGGAGATCGGGGAGCTGTACGGTGCCTACGGCCTGTCGCTCTGGAACTTGGCCCATGGCGAAGACAATCGCCGGGTGAAGCCCGAGCGGGAAACGAAGAGCGTCAGCGCCGAGACCACGTTCAACGAAGACATCTCGGACCGCGAACAGCTCGAGGCGATCCTCTGGACGTTGTCGGAACGCGTCGCAACCCGCCTCAAGGCGTCCGAGTTCGCCGGCTCGCGCATCACTCTGAAGCTGAAAAGCCCGGACTTCAAAAGCCGCACGCGCACCCGCACACTCGACAGTCCGACTCGCCTTGCCGGCCGCATTTTCGAGACCGGCCGGGAACTCCTGAAGAACGAAGCCAGAGGTGAGCGCTTCCGCCTCATCGGCATCGGCGTCGAGGAGCTCTGCCCCATCGCCGAAGCCGACCCGCCGAGCCTCCTCGACCCGAACCTGAAACGCCGCATCGCGGCGGAAGCCGCGGTCGACAAGCTGAAGGGGAAGTTCGGGGCCGACGCCGTCAAACGCGGGATTGTGTTCAAGCGTTGATTTCCCTCTCCTGCGAAGCGGGAGAGGGTCCAGAGCGCGTCAGCGCTCCGGGGTGAAGGCAAGCACGATGCTCATTGCTGCCATCATGCCCTCACCCGCTCGCTTCGCGAGTCGACCTCTCTCGTAAACGGGAGAGGGAAACAATCAGTGCTTCACCGGGCAGTCGTCTGCCGCCAGCTTCTCCAGTCCAACAAGCTTCCCGGCGACGACGAACGTCCCGTAGTCGAGCCGCAGCGCCCGCGAAATCCCGTTCTCGTAGACTTCGGCCGCGAAGATGAACTTCGGCGTCTGCTCACCTTCGGTCGACGGCTTCTGGTCGAAATAACTCACCGAGATCGGCCAACGCGGCAGCTTGTCGAGGCCGGCAGGCGCGGTGAGTGCGTCCGGGTTGGTCTCTCCAGGCTGCTGGACGGCGCCGATCATTGTCAGCGAGGGGCTCGCCGCGTCGCCGGGCTCACCGCCGTCATAGACATCGGCCTGGAGCGAGAAATCGTCGTTGCGGGCGGCCGCGAGAATCCGCCGCAGATGCTGGGTCGGAAACAGGACCGAGGCCGGCAGCGACACTTCTCTGGGCGCGGGGTCCTGGATGGTCACGCGAATCGAGCCGTCGGTCAGTCGCTCGGCCAGACCGCCCATCTTGGTCGCCGGCCCTCCGGCGACCTGGCTGGTCGAAGTGAACGAGAACGTCTTCGCCTCGTCGTCCTCGACAGTCGAGGAGCGGAAATCGATCACGCCCCCTTTTCCTTCATCGCCGCCGGCGACCGACAATACCTGCCGGTAGTTCAGCGTGAACGAGTGGCAGCCTGTCCGCGTGAACTCATAGACCAGCCGCCCGCTCGCCTGCTTCACGCCCGAGCGGTCGCGGCTTTCGAGCAGCGACAGGTCATAGATCGCGCGATGCGGCGCCAGCACGTCGGGCGGAATGATCGGCGCGGCATCCAGCGCATTCGCCGAGCAAGCGAGGGCGACTGCCGCCGCGAGCACGCGGCCAGCAGAGCCTGCAAGCCGGACTCCGTACAAACGGGGCATACAGCCCTCCCCAAAGATCGGTCGGGACGATAAACGGCCCATCGCGCCCGGGCAATGCGTAGGCGCCAACCGGTCTTAAGGTGGAACACTGCTCGTGACCGGCGGTTCCGTCTTGCGGTCGGCTCTGTTCTCGGCGATGACCGGCGTGATTTCCGGAGACCCATCATGGCTGGACAGACAGACGCACGCCTCGCCGAACTCGGCATCACGCTTCCCACTCCGACGCCGCCCGTCGCCAACTATGTTCCGGCCGTCATCACCGGCAACCAGCTCTTCATCTCAGGCCAGTTGCCGATGGTCGACGGCAAGCCCAGCGTGACGGGCCAACTCGGCGCGGGCACCGACGCGGACGCCGCGAAGGAAGCCGCCAAGCTCTGCGCCATCAATGTCCTGGCCCAGGCCAAGACCGCGCTCGGCGGCGATCTCGACCGCGTCGTGCGTCTCGTGAAGGTGGTCGGCTTCGTCGCCTCGGCGCCGTCGTTCACCGAGCAGCCGAAGATCGTCAACGGCGCGTCCGACTTTTTCGTCGAAGCGCTCGGAGACCGCGGCCGCCATGCCCGGTCGGCGGTCGGCGTCGCAGCCCTTCCCTTCGGCGCATCGGTGGAAGTCGAGGCGATCTTCGAGATCGCATGACGAGCGCGCTCGACCGGCTCTTCGCGCATCCGATAGCTCATCGCGGCCTGCATGACCGCGCCTCGGGCGTCATCGAGAACTCGGCCGACGCGGTCCGCCGCGCGGTCGAGGCCGGTTATGGCTTCGAGGTCGACGTCCAGGTGACTGCGGACGGCGAGGCCGTCGTCTTTCACGACCACACCCTCGACCGGCTGACATCCGGGAAGGGTCCGGTCGCTGGCCGGACCGCCGCCGATCTCTGCCAGATTCCGCTGCTGGACAGCGCTTGCATGGACCGCATCTGGCGGCTCGCCGATCTCCTCGCCCTCGTCGGCGGCCGCGCGCCTTTCGTCATAGAGATGAAGTCGGCGCCGAACAGCGACAGCAAGGCGCTCGCCCGCCGCACCGCCGAACTGCTCTCGGCATATAAAGGCCCTTGCGCCGCGAAGAGCTTCGACCCGCGCATGGTCGCCGAATTCCGCCGCGCCGCACCCAAGGTTCCGCGCGGCGTCGTCGCCTGCGCCTTCAGCGGCAACGATCCGGACTGGCAGACCATGTCGGCCGCTCGCCGATTCGCCGCCCGCAACCTGCTGCATTGGCCGATGACGCGACCGCATTTCATCTCCTTCGGCGTCCGTGACCTGCCGAGCCCGGCTATCAGCTTCTTCCGCAAGGTGGCCGACGTGCCGGTCATGACCTGGACGGTCCGCACCCCGCAGGACCAGGCACGCGCGGTCCTCTACGCCGACCAGATGATCTTCGAAGGCTTCATTCCTTAGTTTAGAAAGGCTGAGACGCCGTGCCGCTTGGCGTCGGCGCTGACGTCACTAGATTGGTGCGATGTCCGACGCCGCCACGACGCGCGAGAAATTCCGCGTCAATCTCATGCCCTCGATGACCGCCATCGAGCCGCTGGCCTGGAACGCCTGCGCCAACCCGCTGGAATTCCCGACCGGCGCGGTTGATTCGGCATGTGAAGTTCCGGTCTATAACCCGTTCACCTCGCACGAATTCCTGCTCGCGCTGGAACAGTCGAAATCGGCCGTCCGCGAGACCGGCTGGACCGCCGCCCACCTCGCGGTGGAGAACGCGAAGGGCGAGCTAATCGGCGTCGCGCCGATGTATGCGAAAACCCACAGCCAGGGCGAATACGTCTTCGATCACGGCTTCGCCGACGCCTATGAGCGTGCGGGCGGCGACTACTATCCCAAGCTTCAGGCCGCAGTGCCGTTCACGCCCGCGACCGGCCGCCGCTTCCTCGTCCGCCCGGGCCCGGACGCGGAACAGGCACGCGTCGCGCTCGCGCAGGGCATGGCCGGGCTGATGCGCCAGATCGAAGCCTCCTCGGTGCACATCACCTTCATGACCGAGGAAGAGCAGCGCGCCGTCGTGAAAGCCGGACTCGGCTTCCTGCCGCGCACCGACATCCAGTTCCACTGGGAGAACGAGGGCTTCGCCAGCTTCGACGACTTCCTCGCCTCGCTCGCTTCCCGCAGGCGCAAGGTGCTGAAACGCGAGCGGCGCGATGCGCTGGCCGGCGGCGAGCTCGACATCCGCTGGATCACCGGCAAGGACATCACCGAGGCCCATTGGGACGCGTTCTGGCAGTTCTATCAGGACACCGGCTCCCGCAAATGGGGCACGCCCTACCTCACCCGTTCCTTCTTCAGCATGGTCGGCCAGACCATGGCCGACCGCATCCTCCTCGTCTTCGCCTATCGCTGCGGAAAGCCGGTCGCCGGCGCGCTGAATTTCATCGGCGGCGATACGCTTTACGGCCGCTATTGGGGTTCGATCGAGGAGCACCCCTTCCTGCATTTCGAGGTTTGCTATTATCAGGCGATCGACTTCGCCCTGGCCAACGGCCTCAAGCGCGTCGAGGCCGGCGCACAGGGCGGCCACAAGCTCGCCCGCGGCTACCGCCCAGCCCTCACCTTTTCCGCCCACGCCTTCGCCCATCCGGGCCTGTCGCGCGCCGTCGAGGACTATCTGAAGCGCGAAAGGCGCGAAATACTCGCCGCCCAGGAAGATTTGGACGAAGAAACGCCATTTAAGGCCGCTACGGCCCAACAAGAATGACCTTCGGAGGAATGATGCCCGCTTACGATCCCAACAACGTTTTCGCCAAGATCCTCTCGGGCGAAGTGCCATCCTACAAGGTCTATGAGGACGACCGGGCACTCGCTTTCATGGACGTCATGCCCCGCGCCGACGGCCATGTCCTCGTCGTCCCGAAGAACCCGGCCCGCAACATCTTCGACGTCGCGCCGGAAGACCTGGGCTACGTCATGGGCGTGGTCCAGATGGTCAGCCGCGCGGTCCGCAGCGCGATGAATGCCGATGGCCTGACCATCCAGCAGTTCAACGAGGAAGCAGGCGGACAGGTCGTCTTCCACCTCCACTTCCACGTCCTCCCCCGCCACGCCGGCCAGCCGCTGCGTCCGCATACGGGCGAGTTCGAGAAGCAGGAGATTCTGGAGGCAAACGCCGCCCGGATCAGGGCGGCGCTGGGACGGTGATATCCGTCGTGCCAAGTCCCCGGGATTATGGCGCCTCCGCGGCCATTTGCTCGAGCACGGCATGCGCCGCGGTGATGCGGGCCGGAATCGGGAAATTCCTGTTCGCCAGCATCACGATGCCGATCTTTTTCTCAGGCACGAAAGCGACATAGGCGCCGAATCCGTTCGTGGAGCCGGTCTTGTTGAACAAAGTCGGCGCGGACGGAGTCTGCGGCGGGTTGAGCCGCATCGCCGCGTTGGGCTCCATGGCCATCGTGAGAGAGTTGCCGGCCAATAAGCGGTCCAATGCGACCGGATAAGGGTACTGCTCCCAGCCGAGCCCCTGCACCATCTCGCCGACCCTGAAATAGCCGATATGCGTGCCTTCGACGGCGATCCTTATCGGCGCATCGAGAGTCTCCGGCCGGATATTGGCCTCGACGAAACGGATCATGTCTGTGACCGTGGACTTGATGCCGTAAGCCTCCGCATCAAAGACGCCGGGGCTCACCCGTATCGGCTTGTTCGCCTTGTTGTAGCCCCAGGCATAATTCGCCATCTCCGCTTCGGGTACGCGGATGTAGCTGTGGCCGAGGCCGAGCTTGGGGAACAGGTCGGTTTCGATCAGGTCGGCGAATCCGCCGTTCATCGCCAGGCCGGTGACATGTCCGAGCAGACCGATGCTGGGGTTGGAATACTGCCGCTGCGCGCCCGGACTGACGGACGGTCTCCATTGCTGGAAATAGGTCGCCATCTCGGCCCCATTCGTGACGGAGTTGGGGAACTGCAGTGGCAGCCCGCCCGAGGTATAGGTTCCGAGATTGAGCAAGCTGGCCTCATCCAGGGCGCTCTCGCGTAATTGCGGCATATACTTCCCAGGACGATCGTCGAGCGAAACCTTGCCGAGCGCCTGAGCGTAGGAAGCCAGAGTGGCGGTGAATGTCTTGCTGACGGAGCCGATCTCGAAGAGCGTATCCTTCGTCACGGGCACGTTCTTCTCTTTCGAGGCGACTCCGTAGCTGAAGAAATATCGCCGGCCGTCGACCGTCACGGCCACGGCGATTCCGGGCACATCATATTCCTTCAGAAGCGGACGGAAGGCGCGCTCGACGGCTGCCGTGATTACGCCGGGACTGTCGGCAGCCCGGATCGGGGTCGAGGGCAGGCAGGAGGCAATGGCTAGGATAAATGGCGTGACCGCCCGTGCGATAGCAGCCAATTCGCTTCCTCTTTCATCAGAATGGCGTTGCGGCGCAACGCCATATCCGAGAAGCGAGGCCAATGCACGGCCGGTCTAGGATCAGGGCAGCGATGGGGCGGTAACTTCGCCGTCGGCTTTAACTGATCCCAGATCAACCCGCATTCGCGAACGACGATATACGGTCGTTCCAACCAACCTGCGATAGGAAAGGAAGCCAATTGCCACCCACATGAGCCCCGGCGAGCAAGCAGTCGCCCTGAAAGTTTATGTGATCCCAGAACTGGCAATAGCTACGCGATATGCCAATGAATGAAATCTTGTCATTCCATGTCGACCACGGCCAGCTCAGGTAGACATCGGTCAAATCGAAATACGCGCGCCCCGGCTCTAACGTGAGTGTCTCTCCTACCCACAAGCCCGCAGGGTCTTCGGGACCTATTACACCAGTGAGCTCATGCTCGCCCACCTGAATACTCCGAGGATAATGCGCTGGGATTGAACGCGTTGAGTCATCTGATCCATTCCGGAACGAATGGATTAAGCCACTAACGGTCCTCGCCTCGATCCAGCTTCTCACCGCCTGGATATCGTCAACGATATCCAGCTGGACACTACCATCCGGCCCAGCCGACGGCACATACGCGATAGCCTTGCCATCGAAGCGACGTATCTCTGATGGCTCGTGCAGCTTCCCGCTCCAACGAAAGGGAATCTGCGGCACCGCATGCTCAAGAGAAGCCTCTAACCCGTCCAAAGGCGGACGGCGCAGAGATCTAAGATCAATCGGCGCGGGTTGGCGCAAATCGCCCCCGGACCTCCTCACACGTTCGAGCAGGCGCTCCGAAAGATCATCCAGAGAACGGATACCAACTTCTTCAAGCGATGCGCGAACATCAGCGGGGGACACATCGTTCGGCCGACCGCTTGCAATCGCATCCAGCATTCGATGCAAGGCAGAGTTGGACAATTCCTGCATAGCCGCCTCCTCTGAAGACGTCAGATCAAAGCAACAGCTCAACCGAGAGTCGAGCAATACTGTTTGTCCGGGGCCTGGGAGATCGACAAACAACGACTAGACCCGCTTCACCTCGTCGAGCTGCGCGTGTGCTCTCTATACGAACGAAAAGGCCGCTCCGAAGAGCGGCCTTTCGCTTATTCCTCGGTCACCACCTTCGGCAGCGACCGCTTCACGCTCGGGACCGAGCCCTTCTTCGCCCGCGCGGCGGGCTTAGGCCTGGGCTTTGGCTTCGGCTTGGCGACGCGCGGCTCCGTGACGATCTTCTCCGGCTTCGGCTCGATGCGGCCTTCGGGAAATTCGAAGCCGAGCTTCGAGTCCTTGCCGTCCGCTTCCAGCACCACCTTCACGGCGCCGCCGTGCTGCAGCTTGCCGAACAGAACCTCCTCCGCGAGCGGCTTCTTGATCGTCTCCTGGATGAGGCGGGCAAGCGGCCGCGCGCCCATCGCCGGGTCATAGCCCTTCTCGGCCAGCCAGGTGCGCGCCTCGTCGGAGAGCTCGATCGTGACGTTGCGGTCGGCGAGCTGGGCCTCGAGCTGGAGGACGAACTTGTCGACAACCCGCTGCACCACCTCCGGCGGCAGGCCGGAGAAGGCGACGATGGCGTCGATCCGGTTGCGGAATTCCGGCGCGAACAGCCGGTTCACCGCTTCCGTATCCTCGCCCTCGCGCTTCGTGCGGCCAAACCCGATCGGCGGCCGGGCCATATCGGACGCGCCCGCATTCGTCGTCATGATCAGGATGACGTTGCGGAAATCGACCGTCTTGCCGTTGTGATCGGTCAGCTTGCCGTGATCCATGACCTGCAGAAGGATGTTGAACAGGTCCGGATGCGCCTTCTCGATCTCGTCGAGCAGGAGCACGCAATGGGGATGCTGGTCGACACCGTCGGTCAGCAGGCCACCCTGGTCGAAGCCGACATAGCCGGGAGGCGCGCCGATCAGCCGCGAGACGGTGTGGCGCTCCATGTATTCCGACATGTCGAACCTGAGCATCTGCACGCCGAGGATATCGGCGAGCTGCTTTGCGACCTCGGTCTTGCCGACGCCGGTCGGACCCGAGAACAGGTACGAGCCGATCGGCTTCTCGACATCGCGCAAGCCGGCGCGGGCGAGCTTGATCGCCGAGGACAGGGCGTCGATTGCCTTGTCCTGGCCGTAGACGACCCGCTTCAGGTTCGCCGTCAGGCTGCGGAGCACCTCGGCGTCGTCCTTCGACACCGACTTCGGCGGGATGCGGGCGATCGATGCGACGGCCGCCTCGATCTCCTTCAGGCCGATGGTCTTCTTCCGCTTGCTCTCCGGCAGCAGCATCTGCGAGGCACCGGTCTCGTCGATCACGTCGATCGCCTTGTCCGGCAGCTTGCGGTCATGGATGTAGCGTGCCGACAGCTCCACGGCGGCCTTGATCGCCTCGTTGGTGTAGCGGATGCGGTGGAAGCTCTCGTAATAGGGCTTCAGGCCCTTCAGGATCTCGATCGCATCCGGGATGGTCGGTTCGGCCACGTCGATCTTCTGGAAGCGCCGCACCAGAGCGCGGTCCTTCTCGAAATGCTGGCGATATTCCTTGTACGTCGTCGAGCCCATGCAGCGGAGCGAGCCATTGGCCAGCGCCGGCTTCAGCAGGTTCGAGGCGTCCATGGCGCCGCCCGAGGTCGCGCCCGCACCGATCACGGTGTGGATCTCGTCGATGAACAGGATCGCGCCGGGGGTGTTCTCCAGCTCCTTCACGACCTGCTTCAGACGCTCCTCGAAGTCGCCGCGATAGCGGGTGCCAGCAAGTAGCGCGCCCATGTCGAGCGAGAAGACGACGGCGTCGTCCAGCACGTCCGGCACCTCGCCGCGCACGATCCGCCGCGCCAGGCCTTCGGCGATGGCGGTCTTGCCGACGCCGGGATCGCCGACGAACAGCGGATTGTTCTTCTGCCGGCGGCAGAGAATCTGGATCGTCCGCTGGATCTCGGTGTCGCGGCCGATCAGCGGATCGATCTTGCCGTCGCGCGCCTTCTTGTTGAGGTTGACCGTGTAGGCGTCGAGTGCGTCGGCCTTCTTCTTGCCGCCGTCGTCGCTGCCGGTCGACTGCTCCTCGTCATTGCCGGTCTTCGGCCGCGCGTCGCCCGAACCGGGCCGCTTGGCGATGCCGTGGCTGATATAGTTGACCGCGTCGTAGCGCGTCATGTCCTGCTCCTGCAGGAAATACGCGGCGTGGCTCTCGCGCTCGGCGAAGATCGCGACGAGCACGTTGGCCCCGGTCACTTCTTCGCGGCCGGACGACTGGACATGGATCACGGCGCGCTGGATGACGCGCTGGAAGCCGGCCGTCGGCTTCGAATCCTCGTGGCCGTCGGTCACCAGGTTGTCGAGTTCCGCGTCGACATATTCGGCGAGATTCCGCTTCAGCTGGTCGATATCGACATTGCAGGCGCGCATCACCGCGACCGCATCGCTGTCGTCGATCAGCGACAGGAGCAGGTGTTCGAGGGTGGCATACTCGTGGCTGCGCTCGTTGGCGAGCGCCAGCGCGCGATGGAGAGTCTGCTCTAGGCTATGTGAGAAAGTCGGCAACTCGGCCTCACTTCTTTTCCATGACGCATTGCAAAGGGTGCTGGTGCCGGCGCGCAAAGTCCATGACCTGCGTCACTTTTGTTTCAGCAACTTCATAGGTGAAAATGCCGCACTCACCGACACCGTTGTGGTGCACGTGCAACATCACCCTTGTGGCCGCTTCGCGGTCCTTATTGAAAAAACGCTCTAGGACGTGGATCACGAATTCCATCGGCGTGTAGTCGTCGTTCAGCAGTAGAACGCGGTACATGCTCGGTTTTTTGGTCTTCGAGCGCGTCTTGGGGATAACGGCGGTTCCTGCCCCTGACCCGTTACCGTCGTCGTCCCGCTTTGCGGGCCCGGCCATCCAGTTGGCCCTGTAGTCGGTCATGTCCAATCCGCAGCCTACGTGGATTCCCCTGTCCCTCTGAACCTAAGTCCTGTGGAACGCTCTCGCCGCATAATCTAAGACTGCCCCCGCCGCTTCGCCAGAGCGTATGAGCACTACCCGTCGGATAACGACGGGTAGGAACTCTTGAGCGGCCTGTCCCGGAGAGAGATTCTTCGTCGGAATTAATCATTCCGCTTAACCCCTCCGTAACCGCAACCCAGCCATCCTCCTTTGTGTGCGGTGGCTACGGGAGCCGTCGCGCTGGGGGTGCTTCAACCGGTCCATGGGCAGGGCCGGATAAGAGGGTTTTGATGGTGCGTGGCGTGTCCTTCTTCCGCTCGAAGATCGTTCTCTCGGTGCTGGCTTCGGCTCTCCTGTTCGCTTTCGCGAGCGAGCCTGCCGACGCCGCGAAGAAGCCTGCCCAGAAGAAAGAGGCTTCCCGCAAGGCCAAGCGCTCCAAGGGCGGCGGTGGCGGCTACAATCCTCCCTATGCGGCCCTCGTGGTAGACGCCAACAGTGGCAAGGTCCTGTTCGCCGACAGCCCCGACGAGCTCCGTCACCCGGCTTCGCTGACCAAGGTCATGACGCTCTACATCCTCTTCGAGGAACTCGAGCGCGGCTCGATGACCCTCGATACCCCGCTCAAGGTTTCTGCCGAGGCATCGCGCCAGGCGCCGTCGAAGCTCGGCCTGCTGCCCGGCGAGACGATCCGCGTCGAGGACGCCATCAAGGCACTGGTGACGAAGTCGGCGAACGACGTCGCCGTCGCCATTGCTGAAAATATTTCCGGTTCCGAGTCCGCCTTCGCCGCGCGCATGACGCAGAAGGCCCGTGCACTGGGAATGTCGCGCACCGTCTATCGCAACGCCTCGGGTCTGCCGAATGACGGCCAGATCACGACGGCGCGCGACCTCGTCGTCCTCGGCCGCGCCATCCAGGACCGTTATCCGCGCCAGTTCCGCTATTTCTCGACGAAGAGCTTCGTCTGGAAGGGCCGCACGATCGGCAGCCATAATCGCCTCGTCGGCTCGGTGAAGGGCGTCGACGGCATCAAGACCGGCTATGTCCGCGCCTCGGGCTTCAATCTCCTGACCTCGGCCAATGACGGCGGCCGCCGCATCGTCGCCACCGTCCTCGGCGGCCGTTCCGGCGCCTCGCGTGACGCGGCCATGCGCCAGCTCGTTGCCCAGAACCTGCCGAAGGCCGCGACAGGCCGCACCGCACCGGCCATCGCGGAGGCTCAAGTCCCGGAAGCTGTCGCCAAGGCCATTCCGACTCCCGTCGCTGCTCCCGCCCGCATCGCCCCGCCGATGCCGAGCACCGCCGTCCTGACGCCGATGCCGCGCCCGCTCGTCCCACAGGTCCGTCCGGCCGTCGTCGCCGCGGCTGCAAACACCACCTCGCCTGCGGCTCCCGCACCCGTTGCCGCCGAGCCTGTGGACCTCGCTGCGTCGGCCGAAGTGCCCGATCCCGCGACCATATCTTCGGACGCCGTATCGCGCCGCATCGCGATGGCCACCGCCGTCGCAACCACGACGCCCGGCTCGTCGGATGACGGCATGCGCTGGGTCGTAGGCGCTCAGCCGAAGCAGACCGGCTCGGTCGCAACGGCATATGCCGGCGGCACCACGCCGGGTTCCGCTCCTGTCCGCCGCGAAACCATTCGCGCCTCGGCCTCTTCTCCGCCGCCTGTCCGCGTCGCCACCGCTGCTCCGATCGAAGCCAGCATGTTCCCGGCGCCGGCCCATCCGAACCAGATGGCGCTCGCCAGCCAGGCGATCGAGGCCGCCACGCCTTCGCAAGCTACCGCCGCCGCCTCGTCCAACTCCGTCGCCCGCTCCGGCTGGATCATCCAGATCGGCGCCACTCCGGACGCCGCCCAGGCCAAGGCCCTGATCGATCGCGCCGCGCCGACGGTGCACAAGGTCGACGGCCGCGCCGAGGCGTTCACCGAAACCGTCGCGAAGGGCGAACAGACGCTCTATCGCGCCCGCTATGCCGGCTTCAGCGAGAAAACCGCCGACGCCGCCTGTAAGGCGCTGAAGAAATCAGCGCTCTCCTGCTTCACGATCAAGAACTGACGAGAAGAACCATGCAGCCGACCGCCGAAAGTTCAGCGTTGAGTGCGGAAGAGGACGTCCTTGGCCTGGTTGACCCTGCTCGCCAGATAGGTCGACCCTCCCTGGTCGGGATGCAGTTTCTTCATCAGCGCCCGGTGCGCGGCGCTGATTTCGGCCGCTCCAGCCCCCGGATCAAGCCCCAGGATCTGGTACGCCTCATCCTCGGTCATCGCGCCCTGGCCCGCCGCGTGTCCGCCCCCCGGATGCGCGTCGCCCTGCAGGTGTACTCTCCAACCGGGCACCCGGCCGTCCAGATAAGCTTCGAGTAAAGCGAAACCGGCCTGGTCCCGGGCCGAGACCTCGCGCGCAAGGTCGACGAGTTCGTATTCCGACAGGGCATCCAGATTCTTGTGGGCGTAACGGCCGGTCAGGACCGAGCCGCGCATCGCCCCGCTCGTTTTGTCGATCGCCATTGCCAGCATCGCCGTGCGACGGCGGACGATCGAGCCGTTCTTCAACGACAGCCTGAAGCCCGGATTCTTCGTCTTCGCCAGCACCGTCGCGCCGATGAACAGCAGCGGCAGGCCGTAGATCGTCTTTCCCGTCAGCGCGAGAAGGCCGCCGAGCAGGAGCGCGAACACCGCCCCGCCGAGCAGGAACAGATGTTTCCGGGAACCGGGGCTGTGATCGATCGAGTTCTTCGCCGACCAGAGAACGAGGGCTATCACAGCAAGCCCGACAAGGACGGTCAGCATCACGGCGATCTCAAACCTTTCCTCGAAAGCACACGCCTTGGCGCGCGAGTGCCGCCTTGCTATGGCGTGCAGCCCATTCGGAGACAAGCACGATGCCTGAGATCGTCCACACCAAGGCCGAACTCCGCGCCAGGGTCGCAAGCTGGAAATCGGCCGGCCAGACAGTCGCGCTCGTACCGACCATGGGCGCCCTTCATGCCGGCCATCTCGCGTTGGTGAAGCAAGCCGGAGACCATGCTGACCGCGTCGTGGTCTCCATCTTCGTCAATCCGGCCCAGTTCGCGCCGCACGAGGACTTCGACCGCTATCCGCGCACGCTCGATACCGACAGCGCCGCCCTCTCGGCCGAGCGCGTGGACCTCATCTACGCACCCGCCGTGGAGGAGATGTATCCGGAAGGCTTCATCACCCGCGTCGCGCCGCAGGGCGGCCCGGCCTCCGGTCTCGAAAGCGATGCCCGCCCGCATTTCTTCGGCGGCGTCACGACCGTGGTCTCGAAGCTGTTCGGCCAGGTCCGGCCGGATGTCGCGATCTTCGGCGAGAAGGACTGGCAACAGCTTCAGGTCGTCCGCCGCATGAGCCGCGACCTCGACATCGACGTCGAGGTCGTCCCCGGCCCGACCGTCCGGGAGCATGACGGCCTCGCTTTGTCATCACGCAACCGCTACCTCTCGCCGGAAGACCGTGCCGCCGCGCCCGCACTGCATCGCATCCTCACCGAGAGCGCCGCGCTTATCGGTCACGGCGCGCCGATCGGCGTGGTCATGGCCGATGCGCGTGAGGCGATCACCAAGGCAGGCTTCACGGTCGACTATGTCGAGGCCCGCCACGCGCTCACTTTGGACCCGATCGCCAGCACCCACGACGGCCCGATCCGCCTTCTGGTAGCCGCCCGCATCGGCGGGACGCGGCTGATCGACAACGTGCCGGTACCGCGCGGGCAGGACTGATCAGCTCAGCGGTGAACCAGCCGCACGCACATCGCGGCCTGGAATCCGGCCTTCTTGCCCACGGATTCCTGGACCTTGCCCGAGTCGACGAGTGGTCCGAGATGCGATCCGATCGCCTGCCTGAGCGTAGCGCCGTTCTCGGCCTTTACGATTGACGCGTTGTAGGTCTGCAGAGAAAGACCCGAGAGCTTCCGCGCGCATGCGTCCGCATCGGACCGGTCGGCAAGCGCGGGAGTTGCGAGAAGAACGAGAGCAGCGACAGACGATACACGCAGCATGAAGGCCTCCTGGAATCAGAGGCACTCAGCGTGGGTGCGGCAAGGATTCACTGTCACTGGAAGCTCTAGGCTTATCCCCGTGATGAACCGGACTTGATCGTCACAATGCGGCCCAGCGTTGCGCGGATGACACCTGCCGGACATCGAACCGAAACTTACCTCCCTACAAAGACACGGTCTGTATGGAGACAATCCGATGCAAAACCACATCGCGATTGACGGTTTCGTCTCGCACCTCGTCCGCCTCGCCGGCGCTTTCGTCACCGTGGCGGGCCTCATCGTCTCGATCAATTGAGGGCACCCCCTCTCCCGAGGGAGGCAATCACCGACGCTGATCGCTGACGTCAGCAAAATTCGCTTTTATCCAGCCGCGTGATCCCGCACTTTCGCGCCGGTTTTTCTCCGGCACAGGATCGCGCGGATGTCCCTCACCCTCGTCATCGGCAACAAGGCCTATTCCTCGTGGTCGCTCCGACCCTGGATCGCGCTGAAGCAGGCCCGCATCCCGTTCGAGGAAAGGGTCATCCCGATCTACATCGAGGGTTCACGCGAGCAGATCCTCTCCCAGTCCCCGGCCGGCAAGGTACCGATCCTGAAGGACGGCGACGTCACGGTCTGGGATTCTCTGGCGATCATCGAATACCTCGCCGAGACCTATCCCGACGCCGGCATCTGGCCGAAGGACCCGGTGGCCCGCGCCATGGCGCGCTCGATCTCCGCCGAGATGCATTCCGGCTTCCTGGCGCTCCGCCGCCACTACACGATGAACGTCCGCCGGTCCTACACCGACTTTCCGATCGATCCGGAAGCCAATGAGAACATCGCCCGCATTGAGGAGATCTGGGCCGAGGCGCGCGGCCGGTTCGGCCAGGGCGGGCCATTCCTGTTCGGTGAATTCTCCGGAGCGGACGCGATGTACGCCCCCGTCGCCACTCGCTTCGAGACCTACAACGTCAAGCTCATGCCGGAAGCTCGCGCCTATGTCGACGCGATCCTCACGCTGCCGGCAATGCAGCAATGGTACGACGGCGCCAAGGCCGAGACCTGGGTCCTGCCGCAATACGAGTTCTGACTGTCCACAGACCCTCTTGCGGCCAACGTTATCCGGGCGCAGGTAGAGGTATGCCCCTTCACCTGCAAAAGCTCTGCGTCGGCGCGGAATCCTTCGAGGATCTGGAGGAGTGGATCGAGCAGACGCTCGAGGAGAAGCGTTCGCGCGGCCTCGCGGTCGAACAGGTGCATACCACCCGAATGGCGCCGAGCCGCGCTGAGGACCTGCTCGATGGCGGCTCGCTCTACTGGGTCATCAAGGGCGTCATGCAGGCGCGCCAGAGACTACTCGCTTTACGTTCCGTGACCGGAGCCGACGGCATCTCCCGTTGCCAGCTAGTCCTCGATCCCGAACTCGTCCGCGTCGTGCCGCGCCCCTCACGCCCCTTTCAGGGCTGGCGCTATCTCGCCCACGCCGATGCCCCGAGCGATATGCGAGACGCGACGAAGGATGCCGGCCTGCCCGCGCATATCGTTGTAGAGCTGAAGGAACTGGGCCTGCTCTGACCCGATTTCCGGGGCGGCGAAGCCGAGCCCGGAACCCATACTCCGCAGCGTCTCGACTCCATTATCAGCACAGGGACTATGGATTCCGGGCTCGTCGCTTCGCGGCCCCGGAAAACACGCCGTCATCGCCTCGAATCGCGACCACAGCTAACATTCCGCGTCTTGCGAGGACCGATCATTGTTCGACTTCACGCCGCTCGACTACGTAGCGCTCGGCCTCTTCGCCCTGGCTTGGGTCGTCTATTACATCTACCTCGAATTCACCCAGCGAGGCGGCCTCAATGCGATCATGCACGAGGCGCGCGTCACCTGGATGCGGCAGATGTACCACCGCGAGAACCGCATTCTCGACGGGCAGATCATGGGTGGTCTGCAGAACGGCACCGCCTTCTTCGCCTCGAGCTCGCTGCTGGCCATCGGCGGCACCCTGTCAGCACTCGGTACGACGGATACCGCTCTCGAAGTCCTCACCCACCTCCCGCTTGCCTCGCAGACGACCCGCGCAACGTTTGAGATCAAGGTCCTCGGGCTCGCGCTGATCTTCGCCTATTCTTTCTTCAAACTCGTCTGGTCATATCGACTGTTCAACTATGTCGCGATCCTGATCGGAGCGACGCCGATCGCCGGCAGCGTCACCGACGCCGAGGCGGAGATTGCCATCCAGCGTGCGGCCCGGATGAACATGGCCGCCGCTCGGCAGTTCAACCGGGGTCTTCGCGCCTTCTTCTTCGCCATCGCCTATCTCGGCTGGTTCGCTGGGCCGCTCGTCCTGATGGTGACGACACTGATCGTCACGATCGTTCTCTGGCGTCGGCAATTCGCCTCGGATTCGGTCGAGGCCGCCAGTTTCGGCGGTGAAGCATGAGCGTTTCCGAACAGGTAATCGAGGAAACCATCCTCGACATGACGCGCAAGCACGGCACGGGAAAGAGTGTCGACCCCGGCGAAGTCGCCAAGGCGCTTGCCACGAAAGCCGGAGTGGACTGGCACAGCCTGATGCAACCGGTCCGCAAAGTCGCGATCCGCCTGGCCCGCGACGGCCATATCGCGATCCTGCGGAAGGGGAAGCCCGTGGATCCCGAGACGTTCAAGGGCGTCTACCGGCTGGCAGCGCCTGACTAAGCTCGTTTCCCGGTCCGGGTGCAGCGAAGCTGCATCGAGAACCGGGACCCAGCGCATACTCGCGAAGCTCGTTAGCTATTGAGCGCCTGCGGCGCGCTTACGCGCCAGGCCCCGGATCGGCGTGCGCTGCGCGCACTTGTCCGGGGAACGAAGCTCAGCAGCCTACAGCGTGACCTGGCTGCCGAGTTCGATAACGCGCCCTGCCGGAATACGGAAATATTCGATCAGGTCGTCGGCCTGCCGCGAGAGAGAGATGTAGAGATTGTCCTGCCAGAGCGGCATCCCGCCCTTCTGCGATGCACGAAGCGAACGGCGCCCGACGAAGAACGAGGTCGACATGATGTCGAACTTCATCCCGGCGCGGGCTTTCGCGAGCGTCAGCGCCTTCGGGATGTTCGGGCTCTCCATATAGCCGTAGCAGATCTGAAGTTTCGAGAAGTCTTCCGACACCTTCTCGTAGGTGAAGCGGCCTTCCTCATCGACATAGGGTCGCTGCATCGTCTTGACGGTCAAGAGGATATTCTTCTCATGCAGGACCTTGTTGTGCTTCAGATTGTGAAGCATCGCCGCCGGTGCGATCTCGGGATCGGAGGTCATGAAGATCGCCGTACCGGGTACCCGTACCGCGGAGCTCTTGCCGAGCGTCTTGATCAGGGTTTCGAACGGCACGCTGTCGCGCCGGACCTTCGCGGCCAGAATCCTGGTCCCCCTCACCCAGGTCCACATCGCGATCGACATTATGGCGCCGAGCAGCAGCGGGACATAGCCGCCATCCAGCAATTTCAAGAGGTTGGCGATGAGGAACGCCGAATCTATCACGAAGAACGGTACGATGATGAGGAGCGCCAGCGGCCAACCCCACCTCCAGGACTTTGCGATGACGACAACGCTGAGAAGGCTCGTCATGAACATCGTGCCGACCACCGCGAGGCCGTAGGCCGAGGCCAGATTGCTCGATGTCTGAAAGACGATCACGAGCGCGATCGCGCCCGCCAGCATCAGCCAGTTGACCTTCGGCATGTAGATCTGGCCGAGCTGGGTCTCCGATGTGTGCTGGACCTCGAGACGCGGGAGAATGCCGAGCTGCATCGCCTGCTGGGTCAGCGAATAGGCGCCGGTGATCACCGCCTGCGCGGCGATGACGGTCGCCGCCGTCGCCAGAATCACGAAGGGCAGCCGGAGCGGCTCCGGCGCGGTGTGGAAGAACAGGTTTCCGATCGAGGCCGGATGCGCCAGCGCGAGCGCCCCCTGCCCAAGATAATTGAGGACGAGAGCCGGCAGAACGCAGAACAGCCAGGCCTTGCGGATCGGCGAACGGCCGAAATGACCCATATCCGCGTAGAGCGCCTCGGCGCCGGTGACGGCGAGGAACACCGAGCCGAGCACCGTGAAGCCCAGGATGCCGTGGCCGAACATGAAGCGCAGCGCATGATACGGGTTCAGCGCCAGCAGGATGTCCGGCGAATCCGAGATGTGGAGCACGCCGAAAATGGTCAGCGTCGCAAACCAGACGAGCATGATCGGCCCGAAGAACGAGGCGACCCGTCCTGTGCCATAGGACTGCACGGTATAGACGGCGATCAGGATCGCGAGCGTCACCGCGACCACATAGTCCTCGGAGAGCGGCGAGACGGTCGTCATGCCTTCCACCGCGGAGAGAACCGAGATGGCCGGCGTCAGGATCGAGTCGCCATAGAATAGCGAGGCACCGACGATGCCGAGTCCGGTGACGAGCGGACTCGCCTTCTTGAGCGAGGATTGCGCCAGCGCCATCAGTGACAGCGTACCGCCCTCGCCCTGGTTGTCGGCCCGCATGACGAGCACGACATATTTGACGGTGACGACGAGGATCAGCGCCCAGATCAGGAGCGAGACGACACCGATCATCTCCGCGCGCGTCGGCGCCTGGCCCACATGAAGGAGGGATTCACGAAGGGCGTAGAGAGGGCTCGTGCCGATGTCGCCGTAGACCACGCCCAGACTGCCCAGCATGAGCATCCAGTTGGAGCCATGGGAATGGGTATGGGCGTGAGGCGCGCCGACGTCAGCGGCGACAAAGCTCGGCGAAGAATCGGCCATTAGGGACGGACGTCCAATCGCGCCGTTGCGGCGCCTGCACCCTCAGAACGCGACCGGAAGAGAAAAGCTCCCGCCGCCAAAGAGCGCGGTGATATAGACTCGCCGACCTTCCGCCGCAATGCGGAACATTGCCGTCTACCCTGCATCTTCCGCATGCGAACCCCGGTGTTTCACAACCCGAACCACCATGTGGCGAGGCCAAGAAAGCCAAAGAAACCAGAAACATCGGTAAATGTCGTCAGGAAAACGCCGGACGCCACCGCAGGGTCTAGTTTCAGCTTGTGAAAGGTCAGTGGAATGATCGTACCGAACAATCCGGCGACGACCATGTTCACGATCAAAGCCGACGCGATGACGGCGCCGAGGTCCAGATTCTTGAACCAGAGGCCCGCGCCGGCACCGAGCAGAACCGCAAGAAGAACGCCGTTAGCCGCGCCGACAAGCACTTCGCGGACGACGATGCGGCCGCTGTTGCGGCGGCCCAGCTCGCGCGTCGCAAGAGCGCGCACGGTCACTGTCATCGCTTGCGTGCCGGCATTGCCGCCCATAGAGGCGACGATCGGCATCAGCACCGCAAGCGCCACCATGTGCTCCAGCGACTTGGTGAACAAGCCGATCACGCTCGCGGCAAGAAATGCCGTCCCCAGATTGACGACAAGCCACGGAAAACGGCCGCGCGCGGTCTCGACGACGGTGTCCGATAATTCCTCGTCGCCCATGACGCCGCCGAGAGCGCGCAGGTCTTCTTCGGTCTCCTGCTGGATGACGTCGACGATGTCGTCGACGGTCAGCACGCCCACCAGCCTGTCATCGGGATCGGTCACCGGCGCGGAGACGAGATTGTAGCGCTGGAACGAGCGGGCGACCTCTTCCCGGTCCTGCGTCGCCTCGAACGAGCGGACATCCTCGTTCAGTATCTTCTCGATCCGCGTATTGCGGGTGCTGCGCAGGATACGGTCGAGGGGAACCGTTCCGATCAGCTTGAAATACGGGTCGATGACGAAGATCTCGTAGAAGGTCTCCGGCGCGTCTTCCATCTCGCGCAGATGATCGATCGTCCGGCCGACCGTCCAGAACGGCGGCACCGCGACGAAATCCGTCTGCATCAGACGGCCGGCCGACTCTTCCGGGAAATCGAGACCGCGGGTCAGCGCCACCCGGTCGGGCAGCGGCAGGCGTTCGAGGATCTCCGCTCGATCCTCGTCCTCCATGTCTTCGAGAATGTAGACGGCGTCGTCGGAATCGAGATCGCGCAGGCCTTCGACGATCGTCTCGGTCGGGAGGTCCTCGAGGAGTTCGAGGCGGACGCTCTCGTCGACCTCGGTCAGCGCGGCGAAGTGGAAGTCCTCGCCCAGCAGTTCGACCAGGCCCGGACGCAGATCGGCGGGGAGCGCGGCGACGAGTTCGCCGAGGTCGGCTTCGTGGAGGTCGCCAGCCAGAGTCCGGAGGCGTTCTGCGTCTCCGGTCCGGATCGTCTCCGCGACCGCCTCGACAAGAGCGGCAGTAATCGCCTGCTCCTCGTCGCCCTCGACCTCCGGTTCCTCCGTCTGGAGCTCAGGCTCGGCCATGGTCGGGCTCCGGAAAGAGGGAAAAGATCAGCGGTCTTGTAGCGAAGTCACGCTTGGGGGCAATGGGAGATGTTCCCGCTCCTCAACTAGTTCCGGACAGTCGTTGAAACACCACGGTGCAGCCTGCGCCCCGTGGTGTTTCGATCGCGCTAACGTCAGCCGCCGCCGTCAGACGTGCCGCTGCTCGCAGAATCGGATGCGGTTGCCGAACGGGTCGATCACCGTCATTTCCAGCCCCCAGTCCACCTTCTCGATGCCGGGACGCATGTTCGCGTAGCGCTTGGCATGCAGTTCGCGATGATAGGCCTCGATACCGGCCACCCTGACGAAGCACGTCGATCCCGGCGTCGCATCGCCGTGATGCTCGCTGAGATGCAGCAGCGATTCCGAACGGGATATCTGCTGATAGAGCGGCATGCCGGGCGCGAAGCGATGCTCCCAGTCGACGCGAAAGCCGAGCCAGTCGCAGTAGAACTCCCGCGCCTTCTCCTCCGAGAAGGTCCGAACCACGGGGATCGCCGGCTGGATGGCGATCGAGCCGTCGTCGGCCCTGACTTCAGACGCGATGCGGGCCGACAGGACGTTCCAGTCCTTGCAGCCGAATTGAGCGGCGACGATTTCCAGAGCGGCGCTATGCGGCAGGTCGATGTTGCGAGCGGCGAGAGACGATTCGAGTGTCTTCGCCATCGCCTTGGCGTTCATGAAAGTGCGCATGTGTTCCCATCCGTGTTCTCACGGCGGAATATCCGGTCAGTGCCCGCATTGCCGACGCATCCGCCGTCAGAAGGACAGGAAGCGATGTCGAGATACGTTCACCAGACCCCATAGGGCGCGAGCGGCAGGCCGTATCAACCGGCGCGAAGCCTAGCCCGCGCCGGAAACGGGGACAAGCACGTGCGGGCTATTCGCGGACCTGTGCCCCGGCGCGTTGAGCGAGCGTCGTGACTACCTTGTCCAGCATAAATCCATCAATAAACATCATTTCTAATGGAATATAGATTTGGCTTTTCTTCCGAAATAGCACAGTAAGAGCGCCAAACCGAAAAATATTGATACGCGGGTGAATTTCTTTTCTCAATGTCAGCAAAACGCCGTGAGATCGAAAATACCAAGATCTATATGATGGAACTATTTTCCTGACTGATTCGACTTCCACCCATTGTATCGCTTTTCTCATTTGACGCCGATCCAATATTCCATCTTCCGAGATCACGATCAGTGGGGAGCGATCGTGGAGATCGGCAAGATGGACGAAGAACACACCTGAGAGCGGCACGGTTAAAGCGAGCGGCAATCCGCAGATGGCTGCTCCTATAAGAAAGGCGGCGATATCGTTCTCGATGAAGGCAATCGAAACAGTCGCGGCGAGACCGAAGAATAGCCACCCTGTTATCAGTATCGCAACGACGGATATCAGCAGGTGCTGAACCAGCGGGAGAAATCGTGTGGTCTCCTCCAAATGGATCGGCAAGTAAATCCGCTCCATTGGCAGGTTGTAGGTATTGAATAAGGTCGGGCTCGTCTGAACCTCGATAAAGGTTCTCGGCCTTGCATCCCGAAGATCGCGAGCCCGCATTATCGCCTTATCAGTGATGGACCGATCGCCCGAACGCTTTAGAACACCACGACGCCGCGAACGCTCTCGCCGTGATGCATCAGCTCGAAGCCCTTGTTGATGTCTTCAAGCGGCATCACGTGGGTGATCATCGGGTCGATCTCGATCTTCCCATCCATGTACCAGTCGACGATCTTCGGCACGTCGGTGCGCCCGCGAGCGCCACCAAAGGCCGTCCCTCTCCACGAACGACCGGTGACGAGCTGGAACGGCCGAGTGGAAATCTCCTGCCCGGCGCCAGCGACACCGATAACGATGCTCTCGCCCCAGCCGCGATGACATGCCTCCAAGGCCTGGCGCATGACCTTGGTGTTGCCCGTGCAGTCGAAGGTGTAGTCGGCGCCGCCGATCTGGTCCGCGCCGCGTTTGGTCATGTTGACGAGATACGGGACGAGGTCAGTGCCGATCTCGGCGGGATTGACGAAATGCGTCATCCCGAACCGCTCGCCCCAGGCCTTCTTGTCGTTGTTGATGTCGACGCCGATGATCATGTCGGCGCCCACGAGGCGCAGACCCTGAATGACGTTGAGACCGATGCCGCCGAGGCCGAAGACGATGGCCGTCGCGCCAGCCTCGACCTTGGCGGTGTTGATCACGGCGCCGATTCCGGTCGTCACGCCGCAGCCGATGTAGCAGATCTTGTCGAACGGAGCGTCCTCACGAACCTTCGCCACCGCGATCTCCGGCAGGACCGTGTAGTTCGCGAAGGTCGAGGTGCCCATGTAGTGGTGCAGCTTCTGGCCGCCGATCGAGAAGCGCGACGTCCCGTCCGGCATGACGCCCTGCCCCTGCGTGGCGCGGATCGCGGTGCAGAGATTGGTCTTGCGCGACAAGCAGGACGGGCACTGGCGGCATTCCGGCGTGTAGAGCGGAATGACGTGATCGCCGGGCTTCACCGACGTGACGCCCGTTCCGACCTCGACGACGACACCCGCACCTTCATGGCCGAGAATCGCCGGAAACAGGCCTTCCGGATCCTCTCCCGACAGAGTGAACCAGTCGGTGTGGCAAATGCCGGTCGCCTTGATCTCGATCAGGACTTCGCCGGCCTTGGGGCCTTCGAGTTGGACGGTCGTGATTTCGAGGGGTTTCCCGGCGCCGACGGCGACTGCAGCACGAACGTCCATTTCTTGTCCTCCCTGAATTATTGGATGGACTATGGCGCAGGCCAGCGGCGGCGGGTAGCCGCCGCTGGCCCCGAAACCGCGAAAATCCTATAAGTCCCGCGTCGTGGGACGGAGTCGAACGTGGCGGACACAGCCGTTCAGGTGGAAATTTACGGACGCGTGCAGGGCGTCGGATATAGGGCCTGGCTGCAGCAGGTCGCGACCATGTTCGGCCTCAACGGCTGGGTGCGCAACCGCCATGACGGCTGGGTCGAGGCGGTGATTTCCGGCCCGACGGATCAGATCGACGCCATCGTCGCGCTCATGGAACGCGGCCCGCCAGGCTCGCGGCCGGAGAACGTGGCCGTGCGTCCGGCAACCGACGATGAAACCGCATCGCACAACGACGGCTTCGCCGTCCTTCCGGATTTCTAGGCCGGCTCGACCTCCACCCGGACAAGCTCCGGCGGGTCGCCATCGACCGGCTTGATCTCACCGAAGACCTCGCGGAACGCGGTCAGCAGCGCCGCGTCCGCGTCATCCATGCCGACCGGCCGACCGAGATCGACGAGGCTGGTCACACCCGCAGTGCTGACACCGCACGGCACGATGCCTGCGTAATGCCCGAGATCGGGCTCGACGTTCAGGCTGATGCCGTGGAACGTGACCCATTTCCGGACCCGCACGCCGATCGCAGCGATCTTGTCCTCGGCGACGGACCCACGCTCGGGACGACGGACCCAGACGCCGACTCGCCCTTCACGCCGCTCGCCGCGAATCGTGAAATCGGCCAGCGCCTTGATGATCCATTCTTCCAGAGCCGCGACGTAAGCCCGCACATCGGGCTCGCGGCGCTTCAGGTCCAGCATCACATAGGCCACGCGCTGACCCGGCCCGTGATAGGTGAACTGCCCGCCCCGCCCCGTGCGGAACACCGGAAACCGGCCAGCATCGAGCAGGTCCGCGTCCTGGGCGCTCGTTCCTGCCGTGTAAAGCGGAGGGTGCTCGATGAGCCATACGAGCTCCGGCGCATTTCCGGCCGCGATCGCTTCCGCGCGCATTTCCATCGCGGCGACTGATTCCGCATAGCCGACAAGGCGCTCGCTGACCCGCCATTCCGGAAGTGCATCATTTGCGGCAGATGTCAGATGAAGAGAATTAACCACCCGGTAACCATGATCTGATGACCTCTAGAGGGTCAGCGCCGCCGTGCGGCAGAAGGTAGTTATGGCCGTTCTCGACGATATCCGTCTCGATATTTCCGTCATGCTCGGCGAAACGACCATGCCGATCCATCAGCTCCTGCGCATGGGCCGCGGCGCGGTCATCGAGCTCGATGCGACCGAGGATGACGAGGTCACCATCCTGGCCAACAACATGCCTGTCGCCGCAGGCGCGATCGTCGTCATCGGCAACCGCATCGCGGTCGAGGTCAAGCGCATTCTCAAGCGTGCGCCAGATCAACGCTGACTTCAGGCCTTGTGGCGCTGCAATCCTTTTGTTACAGACGCCGCCGCTGGACTTGCTCCGGCAGATAAGCGGTCGTGGCGGAATTGGTAGACGCGCAGCGTTGAGGTCGCTGTGGGGCAACCCGTGGAAGTTCGAGTCTTCTCGACCGCACCATAAATCCACAGAGTTGACGGAACGGCGGCCCCCTCAGCCGCCGTTTGTCATTGTAGTCGTTGGACCAATGACTAAAAAAGGGCGCAATGCGCCCGCAGATGACGGCCCGGCCGCCATTGGCCGCATTCCTTTTTTCACCCAGCCCCGTGGGGAATCATGCTTCGCAACCTGCTCGTCGTTTCGCTCCTCGCCTTCCCGACCGCCGCACTTGCTGACAGGGCGGAGGCTGACGCCTGCGCAAAGGGTCTTAGTGGCGAAGCGTTGAAGACATATCGCGCCGGTGTCGGACTGGTCGAACAGAACCGGACGCTCGAACAGGCCATCCGCCCGTACCTCGAGCCGCTGCACAACGCCGGCAAGATCACCGAGCAGGAAGCCCGCAAGGTTGGCGAGGAAGCCGCCAAGTGCATGCGTCTCGTCCACCGCAAGTGATGCGAATCGGATCATGCCCGGCCCGCCGGGCATGATCTTCAGGCCAGCGCCATCAGCCGCGCAGCCGCCTGCATTTCCTCGAAGCGCGCCGCCCGGCGCTCCATTGCTTCGTCGTCCGCGCCCCAAAGCTCGATGTTCCAATCCTCATCGACGTGAGCGGCAGCCCAGCTTTCCTGCAGCGATAATCTCCCGCGCAAAAGCGCCAGCGAGATCAGGGTCGAACCAGTCAGCGTCATTGAAGTGCTGAGCGCCGAGAGCCTGAGCACGTCCAGGTTCTCCACCTCCCGTGCCACCGCATCGAGCGCCTCCGGAGGCTGCGAAACGAACATGACCCCCTCAGCCACCACGAATCGGACGCCCAGATGGTCGTGCGCCCAATCCAGCACTGGATTCCACGCGGCGGTTTGCTGAGCGACCAGACGGTCCGGTCCTTCGGCGCGATAGCAGATGAGGTCCGAGCCGGCATATTTGACGATCTCGGCACGAACGGCGTCCGATTCGCGGCTCACACCGTCCAGAGCGGAATTGACCAGCCTGGTCAGTGGCATCCTGTTCGGATCGATCACCTCGACCTGTGCCTGCCATTCCTGTGCCAGTTCCTCCGCCAATTCGCGACGTGGCACCGACAATATGGTCTTGGCCGGTGTGCGGACCGGCCGGCCGTCCAGCATCACCCCCCAGCCGCCTTCGATCTCGGCTGCCTCGGCCTTCTCGTAAAATCGCTTGGACAGCGTGGGCCGCATCAGCCGCTGCGCCGCCTGCATCGGGCCGTCGGTATTGCTCATGCCGTTGCCGTCTCCGCAAAACAATTGGCCAGAGCCGCGTCGAGTTCATCGAAATGCCGAATGAGGGCGGTGGCGCCGGTGGCTTTCAGCGACTCGGCGGCGTGGTAACCCCAGCTGACGCCAATCGCCGAAGCGCCGGCGGCACGCCCCATTTCCATGTCGTAGCTCGTATCGCCGATCATCACCGCATGCTGAGGCAGAACACCGACTTCGGCGCAAGCGGTCAGGACCATGCTCGGATCGGGTTTGGACGGGTGCAGATCCGCCGTCTGGATCGTGGCAAAGCGGCCGTGCAGGTCGTGGAGATCCAGGATGGCCCTCACCCCGCGCTGCGATTTTCCGGTGGCGATGCCCAGTACGAGGTCCTCTCGCTCCGCGAGACGGTCCAATGCTTCGATCGCGCCCGGAAACATCGGTTCGTGATGTTCGGGACTATGGCGGAGCTCGAAGAATGCAGCCTTGTAGGCGCTGGCCAGTTCCACCGCGATCTCGTCGGGCTCTTCCGGGCAAAGCACGCCCATCGCCGTCTCGAGGGAAAGGCCGACGATCGACAGGATGCGGTCGCGACTGGGGACCGGCCGGCTTTGCGCGCCGAATGCACGCTCCATGGCCGAAACGATCATGTGTTGGCTGTCGATCAGCGTGCCGTCGACGTCGAAAATGACAAGATTCAAAATGCGTAATCTCTTGGTTGCGAGGTGATGTAACGCCTCGGAACCGGCCCGCCAACTGTCCCCTATGAAGATGGACGAAAGAGGAGCAGAATCACGGGGGTGCTTCCGAGGTGGAGTATGCCGTCATGACATCACCTTCAGCTGTTCTCGACACCACAAGGGACGTGGAAGTCCTGCGTTCGAAATGGAAATGGCTGCTTCTTGCCGGTATTGCGCTCGTCGCGGTCGGCCTGATCGCCGCGATAAACGTCGTCTCGGCGACCGTCGCCTCGATCCTGTTCATCGGCGCCATGATGATCGCCGGCGGGATAGCGCAGCTCATTCACGCCTTCCAGGTGAAGACCTGGAAGCAATCGCTGCTCTGGATCCTGGAGGGCGCCCTTTACATCGTTGCAGGTTTCCTGGCGTTCATGAACCCGCTTCTAGCCTCCGCGGCCTTCACGCTGATGTTCGCGCTGAGCGTCATCGCTGCCGGCATCGTCCGGATCGTGGCCGGCTTTCAGATCCGGCCGGAGGCGAACTGGGGCTGGCTCGTGGCGGCCGGCGTGCTGACGCTGCTCGTCGGTGCACTTCTGCTTGCCGGTTGGCCCGTCAACAGCCTCTGGATCATCGGCTTTCTGCTGGCTTTTGACCTGATCTTCCACGGTGTCGCGCTTGTGATGTTCTCGCTGGCGCTCCGGAAGATCGGCAGGACCGTCGTGACATAAAAAAACCCCGCCGGATCGCTCCGGCGGGGTTCCAGGGAGGGTTGCCTCGGTATCCCTTTACTCTGCGGCCTGTCCCGCCAGCGACTGCTGCTGGGCGGTCTCGACGGCCTTGTCAGCGGTCATCTTGTCTAGCGCGGCGCGGACGCCGGCGCCGTATTCGGGATGCACCAGTGTGAAGTGAGCAAGCTGACGCTCGGCAATGAAGTCAGGAATGCCGAACATCGCCTCCGCCAGGTTGTTGAACAGACGCTGGCGCTGGCCGGCATCGAACAGTTCGAACAGCGCGCGCGGCTGACGATAATCATCGTTGCCGTCGCGATGACTATAGCGGTCGGCATCGCCCGAAATCTTCAGCGGTGGCTCCGCGAAGCGCTCGTCCTGCACCGCGCCGTTGAAGGAATTCGGCTCGTAATAGGCGTCGACGTTCCCGGTCTGCTGACCGAAGAAGTTCATCGCGCCGTCCTTGTGGTAGTGATGCACCGGGCACTTCGGGGCGTTGACCGGCAAGTGCTCGTAGTGCGTGCCGATGCGGTAACGGTGCGCGTCGGCGTACGAGAAGATGCGGGCCTGCAGCATCTTGTCCGGCGAGAAGCCGATGCCCGGCACGACGTTCTTCGGGGCGAACGCCGCCTGCTCGACCTCGGCGAAATAGTTCTCCGGGTTACGGTTCAGCTCCAGCACGCCGACATCGATCGGCGGGTAATCGCCATGCGGCCACACCTTGGTGAGGTCGAAGGGGTTGTACCAGTGCTTGTCGGCGTCCTCTTCCGGCATGATCTGGACCTGCATGGTCCACTTCGGGAACTCGCCGCGCTCGATGGCTTCGAACAGGTCGGCCTGCGTGGTCTCGCGCGACTTGCCGACGACCTCGACGGCCTCCTCGTTCGTCCAGTGCTTGTGGCCCTGCTGAGTCTTGAAGTGGAACTTCACCCAGTAGCGTTTGTTGTCGGCGCTGATGAGCGAGAAGGTGTGGCTGCCGTAGCCGTTGATGTGACGCACATCGGTCGGCAGACCACGATCCGAGAACAGGGTCGTGACCTGGTGCAGGCTTTCGGGCGACAGCGACCAGAAATCCCACATTGCGGTGGTCGAACGCAGATTCGTCTTCGGATGGCGCTTCTGCGTGTGGATGAAGTCCGGGAACTTGTAGGGATCGCGGATGAAGAAGACCGGCGTGTTGTTGCCGACCAGATCCCAGTTACCTTCCGAGGTGTAAAATTTGATGGCGAAGCCGCGCACGTCACGCTCGGCGTCGGCGGCGCCAAGCTCGCCGGCAACGGTCGAGAAGCGGAGCAGCAGCGGCGTCTCGGTGCCCGGCTGCAGCACCTTTGCCTTTGTGTATTTCGAGATGTCGCCGGTGATCTTCAGCGTGCCGTAGGCGCCCCAGCCCTTGGCGTGGACGGTACGCTCCGGAATGCGCTCGCGATTCTGGTGCGCCAGCTTCTCGAGCAGCTGGTAGTCCTGAATGAGAAGCGGACCGCGCGGACCGGCCGTGACGGAGTTCTGGTTGTCGGAAATCGGCGCGCCGGCCGATGTCGTCAGTGTGGGTCGGGTCATGTTTGATCTCCGCAGTTGATTTGCGCGCACCATGCTCCGTTGCATCGATCAGCACAAATCAGATTGAATGCGTTCTAAGATAAGATTATCTGATGACGCTATGCTGACGCTCCGAGCCCTCCGCTATTTCCAGACGCTCGCCAAGATTGGCCATTTCGGCCGGGCGGCAGAGGCATGCGCCGTGACCCAGCCTGCTCTCTCGATGCAAATCCGGGAGCTTGAGGCGCATTTAGGCGCCAAACTCGTGGAGCGGAATCGCGACGGTCTGCGGCTGACCGATACCGGTCGAGACGTGCTACGCCACGCCGATCGGATACTGAGCGCAGTCGCTGATCTCGAAGGCGAAGCGCGCCGTGGTCGCGAACCTTTATCCGGCCCATTCCGGCTCGGTGTCATTCCTTCGGTCGCGCCCTATCTCCTGCCGCGCCTGCTGCCGGCGATCATGCAGCACGTCCCGCAGGCACGATTGACGCTCCGCGAGACCATGACGGCACAGCTCGTCGATGAACTTCTGGCGGGATCGCTCGATGCCGTCATTGCCAGCCTGCCGCTCGAACATCCCGAATTTGCCGAACTGCCGCTGTTCAACGACCCGTTCATCCTGGCAGTCGGCAAGACAAGTCCGTTCGCCGCGGCCAGCGGCGCCGACAGCGACATGCTGAACAGCCCGGACCTCTTATTGCTTGAGGATGGTCACTGTTTTCGCGATCAGGCGCTGGCGGTGTGCCGCACGCTCGATACGGGGCGCCTCAGAAGCTATGGCGCGACCAGCCTCTCGACGCTCGTACAGCTCGTCGCCAACGGACAGGGCATCACCCTCCTGCCCCAGCTTTTCGTCTCGACGGAAGCGAAAGCCGATCCCCGCGTGAAGCTCCTGCGCTTTCCCGATCCGCAGCCGGAACGGACGATCGGGCTGGCGTGGCGGAAGACCTCGGCGATCAACGGCGATATCGAGGAGATCGCGCGCGGCGTCGAGGCCGCGTTGGCGGTCTAGTCTTCCGGGGCCTCGAGAATCGGATCGTGCTCCGACGCGCTGAAGCCGAAGACCGAGAACGCCTGCTTGAAATGCTCCGGCAGCGGCGCGGTGACATCGAGCGTTCCGCCGCGCGGATGCGGCAGCGTGATCCGGCGAGCCATCAGCATCAGCTTCTTTGGAAGCTCGTCCGATAAATCGATGTCGTTATTGCTGTATTTCGGATCGCCCATGATCGGGTGGCCGATATGGGCGAGATGCGCGCGGAGTTGGTGCGTTCTACCGGTCACCGGCTTCAGCGACAGCCAGGACGCCCGCGTCGAGGCCTGATCGACCACCGCATAATAGGTGATGGCGTGGCTCGCATCGCGATCGCCATGCTTGGCGACCCGCATCTTCTCGTTTCCCGCGTCGCCGCCCTTGGCGAGATAGGTCGAGATGCGGCCCTGGTTCGGCTCGGGAACCCCGGGAACGAGCGCCCAGTAGATCTTCCGCGCCGAGCGCGAGCCGAAGGTCTTGCCGAGTTCGGACGCCGCCTTGCGGGTCTTGGCGATGATCAGGCAGCCGGCCGTGTCCCGGTCGAGGCGATGGACCAGTTTCGGCCGTTCGCCGTCGGGCCCGGCCAGAGCTGCCAGCATGCCGTCGATATGCCGCGTCGTGCCGGAACCGCCCTGCACCGCGAGCCCATGCGGCTTGTTCAGCACCATCAAATCCTTGTCCTCGAACAGGATCAGCGACTTGATGAACTCGGCGTCTTTCGCCGCAACCGGCGATTTCGCGGGCTTCGGCTTGTCCGTCGCGCCGCCCTCCCCCAGCGGCGGGACGCGGACGTTCATTCCGGCTTCGAGCCGCGTCTGCGGCTTGGCCCGCGCGCCATCGACGCGGACCTGTCCCGTACGCAGGATTTTTTGAAGCTGGCCAAACCCGAGCGCGGGATACCGTGCCTTGAGGAAGCGATCGAGCCTCAGCCCGTCCTCGCTATCCTTCACCGTGACGGTTTCGACCCCGGCCATTGCGCGCTGCTCCAGCAAAATGTGAAGGGCGCTTTTAGCGTCCTTCACGCAAATAGATAGTCGCGGTGCCCGATGCGGTCACTGCGGGGCTGGCACCGGGCAGCTCATGTCGCCTTCCTCGCAATTGAGATAGACCTTTAGATCGATGATCCGCTTGGCCGTCAGCGCGCCCAGGCATTGCAGATTGAGCATTGGCCAGATCGAACCGTCCTTGGCCGCGAAGGTCGCGAAATCGCATTCGGCATCGCGGAAGGCCAGCCAGGCCCGCTGCGCCTTGACGAGCATCTCTCTGGTCGGGTCGTCGTCTTTCAGCCGGCCCATGATCTCCTGATAGGTCGTGTTCAGCTCGGCATTCGTCTTCTTGTAGGCCTCGTCGGCGCAGACATGCAGCTCATGCTGGTTCGAAGATTCGTTGCATTCCTGCGCGTGGGCAGGAGTCGTGGCCAGAACGGCGATGGCGAGAGGAGCAAACCAGAGCTTCACGCCACCGCCCTTCCGATCAATAGCCCGGCGAAAATCGCCGCGAGCGATAGCACGACCGAGCCGAGCACATAGAAGGCAGCCGCTCCATGGTCGCCGCGCTCCCACAGCACGGCCGCGTCGAGCGAGAACGCCGAGAAGGTCGTGAAGCCGCCAAGGATTCCCGTCGCCAGGAAAAGCCTGAGCCCCTGCCCCAAGCCCTCGTACCGCGCGGCAAGCCAGGCGGTCAGCAGGCCCATCGCGAGCGACCCCGCGATGTTGATTCCCATCGTTCCCCAGGGAAACGAGATACCGAACAGCCGGGCCGCGACAATGTTGACGATATGCCGGACCGACGCACCGATGCCGCCTCCGACGAAGACCAGAAAAAGCGCGTTCATCCTATCCCAGCCCTAGAGAAGCCCGACATAGCCAAGCAATCCAGCGCATCCCAGTGCAATAAGCGGGTGCAGCTTGGTCCGCATCACAATCAGTGTGGTCGCGGCCGTGATCGCCAGCAAGCGCCAGTTTTCGCCGATGGTGCTGGTGATGATGAGCGCGCTGGAGCAGACGAGCCCGACAGTGACCGGTATCAGCCCGGCCTGAATCGCCTTCCTCCAGCGTGCCTCGCTGAATCGTTGCCAGGTGCCAGACACCACGTAAGCGAGAGTAGAACTCGGTATGAGGACGGTCAGCGTCGAAACCAGAGCACCCGGAATGCCAGCCACGTGCCAGCCGATCAAAGTCACGATCATCGCGTTCGGTCCAGGAGCGGCCTGCGCGAGGGCAAAAAGATTGCGGAATTCGGCGTCGCTCATCCAGCCGTAGACGTCGACCGCCTGCCGGTGCATCTCTGGCAGCATCGCGTTCAGCCCGCCGAACGCAACGAACGAGATGATGAAGAACTCGACGGCCAGCGAGATGAGCGGATCGCGGTCGTTCATGCCACCCGCGTCCAAGAATAGGCGATGCTCAGAGGCGCGAGCACGAGCATGGTCGGAACGAGAGGAAGCCGCAGCAGGCCGACCGCGACGAAACCGGCGGCCACGAACAGAAGCGGGACAGGCTCCTTGCCGATGCCGGCAAGCAACCTGAGCGCCATCGCGATGACGAGGCCGGCGGCCGCCGCACCCAGACCCTTGAGGACGTCCGCGACGCCCGGATAATCGGCATAGCGCGTGTAGAGCCATCCCAGGCCGACAACTAGCGTACATGGCGCGACCATCAGCCCGGTCAGGCTGACGACCGATCCGATCGGCCCTCGGGATCGGTGCCCGATAATGACCGCGAGGTTCATGATGTTGCCGCCTGGCAAGAACTGGCAGAGGGCGAGGAGTTCGCTGAACTCTTTCGGCCCCATCCACTTTCGCCGGTCGACCGCCAGCCAACGGATCCACGGCAGGACACCGCCGAAGCCGATCAGGCTGATCGTGAGAAATCCCGTGAAGAGATTGAGAAGGTCCGGCGGCTCTGGACTCGCCTCGGAAGAATCGAGGTCCTGCATGCCGAAAATCCTAGAGAGGGTATGCGCCTCGCGAAAGACGAACCATTGGCGGCACAGCGATTTTCCCGCCCCGCGGCTTCAATCCGCGACGTGGTCCTCAACCCCTGCCCCGGTCTTTCGCCCCAGCGCCAACCAGCGGGTGTAGATCGCTGCAAGACACAGTGCGACAGTGCAGCCGACCGCGATCTCCACCATCCGGAGCAGCGCATAACTGATCTCCTCCGCATGCGTCTGGGCGAGCCGACCCGCATCGACGACGATGATCACGGTTGCCGGGGCAAGTCTCCAGTTCGCCGGATAGCGATCGATCAGCACAACAACCATGACCGTGAGCGCCGCACCGATAAGAGCCGCCGGCGGGTTGTAGCCGAAGGCCAGCAGGACGATAAGCCCGACCAGGCAACCGACGGCGGTGTTGACCGCCCGTGCCTTGGCAAGTTCGGCCGCGGTCGCAATGTCCGGATCGCTGACGATCATCTCCGCCCAGACCGGGCTGCTAATCCCAGCCCATTTCAGCCCGTACCAGCAGATCGCGGCACCGATCAGCGTCTTCGACGCGTAGCGCAGCGAACGCTTGATGGCTTCGCGACGGCCGAGCACGCGAGCTAGGTCTCGCCCCGTTCGGCCCGCAGCCGCGCCCAGTAGTCGAGGCGCTTGCGGATTTCCCGCTCGAAACCGCGCTCGACAGGCTCGTAGAAGGTCTGGCGGCCGAGGTCTTCCGGGAAATAGTTCTGACCGGAGAAGGCATCGGGCTCATCATGGTCGTAGCGGTAGCCCGAGCCGTAGCCCTCGGTCTTCATCAGCTTGGTCGGCGCGTTGAGGATGTGTTTTGGCGGAACCAGCGAGCCGTGTTCCTTGGCGACCCGGCGCGCCTGCTTGTAGGCGTTGTAGACGGCAGCGGATTTCGGAGCTGTCGCGAGGTAGACGCAGGCCTGCGCCAGCGCGAGTTCTCCCTCGGGCGTTCCCAGCTGCTCATAGGCATCGCGCGCCGCGATCGTGATCGCCAGCGCCTGTGGATCGGCCATGCCGATGTCCTCGGACGCCATCCGGATCAACCGGCGCGCCAGATAGAGCGGATCCTCGCCGGCATCGAGCATCCGCGCGAGATAATAGAGCGAGGCGTCCGGGTCCGAGCCGCGCACCGATTTGTGCAGCGCCGAGATGAGATTGTAATGGCCGTCCTGCGACTTGTCGTAGATCGGCGCGCGGCGCTGGATGACGTCCTGCACGGCCGCGAGATCGAACACCTCGTCCGGCCTCGCGGCGCGCCAGAGTTCCTCGGCGAGCGTCAGCGAGGCACGGCCATCGCCGTCCGACATCCGGACCAGCGAGGCGCGCGCTTCCTCGTCGAGCGGCAGCGGCCGCCCCTCGACCTCCTCGGCACGCGCGAGCAGCTTCGCGATCGCCTCGTCGTCGAGCGACTTGAACACCATCACTCGGGCGCGAGAGAGAAGCGCCGCGTTCAGCGCGAAGCTCGGATTTTCCGTCGTCGCGCCGACGAGCGTGATCGTGCCGTCCTCCATGACCGGCAGAAATGCGTCCTGCTGGGCACGGTTGAAGCGATGGATCTCGTCGACGAAGAGAAGCGTCCCCTGCCCGGCCTGCCGCCGAGCGCGTGCTGTCTCGAAAATCTTCTTGAGATCGGCAACGCCGGAAAAGATCGCCGAGATCGGCTCGAAATGCAGATCGGTCTCGTTGGCGAGTAGCCGGGCGACCGTCGTCTTGCCGGTCCCCGGCGGTCCCCAGAAGATCAGAGACCCAAGACTGTCGGCACCGAGTAGCCGCGTCAGCGCTCCGTCGTCGCCGACGAGGTGATCCTGTCCGACCACCTCGCCAAGGGTCCTCGGCCTCAGCCGGTCGGCGAGAGGCCGTGGCGCCCCTTGTTCGAGGCCCGCGGCCTCGAACAGATTGGGACTTCTCGCCATCAGAAGCGGAACACCTGCGTCAGCACCTGGCCGTTGCGCTCGATCGTGATCTTCCACAGGCGCTGGCTTTCGCTATTGGCTGCCGCCAGCTTCTTGGCACTGTCGATTCTCGTGTCGTTGACCTGAAGCACCCGGTCGCCACGGACAAACCCGGTGCGGGCGGCGATCGAGCCCCTGGCAATGTCGATGATCACGACGCCGTTCGGTGGACCATCCTCGCCGATCTCCTCGGCGACCGCCGGCGACAGGTTGACGACCTTCGCGCCGTTGAGCGGTCCCTTGCCGTCCAGCACCTGCTCATCGCGCGGCGTCGTTTCCGGCGCGGGCTCAACCTTGACGCTGATCGCCTGTTCCTTGCCATCACGCATGACGGCGAGCCTGGCCTGGCCGCCGAGCGGCTTGATCGTCATCTGGTAGGTCAAAGCGGTCGGGTCCTCGACCATCTTGCCATCGACGGCGGTGACGAGATCTCCCGGCTTCAGGCCCGCATTGGCGGCGGGCGAGTTTTCATCCAGTTCGGCGATCAGCGCACCGAACGGCCGGTCGAGACCAAGGCTGTCGGCGATCTCGCGTGTCACCGGCTGGAGCTCAGCGCCGAGCCATGGACGGCGCACGACCTTGTCGCCCGCGCGGGCCGCGTCGAGCACCAGTCGGACAATGGAGGCCGGCACGGCGAAGCCTATGCCGTCCGAGCCGCCGGATTTCGAGAAGATCGACGTGTTGATGCCGACGAGCTGGCCCTTCATGTCGACCAGCGCGCCGCCGGAATTGCCCTGGTTGATAGCGGCGTCGGTCTGCAGGTAGACGGCCTGCTCGCCGCCCTTCTTCTGGACGCGGCGGACGGCCGAGAGAATGCCCTGCGTCACGGTCTGTCCGAGGCCATAGGGGTTGCCGACGGCCAGCACCATGTCGCCGACCTCGATCGAATCACTCTCGACCAAAGGCAGGACCGGGAAGCTCCCTTTGGCGTCCTTGACCCGCAGGACGGCGATGTCGCTCTGGGCGTCGGTCAGGACGATGTCGACATCGAATTCGCGCTGATCCTGGAGCGCGACGCGGACATCGGTCATGCCCTCGACGACATGGTTGTTGGTGACGATGAGTCCCTCGGCACCGACGAGAACGCCCGAGCCGAGCGAACGCTGCACCCGCTCGCGCGGAACGGCCATCTGGCCGCCGAAGAATTCCTGGAACAGCGGATCCTCGAACGGAAAGCCGCGCGGACGCTGCTGCACGACGCGTGAGGCATAGACGTTCACGACGGCCGGCGTGACCTGCTTCACCAGCGGCGCGTAGGACAACCTCACCTCGGCCTGAGAGGTCGGCACCACACGCTGCTGCGCGGAAGCCGGAGCCGCCAGCACCGCAGTCGCCGCCGCCAGAACCAGCACCAGAGATTTCCGCATAATCGATGTCCTCATGAAAACTCTCGCTGAACCTGAACACGCCCCGGCGCGACTTATAGGCATGCGCCGCGAGGTAATGAAGCCGTTCGTTCGCCTGTCGCGGTCTATGCTACGCATTGCGCGCTTCTTGGGGAGAACACGCTCGTGACCTGGATCATTCTCGGCATCGTCGCCGCATTCGTCCTGATCGGCATCTTCATCTACAACCGCCTCGTTTCGCTGTGCCAGACGACCGGCCAGGCCTGGTCGGACATCGACGTCCAATTGAAACAGCGCTCCGATCTCGTCCCCAATCTGGTCGAAACCGTGAAGGGCTATGCCGCGCATGAACGCGGGACGCTGGAAGCGGTCGTCGCCGCCCGCAACGCCGCGATCTCGGCCAGCGGGCCGGCCGAACAGGCTGCGGCCGAGAATGCCCTGACCGGCGCGCTCCGCCAGATCTTCGCGCTCGCCGAGAGCTATCCGGATCTCAAGGCCAACGAGAACTTCCTGCAATTGCAGACCGAGATCGCCGATCTGGAGAACAAGATCGCCGCCGCACGCCGCTTCTTCAACAATGCGGTCGCCGAGTACAACGCCGCCATCGCGCAGTTCCCGGCCGTGCTGTTCGCAGGTTCGATGGGCTTCCAGCCGCGCGACTTCTTCGAAGTCGGCGAGGCCGAGCGCACCGCGATCCAGACCCCGCCCAAGGTCAGCTTCGGTAGCTGAGACGCGCCATGGAGACCGTCGGGCTCAAAACCCACATCTGGAACAACGCTCTGAAGACAGTCCTGCTGCTTCTGGGCTTCCCGTTTCTGATGCTCGCGGTTTGCTACGCCTTCACCCTGCTCTGGGTCGCCTTCCTGGAAGATCCGACCGTTCTGGAGGGACTGGAGCGCGGCCTGGTGCTGCTGCCGGTCGCCATCGCCATCGCACTCGTCGTCTCCGGCGGCTGGCTGCTTTTTTCGTTCTTCTCCCACCAGTGGATGATCGACACGCTGACCGGCGCCAAGCCCGTCAGCCGCGAGGCCGAGCCGAGGCTCTACAATCTGGTCGAGAATCTCGCGATCTCGCGCGGCCTGCCGATCCCGTCGATCCGCGTCATCGAACGGTCGGCGCTGAACGCCTATGCCAGCGGCGTCCGCCGAAGGCACTACACGATCACGGTCACGCGCGGCCTGCTCGACGAGTTGGACGATGCCGAACTCGAAGCCGTGCTGGCCCATGAGATGACCCACATCATCAACGGCGACGTGCGCCTCATCGTGGTCGCGGCCGTCTTCGCCGGACTGATCTCGCTGTTCGGCGACCTGATGACCTCCGACGGCACGTCGGGAATGCGGACTGCGAACAGCATCACCAAGACCTCTTCCGGCTCCGGCAAGAAGAAGGGCGGCCATATCGTCATCATCGTGATCGCGATGCTGATCCTGATCTTTGCGCGTTTCGCGGCGCTCGCCCTCAGGATGGCGATCTCGCGCCGCCGCGAATTCATGGCGGACGCCGGCTCGGTCGAGCTGACGAAGAATCCGGATGCGATGATATCGGCGCTTCGGAAGATCGAGCGCCGCTCCAGCCTGGGCGCGATCCCCGGTCAGGTCGAAGCGCTGTTCGTCGACTCGGAATCCTCGGGCTTCTGGGCCACGCATCCGTCGATCAACCAGCGCTGCAAGGCTCTCGTCCGCTATGCCGGCGGCCACGATCCCGGTCCTCGCCCGATCGGCACGATGGAGGACGGGTTCGAAGAGCAGAAGACCACGCCCGAGGCCGCACGGGACATGGGCACGGAGGCCCTGCCCGCCTGACACCAGGCAACAAAAAAGGCGGCCCGAGAGCCGCCTTGTTCGTTTCGGCCAGAAGCCGTGATCAGGCTGCCGCTTCGGCCTCAGCCTCGGTGCGGGCGCGATCGACCGAACCCTTGGCATCGACGTCGCGGTCGACGAGTTCGATCACGGCGATCGCCGCATTGTCACCATGGCGGAAGCCCGCCTTGATGATGCGGGTGTAGCCGCCGTTGCGGTCCGCGAAACGCGGGCCGATCACGTCGAACAGCTTCTTGACCGTGTCGACATGGCGGAGCTCAGCGATCGCCTGACGGCGTGCATGAAGGTCGCCACGCTTGCCGAGCGTGATCAGCTTCTCGACCACCGGGCGAAGATCCTTCGCCTTCGGCAGGGTCGTCGTGATCTGCTCGTGCTCGATCAGCGAGATCGCGAGGTTGGAAAACATCGCGCTCCGATGGCTCTGGGTCCGGTTGAACCGGCGGCCGCGCTTGCCGTGCATCATCTCAGTATCTCCTCAACGCCGTTTCGTCGCCGTTCGGCGCTCAGTAATGTTCCTCGAAGCGCTTTGCGAGCTCTTCGATGTTCTCCGGCGGCCACCCGCTGACTTCCATGCCGAGGTGCAGACCCATCTGCGCCAGCACTTCCTTGATCTCGTTCAAGGACTTGCGGCCGAAGTTCGGGGTACGCAGCATTTCGGCCTCGGTCTTCTGCACGAGGTCGCCAATGTAGACGATGTTGTCGTTCTTCAGGCAGTTCGCCGAACGGACCGACAGCTCCAGCTCATCGACCTTCTTGAGGAACGCCGGGTTGAAGGCGAGCTCGGGGATCGAGGTCCGCTCTTCAGCCTTCTTCGGCTCTTCGAAGTTCACGAAGACTTCGAGCTGGTCCTGGAGGATGCGCGCGGCATAGGCCAGCGCGTCGTCCGGGCTCACCGAGCCATCGGTCTCGATGGTCATGGTCAGCTTGTCGTAGTCGAGGATCTGACCCTCACGGGTATTCTCGACGCGGTACGACACCTTGCGGACCGGCGAATAGAGGCTGTCGACGGGGATAAGCCCGATCGGCGCGTCTTCGGCCCGGTTGCGGTCGGCCGGGACATAGCCCTTGCCGGTGTCGACGGTGAATTCCATGCGGATGTCCGCGCCCTCGTCCAGCGTGCAGAGCACGTGCTCGGGGTTGAGGATCGCGACGTCGCCCGTCACCTGGATATCGCCGGCCGTCACGACGCCCGGACCCTGCTTGCGCAGCGTCATCCGCTTCGGGCCTTCGCCCTGCATGCGGATCGCGATGTCCTTGATGTTCAGGATGAGGTCGGTCACGTCCTCACGAACGCCAGCGATCGACGAGAACTCGTGCAGAACGCCATCGATCTGCACGGACGTCACTGCCGCGCCCTGGAGGGACGAGAGGAGAATGCGACGAAGCGCGTTGCCGAGCGTAACGCCGAAGCCACGCTCCAGCGGCTCGGCGACGACCGTCGTGAAGCGCTGCTTGTCGCTGCCGGGGCTCACTTCGAGCTTGTTCGGCTTGATGAGGTCTTGCCAGTTTTTCTGGATCACGGCGGCACCTTCTAGAAGTGTGGCGCGGCGCCTCGGTATCGGGCGCCGAAAGGCGGGCCATAGCCCGCCACGCATAAACTGATCAGACGCGGCGGCGCTTGCGCGGGCGGCAGCCGTTGTGCGGGATCGGGGTCACATCGCGAATCGAGGTGACGGTGAAGCCCGCGGCCTGGAGCGCGCGGAGCGCCGACTCACGACCCGAACCGGGACCGCGAACTTCGACTTCCAGCGTGCGCATGCCATGCTCGGACGCCTTCTTGGCGGCGTCCTCTGCGGCCATCTGAGCCGCATACGGGGTCGACTTACGCGATCCCTTGAAACCCATCGTGCCGGCGGACGACCACGAAACCGTGTTGCCCTGAACGTCGGTGATGGTGATCATCGTGTTGTTGAAGGTCGCGTTCACATGCGCGACGCCGGACACGATGTTCTTGCGTTCGCGACGGCGAACGCGCTGGACTTCCTTGGCCATTCTACTTCCTTCGGTCCTTCTGGCGCGCCCGTAATGCCAGGCGCTGGGGAAACAGGTAATCGCGGACGAGTCCGCTCTTCTGGACCCTCGGGCCGAACCCGAGGGTGATTCCATCGCGGGCCGAAGCCCGCTCAGGGTTACTTCTTCTTGCCGGCGATTGCCTTCGGCTTGCCCTTGCGGGTGCGCGCATTGGTATGCGTGCGCTGGCCGCGGACCGGCAGACCACGACGATGACGCAGGCCGCGATACGCACCAAGGTCCATCAGGCGCTTGATGTTCATCGCGACGTCGCGGCGGAGATCGCCTTCCACGAGATGATCACGGTCGATCGTCTCGCGGATCTGCAGGACTTCCGCGTCCGTCAGCTGATTGACGCGGCGCTCTGCCGGGATGCCCACCTTATCGGTGATCTCCTGAGCCTTCTTGGCGCCGATGCCATGAATGTACTGCAGCGCGATGATGACGCGCTTGTTCGTCGGAATGTTCACACCAGCGATACGCGCCACGTGCAGTCTCCCAAATGGCCGGTTCGGGCCTTGTTCAATGGCGGCTTACGCCGCCCCAAAATGCGGGCCTGGCAAAACGAAACGATGCCGGATCCGCGCGGAACCGGCACCGAAGCAGAGCTGTCGGCTGTCAAGTGCCGGGATATAGGAGCTTTCGCCCCTCTTCGTCAACCTCTGGCTGCCTCAATTCCGACGCCGAGCGCCGCATCGATCTGCCGGGAGACTTCATCGATCGGCGCCATGCCGTCGACCGTCTGTAGTAAGCCCTTCGACCTGAAGTAGTCGACGAGCGGTGCCGTCTGCTCGCGGTAGACCGCGAGCCGCTTGACCAGAGCCTCTTCATTGTCGTCGGCACGCGGGCCGCCGGGGGTTTCCCCTGCCCGCTTCTGGATACGCGACAACAGGATGCCTTCGTCGACCTTCAGCTCGATTACGGCATCGAGACGAAGGCCCTTCTCCGCGAGCATCTCATCCAGCGCCTCGGCCTGTGGCACGGTGCGCGGGAAGCCGTCGAGGATGAAGCCGTTCCTCGCATCGTCCTGTTCGATGCGTTCGGCGACGATGCCGACGACCACGGTGTCCGGAACGAGCTCGCCCGCATCCATGATCGCCTTGGCCTTGAGGCCGATCTCGGTGCCGGCGGCAACCGCCGCCCGCAGCATGTCACCGGTCGAGAGCTGGACGATCTCGTGACGCTCGACGAGGCGAAGCGCCTGGGTGCCCTTGCCCGCGCCGGGCGGTCCGAGAAGGATCAATCTCATCGACGCGGCCCCCGCAGCTTCGCCTTCTTGATCAGCCCCTCATACTGCGATGCGTAGAGATGGCCCTGCACCTGCGCGACCGTATCCATCGTCACGCTGACGACGATCAGGAGCGAGGTACCGCCGAAATAGAACGGCACGGCGGCGTAAGAGACAAGGATTTCCGGAATGAGGCAGACGATGGAGAGATACGCCGCGCCGACGACCGTGATCCTAGTCAGGACATAGTCAATATACTGGCCGGTGCGCTCGCCCGGGCGAATGCCCGGAACGAAGCCGCCATACTTCTTCAGATTGTCGGCCGTCTCCTGCGGATTGAAGACAATCGCCGTGTAGAAGAAGGCGAAGAACACGATCAGCGCGACATAAAGAGCCATGTAGAGCGGCCGGCCATGCCCGATATAGGTCGTGAGCGTGGTCAGCCATTCCGGACCGCCGGTCGCAGCAAGGCCCGCGAACGTCGTCGGCAGCAGGAGCAGCGACGAGGCGAAGATTGGCGGAATGACGCCCGACGTGTTGAGCTTCAGCGGCAGATGAGAGCTCTCGCCGCCGGTCATGCGCGTCGCCGAGACCTGTCGCTTTGGATACTGGATCAGAATCCGCCGCTGAGCGCGCTCGAAGAACACGATGAAGGCGATGACGATAACCGCCATCACGCAGATGCCGAGGATGATCGGCGTCGACAGTGCACCCTGGCGGCCGAGTTCGAACATGCCGACGATCGCGCGCGGAAGCTCCGCTACGATGCCCGCGAAGATGATCAGCGAAATGCCGTTGCCGATGCCGCGCGCGGTGATCTGCTCGCCGAGCCACATCAGGAACATGGTGCCACCGACGAGCGTGATGACCGTCGAGACGCGGAAGAACATGCCCGGATCGGTGACGACATTCGCCGCCGATTCGAGACCGACCGAAATGCCATAGGCCTGGAACGTCGCCAGCAGCACCGTGCCGTAGCGGGTGTACTGGTTGATGATCTTGCGGCCCTGCTCGCCCTCCTTCTTCAGCTGCTCCAGCGAGGGAACAACGGAGGTCATGAGCTGGATGATGATCGATGCCGAGATGTACGGCATGATGTTCAGGGCGAAGATGGCCATGCGGCCGACCGCGCCGCCCGAGAACATGTTGAACAGGCCGAGGAAGCCACCGCTCTGCTGGCGGAAAACGTCAGCGAGAGCGTCCGGATTGATGCCCGGCAACGGGATGTAGGTGCCGAGGCGGTAGATGATGAGCGCACCGAGGGTGAACCAGATGCGCTTCTTCAGCTCGTCCGCCTTCGCAAAGGCCCCGAGGTTCAAATTCGCAGCAAGCTGTTCAGCTGCTGATGCCATGTCCCAACGCTCCGCTTAGGAGAAGCCGCCTCGGCGAGGCGGTCAGGCCTGCTCTGCGTCTGCCGTCTTCTTGGCGAGGATCTTCACCGAACCGCCAGCCTTCTCGATAGCGGCGATCGCGGACTTGGACGCCGCGGCGACCTCGAACGCAATGTTCTTGGCTGTGAACTTGCCGTTACCAAGCAGCTTCAGGCCGTCACGAGCCTTCGACAGCACGCCGGCGGCCACAAGCGCCTCGTTCGTGATAGCGGCCTTGATGTCGAGCTTGCCAGCGTCGATCGCCGTCTGCAGACGATCGAGGTTGAGCTCGTTCAGATCGAGACGGAAGATGTTGACGAAGCCGCGCTTCGGCAGGCGGCGATGCAACGGCATCTGGCCACCCTCGAATGCCTTGATGGCGACGCCGGAACGGGCCTTCTGACCCTTCACGCCGCGTCCGCCGGTCTTGCCCTTGCCGGAGCCGATGCCGCGACCAACGCGCATGCGCGACTTGGTGGAACCGGGATTGTCCTTGATCTCGTTCAGCTTCATCGTTCGCTCCGTCTGGCTCGCTACAGCGCTTATTGGCGCATCACTCGAAAAAGGCTCCCGCGCCAGCAAGGAGCCTCAGGGTCTTATTAAGAGAACGATCCCGGTTCGGCTAGCCGACCGGGACCGGATGTCTCACTTGGCCTTAGTCGACCACCTTCACGAGGTGGGCAACCTTGGCGATCATGCCGCGGATCGCCGGATTGTCCGGGAGCGTCTTGCGGCGGCCGATCTTATTGAGGCCGAGACCGATCAGCGTCTGCTGCTGATGGTCGGGGCGACGGATGTGGCTTCCGGTCTGCTCGACCGTGATGCTCGGACCCGTCTTATTGGCTGCAGGCTTCTTTGCCATCGTCTCTCTCCCGAGCCTTAGGCTTCGACAGCTTCGCTGGCGTCGACGTCGCGACGGCGAGACTGCAGAACCGAGACCTTGAGGCTGCGGCGCGCCGCGACCGAACGCGGGCTGTCCTCAGCCTTCAGGGCGGCGAAGGTGGCGCGCACCATGTTGTACGGATTCGACGAACCGAGCGACTTCGCGACAACGTCCTGGACGCCGAGCGTCTCGAAGACGGCGCGCATCGGACCGCCGGCGATGATGCCCGTACCGGCCGGAGCCGCGCGGACGATCACCTTGCCCGCGCCCCAACGGCCGGACACGTCATGATGCAGGGTACGGCCCTCGCGGAGCGGAATGCGGACCAGAGCGCGCTTGGCGGCTTCAGTCGCCTTGCGGATCGCCTCCGGCACTTCACGCGCCTTGCCGTGCCCATAACCGACGCGACCCTTCTGGTCTCCGACGACGACAAGCGCCGCGAAGCCGAAGCGACGTCCGCCCTTCACGACCTTGGCCACACGGTTGATGTGAACCAGCTTGTCGACGAATTCGCTATCGCGCTCTTCCTGCTGGCCACCACGGCCACGGTCACGACCGCGACCTTCGCCGCGCCCCTGGCGCTGCCCGTCGCCGCCGCGCGGACCCCTCGGCTCGTTTGCCATATCTTTGTCCTCTTCCCGTCTGGGATCAGAAGTTGAGGCCGCCCTCGCGGGCACCCTCTGCCAGCGCCTTGACGCGGCCGTGATAGATGTAAGCGCCGCGGTCGAAGACCACGTCCTTGACGCCAGCCTTGCTGGCGCGCTCGGCGATCAGCTTGCCCACTTCGGCCGCAGCCGCGGTATCGGCGCCCGTCTTGCCGCGCAGGTCCTTCTCGTTCGACGAGGCAGCAGCCAGAGTGTGGCCCTGCACGTCGTCGATGATCTGCGCGTAGATGTGCTTCGACGAGCGGAATACGGACAGACGCGGACGTCCGGTAGACGCAACCTTCTTCAGGCTGCGGCGAACGCGCGCTTTGCGTCGGGCTTCCGCCTTGAGATCCTTGACCATCGTCCGCTCCGTTACTTCTTCTTGCCTTCCTTGCGGAAGATGAATTCGCCCGCATAACGGACGCCCTTGCCCTTATAGGGCTCCGGCGGCCGCCATTCGCGGATCTCGGCGGCCACCTGGCCGACCTGCTGCCGGTTGATGCCGGCAACGATGATTTCCGTCGGCTTCGGCGTCGTGATCGTGATCCCCTGCGGGATCGCGTAGTTCACGTCGTGGCTGTAGCCGAGGGCGAGAACGAGGTTCTTGCCCTGGACCGACGCACGGTAACCGACGCCTTCGATCTCGAGCTTCTTCTCAAAGCCCGAGCTGACGCCCGTGGCGATGTTCTGAACCATGCTGCGCGACAGGCCCCACATGGAGCGCGCGCGCTGGGTCTTCGACCGCGGGCTGACCTTGACTTCGCCGTTCTCGAACACGCCCTCGATGTCCTCATGCAGGACAAAGGACAGCTCGCCCTTCGGGCCCTTCATGCGGACGGTCTGGCCGTCGACAGATGCGGTCACGCCCTGCGGGACCGGAATCGCTTTCTTGCCAATGCGCGACATGGCGCTCTTCCTTATTCCTGTATGCCCGATCAGAAGACCGTGCAGAGAACCTCACCGCCGACGTTCTGGTCGCGTGCATCGTGATCAGCCATCACGCCCTTCGGCGTGGAGACGATCGCAATGCCCAGACCATTGGACACGCGGGGCAGATTGGTCACCGACGAATAGACGCGGCGGCCGGGCTTCGACACGCGGGAGATCTCACGGATCACCGGCGCGCCGTCGTAGTACTTCAGTTCGATTTCGAACTCGGTACGGCCAGCGTCGAACTCGGTCGTCGAGTAGTCGCGAATGTAGCCCTCGGTCTTGAGGACGTCGAGAACGCGAGCGCGCAGCGTCGAGCCCGGTGTCTTGACCGAGGTCTTGCGGCGCATCTGGGCGTTCCGGATGCGGGTCAGCATATCGCCGAGCGGATCAACCATGCTCATGGTCGTATTCTCCTTACCAGCTCGACTTTACGAGGCCGGGGATGAGGCCCTTCGACCCGAGTTCGCGAAGCGCGATACGGGACATCTTCAGTTTGCGGTAGTTGGCGCGCGGACGGCCCGTCACCTCGCACCGCAGACGCAGGCGGGTTTTGGCCGAGTTGCGCGGAAGCTCCGCCAGCTTGAGGCGTGCCTCAAACCGCTCTTCCATCGGCAGGGACTGGTCATCAGCGATCGCCTTCAGCGCGGCGCGCTTGGCGGCGAAACGGTCGACAAGCGCCTTGCGGTTCTTGTTCTTCTCGATCGAGCTCTTCTTAGCCATGTGGCTCTCTCCTGCCGCTCAGGTACGGAACGGGAAGCCAAGAGCGCGGAGCAACTCACGCGCCTCGTCATCCGTCTGCGCCGAAGTGGCGACAATGATGTCCATGCCCCAGATCTGCTCGACCTGGTCGTAATTGATCTCCGGGAACACGATGTGCTCCTTGATGCCGAGGGCATAATTGCCACGACCATCGAAGCTCTTCGGGTTCAGACCGCGGAAGTCGCGGACGCGCGGCAGCGCGACGTTGATCAAGCGATCGAGGAATTCCCACATGCGCTGCTTGCGCAGCGTGACCTTGCAGCCGACGGCCTGGCCTTCGCGAAGCTTGAAGGTTGCGATCGAGGTACGCGCCTTCGTGATCACCGGCTTCTGGCCGGCGATACGGGCGAGATCGGCCGCGGCCGACTGCACCTTCTTCGAGTCCGCGACGGCCTCGCCGACGCCCATGTTCAGCACGATCTTGTCGATCGCGGGGACCTGCATCGCGTTCTTGTAGCCGAACTTCTCGTTCAGCTCCTTGCGGACCTGGTCCTCATAGACGCGCTTCAGGCGCGGTTCGTAGTTCACCGTATCAAGCATCGATCCGCTCTCCCGAGGCCTTGGCGACGCGGACCTTGCGGCCGTCGTCGAGCGTCTGGAAACCGACGCGGGTCGCCTTGCCGGTCGACGGATCGGCGAGCGCGATATTCGACAGGTGGATCGTGCCTTCCTTGCGGATCAGGCCCCCCTCCTGCTGCGCCGTCTGGCGCTGGTGGCGGACATGGACGTTGACGCCCTTGACGACGGCACGGTCCTCGCTCGGGATCACGCGCAGGACTTCGCCAGTCTTGCCCTTGTCCTTACCGGTGAGAACGACGACGCGGTCGCCCTTCTTGATCTTGGCGGCCATTACAGCACCTCCGGCGCGAGCGAAATGATCTTCATGTGGTTGCGGGCGCGAAGCTCGCGCGGCACCGGTCCGAAGATACGCGTGCCGATCGGCTCGCCTTCCTTGTTGATCAGAACGGCGGCGTTGCGGTCGAAACGGATCACCGAACCGTCCGCGCGCTTGATGTCCTTGGCGGTCCGCACGATGACGGCCTTGAGGACTTCGCCCTTCTTCACGCGGCCGCGCGGAATAGCCTCCTTGACGGAGACGACGATGATGTCGCCCACGCCGGCATATTTGCGCTTCGAGCCGCCGAGCACCTTGATGCACATGACTCGACGGGCGCCGGAATTGTCGGCGACGTCGAGATTCGACTGCATCTGGATCATGGCATCTTTCCCTTATCTGACGGGCCGGTTTCCCTCTCGGGACCTCGTCCGCCGCTACTTGTTCAGCTCTCGGCGGAAGCGGCCTGGTCTTCGACGACCCGCCAGCGCTTCTGCTTCGAAATCGGTGCGCTCTCTTCGATGGCGATCTGGTCGCCGACCTTGAAAACGTTGTTCTCGTCGTGCGCGTGATAGTTCTTCGTGCGCCGCACCGTCTTCTTCAGAAGAGGATGCGTGAAGCGCCGCTCAACCTTCACGACCACGGTCTTGTCGTTGGTGTCGCTCACGACGACGCCACGGAGAATGCGTTTCGGCATTGTCTATCCTCAGGCCTTCGCCTTCGCGGCCGTGCGCTTGGCGCGCGGCTTGGTTTCAGTCGTCTCGGCAGAAGCCTCTGCCTTCTTTGCGGGCTTCGCAGCCTTCGCCGGCTTTTCAGCCTTGGCGCGTCCGACCGGAGCCTCAATGCCGAGCGCACGCTCACGGTCTACCGTCTGGAGCCGCGCGATATCGCGACGAATCTGACGGAAGCGTGACGTGTTCTCGAGCTGGCCCGTCGCCCGCTGAAAGCGCAGATTGAACTGCTCTTTCTTCAGCTTCAGGATCTCGTCGTTCACCTGATCGGCGCTGAGCGTCCGGACATCGCTGATTTTCGTCATGGAAGTCAACCTCATTCAGCAATGCGCGCGACAAATCGCGTGCGGATCGGCAGTTTGGCGGCCGCAAGGCGCAGCGCCTCACGGGCCACTTCCTCGCTGACGCCGTCGAGCTCGAACATAATGCGGCCCGGCTTGACCTTCGCGGCCCAGTATTCCGGAGCACCCTTGCCCTTACCCATGCGGACTTCGGTCGGCTTCTTGGAAACCGGAACGTCCGGGAAGATTCGGATCCAGACGCGACCCTGGCGCTTCATCTCGCGGGTCAGCGCGCGACGGGCAGCCTCGATCTGACGCGCGGTCACGCGCTCAGGCTCCATGGCCTTCAGGCCGAAGGCTCCGAAGTCCAGGTTCGTGCCGCCCTTAGCAGCGCCGGAGATCCGGCCCTTGAACTGCTTGCGGAATTTCGTGCGCTTCGGCTGAAGCATGTTCTGTCCTCACCAAATCCTAGACGGGATCACTCGGCCGCTTCGCGCTCGCGGCGCGTACGGCCCTGGGACTGCTCGCCCTCATGCAGGCGCTTGTCCTGAGCCATGGGGTCGTGCTCCATGATCTCGCCCTTGAAAATCCAAACCTTGACGCCGCAGGTGCCCATCGCCGTGTGGGCGGTGGAGACGCCGAAGTCGATGTCCGCGCGCAGCGTGTGCAGCGGAACCCGGCCTTCGCGATACCACTCGGTACGAGCGATTTCGGCGCCGCCTAGACGGCCCGAGCAGGTGATGCGGATGCCTTCGGCGCCGAGACGCATCGCCGACTGAACGGCGCGCTTCATCGCACGACGGAAAGCCACGCGGCGCTCGAGCTGCTGGGCGATCGAGTCGGAAACGAGCTGGGCGTCGACCTCGGGCTTGCGCACTTCAACGATGTTGATGTGCACGTCCGAACCGGTCATCGAGCCGACCTTCTTGCGAAGCTTCTCGATATCCGCGCCCTTCTTGCCGATGACGATGCCCGGGCGAGCCGAGTGGATCGTGACGCGGCACTTCTTGTGCGGGCGCTCGATGACGATCTTCGAGACGGCAGCCTGCTTCAGATCCTTCAGCAGGGCGTCACGGATGCGCATGTCCTCGTGCAGCAGCTGGCCGTACTCGCCCTTATTCGCGAACCAGCGCGAATCCCAGGTGCGGTTGATGCCGAGACGCAGCCCGATCGGATTGACTTTCTGACCCATTAGGCGGTCTCCCGGACCTGGCGAACCACGATCGTGAGGTTCGAGAAGGGCTTTTCGATACGGCCGACACGGCCACGGGCGCGCGGCGAAAACCGCTTCATCACCAGTGCCTTGCCGACATGTGCTTCGGCGACGATGAGATCATCGACGTCGAGGCTGTGATTGTTCTCCGCGTTGGCGATCGCGCTTTCGAGCGTCTTCTTGACGTCCTTGGCGATGCGCTTTTGCGAGAATTCCAGATCGGCAAGCGCGGTCGAGACCGCCTTGCCGCGGATCAGCTGCGCGACGAGATTCAGCTTCTGAGGGCTGACGCGGATCAGCCGGGTCTTCGCCTGCGCTTCATTCTCCGGAAGGCGGCGATCACGAGCCTGCTTGCCCATCGATTACTTCCTCTTGGCTTTCTTGTCCGCCGCATGCCCGTAATAGGTGCGGGTCGGCGCGAACTCGCCGAGCTTGTGGCCAACCATCTCTTCCGAGACGAAGACCGGGATGTGCTTCTGGCCGTTGTGGACACCAAAGGTGAGCCCCACGAACTGCGGCAGAATGGTCGAGCGACGGCTCCAGGTCTTGATGACCTCGGAGCGGCCGGATCCACGGACGGCGTCTGCCTTCTTGAGCAGATAGCCGTCGACAAACGGACCCTTCCAGAGCGAGCGTGCCATCTCTCTTCCTTACTTCTTCTTCGCGTGCCGGCTGGACACGATGAACTTCGTGGTCGACTTGTTGCTGCGGGTCTTCTTGCCCTTGGTCGGCTTGCCCCAAGGCGTGACCGGGTGACGACCGCCCGAGGTACGACCCTCACCACCACCGTGCGGGTGATCGACCGGGTTCATCGCAACGCCGCGGTTATGCGGACGGAAGCCGAGCCAGCGCGAACGACCGGCCTTACCGTAGTTGACGTTGGCGTGGTCCGGGTTCGACACCGCGCCGACGGTCGCAAAGCACTGACCGTTGATCAGACGCTGCTCGCCCGAGTTCAGGCGGACGGCGACGTAACCCTGGTCACGGCCGACGATCTGGGCGTAGGCGCCGGCGGATCGGGCGATCTGACCGCCCTTCCCGATCTTCATCTCGATGTTGTGCACGATCGTGCCGACCGGGATCGAAGACAGAGCCATGGCATTGCCCGGCTTCACGTCGACCTGCTGGCCCGAGATCACGCTGTCGCCGACCTGCAGGCGCTGCGGCGCCAGGATGTAGGCGAGCTCGCCGTCGGTGTACTTCACCAGAGCGATGAAAGCCGAACGGTTCGGATCGTACTCGATGCGCTCGACCGTGCCGGCAACGTCAAGCTTGCGACGCTTGAAGTCAACGATGCGGTAGGTGCGCTTGTGTCCGCCGCCACGGAAGCGGACGGTCACGCGGCCGGTGTTGTTGCGGCCGCCGTTCGAGGACAGACCTTCGGTGAGGCTCTTCTCGGGCTTACCCTTGTAGAGCTCCGAACGGTCCACGATCACGAGCTGGCGAAGGCTCGGCGTGACGGGTTTGAAGTGTTTCAGTGCCATGATCTATGCCTCACAGACCCGTCGTCACATCGATCGTGTGGCCCTCGGCGAGGGTCACGACGGCCTTCTTGACGTCGCTCTGCTGTCCCAGACGGCCCTTGAAGCGTTTCACCTTGCCCTTGCGGACAAGCGTGTTGACGCCGAGGACCTTCACGTCGAACAGCTTCTCGACCGCTTCCGCGATCTGCGGCTTGGTCGCTGTCCTGGCCACCTTGAAGACGACCTGGTTGTGCTCTGACGCGAGCGTCGCCTTTTCGGTGATGACCGGCGACAGGATCACGTCGTAATGGCGCGGATCCTTGCTCATTTGAAGCGCTCCTCGAGGGCGTCGACAGCGGCGCGCGTCAGGACAAGCGTGTCGCGGCGCAGGATGTCGTAGACGTTGATGCCCTGAACCGGCAGCACGTCCGCGAACGGAACATTGCGGGCCGCCAGCCCAAGATTGGTTTCGACTTCGGTACCGTCGACGATCAGAACCGACGCCAGACCGAGCTTGGTCAGGGTCTCCTTGAACGCCTTGGTCTTGGCTTCCGCCAGGTTGGCCTTGTCGATGACGATCAGGCCGCCGTCCTTGGCCTTGGCCGAGAGAGCCAGACGCAGGCCGAGAGCACGCACCTTCTTCGGCAGATCGTGCGCATGGCTGCGAACGACCGGACCGTGCGCACGACCACCGCCGCGGAACTGCGGAGCGGACGCGGCGTGGTGACGAGCACGACCCGTGCCCTTCTGCTTGTACATCTTCGACTTGGTGCGGTTCACATCAGACCGCCCCTGAGCCACGTGCGTGCCTGCCTGGCGCTTTGCGAGCTGCCAGCGGACGACGCGGGCGAGGATGTCGGCGCGCGGCTCGAGACCGAAGATCTCGTCGGACAGGGTCACCTTGCCGGCGTCCTTGCCCTCGAATGTCTTGACGCTGATATCCATTACGCCTGCTCCCCGTCGGTCGTCTCAGGAGCCTGGGTCACGGCGTCGGTCTCTTCGACCGGAGCCTGGGACTCCTCGGCGGCCTGCTTCGGCGACGCTTTCTCTTCGTTGGCGAGACGGAACTTGCCCGGCGTCGGAACGCCGTCCGGAAGCTTCCGCTTCACGGCGTCGCGCAGCTCGATCCAGCCGCCGGCCGGACCGGGAACGGCGCCCTCGACGAGAACCAGACCGCGCTCCACATCGGTGCGGACCACCTTGAGGTTCTGCGTGGTGACGCGCTCGACACCCAGGTGACCGGCCATCTTCTTGTTCTTGAAGACCTTGCCCGGATCCTGACGGCCGCCGGTCGAACCGTGCGAACGGTGCGAGATCGACACGCCGTGGGTCGCACGCAGACCGCCGAAGTTCCAGCGCTTCATGGCGCCGGCGAAACCCTTACCAGTCGAGGTGCCCGTCACGTCGACGAACTGGCCGGCGACGAAGTGGTCGGCCGTGATCTCGGCGCCGACAGGGATGAGCCCGTCCGCCGGAACGCGGAATTCGACCACTTTGGCCTTCGGCTCGACCTGGGCAACGGCGAATTGGCCGCGCTGCGCCTTCGAGACGTTCTTCGTCTTGCGGAGGCCAGCACCAAGCTGGACCGCGGCGTAGCCGTCCTTCTCGACAGTGCGGTGGGCGACCACCTGGCACTGTCCGAGTTCCAGAACGGTGACCGGAACATGCTCGCCCGCATCCGTGAAGATGCGCGTCATGCCGACCTTCTTTGCAATCACTCCGGACCGCATTGTCGTGGTCCCTCTCAGAGCTTGATTTCGACGTCCACGCCGGCGGCGAGGTCGAGCTTCATCAGCGCGTCCACCGTCTGCGGGGTCGGATCGACAATGTCGAGAAGACGCTTGTGCGTGCGCATTTCAAACTGCTCGCGGCTCTTCTTGTCGACGTGGGGGCTGCGGTTGACCGTGAACTTCTCGATCCGCGTGGGCAGCGGGATCGGGCCGCGCACGCGCGCACCCGTCCGCTTTGCGGTCGAGACGATCTCCTTCGTCGAACTATCGAGAACTCGATGGTCGAACGCTTTGAGCCGGATACGGATATTCTGACCGTTCATGATCAGCCTCAATGGGGAGGACCGGCCGCCGAATGACGACCGTTCGCCCGTTAAAAGAAATTACTCGATGATGCTTGCGACGACGCCTGCACCGACGGTCCTGCCGCCTTCACGGATGGCGAAGCGGAGCTTCTCTTCCATCGCGATCGGGACGATCAGGGTGACCTCCATGGCGATGTTGTCGCCCGGCATCACCATCTCGGTGCCCTCCGGCAGCGTCACCACGCCCGTCACGTCGGTCGTGCGGAAGTAGAACTGCGGACGGTAATTGCCGAAGAACGGCGTGTGACGGCCGCCCTCGTCCTTGGTCAGGATGTAGGCCTCGGCCTTGAACTTGGTATGCGGCTTCACCGAACCCGGCTTGCACAGCACCTGGCCGCGCTCGACGTCCTCGCGCTTGGTGCCGCGCAGCAGCGCGCCGATGTTGTCGCCGGCCTGGCCCTGGTCGAGCAGCTTGCGGAACATCTCGACGCCGGTCACCGTCGTCTTCTGCGTCGGCCGGATGCCGACGATCTCGACCTCCTCGCCGACCTTGACCACGCCGCGCTCGACGCGGCCGGTCACGACCGTGCCGCGGCCCGAGATCGAGAACACGTCCTCGACCGGCATCAGGAACGGCTGGTCGATCGGACGGTCAGGCTGCGGGATGTACTTGTCGACTTCCGCCATCAGCGCAAGGATCGCGTCGTGGCCGAGTTCCTTGTTGGAATCCTCCAGCGCCGCCAACGCCGAGCCCTTGACGATCGGAATGTCGTCGCCCGGGAAATCGTACTTCGACAGCAGTTCGCGGACCTCGAGCTCGACCAGTTCCAGAAGCTCCGGATCGTCGACCATGTCGCACTTGTTGAGGAACACCACCAGCGCCGGGACGCCGACCTGGCGCGCCAAGAGGATGTGCTCGCGGGTCTGCGGCATCGGGCCGTCGGCCGCCGACACCACCAGGATCGCGCCGTCCATCTGCGCCGCGCCCGTGATCATGTTCTTCACATAGTCGGCGTGGCCGGGGCAGTCGACATGGGCGTAATGCCGCGCCGTCGTCTCGTACTCGACATGCGCCGTCGAGATCGTGATGCCGCGCGCCTTCTCCTCCGGCGCCTTGTCGATCTGGTCGTACGCCGTAAACGTCGCGCCGCCCGTCTCAGCCAGAACCTTCGTGATCGCCGCCGTCAGCGACGTCTTGCCATGGTCAACATGACCAATCGTTCCAATGTTGCAGTGCGGCTTGTTCCGCGAAAACTTCTCTTTGGCCATGGCGAACCAGGTTCCCTTGCATTCAATATGTTCGATGGGGTGCTTGGCGGCGGGTTCGATAAGCGTTTTCGAGCCGCACCGCAAGGCTTTCCAGGGTGCAGTGCGCGGGACGCCCTGCCACTTCAGCCTGTTGGGCCAGATATGGTGACAGGGTGATGACTTGCCAATGGCCGGCCCGGGCCCGTGCCGATTCGAGGGCTCAGGCTTCCTTCGTCAGGCGATGAAGGCAGAAGGAGAAATGCCCGTCGGGCGACAGCGCGAGATATTTGAAGCCCCACTCTTCCCGCTCGCAGAATTCGAGGCAGGCCTCGATGACGCCGTAGGGATAGGGCGTCACGACATTGCCTGTGCAGAAATCGTGACCCGCGATCAGGCCTTCCGGCTTGACCTTCCGGACGCAGATTTCCAGCTCCCGCGCCGTCGTCGCATATGAATGATCGGTGTCGATGTAGACCCAGTCGAAATAATTCTCGGGGAATTCGGGCAGCCTGTCGGTCGAGAATCCACGATGGATTTTGACGGTGCCGTCGAGAATCTTGTTCCTGAAGCCGTACTCGACCACGGCGAAGTCCGCGGCGTAACGCGGATCGTCCCACGCATCGACCAGATGCAAGATGCTCGGCTCCGCTAGTTGCAGGATCGCGGCGCTGAAATCGCCGTTCGCGACACCAATCTCGCAAGCCACCGCTTTTTTTGGCAGCCGATCCAGCATCGCCTCACGCGAAGGCAGCAACATCGCGCCGGCCGTGTGGCGCTCGGTCAGGGTGACCCGCGGCGCGGATTCCTGCAGGCGGCGCCTCCCTTCCTGTTCCGAGGCCCTTACCTTGCCTAGAACGTCGGAGAGTTTGACGACAGTCGTGTTCATTGAATCTTCCCTGACCGCTATCAGGGATGTTCCCCGGTAAGTCTTGCGCCACGCTGGATAGCCGGAACTGATAAACGGGCCGATGGAGCAAGACTGGGGTGCGAGCAGGTTGACAGGGCAGTCGCGGCTCACCATAAGAGCCGCCGCTGAAGGCGGCTCACGGGTCGCCGGAAACAAGCGTCTGCGACCCGCCTTACTGTTCAGGTGTTGAGTAGTCGCGGGGGAGTGTCCCGAGCGGCAAAGGGGGCGGACTGTAAATCCGCTGGCTATGCCTTCGTAGGTTCGAGTCCTACCTCCCCCACCAGCTTCCTCTTTTTAGAGACCCGATCATGCAAACCCGCCTTGGCGAACGCCGTTTCGCCAATTAAAAGAGGCGCGGCGCGGGTGTAGCTCAATGGTAGAGCAGCAGCCTTCCAAGCTGAATACGAGGGTTCGATTCCCTTCACCCGCTCCAGTTTCCCTCATCATTTGGGCGAGTTCCCGGCGGCAGCGGGCATCCGCATTGCAAAATCGTCCTGCGCCATGACAAGAACCGGCATATGAGCCGCCCTCCGCAACGCCCGAAATCGAATGCGCGCCCGGTCTTCAAGGGACGCGGCGGCCGCCCGCTCGGCACCGGCGGCGAGACGCCCATCCTCTATGGCTGGCACCCCGTCGTGGAGGCGCTGGGCAATCCGAAGCGCAAGATTCGCAAGTTTCTCGCCACCGAGAACGCACTGAACAGGCTACGCGAGGAAGGCGTTCAGATCCGATTCGAGCCCGATCAGGTCCGCCCCGGGGATATCGATCGGCTGCTTCCGCCGGACGCGGTGCATCAGGGGCTCTATATCGAGGCCGACGCCCTGCCCGCGCCGAAGATTTCAGATCTTCCGGCTAACGGCCTGGTCCTCGTCCTCGACCAGATCACCGATCCCCACAATGTCGGCGCGATCGTCCGCACCGCGGCCGCCTTCGCCGTCGATGCAATCATCAGCACAAATCGTCACAGCCCGGCCGCCACCGGCGTGCTTGCCAAGTCCGCCTCGGGCGGACTTGAGCATGTGCCGTTCATCACCGTGACCAATCTCTCGCGGGGCCTCGAAGAGCTCGCCGAGCAGGGCTACCACCGAGTCGGGCTCGATTCGGATGCGCCCGAAAACCTGGACGAGGTCGCCCTGCCCCGTCCCCTCGCTCTGGTGCTCGGCGCCGAGGGCAAGGGTCTGAGGCACAAGACCCGCGAATTCTGCGATGCGCTCGCGCGCATGGACATGCCGGGCGCGATCCGCAGCCTGAACGTCTCCAACGCCGCGGCCATCGCCCTGCATGTCGCCCACCGCGCCGGGAAATCGGCCTAGCCGGCCAGTTCCCGCAGATCGGCAGCCAGTGCGTCGACCCGCGAAAGATCGGCGTCCCAGGCGAACATGAAGCGGGCCGAACCGCCGATGAACGTATAGAAGCGCCAGCCGCGCTCGCGCAGTTTCCCCAGGATCTCGTCGGAGGCGCTGAGGAAAACCCCGTTTGCCTGGACCGGGAACATCAGTTCGACACCCGGAATGTCTGCGATCTGGGAGGCCAGCCGCTGGGCAGCGGCGTTGCCATGAGCCGCATTGTTGAGCCAGGCGCCGTTCTCCAGCATCCCCACCCAGGGCGCGGTCAGAAATCTCATTTTCGAGGCTAGCTGGCCCGCCTGCTTGCAGCGGTAATCGAAGTCCTGGGCGAGCGCGCGATCGAAGAACAGAATCGCCTCGCCCACCGCCATGCCATTCTTGGTACCGCCGAAGCAGAGCACGTCGACTCCGGCCTTCCAGGTAATATCGGCAGGTTTGCAGCCCAGACTCGCCACCGCGTTGGCGAACCGCGCACCGTCCATATGGAGTCTAAGGCCAAGCTCGCGGCAGACTGCCGAAATCGCCTTCACCTCCTCGACGGAATAGACCTGCCCGGTCTCGGTCGACTGGGTGATCGTCACCGCGCGCGGCTTCGGAAAATGGATGTCGCTGCGACTCAGCGCGAGTGCCCGCAGGGTTTGCGGGTTCAGCTTGCCGTCGGTGGTCTCCGCGATCAGGAGCTTGGAGCCGTTGGAGAAGAACTCCGGCGCGCCGCATTCGTCGGTCTCGACATGGGCCGACGAGGCGCAGATCACGCTGTGGTAGGACTGGCAAAGCGAAGCGAGGGCCAAGGCGTTCGCGGCAGTACCGTTGAACGCGAAGAAAACCTCGCAATCCGTTTCGAACAAAGAACGAAACGCATCCGCGGCGCGCGTCGTCCAGCCGTCGTCGCCATACGCGGGAGCGGAACCACGGTTGGCGTCGGCCATCGCCGCCCAAGCTTCAGGGCATATGCCGGAATAATTGTCACTGGCGAATTGCTGCGGAAGATCGGTCATGGGGAAGTCGAACCTCGATTGTCACGCCCGCAAGAGAACCGACGATCGAGTGGCTGCTTCCCGAAATTGCCGGTCCGGCCACATCCCTCCTCTCGGAGGCACCACCTTGCTCGGGGCAGGTTGGCGTTGAGCGTCGGCTCAACTCTTGATGCTGGCCGCGATCTATCAGGAAAACCAGAAAGTTATCAAGTCATCAGGTCGGAGGAATTCGGTCTATCGCGGGCGGAGGCGCGCCATAGGTTGGGGTGCCTATATCCGGCTGGCGAACGCCGGACTCCGGCGACGGCCTTTTCACGCGCGGTCGTGGACGATGGCGATGCTCCAGTGTGTTCGACGGCCTGTCCAGTACATAGGGGCGCATCGAATCCGGTCCCCAGCGCTTCGGGGCGAGCGCCTGAGCTTCCGCAAAAGACGTTCCGGCTATCAGCAAGACCACCGGAACAAGAAGGTCACGCGAACGAAGAATCATCGGTCTCAAATGGAGATAGCCTGTTCACAAGACGAGCCTCTTGTACGAAAGTTGAATACATAGGCTGGGTTCCCGGTCTAGGGTTCGATGCGTCCAACGAGGCGCATGGGCCAAAAAAGACCCGCAACAACAATCGCGTCCGGGTGAAGGACGGTTCCGTTCTTCGCGCAGGGATGCCGGAGGACAACGCATGACGACAGCAAGCGACGTCGGTCGAGCTCCCGCTCGTACTAAGACAATGACCAAAGAAGAGCGGAAGGTGATTATAGCCTCTTCCGCCGGCACTGTATTCGAGTGGTACGATTTCTATCTGGCAGGCTCGCTTGCGGCGAACATCGCGGCGACCTTCGTGCCCGGAACCAACGACACCGCCAAATTCATCTTCGTTCTCTTCGGCTTCGCCGCAGGCTTCGCCGTGCGCCCCTTCGGCGCGCTCGTGTTCGGACGATTGGGCGACCTGATCGGCCGCAAATACACCTTCCTCATCACGATGACGCTGATGGGCATAGCGACCTTTGTCGTCGGCCTGCTGCCCGGATATGCCACGATCGGCTACGCCGCTCCGGTGATCTTCATCATCTGCCGCCTGCTGCAAGGCCTCGCCCTTGGTGGCGAGTACGGTGGCGCCGCGACCTACGTAGCCGAACACGCGCCTCATGGACGGCGAGGCTTCTACACATCGTGGATCCAGACGACCGCGACGGTCGGCCTCTTCCTGTCGCTGCTCGTCATCCTGGTGCTGCGCCTCAACATGACGCCGGAGGACTTCGCCGCCTATGGCTGGCGCATTCCCTTCTTGCTCTCGATCATCCTGCTCGGTTTCTCGATCTGGATCCGGCTTTCGCTTAACGAATCACCGGCCTTCCAGAAGATGAAGGACGAGGGCCGGCGTTCGAAGGCTCCGCTTACCGAGGCCTTCGGCCGCTGGGAGAACGCCAAGATCGCGCTCATCGCTCTGCTCGGCGGCACCGCCGGCCAGGCGGTGGTCTGGTACTGCGGACAGTTCTACGCGCTGTTCTTCCTTACCCAGACGCTGAAGGTCGACGGCACTACGGCGAACCTGCTCATCGCGGCAAGCCTACTCATCGGCACGCCGTTCTTCATCTTCTTCGGTTGGCTGTCGGACAAGATCGGCCGCAAGCCGATCCTTCTCGCCGGCTGCCTGATCGCGGCGCTGACCTATTTCCCGCTCTTCTACATGATCGCGAAGACGGCGAATCCGACCCTCATCGCCGCAACCGAGAACGTGAAGATCGACATTACCGCCGATCCCGCGACCTGCGGCACGCTGTTCGACCCGGTCGGGGTCCGGACCTTCACGGCGCCGTGCGACGTCGTCCGCCGCACGCTTGCGACCAACTCGATGCACTACGAGCTGAAGGAAGGCTCGGCCGGTTCGCCGGTTACCGTGGCGGTCAACGGTACGCCGGTCACGGCGGCCGATGCGACCGGCGCGGCCGTCGGCACGGCGACGGTGGCGGCGGCCCAGGCTGCCGGCTATCCGAAGGCGGGCGATCCCTCGATCGTCAAGCAGCCCTCGGTTGGCGGCGTCCTTTCCGACAGCCGCACGCTGACCCTGATCGGCCTCCTGTTCATCCTCGTCCTCTACGTGACGATGGTGTACGGCCCGATCGCGGCTCTGCTCGTCGAGCTGTTCCCGACCCGCATCCGCTATACCGGCATGTCGCTGCCCTACCACATCGGCAATGGCTGGTTCGGCGGCTTCCTGCCTCCGACCGCCTTCGCCATCGTGGCTGCCACGGGCAACATCTTCTCGGGCCTCTGGTATCCGATCGTGATTGCCGTGATGACGCTCATCATAGGCTTCTTCCTCCTGCCGGAGACGAAGGATCGCAATCTCGAAGACTGGCACTGAGATCGGAACGAGAAACGAGGCGGCCCCGCTTTTGCGGGGCCGTTCCAATTTTGCGGGCTGGAAAGGCCTAGGCCCGGTGTGCCCGCTGCCAGGCGGCCGGCGTATCGCCGACGATCCGGCGGAAGACCCGGGTGAAATGCGCCTGATCGGAAAAGCCGGTCTCCGCCGCGATCTCGGTCAGCGCCATCTCGCCCCGGAGCAGCATGTCCTGCACCTTTCGGATGCGGGCGTTCATCGCCCATTGATGCGGCGGCAGGCCGGTCGAAGCCTTGAAGGCGTGGCTGAAATAGGACTGCGACAGCTCGACCATATCGGCCAGTTCCTGCAGGCGGATGCTGCGCGCGCAATTGGCCTGGATGAAATCGGTAACCCGCTTGAGCTGCCAAGAAGCGAGCGGCGTGCGCGCCCTCTCCTTCTTCTGGCCGAGCCTGAGAAGATCGATCAGCAGCGCCGTGGTCAGTCCATCTCCGTAGAGGTCGTGCCTGCCGCCCGGATTGGCGCATTCGTCGGCGATGAGCCGGGCGAGGCCCAGAATCCGCTCGTCGGCGAACATGATCTGCGGCGTCGCGAGTTGATCCTGGGCGAGGTCTTCACCCAGCCGCTCGCTCAGCGCGACAGGATCGAAATGCAGATCGAGATGCCGAATCCGGGTGGCATCCCGCGCGCCGCCCCATAGCGGAACATCGGCGGGCACATAGCAGATCGGCGTGCGGCAACGCGCGGATGAGCGCGCCTCGCCTCGCGGACTCAGGCAGGCATCGAGATCGCCGCCGACGCTGTCGAGCAGGATGAAGAGGCGCGGATCCTTCGAGATGTATTCCCCGCGCGCACCGGACGCGCAGCGGGCGTTCCAGAGGTCCGCGACCACTCCGTTCCAGGACCGCCACTTCAATTCGCCGATCACCGAGACGCCTTCACGGACGGACGTCATGCGAGGCTGGAACGTCATGGGCGACTCCCCGGCGGCTGTTGCTCTTATACAACAGCGCGCCGCAAACAGAATTGAACGTGGATCGAAACAAACCCGGATGCCAGGAATATACAATCCACGATAAGATCGATCAATCCGCTATTGTTGTCAGTTGTTATGAGCCGCGATAACGATCATAGCCTGCCACCAAGTCAGTTATTCAGTTTTGAAACGTTCTTAAGTGGCTGTGCGACGCATGAGTGAGCGTAGCAATGACTTATAATAGTGGAAATCAGTTTAGAGATATTCTTATGAACGGAGCAGCATTGGCTGTTCTGTTCATTCCGTCGATTGCCGCCGCCCAGCAGCCTCAACAAAAAATCGAACTCGGAACGATCGTCGTCGAGGGCGACCGGAGCCAGGACAACGGCAACGAAGGCGGACCAGCGCAGGCCGCCGAGACGGGAACCGGCCCGGTCAATGGATATGTCGCGACCAAATCGACAACGGGCTCGAAGACTGACACACGCATTACCGCCATCCCGCAGTCAGTCTCCGTCGTCGGTCGCGAGGAAATCGATGACCGCAAGGCACTGAAGGTCGATGAGATTCTTCGCTACACGGCGGGCGTCAACACATCAGCCTTCGGCGGCCCCGATCCGGATACCGACTGGTTCTATATCCGAGGCTTTGACGCCACCCAGACGGGCGTATTCCTCGATGGGATGCAGCTCTACAGCTACGGGTTCGGTGGATTCCAGATCGACCCGTTCACACTCGAACGCGTTGAGGTACTGAAGGGCCCCGCGTCAGTTCTTTATGGCGGCGCCAATCCCGGCGGCATCATCAATCTCGTGAGCAAGCGTCCGACCTTCGAAGATTTCGGTTACGTCGAACTTGGCGTGAACAACTGGGGCAACGCTTATATCGGCGGGGACTTCGGCGGAGTATCGGGCGAGCAGAAGGAATGGTCCTGGCGCTTTACGGGCCGCATCGCGGGTGGTGATCAATACACCGACTATTCCGAGGACCTGCGCGGCACTGTACTGCCGCAGATCACCTACAAGCCCAACGACGCCACTACACTCACGCTCTACGCTCAATATTCCGCACTGGATCAGATTCACATCGGCGGCGGCTTCCTGCCCTACAACGGTACCGTTGTAAGCACGACGTTCGGCAAGATTCCTCGTGACGCCTTCCTCGGGGAACCGGACATCGACAACCAGTCACGCTGGCACACGCTGGTTGGTTATGAGCTCGAGCATGAATTCGACAATGGTTGGACGATCAACCACAACGCTCGCTACGGCCATGTCAAAAATGAAGAGCGCGGCCCGTACACCTACGGCTACTACAATCAGGCGTTGGATTTAGACGGCGATCCTTTCACCTATCCCGGTGGCAATACCAGTCCGGTGGGGAGCCCCCCGAACGCGCCTGGATTGGGGAATGCTCTATTCCGCATCGCCTTCGAACATGAAACCGAAGTCGATACCGTCACTACCGACACCCGGATGAGCCGGGAGTTCGATACAGGATTCTTGAACCACCGCGTGCTGGCTGGTCTCGACTACCGCTACTTCCTAATCGACCACGTGCAGTCGAGTGGTCTCGGAGGCGGAGTCGATCCGTTCAACCCGGTTTATGGGCAGCCGCAGGTCATCAACAATCCCAACTATATCGACCAAGAGCTTGAGCAGCAGGTGTTGGGCTTCTATGGCCAAGATCAAATCCGCTTCGGGGGCGGCTGGCTCATCACGCTCAACGGCCGCTACGACTACGTGAATACGGAAGCCACAGGTACGCCGGCTCTCGCCGGCGACGATGGCGCGCTCAGCGGACGTGCCGGCTTTGCATACGAATTCGACAACGGCATCACTCCGTATGTCAGCGCGGCAACGTTTTTCAATCCGTTGGTCGGAACCACATTTGCAGGAGCTCTTTTCGAACCTGAAGAGGGTGAACAGTACGAAGTCGGCGTGAAGTATCGACCCACATTCGTAGACGCCCTAATCACCGCGTCTCTGTTTGACCTGACCAAGCAGAACGCCACCGTCAACGACCCCGACCACCTCTTCCAACAGATACAAACCGGCGAAGTTCGCTCCCGCGGTTTCGAACTTGAGGGGAAGGCGAATATCACCGAAAGCCTGAAGGTGCTCGCGGCATTCACTGCCTTCGATATCGACGTCACCAAAGATACGAATGCGGCGGTCATCGGGAAAACACCGACGACGGTTCCAGAGGTGACTGCATCGCTCTGGGTGGATTACGCAATCAGGTATGGCGTTTTCGAGGGCGTCAGCTTCGGCGCCGGTATGCGCTATCAAGGCGAAACATGGGCCAACGCCCAGAATACGCTGAAAGTCCCCGATGCAGTTCTCGCTGACGCAGCAATTCGCTACGAACGCGACGATTGGGGCGTCTCGTTGAACGTCACAAACCTCTTCGACAAGGAATACGTGAAGGGTTGCGGCAGCGAACTGCAATGCGGCTACGGCGATAGCCGCACCATCACCCTCTCCGCCCACTACAAATGGTAGACTGAACCAACGATCCGAATTCCGAACAGGGCCGCACGTTCGCCGCGCGGCCCGAACCGTTTTCAAAGAGTGCGATGACCAGTCCGCTTTTTCATCTCTCCGGCGTGCGCTTCTCGGTGCCCGGCCGCGTCATTCTCGAGCCGCTCGATCTCGGTCTGGCGCCCGGCCGCATCTATGGGCTGATCGGGCCGAACGGTTCGGGCAAGAGCACGCTCGTGAAGATGCTGGCGCGGCAGCTGCAGCCGAGCGGTGGCTCGATCTCGTTCGACGGCAAGCCGCTGGCCGACTGGAGCGACAAGAGTTTCGCCCGCCGCGTCGCCTACATGCCGCAATTCACGCCTGCCGCCGACGGCATGAACGTCCGCGAGCTCGTCTCGCTCGGCCGTTTTCCCTGGCACGGCACGCTCGGGCGCTTCACCGCGCAGGACGGCGAGAAGGTCGAGGCGGCGATCGAGCGAACCGGGCTCGGGCCGTTCGCCGACAGGCTCGTGGACACGCTCTCCGGCGGCGAGCGCCAGCGCGTCTGGCTTGCCCTGATGCTGGCGCAGGATACGAGCTGCATCCTGCTCGACGAGCCGACCTCGGCGCTCGACATCGCACATGAGAGCGAGGTGCTATCGCTCGTCCGCGAGGTCAGCCGCGAGCGCGGCGTCACCGTCGTCGTGGTCCTACACGACATCAATCTCGCCGCCCGCACCTGCGACGACATCATTGCGCTGCGTGCCGGCAAGCTCGTCGCCCACGGCCCTGCCTCGGAGATCATGGCCCCCGAGATTTTGGGCGGGATCTATGGCTTGCCGATGGGCGTGCTGTCCCATCCGACGCGCGGCGAGCCGATCGCCTACGTTCTCTGATGCGCCATCCCTCGATCACGCGACGCGGATTCGTGGCTGGCGGAGCGGCTCTCCTCGCCGGCGGGCCAGCTTTTGCGGCCGTGTCGAAGCGGGTGGCGACGGTCGACTGGTCCGTGCTCGAAACCATGCTCGCGCTCGGCGCGCCTCCGGTCGCGGCGACCGAGCTGCGGCAGTTTCGGGAGGTCTCGGTGGAGCCGGAGGTGCCGTCCTCCGTCGTCGATCTTGGCCTGCGCGGCACGGTGAACTTCGAGCTTCTGCGCCTGACCGAGCCGGATCTGATCTTCAGCTCCAGCTTCTACGCCACGTCGGAGGATCGCTTCAGGCGCATCGCGCCGGTCGAGAGCTTCTCGATCTATGTCGCGGGCCAAAAGCCGTTCGAGCCTTGCGTCGCGATGACGAAAACAATCGGCGAGCGTCTTCAGGTATCGGATAAAGCCGAGGCGCTAATCGGCTCCACCAACGACAAGTTCGCTCGACTGCGCGAACGCCTCAAGAGCGGCGACGGACGGCCGGTGATGCCGATCAATCTCGGCGATCCGCGCCATTTCCGCGTCTTCGGCGAAGACAGCATGTTCGGCGAGGTGCTGACCCGGCTCGGCCTCCGCAACGCTTGGACCGACAAGACCAGCTATTCGGCCTGGGCGCCGGTCGGGCTGGAAGCGCTCGCCACCGTGCCCGACGCCTGGATCGTGCTCATCCCGCCGATCCCCGCCGATGCGAAGAGCGTGCTGCCGCGCAGCGTGTTCTGGAATTCGTTGCCGAGCGTAAGGGAGGGCCGCGTGCTGACGCTCGGCTCGATCAACCCGTTCGGCGCCCTGCCCGCCGCCTCCCGCTTCGCGCGTCTTCTGGTCGACGCCCTGCCCTTCGCGGAGAAGGCGAATGGTTAGCTGGCTGCCACTGTCGGCCCGGTCGAGCGCGGCATGGGCGGGGCTGGCCGCGTTCGCCGCGGCACTGTTCGTGGCGCTGCTGCAGACGCGGGGGCCGCTGACGGGCCCGGGCCACATCGCGGACGAACTCGACCGCGTCCTGCTCTGGTACAGCGAGATGCCGCGCGCGGTGACGGCGCTCCTCTGCGGCGCGGCGCTCGGGCTCTCCGGCGCGCTTCTCCAGCGCGTGCTTCGCAATCCGATCGCCGACCCCTCGACCATCGGCATCGCCTCCGGAGCACAGCTCGCGCTGACGCTCGCGACAGCCTTCGTACCCGCATTGATCGAGTTCTCGCGAGAAGCCGTGGCCTTCGGGGGCGGCGTGATCGCGGTCGCCATCATCCTCGGCCTGAGCTGGCGGCGCGGGCTCGATCCCGTCACCGTCGTGATCTCCGGCATGGTGATCTCGATGGTCGCCGCGGCGCTCGGGGCGACGATCATCCTCGCCAAGGGCGAGTATGTGATGTCGCTCTATATCTGGGGCGCCGGCTCGATGAACCAGCAGAGCTGGGACGCGGCTCTCGCCATCGCCCCGCGCTTCGCCATCGGCTGCGTCGCGGCAGTCCTGCTGCTCCGCCCTCTCGCCGTGCTCGGCCTCGACGATGCGGGCGCGAAGAGCCTCGGCGTCGCGCTTCACACCTCCCGCTTCCTCATCCTCGGCGTCGCGATCTGGCTGGCGGCGAACGTCGTCGCGGAAGTCGGCATCATCGGCTTCGTCGGCCTCGCCGCGCCAGCCCTGGCGCATGCCGGCGGCGCCCGGACCCCACGCCAGATCCTGATCGCCTCTCCCATCATCGGCGCGATCCTGCTGTCCTTGACCGACACCTCGGTGCAAATCCTCGGCTCGGGCACCGCCGATATCGCGCCGACCGGGGCCGCCACCGCGCTGTTCGGCGGGCCGATCCTGCTCTGGCTCCTGCCGCGCGTGCGCAGCGCCGACGGCCGCCTCGCGGGCATGCCGCAGGTCACGCTCTCGCGCGTCGCGCGGCCGTGGCTCGCTCTTGGCCTGCTGGCTTCGGCGACGATCGTGATCGCCGTCGTCGCCCTCGTCTTCGGCCAGGGGCCTGACGGCTGGACACTCGCGACGGGCACGCTCTTCACCGACCTCCTGCCCTTCCGTGGACCCCGCCTCGTCGCGGCCGGCGCTGCGGGCGCGATGCTCGGCGCGGCGGGAACCCTGATGCAGCGGCTGACCGCCAATCCCATCGCCGGACCGGAAATCCTCGGCGTCAGCGCTGGCGGAGGCGTCGGTCTCGCGGTCGTCCTCTATCTGCTGCCGGTGCTCAATCCCGCTTATCTGGTGTTGGGCATCGCCGGCGGGTCGCTCGTGACATTGCTGATCGTGCTGGCCGTCGCGTCGCGTTCCGGCTTCGGCGCGGAGCGGTTGCTGCTCGCCGGTGTCGCCATCGGCTCGCTGTGCATGGCGGTGATCTCGACCGTGCTCGCCCAGGGCGACATGCGCTCCCACGTGCTGCTCGTCTGGATGTCGGGCTCCACCAACCGCATCGGCGAGATCGAGGCCTGGGCCGGCTTTCTCGCGGCCGTCGTCCTCATCTCGCCGCTCCTGTTTTTCTGGCGCTGGCTCGACATCCTGCCGCTCGGCGAAAGCACGTCGCGCAGCCTCGGCCTGCCGCTCACCGCGAGCCGCCTGACCCTTTCGATGTTCGCGGCCGTCCTGACCGCGTTCGCCTCCTTCCTCATCGGCCCGCTCAGCCTGATCGGCCTGATCGCGCCCCATCTCGCGCGTCTGCTCGGCTTCGTGCGCAGCCAGCAATTGCTGGCCTCGGTACTGACCGGCTGCGCCGCGATGGTGCTGGCCGACTGGCTCTCGCGGGTGCTGACCTTCCCCTATCAGGTGCCGGTCGGCCTGTTCGCCGCGCTGATCGGCGGTCCGTATCTCATCTGGCTCCTGCGCCGTGGAGACACCCATCATGGCTGAGACCGAAACGCTCGTCGCGGCGACGCGGGTCACGCTTCCCGATCCGAAAGCCGTGCTCGACAAACTCTGCGGGCACTTCGTCGAGCACGGCACGGTGACCCGCACCGCCGATGGCGGCCGGATCGACAGCCCGCTCGGCACGGCCATTCTGGACGTCGTGGGCGACGACCTGCGGGTGACGGCGGAGTGCCCCAACGAGGGCGCGCTCTTCATCGTCAAATCCTCGATTGCCGAGCACATCTTCATGTTCGCCGACGACGAGGCGATCGACCTGTTCTGGACGGGAGACCGTTCGGACGCGCGCGACATCCCGTATTTCCGCGAAGTCGTGGTTCGCGGCGCCTGCAACGTCACGCCGAGGATGCGGCGGATCACCCTCGCCTGCGCGGATACCCGCCATTACGAGACTGGCGGCATGCATGTCGGCGTCCTGATCCCGCCCAGGGATCGTGACCCGGTCTGGCCCTGGCTCGGAGCCGATGGCCGCGCGGTCTGGCCGAAGGACGAGGATGAGATCACCCGCCGCGTCTACACGATCCGGCGGATCGACCATGAGCGCGGCGAACTCGACATCGACGTCGTCCTGCATGGCGATACGCCCGGTTCAGTCTGGGCGATGGGAGCGAAAGCCGGCGACCGCGTCGGGCTGATGGGTCCGGGCGGCGGGAACATCCCGGCGGTCGAGTCCTATCTGCTCGTCGGCTGCGAAACCGCTTTGCCCGTCATCGCCCGCATCGCGGCGGAACTTCCGAAGCACGCCCGCACGACGATCATCCTGGAAGTCGCGGACGCGAGCGAGGAGCAGGTGATTTCCTCGGCCGCCACGATCGATCTGCGCTGGCTGCACCGCAACGGTGCCGAGGCCGGAAGCACTGATGCCCTGTTCGCGGCAGTCCGCGATTTCGACTGGGCCGGGAACGCTCCGGACTTCGTGCTCGTCGGCTGCGAGCAGAGCGCCGCCCGCGCGATCCGCAAATATCTCCGCAAGGAGCGCGGGCTGGGCAAGGACCAGCACCTCGCCGCCGCCTATTGGCGACGCGGCCATGCCGGCACTCCCGAGGATCGCGACTAGGCCGCCATCCCGGCCAGCGTCTGCGGGAGGATGTAGGGCATGCCGGTCGGCAGGTGACCGACCCGGAGCGGGATGCCGAACACGTCCGAGATGAGGGTGTCGGTCATGACCTCGCGCGGATGCCCGTCGGCATAGAGCTGCCCGGCACGCATGACCAGAAGCCGGTCGGCGAATGCCGCCGCCAGATTGAGATCGTGCAGGATCGCAAGAACGCCCGCCCCCGCCCGCGCCAGGCCCCTGGCGATCTCGAGCGTCGAGATCTGGTGGCGGATGTCGAGGCTCGACGTCGGCTCGTCGAGGAAGATGAATTGCGGACGGCCGTCGACCACCGGCTCGCCGAGCTGGCAGAGCACGCGGGCGAGATGGACGCGCTGCTGCTCGCCGCCCGACAGCTGCTGGTAATGCCGCCCGCCGAAGCCGGACAGATCCACCCGTTCGAGCGATTTCAGCGCGATCTGGTTTCGCGCGTCGGATGTGAGATCGTGGCGCGTCTCGAGGCCGAGCCGCACCACTTCGAGTACCGTGAACGGAAAACTGAGCTGCGCGCTCTGAGGCAGCACCGCCCGTCGCGCGGCCATCGCGGCGGGCGTCATTTTCGTGAGGCTCCGCCCCTCGAAGAATGCCTCGCCGGAATCCGGCGCGAGTTCTCCGGTGAGCACCTTCAGCACCGTCGATTTGCCGGCGCCGTTCGGGCCGGCGACGACGGTCAGCACGCCCGGCTCGATGCGCGTCGACAGGCCATGCAGGATGGGGCGGGAGCCGAAGCTCACCGAGACGTCACGAAGCTCGAACATGGCCTACAGGTCGATCAGATTACGCTGCTTGAGCAGCATCCAGAGGAAGAATGGCGCGCCGAGCAGAGCGGTGATGATGCCGATCGGCAATTCCGCCGGGGAGACGATCGTCCGCGCCGCCATATCGGCCAGCAGCAGCAGGATCGCACCGAGCAGCGCGCAGGCAGGCAGCAGCGGACGATGATCTGCTCCCATTCCAAGCCGAAGCAGATGCGGCACGACGATGCCGACAAAGCCGATGACGCCGCTTGTCGCGACGGCGGCGCCCGTGGCCAGCGCGACCAGGAAGATCGCCAGCCGTTTCATCCGCTGGACGGAGACACCGAGATGGAAGGCCTCCGCCTCCCCCAGCACGATCGCGTTGAGACCACGGCCGAGAACCGGGACGGCGATGATCACAAGCATCATGATCGGCCCGCTGACCGCGAGCTTCGCCCATGACGAACCGCTGAGGCCGCCGAGCGTCCAGAAGGTGATGTCGCGAAGCTGCTGTTCGCTGCTGATGTAGATCAGCACGCCGGTGCCAGCGGCGGCGAACGCTCCGAGCGCGATGCCCGCGAGCAGCATGGTCGCGACCGACGTCCGTCCCTGCCGGGTGGCGATCAGATAGAGGACGATCGTCGAGGCAAGACCGCCGAGGAACGCCATCAACGGCAGCCCATAGGCTCCGAAGATCGCGAGCATCGGCGCGAGAATCGTATTGCCGAGAACGATGGTCGACACCGCGCCGAGCGCCGCGCCCGACGAGACGCCGACCAGGCCGGGATCGGCCAGCGGGTTCCGGAACAGCCCCTGCAGGACAGCGCCCGCGACCGCCAGCGATGCGCCGACGAGCGCCGCCATCAGGATGCGCGGCATGCGCACCTGCCAGACGATCAGCACCTCGCCGATCGGCTGATCCGTCGAATGCGGACCGGCCATCAGGATACTCAGAACCCGGCCGACCGAAAGGCCGGCCGGGCCGACGCCGAGCGAAATCACCGCAACGGCTGCGAGGGCCATCGACAGCCACAGTAATCCCGCGGCGGCCGTCCGTGAGCGGTCGCCCTCGACGGCAAGATCCATTGTCGTCACGCTCATCGATTACTTCGCCGCGGCCAGATTCAGATCGGGATAGAGCTTGCTTGCGAGTTCGCGCGCCGCCTGTCCGGTGCGGGGGCCGAACCCGAGGAGATAAAGCGCGTCCATCTTGAACAGCGAGCCCGTGGCGGCAGCCGGCGTCGCGGCGAAGGCCGGCACCGACAGCAGGCCCTCGCCTTCGTGCGGCGCGCTGCTCCGGTCGATCATCAGGATCGCGTCGGGCTTCATCGCGGCGGCCGCCTCCGGAGACAGGGTCTTGTAGCCCTTCACGTCGGCGAAGACGTTCTCGGCGCCGGCGAGTTCGATGATGCCGTTCGCGGCGGTGTGGGTTCCGGCCGCCATCGGACGGCCGTCGACCAGCGACAGGATGAACAGCACCCGCTTTTTGGTCTTCACGCCCGCGAGGCGGTTCTTGAGATCAACGAGTTCCGCATCGACTTCGGCGGCGAGCTTGTTGCCGTCCTCGGACTTGCCTACGGCCGCGGCGATGTCGCGGATCTTCTGGGGAACGCCGCCGAGGTCGTAGCCGGACGGCACATGCGCCACCTTCAGGCCGGCCTTGTCGATGATCGCGACCGTCTCAGGCGGACCGGAAGCCTCTTCCAGGATAATCAGGTCAGGCGAGAGCGAGAGAATGCCCTCGGCCGAGAGCGAGCGGATGTAGCCCACGTCCGGCTTGTCCCGCGCCTCGGCCGGATAAAGGCTGGTCGAGTCGACGCCGACCACGCGGTCCTGCACGCCCAGGCGATAGAGCACCTCCGTCGCCGCGCCCCCCACGGACACGATCCGCTGCGCATCCGCGGCCACGGCCGGCGCGGAAAGCGAAAGAGCGATCGCACCCAGCATCGCCAAGTGGCTGAGCGGGCGCAGGAAAGTAAGTTCTCGAATTGTCATGTTTGCCTCGGACACCGCAGCGCCCCTTCTGAGATCGGTCACTTATTGAGAATCAGCTTACCGGCGCGAGTAACGCGAAGCCTATACAACGCACCTTCATGCATAATTCCGATTTCATTTGCTCCATTGAACAAGTCACGACTCTCTATCACGCGATCCAACACATCCTGCAATGCATTCATAGCGTCTAGTTTTGAATTGTTCGACACAGTAGCTGTGTCTTCACTATCGTCGATCATGTTCTTTAGAATTAGAATACTTTTTATTTTGCAGACCACCCGCAAAACCATTTGACACGTCTTCTCAGTTTTCTATAGGAGCGTCAACTGAAGAAGGGGAGCGACGGTGAAGACGCCGCGCTCCAGCACGGCGAAGCAAGCCAGGCTCCGGAACGCTCCGAACCCAGCCAGCACAGCCTGTTTCCTTCAATGGAACAGGGGTGGGGGTTGAGTATGAAGAACCCGGTTTTCGCCGGCGCTGCGGCGTCGGCCTTGTTGATCTCGATCAGCGCAGGCGCGGCACTCGCGCAGCAGTCTCCGCAACGCGATGCGGACGGCAACATCGTGCTTGAGCCGATCGTGGTTCAGGGCACGGGGACAGCGAACGGTTCGGGGGGCGGCGAAGGCGGCGAGCAGAAGCCGGCTCTTGCGACCGAGCAGGAGACGGTGCTTACGACGCGCGTCACTAAGGAAGAGATGGAACAGCGGCAGGTCACCGACATCCGGGACATCGACCGACTGGCTCCGGGTGTTTCGTACAATGAGGCTTCACGCAGCTTCAATGTTCGCGGCCTTGATCGGACGCGCGTACTCACGACGATCGATGGAATCCGCGTTCCGTGGTTCGAGGACGGAGCGCGTGGCGTCCAGGGCGGCGTGAACACCTTCGAGTTCGACTCCCTCTCCGCCGTCGATATCATCAAGGGATCTGACTCGAGCATTTTCGGCTCCGGCGGCATCGGCGGCGTCGTCGCGTTCCGAACCCTCGATCCGGAGGATCTGATCAAGGATGGCCGGAACTGGGGCTCGATCACCCGGAGCGGCTTCGACAGCAAGGACGACAGCTGGCGAGTGGACGAAGCCGCGGCGGCGCGCGTCGACAACACCTTTGTGCTTGTTCAGGGCGGCTATCGAAACGGACACGAGCTCGAAAACAAGGGCGACATCGATGCCTACGGAACGAGCCGCACGGAAAAAAATCCGTCCGATTACGATCAGGAAAACCTGCTCGTGAAACTTCACCAGTACGTCGACGGCGGTCATCGTTTCGGATTTACGGGCGAGCTCTTCAACCGCGACGAAGACATCGACGATCGGCTAGCAACAACGCCGTTAACCTATGCACTCGGCTCGGTCACCACGAATGACGTGACGAAGCGTCAGCGTGTGTCAGCGGACTACCGTTACGATGGCGGCGGCGCGATCGATCAGGCAGAGGCCGTGATCTACTGGCAGCGGCAGCAGCTCGAAAGCGACTTTCGATCAATTCGTATCACTCCCGGACCGCCTAACGGGCCCTATCGCCGCGATAACACTCGCGAACAGGAAATCTTCGGCATTAATGGCAGCGCGCTGAAGATTTTCGATCTGGCGACAACGGAGCACCGCGTCAGCTTCGGTGGGGAGCTCTACGGCAGCAAGGCATCGTCCTACTCTGCGGGCGTGGACAATTGTCCGCCCCCTCCGTATCCGCCCTTCGCAACGTGCTCATTCCTTCACACCAACCAAGCCGACATGCCCAATGTCGACGGCACGACGTTCGGCGCGTTCGTTCAGGACGAGATTGTGCTGGCTGGCGGAGCCATCCGGGTCACGCCGGGGCTCCGTTACGACTGGTATCAGGAAAAGCCCCAAGAGACCGCCGGGCTCGAAAGCAATCCGAACTACGATGGGACTCTGCCCCCGGATTCCAGCGATTCAAACCTGGCCGGCAAGCTGCGTGTCGAATACGACATCGACCCCGAGATCACGCTTTACGCTCAGTGGGCGCAAGGCTTCCGTGCCCCCACCGCAAACGAACTCTATCTCGACTACGGCGGCCCAGGCACCTACCTGCGCCTTGGCAACGAAAACCTGAAGCCTGAAACCAGCAACGGGTTCGAGATCGGGGCCAAGGCCGGAGATCAGGATTTCGGTGGTGCGGTCTCAGCCTTCTATAACCGCTACAAGAACTTCATCGATCAAAGCGATCCGGTAGCCACTCCAACCTATCCACTAGGCGTCACCGACACCATCAATCGCGACAATGTCGAGATCTACGGCGCGGAAATCGAAGGCCATTACCGCCATGTGTCCGGTTGGCATACTTGGGGTAATTTGGGTGCCTACGTCGGTCGAGACATCGACGATGATGAGCACCTGAACACTATCCCGACGGCCAGGCTGATGACCGCCGTGGGTTATGAGACCGACCGGTGGGGTAGCGATGTCATCCTGACGATCGGGGCAGGTCGAGGCGTCGACAAGGTGGAAACTGTCACGTCGACCACGCCATCATATCAGCTCGTCGACTTTACGGTCTGGTGGAAGCCTCAGGTGTTTGACGGCCTGACACTGAGAGCAGGCGTCTTCAACATCTTCGACGAGACGTACTTCAAGACGCTGGACCTGGCTGCGACGACCCGGAACAAGGACTACTATTCGGAACCGGGCCGCAATTTCAAAGTCAGCGCCACGTACCAGTTCTAACACCAGCCAGGAAATTCGCCCGGCGGTGTCGAGCCGCCGGGCTACCCAGCTAACCAGAGGAAATCCCAATGTTCATCGCCATGAACCGCTTCAAGGTCGCCAAGGAGTCCACCAAGGACTTCGAGGACATCTGGCTGTCGCGCCAGAGCAACCTGCATGAGCTCGACGGCTTCGTCGAATTCCACATGCTGCGCGGCCCGGAGCACGAGGATCATGTGCTCTATGCCTCGCACACGGTCTGGCGCTCCAAGGCCGAATTCGAGGCCTGGACGAAGTCCGACCAGTTCCGCGCCTCGCATGCCCGCGCCAACACCAGCGAGCGCAAGCCGACCTATCTCGGCCATCCGAATTTCGAGGGTTTCGAGGTGTTCCAGCACATCACGGCGGAACACGCCGTAGCGGCGGAGTAAAAGGTGACCATCGCTGTTAGCCCCGACCAGGAGCGCATCCGCACCGCGCTTGCCGAGAAGCCGAACGGCATTCTCGAATTCATCGCCCGCGACCAGAACGTGCCGCTTCGCGCCGTCCTGGCGGAGTTGCCGCAGGGTGAAGCCACGATCATTCCCGGTGAGCGCTTCGACGACATCTGGTCGGAGATGACGAGCTGGGGCGACGTGCTCTTCCTCGTCCACACCAAGGATGTCGTCGCCGAGATCACCGGCAGCCTGCCCGCGGGCACCCATGGCCACGGCTATTTCAACATCCATGGCGACAGTCCGATCGGCGGTCACATCAAGGCGGAGAATTGCGCCGAGATCGTCCTCCTCGACCGCGCGCCCGGCGGCCGCCGCTCCTGCTCTGTGCAGTTCATGAACAAGAGCGGCGACGCGATGTTCAAGGTGTTCGTGCGGCGCGACGAGGAGAAGAACCTCCTCGCCGATCAGGTCGCCCAGTTCGAGGCCCTGAAGACCTGGGCGTGATTGTCCAGGACTGAGGAGTCGAAGGCGGCGCCGACGGGCGCCGCCTTTTTTCATGTCAGGCAGCGTTGATGCGTTCGACGATCGCCCGGGTCATGTCCGCGGTGCCGCCCGAGCCATTGATGTCGGACGTCCTGCTTTTCGGATCGGCCAAGGCCGCCTCAATGCCGATCGACATCAGCTTCGATGCGCGCACGGCGCTGTCGATGCCGTGCTTGCGGCCGAGCCAGTCGACCAGCATGCGGCTCGATTCGATCATCGCATAGGGATTGGCGATCCCCCTGCCCGCGATGTCGGGCGCGGAGCCATGCGTCGCCTGCGCCATCGCGATATTGCCGCGGCCGATGCAGAGACCCGGCGCCATGCCGAGGCCACCGACGAGGCCCGCCGCCTCGTCCGTCAGGATGTCGCCGAACATGTTGGTCGTGACGACGGTGTCGAAGCGGTGCGGGTCGCGGACCAGCATCATCGCGAACGTGTCGACGATGACCTCGTCGACCTCGACGTCGGGATAGTCCTTCGCCGCCTTGTGGCATTCCTCGACGAACATGCCGCAGCCGAGTTTGAAGACCGTATTCTTATGAACCACGGTCAGCTTCTTCCGGCGGTTCTGCGCGAGTTGTAAAGCGGCGTGGGCGACCTTTGAACTGCCTGCGCGGGTGATGACGCGAACAGAGATCGTCACGTCCTCGGTCGGACGGAATTCGCCGGAGCCGGCGACGACATTACGGTCCGGCTGGAAGCCTTCGTTGTTCTCGCGGACGATGACGAGATCGACATTGTCATAGAGGCAATCGATGCCCGGATAGGACCGCGTCGGCCGGACATTGGCGAACAGGTCGAAGTGCTTGCGCAGGATCGGGTGCGGATTGATCGCGTTCGCATGCTTCGGATAGGCGCGATGACCGATTGGCCCGAGGATGAAGCCGTCGAGTTCGCCCAGCCGCTCCAGCATACCCGGCGGCATCGTATGGCCGAGATCGTCGAAGGCTTTCCTGCCGATCGGCATCGGCACCCAGTCTATCTCCAGACCGGTCTTTGCCGCTGCCGCCTTCACGACCTCGACGGATGCGGGGACGATCTCGTGGCCGATATCGTCGCCGTTCAGAATTCCAAGGCTGAGATCCGCCATGTCGCTCACGCCGTCGCAAGCTGAACGGGAGTTGGCACGCTGGCGGCCGTGACTTCGGAGGCCTTGCCGAGGCTCGGCAGTTTCCAGGCCGTTGCGAGCAGCTTGTCGCAAAGCTCGGCGCCGATGACCGGAGCTGCCTGACCGCGGAATTTCGCCTCGATCTGCGCGTTCGACAGCGGCTTCTCGTGACTGCCGATGGCACGTTCGATCTTCTTCTCGATCGTCCGGCCGTCCTTGAGCTTGAGCACGATATCGACCGAGGCCTCGTGGACGTTCGGATCGGTCGTGACATGGACCTTGCGGCGGAGGGCTATGAGCGTCGGGTCGTTGACCGCCTCGTCGGTGAATGCCGTCGGCGAGCCGTCGCCGCGAACGAGCGCGCAGGCGGCGGAATGGAAAACGCTGAACTTGGATTCGAGGCCGGTCTTCGGCTCGCGCTTGCCGGTCAGTTCGAGCACCAGCGGATGGGCTCTTAGCTCGATCGCCTCGACCTCGTTGGCACCAACGCCGGTCTCGTTGCGGAGCTGGATGCAGCCGTCGATCGTCGGATGAATGACGATGCCGCAGGCAAACGGCTTGTAGCTGTTGAGCGCCGCTTCCCACGTCTCGCCGAGGCCACCGAGGATCTCGTTGTAGTCCTGTTTCGTCGACAGGACATTGGCGAAGCCGCGTGGCGCCTCGATGCCCTGATTGGACGAGTCGTAGCCGGCTGCCGCGAGATAGGCTGATGCAGCGCCATTCTGTGCCGCGCGTCCCGGATGGAAGCTCTTCGTCATCGTGCCGAACATCTCGCGCAGGTTCGACGACTGCGTCGCGGCGAGACCGAGCGCCCAGACCATCTTCTGGACGTCGAGCTTCAGAAGCCGGCCGACGGCCGCCGCCGCGCCGAACACGCCCGCAGTGCCGGTGATATGCCAGCCGCGATCGTAATGATCAGGATAAACGGAATTACCAATCCGACACTCGACCTCGACGCCCACGATCATGGCGTTGAGGAGTTCACGGCCGGAGATGCCATGGCGTTCCGCGACCGCAAGCGCAGCGGAAGCGACCGGGCCAGCCGGGTGGATGATCGTCTTCAGATGCGTGTCGTCGTAATCGAGGACGTGCGAGCTGATGCCATTGATAAGCGCCGTGTGGAGCGCGTCGAGCCGCTCGCCTCGGCCGATGACCGTCGAAGTCGGCGCGCCGGAGAATTGGGTCAGCGCATCGAGTGCGCGATCGACCGTCTCATGACGAGCGCCGCCGACGGCGCAACCGAGCCAGTTGACGAAGGTGCGGACGCCCTCCTGCTGCACCGCCTCCGGGATTTTCGCGATGTCGCAGTCAACGATCCATTCGGCAAGCGCTCGCGTCACGTCGGTTCGCTGGGCCATCGTCTTTCCTCCCGGTCTTCTGTTTGTCGACAGTTCGCATGCGGCTTTCGAACGAGCCGCCAGCTCTCCTGATTGGCCTGCATTCAATCCCTATGCCCGGCCATTTTGTCAATCGTTGACAATTTTTGACGGAGGGCTACGCTGCCGGGCATGTTGTCAGACGCATCAGACGGTATCGGAATGTCCGCGCAGCCCCTCGGCGTGCGCTCCCTGCCAATGGCGCTCCGCGCGGAAATCGAGCGGATCATCCTGCAGGGCGACCTTCCGATGGGAGAGCGCCTGAACGAGAACTATTTCGCCGAGAAATTCCAGGTCAGCCGTGGTCCCGTGCGCGAGGCCTTCCGCGCCCTCGTCGAGGCCGGCCTGCTGGAATTCATCCCGAACCGTGGCGTCTTCATCCGGCCGATCAGCCTCGCAGAGGCGATGGCGGCGTATGAGGTCCGCGCCGGACTGTTCGCCCTCGCCGGCCGGCTTGCCGCGACGCGCATCCGCAAGGAAGAGGTCATCCGCCTGCGCGGGCTCGTCCACGAGATGGACGAATGCATCAAGCGCGGCGGCGACGGGAAGGCCTATTACCAGGCGAACATCGCGCTAGACGCAGCGATCCTTGCGGCCGCCCGCAACGACCGGCTGGCCCAGACCTATCAAGGTCTGGTCAAGGAGCTTCACCTGTTCCGGATGAAGAATCTCGGCCGCGCCGACCATATGGGCGAGTCGAACCGCGAGCATGCCGAAATGGTCGATGCGCTCGCCGCCGGCGATGAGCAGCGCGCCCAGGACGCGCATTTCAATCATGTCATGAATGCCCGCGAGCGGGTGCTGGAGGCATACGCCGCGAAGACTGACTGACCACGACAAAAACAAAACCGACCACAAGAACAAGAGGCCGAATAGGCCCGATAAAAACGACAAACGGGAGGAAAAAATGTTGGTCAAACACACGAACGCGCTCGCGCGCTCGCTTTTCGCCGCGACTTTGGGACTGGCCTGTGCGGCCGCCCTGCCGGCTCTCGCCCAGGACAAGATCGCCTATCCGCACAAGGTCGTGACGCTCGTCACCCATTCGAGCCCGGGCGGCGGCAGCGACGTCTTCCTGCGTGACATGACGAAGTATCTGAAGCAGGTGATCGATGCCGACTTCGTCGTCGAGAACGTCTCGGGCGGCTCGGGTGCCAAGGCCATGGCGCATATGGCCAAGCAGAAGCCCGACGGCAGCGTCTTCTACGCGACGACTCCGACCTACATCTACACCTCGCACATGGCCGAGCTCAGCGCGAACTACACCGCGCTCGAACCACTCGCGAACTTCTTCTATGACCCGGAAGTCATCTACACGCGCGCCGACGCTCCCTTCAAAACGCTGAAGGACGTGCTCGACAAGGCGAAGGCCGGCCGCAGCGCCTGGGGCGCCGCGAACCCGGGCTCGCTCGAGCGCATCACGCTCGAACAGATGAAGAAGATCACCGGCGTCAATGCCGCGGTCGTCACCAGCGAAGGCGGTGGCGAGACGATGATCAACGTGCTGAACGGCACGCTCGATATCGCCATCGGCGAAGTCCAGGAACTGCGCTCGCAACTCGAGGGCAAGCAGGTCCGCGTGCTGGCGGTTCTGTCCGAGGCTCCTCTCGCCCTTCTGCCGGGCGTGCCGACCGCCAAGGATTCGGGCATCGATCTGGCGGTCCGTAAGTTCCGCGGCCTCGCCGGTCCGAAAGGCCTGCCGCCGGAGATCACCAAAGCCTGGGACCAGGCGATCCCGAAGCTGCTCGCCGATCCAAAGTACAAGGCTGACTACGAAGCGGCGAACCTCGTCCCGGCATTCATCGCGCACGACGACTACGTAAAGTTCGTCGATCACTTCGCGATGGAGCAGAAGACGCTCCTGACCGAAGTCGGCGTCGTCAAGAAAAAGTAACGCAAACAGGACGAGCGCAATGGACAGGGACATTCTCTGCGGCGTGATCGCGTTTGCCATCGCGCTCGCCTACCTCACGGCGGCGGCCACCATTCCGGAAACCGCCATTGGCGATACGGTTGGCGCCGCCGGCGTACCCCACCTGCTGGGCTACGGCCTCGCAATCATGTCGGCTCTGTATGTCGGCCAGCGGCTTCTTGTGCTGCGGGCCGGCATCGGCCCCACGGCCGATGAAGAGGGCGATTCTCGCGGCGTGTTCGATCACCCCCTCGCAGCCTTCGCATGGGCGGCCGGGGCGGTCGCGATCTGCGCCGTGTTCATCTTCTTCTTCGAAACCACCGGATACTTCCTGTCAGTCGCCCTGCTGATCTTCGCGATGTGCGTCTACCAGGGCGTCAAACCCGACATCCGCCTCGCCGCAATCTCGATCGGCGGCGCGGTCGTGTTCTGGCTCATCTTCGTCATGCTTCTCGACGTCCACATGCCACTCGGCATCTGGGCGGACCTGATCTGAAGGCCGTCATGGACGCGATCATCACAAGCTTCGAACTGCTTGGCACGACGCTCATCATACCGATGGCCGTCATCGGCATGACCTGGGGCATTTTCGGCGGCGCCACGCCCGGCCTGTCGCCGTCGATCACCATGGCTCTGCTTCTGCCATTCACCTACACGATGGACCCGATCCCGGCACTGGTCCTTCTGACTTCGACCTATGTTGGCGCTGAATATGGCGGGTCGATTCCGGCCATCCTCATTCGGACTCCGGGAACGAGCGCATCCGCCGCGACAATGATCGACGGCTACGAGATGCGGAAACAGGGCAGAGCGGGTGAGGCGCTCGGCATCTCGCTGCAGGCTAGTTCTATCGGTAATTTCGTCGGCATCCTCTGCGTCATCCTCCTGACCGCACCGCTGTCGCAACTGGCCCTTGCCTTCAAGCCCAGCTCCTATTTCGCGCTCGGCATCCTCGGCCTCAGCGTCATCGTCTCAGTGTCCGAAGGCATGCTGTTCAAGGGCATAATCGGCGCGCTGATCGGCCTGATGATCGCGACTATCGGCACCGACCCGGTCACCGGCGTCGGCCGCTTCACCTACGGCAACGCCGACCTTCTGACCGGCGTGCCTATCATCCTCGTCATGGTCGGTCTGTTCGCCGTCGGCGAAGTGCTCGAACAGGTCGCCAATCGTCAGCCGACGGCGCATATCAGCGGCGGCGCGACGAAGTTGAAATGGCCGAGCTGGGCCGTACAACTGAAGACTGCAAAGGCGAATCTGATCGGGTCCGTCATTGGCATCTTCTCCGGCATCATGCCGGGCGCCGGAGGAACCGTCGCGTCCTTCATGGCCTATACGGAAGCCCGCCGCTTCTCGAAAACTCCGGAAGAATTCGGCAAGGGCTCCGAGGAAGGCGTTGCCGCTCCCGAATGCGCCAACAATGCCGATGCGGGCGTCGGCCTGATCCCGCTGCTGAGCTTCGGCATCCCCGCGTCGAATTCGACGGCCGTGCTTCTCGGCGGCTTCCTGATCCACGGCCTGATCCCCGGCCCGGTGCTGTTCAATCGCGACCCGACCATCCTCTACGGCATGTTCTCTGGCCTCCTGGTCGCCTCGCTCGCGCTGATCCCGATCGCCTATATGACCCTGTCGGCGTCGATCTGGCTGGTGAACAGGCCTAAGCCTTATCTCTTCGCCTTCATAGCGGCGCTCGTCTTCTCCGGCGCTTATTCGATCAACAACAGTCCATTCGATCTCGGCCTCGTCCTCGCCTCGGGCATCCTCGGATACGGGATGCGCTATTTCGGCATGCCGATGCTGCCGACAATTCTCGGCCTCGTGCTCGGCTACATGATCGAGTCGAACTACCGCCGCTCGCTCGTGATCTCCGGTGGCGACTATCACATCTTCATCGAAGATCCGGTTTCCGTGATCTTCCTCTCGCTGGCGGTTTTGTTCCTTGCCGGCTCCCTCATCCGTGAATTCAGGAATCGCAGGCTGCGCCCGCAGGACAAGGAAGTTTCGGCATGAACGACATGAGCAGCCACGCGCAAATGAGCATCGCCTCTCAGATTGCGGACTGGATCGTCCGCACGGCGGAGAAGCCGCTTCCGGCAGACGTCGTCAATATGTGCGAGCGCCTTCTGCTCGACGTCAGCGGCCTCTGCCTTGCGGCGCGGAATACGGACTATGTGCAGGCGACGTTGACCGCCGCCGAGCCCGGCTCATGCACCGCGCTCGGCCATGCCCAGCGATACGACATGTACAGCGCCGCTCTGATCAACGGCACGGCGGCGCATGGCGAGGACTTCGACGACACGTTCGAGGGCGGTCCGGTTCACTCAAGCGCGGTCGTGATGCCGGCCGTGCTCGCCGCCTGCGAGCGCTTCGGCCGCTCGGGCCAGGACGCACTGCTCGGCTGCGCAGTCGGCATCGAGCTTCTCTGCCGCCTCAGCCTGGTGGCACCTCGCGCGATCCACAAAGCTGGTTTCCATCCGACCGCGGTCATCGGCACTCTGGCGGCGGCAGCCGGCGTCGGCGCGGCGCTCGGGCTCAACCGCGAACAGCTGACCTCAACGCTCGGCATCGCCGGTTCGATGTCGTCGGGCATCATCGAATACCTGAAGGACGGCAGTTGGACGAAGCGCATGCATGCCGGCTGGGCGGCACAGTCGGGTATCCGCGCGGCGCTGCTCGGAAAGGGCGGCTTCATGGGCCCTGTCTTCGTGCTGGAAGGCGAGCATGGCTTCTTCCACGGCTTCGCGCCGAGCAAGACGCCGGACTTCAGCAAGCTGCTCGACGGCCTCGGCGATCAATGGCTGCTGACGACGATCGCCTTCAAGCAATATGCCTGCGGAACCATGACCCAGCCCTATGTCGACTGCGCCATCGAGTTGTCGCGGCGCGGCGTCAAGGCCGACGACGTCGTGTCGATGGTCTGCGAGGTCGGCGAAGGCACGGTGCATCGTCTATGGGAGAAGCTGGAGGACAAGCGCAATCCGCCGACCTCTTACGCGGCCAAGTTCAGCTCGCCCTATTGCGTCTCGGTTGGCTTCTTGAAGAACGCCGCCGGCCTGGCCGAATTCAGCGAGGAGATGGTGCGCGATCCGGAAATCCTCGCGCTGGCACAGAAGGTCTCCTACGTCGTCGATCCCGACAATCCCTACCCGACCCGCTACACCGGCCACATCCGTGCGACATTGAAGGACGGCACAGTCCATGAGGTCCGCCGTGAGAACATGCGCGGTGGCGCCCACGATCCGCTTCCGCCAGAGGAGTTCGAGGCGAAGTTCGTCGGCAACGTCCTTTACGGCGGCTTCGACAAGAGCGTCGCGGGCCGCCTGAAGACGGCAAGCACCGAACTGTTCAAACAGCCGGATCTGTCCAGCTACACCGGCCTCCGGACGGCGTGATGGGAACTCTGCAAGGCAAGGTCGCGCTGGTCACCGGCTCGGCGCGCAATATCGGCCGCGCGATCGCTTTGGGGCTTGCGGCCCAGGGCGCCCATATCGTCGTCAATGCACGGAGATCGCGCGAAGACGTCGAGGCGGTCGCGGCCGACATCAGGTCCGCCGGCGGCAGCGCCGACGTGATCATGGCCGATCTCGGCGAGGCATCACAAGTGAAGGGCCTGTTCGCCGAGATCAAGGACAAGCACGGCAAGCTCGACATCCTCGTCAACAACGCTGCGGTGCGCCGCGAGACGCCGCTCGCCAACATCTCGGCCGCCGAATGGCGGATCGTGATGTCGAGCATCCTCGATGCCTCATTCTTCTGCTCGCAGGCGGCAGCGTCGATGATGCCTGACGGGGGACGCATCATCAGCATGGGCGGACTGAGCGCGCATACAGGCGCATCCAACCGCGCCCATGTCGTCGCGGCAAAGGCCGGCCTTGTCGGCCTGACCAAGGCACTGGCGATGGAGCTCGCGCCACGGCACATCACGGTGAACCTCGTCGCGCCCGGCCGCATCGACACCAACCGTGAGAAGACCGGCGCGCCGAACCCGACCCATCATTCCGGCCACAACTCCCCGCTCGGCATGCAAGGCTCGCCGGAGGATGTGACGGCGATGGTCGTGCATCTCGCCGGCCCGGGCGGACAATACATCACCGGCCAGACGATCCACGTGAACGGCGGAATCTACCTTCCGTGATAATCCTCGCCCGGACGGGACGGAGGATCGGGTGAACGAAGACCTGTTGCACGAGGTGCAGAACGGCATCGCCGTCGTGACCTTCAACCGGCCGGAGAGCCGGAACGCGATGACGTTCGAAATGTACGATCGTCTCGCCGAGATCTGCGACGCAGCGGCCAGCGACCCGAATTTGCGCCTCGTCGTGCTGACGGGCGCGGGCCGCAAGGCATTCGCGTCCGGGACCGACATCGCGCAGTTCCGCAATGTCACGACCGCGGAAGACGCGCTTGCCTATGAGGCGCGGATCGGCCGCGTGCTGACGGCAATCGAGAATTGTCCGGTGCCGACGATCGCGCTCATTCCCGGCTCATGCACAGGCGGCGGCGCGGGCATCGCCGCGTGCTGCGATTTGAGGATCGCGGCCAGCGACCTGAAGTTCGGCATGCCGATCGCGCGTACGCTTGGCAACACTCTCTCACTGCAGAATTACGCTCGCTTCGCAGCCCTGTTGGGTCCAGCCAAGCTGAAGGATCTGATCTTCACAGCGCGCCTCATGGGCGCCGAGGAAGCCAAGGCGATCGGCCTCGTGATTGAGGTCACCGAGCCCGATCAACTCTTGCAGCGGGGAATGGAAATCGCCCGCCAGGTGGCTGCGCACGCGCCGCTCACGCTGCGAGCCGCCAAGAAAGCACTGGGCGCCATTGGTCCGGACATCTCCTCGGCCCTCGCAGTGGAGATCAATCTGATGTGCTATCTCAGCGAGGATTTTCGTGAAGGCGTGGAAGCCTTTCTGGCGAAACGCCCCCCTCGCTGGACTGGCCGGTAACGCATCGCTCCGTCGCAGTCGCGCGCGCACTGCAACCCTCCCATACGTCTCGCCTCCTACCTGTCAACAATAGGCAAAGGTAAGAAGCGCTGACCTTAAGGAGGATCAGATGTCGAACGCTGCAGTGATGACCGCCCGTGTGACCAATGGCGGTTCGTTCGATTTCCTCGGTGCCATCGCGAGCTTCTTTGAATCGTTCGGCGCCGCTATTCGTGTATCCAATGCGCTAAGTGCTCATCGTCGTCCGGAAGCGGAAGACCTGAAGGTTCTCGGCATCGACGAGAACGCTTTCGACGCGGTCCGCTGACCTAACGTTCAGGGCTTTTGAAAAAGGGACGTGCCACGGCGCGTCCCTTTTCGTTTGTTCACTCGGCTGCGGTCGCCATGCTTTCGAGGCTGGCGAGCACCGCGTCAGTTACCTGACGGGTGCCGGCATTGCCGCCGAGATCCGGCGGCAGGACATTGCCGCGCGCCGTCACTTCCTCGATCGCCCGCATCAGCCGGTCCCCCGCGTCCTTCTGGCCGAGATGCTCGAGCATCATCGCAGCAGTCCAGAACGCGCCGATCGGGTTTGCGATTCCCTTCCCGGTGATGTCGAAGGCCGAGCCGTGGATCGGCTCGAACATGGACGGGCCGGCACGGCTTGGATCGAGATTGGCCGTCGCACCGATACCCAAGCTGCCAGCGACCGCCGATGCGAGATCGGACAGGACGTCGGCGTGCAGGTTGCTCGCCAGCACCGTGTCGATCGTACCGGGCTTCAGCACCATGCGCGTCGTCATCGCGTCGACGAGCATCCAGTCGATATCGAGGTCCGGATAGTCCTTGATCACTCCGCGGCAGACCTCGTCCCAGAACACCATTCCGTGCCGCTGGGCATTCGACTTGGTGACGATCGTCAGCTTCTTGCGCGGGCGCGAACGGGCGAGATCACAGGCGAAGCGGCAGATCCGCTCGATGCCGGTGCGGGTGAAGATCGAGACGTCGAGACCGACCTCGATCGGCAGGCCCCTGTGGGCGCGGCCACCGGCGCCGGCATATTCGCCTTCCGAATTCTCGCGGACGATGACCCAGTCGACATCCTTGGCGAGGTCGGCGCGCAGGGGGCTCTTCAGGCCCGGCAGGAGCCGCGTCGGACGGACATTGGCGTATTGGTCAATGCCCTGGCAGATCGCGAGGCGAAGGCCCCAGAGCGTTATTGCATCAGGGATTTTCGGGTCACCCACCGCGCCGAAATAGATAGCATCGAAGCCCCGAACTTGATCGACGCCGTCAGCCGGCATCATCACCCCGTGCTTACGGTAGTAGTCCGAGCCCCAGTCGAAATGGGTGAATTCGAAGCGGAAACCACCGTCCGCGCGGGCGATGGTTTCGAGCACCTCGCAGCCCGGATTGATGACCTCGGTTCCGATGCCGTCAGCCGGAATGACCGCGATCTTGTAAGTCTTCATGACCTCCCCTTCCTTTTTCTTCTTCAGATGGCCCCGCCGCGCCAGGTGTGGATGCGTGTGAAGATCGCGAACACGATGAGAATCGTGGCCTCGATCAAAGCGATGCGCATGACGTGGAAGGCAGTGACGATTTCGGCGTCGAGATGCATGGCCTGGGCGGTCAGCACCATTTCGGTCACGGCGGCCGGAGCGATCGAGAGGAAGCTCGTTCCGTAGGGCAGTCCGGTGCCCCAGGAGAGCAGCATCGCGCCCAAGGCGGTAGCGACGATCATGTAGAAAGTGATCACCAAAGCTGCCGCGACGACGCGGGGCAGTTTCAGGATCAGGTCCCGTTCGAATCTGACACCTAAGGAAACGCCGATAACGAGCTGGCAGATCAGCATCAACGGGCGCGGAATGCCGACCAGCAGAAGGTCGGTTCCGGCTAAAATCCCACCCAGAACGCAGCCGCCGATCAGCCATGGGTTCGGAAAGTGTGTCAGGTTGAGGATGCGCGCCGCGATATAGGCGAGACCGATCGCGATCAGGATCGAGAGCACGTCCTCGCGCATGTGAACATGGTTGTGAACAGATGTGCCCTGTTCGCCGAATGCGAACAGCAAAAGGGGTACCGAGAGAACCACCATCGAGACGCGGATGGCGTGGACGACCGACACCGCGTTCGGATCGCCGCCGCGCTGAACAGCGATCGTCGCCATGTCGGCCATGCCGGCGGCGGCGGTGGAGAAGAACGCCGTCTTCGGATCGAGCCGACCGATCGGCATGATCAGGAAGGCGCCGACGGTCGTGACGATCATGACGAACATGGTCGTCAGCGCCATGGCCGGCAGCAGGGTTGCGGTCGCGGCGAGGACCGGCGCGGTGAAGCGCAGGCCAATGGCGAGGCCGACGATCGACTGCGCGACTTCGCGGCCGTGCGGGACGCTCTTGAGCGGGAGACCGCTCAGAGACGCGGCGGCGCAGAACAGGAACGGCCCCAGCATCCACGCCAGCGGCATATGGATCGAACTGGCGGCGAACGCGCCGATCAGGCCAATGACGAGGGTGAGGACGAGGCGCGCCAGCCAGCGCGCCCCGATCCAGCTCATCAGCTTGGCTGCCTTGTGTTTGAGCGAGGCCACAGCGACCTCGTCCTCAGGCGCCTTTTGCGAGGGCTCCCATGAGGCGGTCAATGTTCGGAAGCTCCTCAAGATCACGGACCATTGCCACGACGTCTTCGGCCTTGGCCGACGGCCAGCGGGCGAACTCCGCGCATTCACGGAATTTGTCGGCCACTTCCTCGTAGGTCATCGGATCGGCCGGGCTGCCCTTGCCGAAATCGGCGCGGCCGGAGATGCGGCGGCCATCGGTCAGGTCGATGTCGATGATCGTCGTCATCTTGTGGTAGCCGGCCGCCTCCGCCTCGTCGTCGACGACGAAATCGACCTTCTCGATCATCGCTTTCACATCGGGGCGAAGAACCACTTCGTCGGTGAATTCGTTCAGACCCGCTCGGCCCTCCAGGAGGAGGATCGCCATGCAGAACTCCATCGAGAACTTGGCCTGGAGCTCGTTGGTCGGCCTGTGATGGATGAGCGCGTTCGGCATGTTGTGATTGGTGCCGACGCGGACACGCTTCACCTGGTCCGCGGTGATCTTGTTGACACGGATCAGCTTCAGCATCTCGGTCATGCCGGGGTGAGTCAGCGAGCCCGACGGATGCGGCTTGATGGAGACGCCCGGCGAGGCGAAGGTCCACGGCGCGCCAAGACGACCGTGAATCGCGCCGCGATCATAGCCACCACCGGCGGCGCTGAAGAAGCCGCGCGGTGCTTCCAGAATGGTCGGCGCGGCGGTCCAGCCGATATCGGCGAACTGCGCGGCGGCGACGCCGCTCTCCGACGAACGGCCGGCGTGGAACGGTTTCGTCATCGTCCCGAAGTTCTCACGCAGACCCGCCGACTGGCTGCCGGCGATCGACAGTGCGCGGAGGGTGGTCTCGACATCGAGACCCATCAGTTTCGAAGCGGCCGATGCCGAGGCGAAGGTTCCGCAAGTCGCGGTCGCGTGGAAGCCGGTCTGGTAGTGGCGCGGATTGATCGCCTCGGCGATCTTGCACTCCACTTCGACGCCGATGTGATAGGCGAGCATCACGTCGCGACCGGAAGCGCCTCGCGCCTCACCGACCGCCAATGCGGACGGAAGGGCCGGCGCTGTGGGGTGAGTCAGCAGGCCGTAGACGCGATCCGGCGCGACGGCGAGCTGCGTATCGTCGTAATCGTCAGCGTGGATGCCGACACCATTGGCGAAGGCGGCGAAGCGGCTGGCGACCTTGCGGTCCGAACCGATGACGGTCGACTTGCCTGGGGCAAGGCCGATCTCGTCGAGATGCTTGCGGACAAGTTCGCCGCTCTTCGCGACCGAGCCTGAGAGCGCGAGGCCGAGGCCGTCGAGGATCGACTTCTTCCCGAGATCCGCGACGTCCTTCGGCACGTCGCGGGTCGAGACGACGAAGTCGGCGACGTAGCGGGTCAGATCCTCGCTGACGGCGTTGGTATGGGCGTTCATCGCGTCTCCTTCCTGTCTGTTGTTTTGGTTGGCCGGCGCTATTGGCCGGCGCCCGCCCGCGTCCATCAGGACACGGCGGCGAATTTGTCGGCCTTGAAGTGGGCCGGCAGAGCGGCCGTGATGGCGTCGGCGAGCTCGCGGGTGTTCGCCTTTCCGCCGAGATCGGGCGTCAATGCCTCGCCGCGTGCGAGAACATCGGCGATCGCATCCTCGACCGCGCGGGCGGCGGCCTCCTCGCCGAGATGGCGAAGCATCATCGCGCCGGACCAGATCTGGCCGATCGGATCGGCCAGGCCCTTGCCGGCGATGTCGGGCGCCGAGCCGTGGACCGGCTCGAACATCGACGGGTAGTCCTTTTCCGGATTGATGTTGGCGCCAGCCGCGATACCGATCGAACCAACAACGGCAGGACCGAGGTCGGACAGAATGTCGCCGAATAGATTCGAGGCGACGACGACGTCGAACCAGTCCGGATTGCGCACGAAATGCGCGGTCAAGATATCGATGTGGAACTGGTCGGTCTTGAAGCCCGGATATTCCGTCGAGATCGCGGCGAAGCGCTCGTCCCAGTACGGCATCGTGTGGCTGATGCCGTTCGACTTGGTGGCTGAGGTGACGTGCTTCTTGCGGGTTTTGGCCAGCTCGAAGGCATAGCGCATGACCCGGTCGCAGCCGCGCCGTGTGAAGATCGACTGCTGCATGACGAGTTCGTCCGGGCTGCCATCATAGAGCCGGCCACCGATCGACGAATACTCGCCCTCATTGTTTTCGCGGACGACGTAGAAATCGATCGATCCGGCTTCACGACCTTTCAGAGGGCTCTCGATGCCCTTGAGCAGCTTCACCGGCCGCAGGTTCACATACTGATGGAAGCCGCGGCGGATCGGGATCAGGAGCCCCCAGAGCGAGACGTGATCCGGAACGCCGGGAAAGCCGACGGCGCCGAGATAGATCGCGTCCTTGTTGCGGATCTGGTCGAGGCCGTCTTCCGGCATCATCGCGCCGGTCTTGGCGAAGCGCTCGCAGCTCCAGTCGTAATGGGTCCAGTCGAATGAGAAGCCCCCGAGACGCGCCGCGGCTTCCATCACCTTCTGCCCTTCCGGCACCACCTCATTGCCGATGCCGTCGCCCGGAATAGCCGCGACCGAATACTTTTTCATGCTGTCCTCCCAGGCGTACTCCGGCGCTCTGACAGGCGCCTTTCGACCGACGGAACTTGTCGCGCCGGGCAGATGCAGATTGGTCCGCGAGCACACAAACTGTCAACACTATAAATCGCCATGCCGTCATTATTCCGATATCCTTCTGGACCTCCTATTAGAGCGTTCTCCCTGTGCGAGCGAGCGTGCTATAGGGCCTGATCTGAGATGGCCGGTCATCAATGAGCGACTTATATGTGTTGACAGTGTGAAGCGCTGTGTCAGATTGAAAGGACGTCGGAGCCCTTGAATGACCGCCAACCGCAATCCCCGCACCGCGAGCTTCGTGCCGGTCGTCCAGCGCGAGATCGAGCGGATGATCGGCTCCGGAGAGCTGACCGGCGGAACGCGCATCAATGAAAGCACGCTGGCGCTGAAGCTCGGGGTCAGCCGCGGCCCGATCCGTGAGGCATGCCGGACGCTCGAGCAACTCGGCCTGCTTCGGAGTGAACTGAATCGCGGCTTCTTCGTCCGAGAGATTTCGACCAAGCAGGCGCTCGACATCTACGACACGCGCGCCGGCCTGTTCGGCCTCGCTGGCCGTCTGGCCGCGAGCATCATCACCACGCATCAGTTGAACGGACTCGATGCGCTGATCGCCGAGATGGACAAGGCGATCACGGCCTCCGACATCGCGGCATTCTATCCGCTGAACAACGAATTCCACCTTTTGCTCGTCGAGGCGTCCGATAACGCCAAGCTGATCGAGCTCTATCCGACGCTCGAAGCCGAACTGCACCTCTTCCGCCGCCGCGGCCTCATCCTGCCAGGCTCGATGCGTGTCTCGAACGACGAGCATCGCGCGATCGTGGATGCTCTTCGCACCGCCGATACGACGGTCGCCGGGCGGCTGATGGAACGACATATCCTGGCGGGCAAAGCCCGCTTCATCCGGACGCTCGATCAAACGAGCGCGTAAACAACAAAGACAGGTGAGGAAACATGGCCGCTCAATCGCTCCCCGTCGTCGCGATCCTTCCTGGCGACTGCACCGGAATCGGCCCCGAACAGACCGCCCGCATCCTGCATGACGGCCGGCTCCGTCATGTCGCCCGCCTCGTCTATGTCGGCGACAAGCGCGTACTGGACATGGGCGCCAAGCATGCCGGCGTGACGGTCGATTACGTCGTGTATGCGTCGGTATCCGCGGTCGACTGGAACGACCCGCGGGTGCCGGTCATCGATCTCGGCAACACCGACCCAAGCCAGTTCAAGCTCGGAGAACTGAGCCCCGAATCCGGCCGCCTGACCGGGGAGACACTGTCCCGCGCCGTGGACTTCGCAAAGGCCGGCGAAATCGACGCCGTGACCTTCGCGCCGCTCAACAAGCAGGCGATGTTCAAGGGCGGCTGGCACTTCCCGGACGAACACAAGATGTTCGCCCATTTCCTCAATCACACCGGTCCGTTCAGCGAGATGAACGTGCTCGAAGGTCAGTGGATGACGCGGGTGACGTCGCACGTCTCGCTGCGCTCCGCGCTCGAACAGATCAGCATCGAATCGATCTCGCGCGCCCTTCGCCTGGCCGACGACACCCTGCGCAAGGCCGGCATCGAGAAGCCGCGGATCGCGGTCGCGGCCCTCAATCCGCATGCGGGCGAAGGCGGCCTTTTCGGCACCGAGGAGATCGACATCATCCGCCCGGCGATCGAGGCGATGCAGCGCGAGGGGATCCTCTGCGAAGGCCCCTTCCCGTCCGACACTGTCTATCTGAAGGCGTTTGCCGGGCACTACGACAGCGTGCTCGCGATGTATCACGACCAGGGCCAGATCGCGACGAAGCTCAAGGGCTTCAACAAGGGCGTGACGATCACGGCCGGCCTCGAAACCGTCTTCACGACACCCGCGCACGGCACCGCCTTCGACATCGTCGGCAAAGGCATCGCGGACACGGGCGCTTACGAGGCCGCGGTCAAGCTCGCCGCCCGCATCGCATCCCGGAAGATCGAGGAGCGTGCGCGCGCGGCCTAGGTCGATGCCGCGAGCACGCGCTTCTTAGCGAGCGAGACGTGACGCCAATGAGCGAGTTGAGCCCGATCCCCATCACCCGACGCGAGTGCCTCGAGCATTCCGCGATGCTCGGTGTTGGATATCTTCAGGCCGCCGGACTGCACCAGGGCGCGGGTCCGGAACAGGTGCAACTTGTTGACGAAGCGCTGATACTCGGCCGCAAGCGTGCGGTTGCCGCACGACGTGACGATCAGGTTATGGAATGCCAGATTGATCGGGTAGTAGGCGTCAACATCCCCGGTCTCTGCTATCTCGTCCATCCTGTTGACGAGCCTCGTCAATTCTCCGAGCAGCTTGTCGTCCATCCGCTCGGCGACGAGACGTCCGGCCTGGCCGAACAGAGCGGCACGGATGTCATAGATCTCGATAGCATCCTCGACCGACAGGCGACGTACGAAGACGCCGCGATTGCGGATCACTTCGACGAGGCCCTTCGCCTCGAGGCTGCGCGTCGCTTCGCGCAACGGGCCACGGCTCGTGCCGAACCGGTTCGAGAGATGGATCTCGTTGATCCGGATCCCGGGCTCGAGTTCGCCGGTCAGAATCAGCCGCTCTATTTCCTTTTCCAGAACGGTCGTCAGCGACGCCGTTTTGACGATGTCGAGATCGCTCAGAAAGGGGGAAACCGTGCCAGCGGCGTCGGTCGGATGATTCACGAGGTACTCCGGAAAGAAGATCGCGCCACGCGGTAACTTGCGCGTGATTGAGTGACACAGAAACCGACTGCGGTTTCAACGGGCAAATACCGAACGTCCTGTCGATTGTCGACAAGGCGCTTTTTTCGCTTCGCCCCGCCGCAGCGATCCTCCGCTACATAACTCGCAAATCTACGACCAATGGACCGTCAAATCTGTTGACAGTTGACGCGAGCAGTACGAACCTTCCGTCTGTCGGTCCGCGAAAATGGCCGCTGATCAGCAAACAATGCTGACGGCCGCAGAAGCCAAAAATTGGAACCGGCTGGGAGGAAAGGCCATGAAGCAATTTACACGACGCGAAGCGTTGAAGCTGACCGCCGCCGGCGGTCTCGTCGCGGGCGGTTCGCTCGCAATGCCTGGTATCGTGCGGGCGGCAAGTTATCCGACGCGCCCGATCAATGTCATCGTTCCCTTTGCCACGGGCGGCTACAATGACCGCCTGTCGCGCGCATTCGCTCCTTACCTCGAGAAGGAGCTCGGCCAGCCGCTGGTGATCATCAACAAGCCGGGCGCCGGCACGCAGCTCGGCCACACCTATGCTCTCCAGCAGCCGAACGACGGCTACACGATCCTTTGCACCTCGGCCTCGCCGTACATCCCGCTGACGGTTCTCCTGCAGCAGGCCCCGTACAAGAACGAGGACTTCTGGATGATCAACCTGCCGTCGCGCGACTATACGCTCGCGGCAACGTCGTCCGACAGCTCGATCAAGGACTTCAAGCAGGTCATCGACATGCTGAAGAAGGACCCGTCGAGCCTGTCGATCGGCGTCCAGCCGGCCTCGGCGGACTACGCCAACATGGTGCTGACAATGCAGGCCGTTGGCATCGATCCGACCAAGCTTCGCGTCGTCACCTATGATGGCGGTGGCCCGGCCCGCAACGCCACGGCCGGCGCGCAGGTCGATGTCGGCTTCGTCGGCGGCGAGGGCTTCATCCCGCTGAAGACCAAGATCAAGCCGCTCGCGATCTATGCTGCCGAGACGGTGAGCTGGTTCCCCGAGGCTCCGCTGATCAGCGCCAGCGGGATCAAGACCGACATGGTCGAAGGTTCGCAGCGCGGCTGGGCGGTTTCGGCCAAGCTCAAGGCCGAGGCGCCGGACGTCTACAAGACGATCGAGAACGCGGTCAGCAAGGCGAGCCAGGATCCGAAGGCGGTCGAAGCCCTGAAACTGCAGGACCTCGCCACGACCTGGTATGGCCCCGAGGCGTCCAACAAGGCGTTCCTCGACAACGCCGCCAAGATGGCCAGGTACGTCGACCTCCTGAAGTCCTGAGACGACAACGGCAGGGAGCCGGAGGCCATTCGCGCCTCCGGCTCCCGCCATCTATCACCGGGAGAGTCACATGCGTTTCAGAGGAAACGAATACCGGGTCGACGGCGGACATGTCCTGTTCGTCAGTCTGATCGCCGCGGCGATCATCTGGTATCTGTTCGATGCCCGCGGCGTTTCGACCAGCATCAACAATCTGCTCTTGATCCAGCCGGTTGCGATCTTCGCCCTGGCAATGGTCGTCCTCATCATTCCGCAGCTCTTCGTGCGGGCCGACAAGGTCGTCGAGGAAAAGGAAGAGGAATACGACCCCCTCGCTCCGAAGCTGCCGACCGACAGGGTTCAGGTCATCAAGATGCTCACGCTCGGAGCGGCACTGGGCGTCTTCGTCTTCGCGCTCAACGTCATTGGTTTCGATATCGCGATCTTCCTGTTCGCCGCCGCCACCATGCTGGTCTGCGGAGAGAGGCGACCGCTGCACATCATCGCGTTCTCGGCGGCCGTCGCCGTCGTCGCGATCTACGGGTTCCGGGCGCTGATGCCCTACCCGATGTTCACTGCGATTCTGTAGGAGCGCTCGATGATCGACTTTCCGGCCTTTTATGATGCCCTCGGCATCATGGCCACATCGGCGGGATCCTGGGGCTGGATCGTTCCCGGCCTGATCGTCGGCCTCGTCTTCAGCGCCGTTCCCGGCGTCTCGATCACCATGGCGATGGCGATTGTGCTGCCGATGTCGCTCTACATGGATTTCTTCTCGGCGATCGTCTTCCTGACCTCGGTCTATACCGGCGCGGGCTTCGGCGGCTCGGTCCCGGCGATCCTGATGAACATTCCGGGCTCGCCGTCCTCGTACGCGACCACGTTCGACGGCTACGCCATGTCGAAGAAGGGTCAGCACAACGAGGCGCTGGGCTACGCGCTCTTCGCCTCCACGATCTGCGGCATTCTCGGCTATGTGCTGCTGCTCTTCGTCGTCGAGCCGCTCGCCGGCATCGTGCTGAAGATCGGGCCGGTCGAGATGTTCGCGGTGGCGATCTGGGGCATGCTGCTGCTGGGTTCGCTCGGTTCGAAATACGTGACGCGCGGTCTGCTCGCGGCGGCGTTCGGCGTGCTGCTCGGCACGGTCGGCATGAACACCGCCGGCTTCATCCGCGGCACGATGGGCCTGCCGGTCCTGCTCGACGGCATCTCACCGATCCCGGCGATGATCGGCCTCCTCGCCGCCGGCCAGCTCCTGACGCTTGCCGGCAAGGACTACATCCTCGACGCCGAGGAAGCGCGCTCGGTCAGCGTGAAGAAGATCCTCGCGGGCTGCTGGGGTACAATGAAGTATCCCGGCGTGCTCATCCGCGGTTCGATCATCGGCATCATCATCGGCGCGGTACCGGGCGTCGGATCGTCCGTCGGCAACCTCATCGCCTATGCCGAGACCAAGCGCACGTCGAAGGACAGCGCGAGCTTCGGCAAGGGCAATCCGAAAGGCGTCATCGCGGCGGAATCCGCGGTCGCCTCGGCGGAGGGCGGCTCGATGGCGACCATGCTGGCGCTCGGCATTCCGGGCGGCGGCGCGACCGCGATCCTGCTCGCGGCCTTCATGATGCACAACATCGTGCCGGGCCCGAGCTTCATCGAGACGCAGAAGCCGATGGTCTACGCGATCATCCTGAACAATATCGTCCAGGCGATCGTGCTCCTCGTTGTCGGCATCGGCTTCATCTACGTCGCCAGCAACGTGGTGAAGGTCCGCACCCGCTACATCCTGCCGGCGATCCTGGTCATCGCGACGCTCGGCACTTACGCGGTCGACGGCTCGCCGAGCGGCCCGATCACGCTGTTCATCTTCTCGCTGATCGGCTTTGCGCTCGTTCGGTATGAGTACCCGGTGGCGGCAGTCGTGGTCGGCATCCTGCTCGGACGCATGCTCGAGACCGAGTTCCTGCGCTCCTACCAGCTCAGCGCCGGCAATCCGCTTTACATCCTGCAGCGGCCGGGCGCGATGGCGATTGTCGGCATCATGTTGCTGTCCTTGGCGATGACTGCCTGGGGCAAGCGCAAGCAGGCCAAGCAGGAAGCGGAAGAGGAAGCCGCCATGCAGGCGCTCCACCGCGAGGAACTCGCGACAGCCGGCAAGCACTGATCGGCAAAGGCAGAAACAGAAACGGGCGGAGCCGCAAAGCTCCGCCCGTTTCATTTGCACCCCCAGCACTTTACGGGCGCAATCTCTCGATCTCGGCGAATTCGGCACGCTCCTGCGGGTCGAGCTGCGCGATCAGCCCCATCTCCCACGAGAGGTATTGGAGCGAGGCCTCCCGATTGCCATCATGCCGGTCGTGGACGAACCAGACGCGATCGATAGCCGCCTTGCGTGACAAAGGCGCGTCGCGCACCACGCTCCAGCCCGCCTGCGCGCATGCGTCGAGCCCGGCCGCGAGCCAGCGCACGTCGATACCGGCCTCAGCGATATCCTGGCTCGCGGCGGCCGCGACCCCCGGATCGGGCGTGTGGAGGATGACGAGCCCGGTCCCGGCGGGGAGTGCATCGGCAAGCTTCGGACGCACCGCCCACATCGCGCCCTGCAGATGGCCCGCATCCCAGTCCTGCGAGGGGCGGACGTCGACGAGGACCACGCCCGTCCTCGCCAAGGCTGCGAAAGCCCGCGTCGGCGACAATTCCGGAGGCGTCTCCGGCAGAGCGAAGACACGTGCCGGCACTTGCGGGAGTTCGACCTCCTCGTCGAGCGCCAGCACATGGGTCTCGTAACCCAGCGCGCGGAGGAAAAGCGCCGAAAGCCCGGACCGTAGTCCGGTGTCGCAGACGAAGATCAGCCGGGCATGGCGGACGCCGACATATTGATCGGTCGCCTGAACGATCTGGCCGGCGAGGACCGGCACGGCGCCCGGGCATGGCCGCTCGGCGCGTTCCTCCGCCGTCCGGAGGTCGAACAGATAAGTGGTCCGACCCGGTTCCGTGGCCAGCCGCGTCGCGCGCTCGCTCGACAGTTTCGACAGTCCGGTTCGCCGCACGAGATCGCGGGCGCGGCGGATGCTGATACACCGCTCGCCTTCGGTCAGGTCCGGAAACGGGTCGGGCTTTGTGCCGCGATCGAGCGGAAGCCCTTCGAGCGCCCACCCCTGTGTTCCATTCTCGAGCGCATAGACCGGATTGCCGATGCCCAGCGCGGCCAAGCCGAGAGCGCCGACAATGCCGCGCGTGCGGCCGGCACAGGTGATGACGACGGGCGTCTCGTCGTCACCCACCGCATGCGCGAAACGATGCGCCAGTTCGCCATTGGGCAGGCAGCGGGCGCCCGGGATCTTCATCTTGCCGTATTCGGCTGGCGGCCGAGCATCGAAGAACTTGAGCGCCCTGCCCTCGTCCTGCCATTGGCGCAATGTCCTGGCGTCGATCGTCCGCGGATGCCAGGCGTGCTCCAGCAATTCGCCGAGCGTCTTGCTCGGCACATTGACGCCGGCGAACACCCCGAAGCCGGCCCTCGCCCAGGATTTCATCCCGCCCTCGACGACGCGGACATCCCGGTAGCCGCACGACAGGAGGCGTTCCGCCGCGCGGTCGGAAAGATCGTCCCCGTCGTCGAGGAGCAGGATCGGCACGTCGGCCCGAGGGACAAGCGCGACGGCCGTTGTCTCAAGCCGGCTGTACGGACAATGCACGGCGAACAGCGCATGACCGTCGCCATAGGCGGCGGCCTCCCGTACATCCAGCAGTGCGACTTCGCAGCCGTAGTGAAGCAGCGCCTTCGCCGCTTCCGGCGACATCTGTCGAACCGTCATCCCAAACGTTCGCCGCGGAAGAACCGGTAGAACGCGGCATAGACGAGATCGGGACGATGCTCTGCCGGGTAATGGCCCGTCGGGATCGAGAAGCCGGTCAGGTCATCGGCCCATTCCGACCACGCCTTCATCACCTTGAAATGGCGGCCGCAATGGCTGTTGTCGCCCCAAAGGACGAGCGTCGGACAGGCAATGGTCTTCCTGCCGTAATCAGCGGTGTCCATCGCGAGGTCCACGGTGATCGTCGCGCGGTAGTCTTCGCAGACGGCGTGGATCTGCTCGCGGGTCGCGCAGCGGACATATTCTTCCATCGCTTCGGGGGTGAATATCTCGAGCCCGACGCCTTTCTTGTTGAGCTTGTAGCGCATGTAATAATCGAGGTCGGCGCCGAGCAGATTTTCCGGGAACGGCGCCTTCTGCGCCATGAAGAACCAGTGGTAGCTCTCCGACGCCCAGCCAAGCGTGATGTTGTTCAGCACGTGATGGGTCGGGACGATGTCGAGCGCCGAATAGCGGACGATGCGATCCGGACGATCGAGCGCCATGCGGAAGCCGACACGGGCGCCACGGTCATGGCCGGCGACGGAAAACTTGTCGAAGCCGAGCGCGTCCATCACCTCGAACGCATCCTCGCCGATGGCGCGGAACGAATAGCCGGAATGGTCCTCGCCGCCGTCGGGCTTCGAACTGTCGCCATAGCCCCGCATGTCGATGGCAACGACCGTGAAATCACGGGCCAGCGACGGCGCGATCTTGTGCCAGCTGACGAGCGTCAGGGGATTGCCGTGGATCAGGAGAAGCGGCGGCCCGTTACCGGCGATCGCGACGTTGATCTCGGCGCCGCGCGTCTTGATACGGCGACGCTCGAACCCTTCCATCAGCGTCTTCGACCTCACGAGCTCCGGAACTTCCAGATCCTGCAGCATTGCTCTCCTCCCGTTTCCTGGAGGTTAGCGTGCGAAGTGAAAACTGTCGACAGTTTTGGGGCAGCAGATACGATCTTGTCCGTGGTCGGCACCCATCCCGCCCTGACCGGGCTCACCCCAACTTTTTCCGTCCTGCACGTCCAGCGGCCAGAAGAAACTCCGTATAGCCATTCGGCTGGGTCCGGGCATCGAAGATCAAATCGCGCGCCGTTCGGAACGCTATGCCGTCAAAACCCGGGCTCATCGGGATATACGCCGTGTCTTCGGCATTCTGCCGATCGACGAGGACGGCCATGCGGCGAAGGCTTTCGTCGACCTGGGCGGCGGATATCACGCCGTGCAGCAGCCAATTCGCGATGTGCTGGCTCGATATGCGAAGCGTCGCGCGGTCTTCCATCAGATCGATGCCGTTGATGTCCGGCACCTTCGAACAGCCGACCCCCTGATCGATCCAGCGGACGACATAGCCGAGGAGGCTCTGCACGTTGTTGTCCAGCTCGCTTCTCACCACCGCTTCGGTCAGCCTGTCAGGGTCGGCGAGCGAGGGTGTCAGCAGTTCGGTCACCGGAGGCAACGGAGCTGACCTCAAGCCGGACTGCACATCACGCACATCGATGCCGTGGTAGTGAATCGCGTGCAGAACGGCCGCGGTCGGCGACGGAACCCAGGCGGTGCTCGCGCCGGCTCTCAGCTGGGCACCCTTCTGTGCGATCATGTCCGCCATGCGGTCCGTCGCGGTCCACATCCCCTTCCCGATCTGTCCCTTGCGGTCGAGACCGGCGTTCAGACCAGTCACAACGTTCCGCTCTTCATAAGCTCGAAGCCACGGCTGGGATTTCATCGTCGTTTTGGGGACGACCGGTCCCGCCTCCATGGCGGTGTGGATCTCGTCTCCCGTTCGATCGAGGAAACCGGTGTTGATGAAGAACACCCGATGGCGGGCGACGTTGAGCGCCGCCCGCAGATTGGCGCTCATCCGCCTTTCCTCGTCCATGATGCCGATCTTGATCGTATTCGACGACAGTCCGTAGATCTCCTCGAGCCGGGCGAATAGATCGACCGCGAGCTGGACCTCGTCCGCGCCATGCATCTTCGGTTTCACGACGTAGATCGAACCCGCACGGCTGTTCAGGCCACGATGCTCGCCGCGCAGATCGTGCAGGCCGATCAGGGTCGTCACAGCGGCGTCGATGAATGCCTCCGAGACCGGGTCCCCATCCTTCGTCAACACCATGTCGGTCTTTACGTGCTGCCCGACATTGCGAACCAGCAGCAGGCTTCTGCCAGGAAGGGAAGTCTCCCGTCCGTCGGTTCCGATCATGCTCCGGTCGTCCGCCAGGCGGCGCTCGATTTCGCCGCCACCCTTGCGCACCGCCGCGCGAAGTGTGCCCTTCATCAGGCCAAGCCAGTCCCGATATGCCGGGATCTTGTCCTGCACATCGACCGTGGCGACGCTGTCCTCGAAGTCGACGATCGTCGTCAACGCCGCTTCCAGCACGACATCGGACATGCCCGCGGGGTCCAGGCGCCCGCTCGGCGTGTCTGGGTCGAACGCCAGATCGATATGCAGACCATGGTGCTTGATGTACACGTGTTCCGGACGTTCCTCCGGGCCGCGATGTCCGACGAACGCCGCCGCGTCCAGCAGCCCCCTCGCCTCCCCGTTCGAAAGCCGGCATTCGAGCGCGCCACCCGCGATCCGGTAGGAGACCACGTCGGAATGGCTGCCGTCGGCCAACGGAATCCAGCGGTCGAGCAGGCCCTTGACGTGGTCGATAACCAAAGTCGCGCGCGACGTGTCGAGTTCATGCCCCGCGCTATCGGCCTTCGGAAGAAGCGCATCGGTGCCGTAGAGGGCGTCGTAGAGGCTTCCCCATCTCGCATTGGCCGCGTTGAGCGCGTAACGCGCGCTCGTGACCGGCACGACGAGCTGAGGGCCATTAAGTTTGGCCACCTCCGCGTCGACACCCTGCACGTCGACCTCGAAATGCGGAGGTTCCGACCCGAGATAGCCGATCTTTTCTAGGAACCGGCGATATGCCGCGAGGTCGAATGCCTCGCCCCGGCGCGCGACGTGCCAGGCGTCGATTTCCGCCTGAAGCCGATCCCGTTCTCGCAGCAAAGCACGATTTCGGGGCTCGAACTCGGCGATCAATGCATCGAGCCCCGACCAGAAGCGCCCTGGATCGACACCGGTGCCCGGTATGACCTCGTTCTCGATGAAGGCAGCCAACAACGGGTCGACGGTGATGCGAGCCGAAGCATCCGGTTTCAGTTCTGCAAACGTTTCCATCCCTATCTCCGTTCGAGACTTGCGCGGACGACGCTTCAAAATCCGATCAGGTTCCCTCGGAACGTCGCGCGCGGTCTGCTCATTTTTGGACCCGGAGCGCTTGAAACGGCTCGGCGTCGTCAACAGGGCTAGTGGTCATTCTGCGGCTGCGTCGCGCTTTTACTGCGCCACTTGGCCATCCTAACGCTTGATGCTCCAGACAATAGCTCATCTTTAACCCGTGCAGGAGAGCCACGGCGTCCTCGTGCACGCCATGATTGCGATTGCTGCCATGCATAATACTGCGCTTGACTGCCGTGCGTTCCCACCGCTTGACGCGATCTCCGGCCAGAGCGTAGATCGCCCCCGGGCCGGCTTAGCTCAGCGGTAGAGCAGCGGTTTTGTAAACCGAAGGTCGGGGGTTCAATCCCCTCAGCCGGCACCAGCACTGCGACCACGGGCCCGCGATGTTTGCCGTGGCAGTGTCGTCTTCGTCGTTAATATCGGAACCTCCGACTCAGGCGCGCCACGCGCCGTCCTTCCGCGAGTTTCCGATGCCGCGTCCCGACCAGGAATATGTCGACTGGCTGGTGTCCCAGTCGATGCTGCACCATGCCCGGACCTGCGCCGTCCGCTACACGGGACATGGGCGCCAGTGGCAGCGTCCTTACGGCGACAGCCGGCCGCGGGCGGCATCGGCAATGGCATCGGTCTGGTTCACCGCCTACCCGGCCTCGATCGTAACCCGGCCGGGCGAATCTGTATTGAAGACGCTCGGCGACGAGACGCTCTGGCACTCCCTGGCCAGCATCGGCGTCCAGGGCATCCATACCGGGCCGATGAAGCGCGCGGGCGGGCTGAGAGGACGCGATCACACACCGACGGTGGACGGCAATTTCGACCGCATCAGCGTCGAGATCGACCCGGCCTTCGGGACACAGGAAGAATTCGTCACGATGAGCCGCATGGCCGCGGCGCACAACGCCATCGTCATCGACGATGTCATTCCCGCCCATACCGGCAAGGGCGCCGACTGGCGTCTCGCAGAAATGGCCTATGGCGACTACCCGGGCCTCTACCATATGGTCGAGATCCGGCCGGAGGACTGGGACTTGCTGCCCGCGATCCCCGAAGGCCGCGATGCCGCGAACATCTCGCCGGCCGCCGTCGACCAGCTTCGCGACAAGGGCTACATCGTCGGCCAGCTCCAGCGGGTCATCTTCTTCGAGCCGGGCGTCAAGGAGACGGACTGGAGCGCGACGGGCGTCGTCACCGGCGTCGACGGCACCGACCGCCGCTGGGTCTATCTGCACTACTTCAAAGAGGGCCAGCCGGCGCTGAACTGGCTCGACCCGACCTTCGCCGCCCAGACCATGATCGTCGGCGACGCCCTGCATTCGCACGACGTGCTCGGCGCGCGCGGCATCCGGCTCGACGCCAACGGCTTTCTCGGCGTCGAGCGGCAGCCCGCGGGGACGGTGCTCTCGGAGGGCCACCCGCTCGCGGTCGTCGGCAACCAGTTGATCAGCGGAATGCTGCGCAAGATCGGCGGCTTCAGCTTTCAGGAACTGAATCTGACGATCGACGACATCGCCCAGATGTCGACCGGCGGCGCCGACCTCTCCTACGATTTCATCACCCGCCCCGCCTACCAGCACGCGCTGGTGACCGGCGACACCGAATTCCTGCGGCTGATGCTGCGCAAGACGCATCAGTACGGGATCGATCCGGCCTCGCTGATCCATGCGCTGCAGAACCATGACGAGCTGACGCTCGAACTCGTCCATTTCTGGACCAGGCATGCGGCGGACCGCTACCAGTTCCAGGGCCAGGAAATGCCCGGCATCGTGCTTCGCGACCATGTCCGCAACGCGATGTACGACGCGCTCTCGGGCGAGGCGGCGCCCTACAATCTCAAGTTCACGACGAATGGCGTGGCCTGCACCACCGCGAGTCTGATCGCGGCGGCGCTGAAGGTGCACGACCTCGACGAATTGACGAGCGAGGACATCACGCGGATCCGCGACATCCATCTTCTCCTCGTCATGTACAACGCCTTCCAGCCCGGCGTTTTCGCGCTGTCCGGCTGGGACCTCGTCGGTGCCCTGCCGCTGAAGCCGAACCAGGTCACGGACCTCATGCGCGACGGCGACACCCGCTGGATAGAGCGCGGCGCCTACGACCTCGTCAACGTAGCTCCGGAGGCCATAGCCTCGGCGGCAGGCCTGCCGAAGGCGCGCGCGCTTTATGGGCCGATTCAAGAGCAGATGAAGGATCCGGACTCATTCGCCTCGCAGTTGAAGCGACTACTGTCCGTACGCGCGGCCTATGACATCGCGCAGGCGCGGCAGATCGGCATCCCGGACGTCACCTCGCCTGGCCTTCTGGTGATGGTGCATGAACTGCCGGCCGAACGCGGCATGCAGATCACCGCACTTAATTTCAGCGCGGCGCGCATCATGGAGACGATCGTATTGGCGGATGTGCCGCCGGGGCCGGTCGTCGACATGATCAACGAGCAGGTCGCGGGCGATCTCGCGGAAAACGGCGAACTGACCCTGACCCTCGAGCCTTATTCGGCCACCAGCCTGCGCGTCGTACCCGTGTTGTCGGCGGTATCCTAGGGGAACCGGCAGGCATCATAAAGGCCGTGAATACGGCACATCACGAAACCTCGTTTGCCTTTCCGCCTCATTCACAGGCAATCTCCGGCGCCTGGCTGATGCGTCCGACGCGCGGGCCAGACTGGGACGCCGCCTCGCTTCGCGAGAGGACTACAGGCGTCTCGATGTCCGCCCGGCGGACCGCACTGCAACAGATCGAACGCACGCGCAGGAGCCGCTGCAATGGCCGATGTGATTCCGACTCCCAAGGCGACCCGGCGCGACTGGATCGGGCTCGGCGTGCTGTCCATCGCATGCCTGCTTTACTCGATGGACCTCACGGTCCTGAATATCGCGATCCCGCATCTCACGGCCGACCTCAAGCCGACCGCCGCACAGCTTCTCTGGATCGTCGACATCTACGGCTTCCTCGTCGCCGGATCGCTGGTGACGATGGGTACGCTGGGCGACCGTATCGGCCGGCGGAAAGTCCTGCTCGTCGGCGCGGCCGCCTTCGGCGCGATCTCGGTTTTCGCCGCATTCGCGACCACCCCGAACATGCTGATCCTCGCCCGCGGATTGATGGGGATTTCGGCGGCCGCGCTTGCGCCGTCCACGCTTTCGCTGATCCGCAACATGTTCCTCGACGATCGCGAGCGGACGATCGCGATCGGCCTCTGGATCGCGAGCTTCTCGGCCGGCGGCGCCATCGGACCGCTCGTCGGCGGCCTGCTGCTGGAGCATTTCTGGTGGGGTTCGGTGCTGCTGCTGAACGCCCCGGTGATGCTGGTGCTGCTCATGCTCGGACCGGTCCTGTTGCCCGAGTTCAAGGATCCGAATGCCGGCCGCCTCGACATTTTGAGCGCGGCGATGTCGGTGGTCGCGGTGCTGTCGGTCATCTGGGGCCTGAAGCATGTCGCAGTCTATGGACCGGGCGTCCTGGCATTCACGGCGCTCGTGGTCGGCCTCTTCGTCGGCGCGCTGTTCGTCCGCAGGCAGCTCCGGCTGCCGGAACCCTTGATCGACCTGTCGCTGTTCCGCATCCCCGCGATCGGCGCATCGCTGACGGTCAACATCCTCGGCCTGTTCGCGATCTTCGGCATCTTCCTGGTGATCACACAGTATTTCCAGCTCGTGCTCGGCATGGGGCCGCTCGAGGCCGGGATCTGGATGGCGCCCTCGGGTGTCGCATTCGCGCTCGGCTCGCTGATCACGCCCTGGCTGACGGCGCGGTTCCGCCCGTGCCAGATCATCGCGGGCGGCTTCCTCTCGGCCGCGCTCGGCTTCGTGTTGATGGCGGGGGTCGGTACTGGCCAGGGCTGGTTCATGCTGGCCGGTCTGATCGCCATGAGCGTGGGCTTCTCACCGATCGCCACGATCACGACCGACCTCGTCATGGCATCGGTCGAGCCCGAGCGCGCGGGTGCGGCCTCGGCGATCTCCGAGACGAGCTTCGAATTCGGCGGCGCGCTCGGCATCGCCGTCCTGGGCAGCCTGTTCTCGGCCGCCTACCGGACCCTGATGGACGGCATCCAGATCCCCGGCGTCGGCGCGGAACAGCTCGCCTATGCGCAGGACACGCTCGGCGGGGCGCTGTCGGTCGCGGCCGAGGCACCGAGCGCGTCGACGGCACAGCTCGCCGATCTCGCGCGCGACGCCTTCGTGCAATCGCTGGTGATGACCTCGGCGATCTGCGCCGTGATCGCGCTCGCGACCGCGCTGTTTGCCCTGCGCGCGCTTCGCGGCCCGCACGACCGCAGCCCGGCAGACAGACCGGTCCACGCTTAGGGGTCTGTACTCACATGGATAGCGGTCCGACACAGCCGTCGGGCGGTTTTGACCTCACCCCGCAGGGGCGCGGTCCCTGCGGCCGGCTGATGCGTCGCGGTCCGTTGCAAACCGACATGGTTTGCTGCCGGCCCGCTCCTGCCATCCGACCACATGGCCTCGCGTCGGATCGCTACCCATTATGAGTACAGACCCTAAAAGTTCAGGAGATCGACGCCCATCGCCAGCACGACGTAGCGGGCAAGCTTTCCGATCGTGACGAGGACCAGGAACAGCCGGAAGTCGGTGCGGAGCAATCCTGCGATCGCGGTGATCAGATCGCCGAAGAACGGCGCCCACGACATCAGCAGGATCCAGCTGCCATAGCGCTCGAAATGATCCGACGCCCGCGCCAGCTGAGCCTCGTTGGCGGGAAACCATTTCTTGCCCGCGAGTTCCGAGACGAAATAACCGACCACGTAGTTGACGATCGCGCCGAGCACGTTGCCCGCGGTCGCGGAGGCGACAAGAAGCATCGTGTCCCCCTGCTTGTTCGCCAGCAGGCCCGCAAGGACAATCTCCGAGGATCCCGGCAGGAACGGCAGGAAGGTGCCGGCGATCAGCGCCGCCGTAAACATCGAGCCGTAGACCCAGAACTCACTCACTTGCGGCGCCCCTTTCGCGCTGTCTTGCCATGCCCGACATAAGCTGTCGTCGGTACAGGCAGATGAAGTGGTTCAAAGTTTTGACGGGAAACGGACTTTTACGCGGGTGCGGCCTTGGCGCGCTGCGGCTGCCGGGCTCCTTTCAGCAATTCCGCAACCTGGTCGGATAAGTCGCTGTCCTTGAAAGGCTTGTGCAAAATCGGCTCCGACGCAAATTCGCCGAGCGCAGTCAGGTCAGCATAGCCGGTCACGAAGAGGATCGGCACGTTCGGCCGCCTCTTGCGAGCAGCGCGGGCGACCTCGGCGCCGTTCATGCCGGGCATCGCGAAATCGAGGATCAGCATGTCGAAGCCGGCATCCTCCTCGAAGGCGAGGAGCGCCGCCGGGCCGTTGGCCGCCTGCTGCACGGAATAGCCGAACTCCTCCAGCTTCATCGCGGTGACTTCCCGGACGAGATCGTCGTCGTCGACGAGAAGGATGGAGGGAACGGTCGTGGAGGCACGACGCGCCGTTTTTGGTGTCTTCGCCACCGTCACGTCCTCGGTGGAACGAGGCAGGAATACCTGGACGGTCGTCCCTCGCCCTTCGCCGGTCTCGATACGCACGCCGCCGCCCGATTGCTGGGCGAAGCCGAGCACCTGACTGAGGCCGAGGCCCGAACCCTTGCCGACTTCCTTGGTCGTGAAGAACGGCTCGAAGACGCGCGACAGAACTTCCGAGCTCATGCCGGAGCCCGAATCGCTGACCGAGACGACAACGTAGTCGCCCGGCGCCGGCTCTTCGGGACGCGTCGCCGGTTCGGTGACCTCAGCATTCGACGTCTCGACCTTCAGCAACCCGCCGACTTCCATCGCGTCGCGCGCATTGATCGCGAGGTTGAGGATAATGAGTTCCATCTGCGTCGGGTCGACCAGCGCCGGCCAGAGGTCGTCCTCGAGCACGATGTCGACCGCAACGCTGCCCCCCATCGAGCTTTGCAGCAGCTCGCGCATGCCGAGTACGGTCTCGTTGAGATTGACCGCTTTAGGCGCGAGCCGCTGGCGTCGGGAAAATGCAAGAAGCTGCGCGACCAGCGAGGCGCCGCGCTCTGCCGCCATGCGCATATTGGCGAGACGCTTGTGCAGCGGCCCCTCGGTCACGGTCCGCTCGGCGAAGCTCAGATTGCCGAGGATGACGGTCAGCAGATTGTTGAAATCGTGCGCGACGCCGGAGGTCAGCTGTCCCACCGCCTCCAGGCGTTGGACCTGGCGGAGTGTCGCCTCCACGCGCTCGCGCTCGTCGATCTGCGACAGGAGCTGGAAGTTGACGAGCGCAAGCTCGCCGGTGCGTTCCTCGATGCGCCGCTCGAGCGCGTCTTCCGCGAGCTTGCTTTCGGTGATGTCGACATTGCAGCCGACATAACCGAGGAACTTGCCCTCGGGCCCGGACAGGCGCGGCGCGCCCTCGCAGCGCAACCAGCGGACCTCGCCCATGGCATCGCGAACGCGAACGTCCTGCCGGAATGGCTCCTGCTCGGCAATCGCACGCAGGAACGCGGACTGGAAGGCGGGCACGTCCTCGGGGATGATGATCTCGGTCCAGCCATTGCCGAGCATCTCGACAGCCGGACGGCCGAAGACACGTTCGTAATGCCGATTGGCGAAGGTGATCTGGCCAGCAGGATCGCTCAGCCAGATCAAAGCCGGCGCGCTATCCGCCATAGTGCGGAACCGCTCTTCGCTTTCGCGCAATGTCTGTTCCGAACGACGGCGCGCGGTCACGTCGATCAATGTGCCGTTCGCGCGGATCGGCGTGCCATCCTCGTCGACGGACAGGCGGCCGGTTGCCGTCACCCACACTTCCTCGCCCGTATCAGCGCGAATAATGCGGAACTCCGCCTCATAATGTCCGTTGCCCTTGCCGCTGCAGAACAGGTCATATTCCGCCTGCACCCACCCGCGATCTTCAGGATGGATCCGCTCCGCCAACAGATCGGCCCGCGCCGGGCTATCCTGCGGCAGGCCGAGAATGGCGCGGAATTCGGGCGACCACGTCCTGGCGCCGGTCCTGGCGTCGGAGTCCCAGATTCCGAGACCTGTGGCCTGGACGGCGAGCCTGAGACGAGACTCGCTTTCCCTGAGATCGGCCTGACGATGCGCCAGAGTGTCGGCCGCGCTCCTGAGACTATCGGCGACGGCGTTGATCTCACGGATCTTGGTGTGCGGGACATTGACCGGTTCGCCGGCGCCGAGCGCGCTCGCTCCGCGAGCCAAGGCCTCTACCGGTCGAGAAATGCCACGGGCCACGCTCGCAGATAGCAGAGCGGCCAACAGCATGAAGATGATCCCGGTCAGCGCCGCCAGCGCGAGCGTGCTCGTGATCGTCGTCAGCAATTGCGCACGAGGTACTGAAACGCCGAAGGTCCAGCGATAGGCCGGGGAGCGGCTGAAGGCGACGAGAGTCGGGCGGCCTTCGAACGAGAAACTTTCGACGATGCCTTCGTCGGCCTTCTCCATCTCGGCGATGACCGGCGCGCTTGGCTGGCTGCCGATCACGACCTCGCTGCGATAGCTTCGCGCGACGACGTTCTTTTCGGCATCCAGGATATTGCCGATCCAGCCCGGTGGCAGATTCTGATCGGCCAGGATCTTGCTGAGGACCGTGGGCGTCATCGCATAGGATAAGGCGTAACGCGTTTGCCCCCCGATCCTTATCGGGGTGTCGATGGTGATGACCGCCTGATCAGGCGTCCGGTTTCGCAGGAGATTGGAAACGACCGTTTCGCCAGATTGCAGTTTCCGCCAGGAAGCCGGATCGGGTGCGAAACTGGGTAGCGGCGAACCCAGAGGGCGAGATGTGTTGACGAGTTGCTGACCGTTCTGGTCCGAAAGAACAATCCAGGTCTCTCGGCCGTCGGTCACGCTTCGGGCCTGCTGGTCGAAGGCGATGAAATCGCCATTCGCGATATACGGCGAGGTCGCCAGCGCCTTGCTCAGCGCCGCCGCCTGCCCGAGCTGGCGGTCGACAACCAGTGACAGTGCGCGTGCCGTCTCGGCAAGCTGCCGCTCGAACGAAGCGCGAGACTGCCGGTAGGAATCCCAGATCAGCAGGCCGCCAATGAGGATGCCGGGCAGCAAGAGGCCAAGCGTCAACAAAGCGAGGCGGCCGCGGATCGTCGTGATCAGAGGCTTGCTGTTCGACACTGCCAGGGCCTCATCCCGGTGAACACAGACTCATACGAGCCCTGCGAATTTAGAATACCGGGGGGCGGCGCGGTCAACCGAACTGTCGCCGCGGCTATCCGATTCCGAAGTTTGCGCTAGGTCTTGGCGGGTTTTTGCCGGTTGGTGAATCTCGCGTTTCCGAGGCCCGTTCCCATGGTCAGGACGCCCCAGCTCGTGACGTCGTGCATGAACGGCACTTCGCTCAGCCCCTGCACCACCGCGTCGTTATGCAAGACGATCGCAGTCTCGTAACCCTCGATCTTCGGGATCGCCTCCTTGAGCAGCGTCGGCAGGTGGAACTTGCTCGACGCCCAATTGCCGGGAAGATTCTGCGATCCGCGCTCGATCGTGCCGTCATCATTGATCAAGCCTGGACAGCCGATGCCGATGAACGGCGCGAGCTGGATGTCGTTTTTTTTCGCCTTCGCGATGAGGTCCTCAAGCATTTCGATGAGGCGCTCGACCGCTTCCTCGCGCGTCGGCTTGTCGTCCCGGTGCCGCCACAGATCGAAGAACGCGACCTCCGCCTGCGATGCGTCCTGAGCCTTTTTGAGATTGGTGCAAACGACGCCTGAGCGGATGTTCGTGCCGCCGATATCGACGGCGATGATCCCGTCGTGGCCGGAAAACATCCATGCCGGCGCGAGATGGATTGCCCCGATCAATCCCGCCTCGTCTGGATGATAGTGGATCGGCCTAAGGTCGATCGCGTGGTCCTGCTCCTTGAGCATCACAGCGGCGCGGCCAATGGCGAGTTCGCCGACCCGGCTATCGCGCAGGCCACCGCCGATCGCGATCCGCTCGGTATCCTTCCAGCCCTTGAGTTTCATGAAGCGCCGGATGACGAAGGCGAGTTCGTTGGCAAATTTCTCGATCGTGCCCAGGACGATGCCCGCGGCTTCCAGATCACCGTTCGCGAGGAGCTTATCGAGCTTCTTCTTGGAAATCTCGAGACTTGGCTCGTCACCGAGCGGATCGGCCCCATTTTTGCGATGCGGCTTCCGAAGCTCTTCCAGAAGTCCGCGGAACGCCTTGTTCGAGGCACGGTCCCCGACGAAGCCCTCCTCGTCCTTGACCTCGAGATTGTAGCTGTCGAGCACGACGCTCGGCAGGTTCGCCGCGCCATGAGGCGCGAGTCCGGGAGAGATTCCGGTCTGGTCGTTCACATCCGCCCCCATAGGATCGATCAACGCGATGCGGACGCGGTCAGCATCGGCTGGAACGTGATCCTGGAGCGGATCACCAGCGCTTTTTCCTGGCGCGCGCCGCGATATTCCTCGTAGCAGAGGTCGATATCGAGCCCGCGGCGGCCCGCTTCGCGCATCAACAGGTCGAGCTCACCCGATGTCAGCCGGCCGGAGATGGCCTTCTGCAACTGTTCGTTGGTCAGTTCGCCGACATTCATCCCGCAATCCCTGCCCCGTCATTGAAACGTCACGACGTGATTGAAGAACGCGGTCTTCGAAGCCACGTTCCTTCCAGCTTGAAAGAAAGCTTCCGGGCTGGCTTCCTGCACACGAACACGTGACGCTTTTGCGCCGAGAAAAAGCGCATGTTCGCCGCGTCTGCACAGCAGGTTGGGAGACCTCCGCATGACTGACTTGACCCGCCGCGCAGCGCTGGCCACCGGAGCAGCCGCCGCGCTCGCGTCCCTGATTTCCCCCACCCCCAGTCTCGCAGTCGCACCGCCCAGCGGCCGGCAGGCCCCGGGCGTCTATCGATATCGTGTCGGCGATTTCGAGATGACCTCGATCAGCGACGGCGTCGGCATCCGCAAGCTGGACGACACCTTCGTGCGGAATGCGACTGTCGACCAGGTGAAGGCGGCGCTGGAAGAGGCGTTCCTGCCAACCGACAGGCTCACGATTCCATATACCCAACTGGTGGTGAACACGGGCGGCAGGCTGGTGCTGCTCGATGCAGGCACAGGCGCGCGCATCTCGCTGGAGACCGCCGGCCTGATGATGGACAACATGGCCGCAGCCGGTATCGACCCGCGCGCGATCGACACCGTCATCATCTCCCATTTCCACGCCGACCACATCTTCGGCCTGGTGACCCGGGATGGCCAGCCTGCCTTCCCGAATGCGGAAGTCCTGGTTCCGGAACCGGAATGGGCATTCTGGACCGACGAGGGCCAGGCGAGTCGCGCCACCGAGAGGCTGAAGACGCAGTTCGAGAGCATCCAGAAGACCTTCGAGCCGGTCCGGAAGGTCGTGAAGCAATACAGGGGCGACACCGAGATCTTGCCCGGCATCGAGGCGATCTCAGCCCGCGGCCACACGCCGGGCCATATGGTCTTCCGCGTGTCGTCCGGCTCGGATCAACTCCTGGTCCTGTCCGACACGACCAATCATCCCGCGCTGTTCGTCCGCAATCCGGGCTGGCATGCGATGTTCGACATGGACCCGGAGATGGCAGAGGCGTCGCGCCGACGCATCCTCGACATGGCGGCCGCGGACCGGACGCGGGTGCAGAGCTACCACTTCCCGTTCCCGGCGACCGGTCACATCGCCAAGGACGGCGATCGCTACGCCTTCGTGCCATCCGCCTGGACCTCGGTGCTCTAGGCTCAGGGCCTAATCCTGGCGCTGCTTCATCTGCCGTGGGCGGCTCATTCGGGCGCGGCGATACGAATAGGACGTGTTCCGACCGGAGCGCCGGTCGCGCGGTCGATGGTGACGGGATCGATCTCCGTTCCTGTCTCGGCGTCGAAGAAACGGGTCACCTTGCCGCCGTCGCGATGCTTGCGTCCCCACGCGCCGATCGCAAACAGAACCGGCAGAAAGTCGCGGCCTGCTTCCGTCAGCACATACTCGTCCCGTGGCGGACGGTCGGAATAGCGGCGTTTCTCCAGCAGCCCCTCCTCGGTCAGTGACGAAAGCCGCCCCGTCAGCATCGTCGGCGCGATACCGAGGCTCTTGCGAAAATCATCGAAGCGGGTCAGCCCCGCATGGGCGTCGCGCATGATCAGCATGCTCCAGGCGTCCCCCACAAGCGCCAGGCTGCGGGCGATCAGGCATGGCTGGTTCGAAAGATTCTTCATGTCGATATCTTTTTGGTAGTGACTTGATACTTATTTGATAGTAACTGCTCGTTCACCGATGTTCCATGACAAAATGAAAGCGGAAGCCGATGAGCAAGACAGAACGCGGCATTGCCCTGGTCACGGGTGCCTCCTCCGGCATCGGGCTGGTGACGGCGCAGGCGCTGCGGCGCGATGGCTACCGTGTCTTCGGCACCAGCCGAAAGCCGATGCCCGATACCCCGGATGGGATCACGATGCTGGCCTGTGACGTGATCAACGATGCATCCGTGCAAAACGTCGTCGACGAGGTCCTGAGCCGCGCGGGGCGGATCGATCTTCTGGTCAATAACGCCGGTCTCGGCCTCTTAGGGGGCGCTGAGGAATCATCGGTTGCACAGGTGCAAGCCCTGTTCGACGTCAATCTGTTCGGCGTCATCCGCATGACCAATGCGGTGTTGCCGTCGATGCGGCGCCGCAGCAAAGGGCGCATCATCAACATCGGCTCGATCTTGGGCCTCATACCTGCGCCGTATGCGGCTCACTATTCAGCAGCAAAACACGCAATTGAGGGCTATTCGGAATCACTGGATCACGAGGTTCGCGCCTTCAATATTCGCGTCTCGGTTATCGAGCCGGCGTTCGTTCGTACTGTCTTCGACCAGAATGGGATTAAGCCGGATTCCATCTTGAATGAATATGATGGCGCTCGAGCCGACCTCGACGCGCTCCTTCGCGATGTGATGCCAAAAGCCGATCTGCCAGAAGTCGTGGCCGCTGTGGTCGTCAAGGCCGCGACCGATGCCCGTCCGCGACGCCGCTATACCTCTGGCAAGGCAGCGCAGCAGATCAGCATACTGCGCCGGTTTGCCCCCGCAGAGATATTCGACAAGAGCTTGCGCAAGCAGTTCCGCTTGCCGGTCTGACGGCATTGCGCAGTCTACCTGCTTGCCAGAACCGAAAGTCAGTCCGATGAAATCTTTCCTGCTCGATCGCTATACGAAAGGCGCGCTGCGGCTTGGCGAAGGTCCCGAGCCGGAATTGCGTGAGAACGACGTCATGGTCGAGATTCATGCGGCCGGCGTGAACGTCCTGGACAACAAGATCAGGGACGGAGAGTTCAAGCTCATCCTGCCCTACCGCCTTCCGCTGGTGCTGGGCAACGATGTAGCGGGCGTCGTGGTCCGGGTCGGGGCCAATGTCCGGCGGTTCAAGCCCGGTGACGAGGTCTATGCACGTCCGGCCCAGGATCGCATCGGGACATTCGCGGAGTATATCGCCATGGACGAGGCGGATGTCGCGATGAAGCCGGCCAATCTGACCATGGAAGAGGCCGCATCCATTCCGCTTGTCGCCCTGACGGCATGGCAGGTGCTTGTCGAGCGGGCGAACTTGCAGAAGGGGCAGAAGGTCCTGATCCATGCCGGCTCGGGCGGCGTGGGTACGATCGCGATCCAGCTTGCCAAGCATCTCGGGGCATATGTGGCCACGACCACGAGCACGGCGAATATCGCCCTTGTGAAAAGTCTCGGCGCGGACGTCGTGGTCGATTACAAGAACGACGACTTCGAGAAAGTGCTGCAGGGCTATGACGTCGTGCTGAACAGCCTCGGGACGGACACACTGGAGAAATCCCTTGCTGTGCTGAAGTCGGGCGGGATCCTGATCTCGATTTCCGGTCCGCCCGATCCGGACTTCGCGAAGCAGAACGGCTCCGGCTGGTTGCTTCGACAGGTCATGCGCCTGCTTAGCTCCGGCATCAGGAGAAAATCGAAACGCCGAGGGATCAGCTATTCGTTCCTCTTCATGACAGCGAACGGCGGGCAGCTCGGGAAGATCACCTCCCTGATCGAGGCGGGTGACATACGCCCGGTGATGGACCGGGTCTTCCCGTTCGAGAGGACCAACGAGGCACTGGCCTATGTCGAAACGGGTCGTGCGAAGGGAAAAGTCGTCGTCGCCGTAAAGTGACGTCTGGGGCAGCTGTTATCTTCTGGCTCTGATCAATGAGTCCCTGAGCCTAGGGCGCGGTTTCGGCGGCAATCCAGGCCGCGTAGCGGGGATCGACCAGACCGACCGGTAATTCGAGGATGGCCGGCGTGTCATAGGGATGCGCCGCCCTCACCGCCTCCATCAGCGCCTCAAGACGAGCCCTCCGCGTCTTGAGGATCATCACCACCTCTCCGGCACGCTCGACGGCGCCCCGCCAGGCATAGATCGACACCATTCCGGGCAGGATGTTGACGCAGGCGCAGAGCTTTGCCTCCACCAGAGCGCGTCCAGCCTGTTCAGCATCCGTTAGGCGCGGCCATGTGGTGTAGACGAGAACCGTTTCCTGCATGTAAGGCTCCTGTATGAGCTCCGCGCATACCCCGATGGATACAGTCGATTTCGATGGCTTGCAGCCGGAGCCCCGCCAATCGGGTCCGCGGTTCAGCCGTGTCGCGTTCATCGCAAGCGGAGCCGAGGAGGCGCAAGCGGCCTGCCGGCGTCTCGCCCATACATACGGCAACACCCCGCCGGAAAGCGCCGACGTCGTCGTCGCGCTCGGTGGCGACGGCCTGATGCTGCAGACCATGCACCGCTTCATGTCGCGCGGCATCCCGATCTACGGCATGAATCGCGGCACGGTCGGCTTCCTGATGAACGACTTCCGCGAGGAAGGCCTCCTGGAGCGACTGGAGGTGTCTGTGCCGACGGTCATCAAGCCGCTCGTCATGCATGTGCTCGACATCGATGGCCATCGCCATTTCGCCCGCGCGATCAACGAGGTATCGCTTTACCGTCAGACTTTCCAGGCGGCGAAGCTCGAACTATGGGTGGACGGGCAGATCCGGATGAAGGAGCTGATCGGCGACGGCGCGCTGGTGGCGACGCCCGCCGGCTCGACCGCCTACAATCATTCGGCTTACGGCCCGATCGTGCCGCTGAACTCGAATCTCCTGGCGCTGACGCCGCTCAATCCGTTCCGGCCGAAGCGCTGGCGCGGCGCGCTCCTCCCCGATCGTTCGGAAGTCCGGTTCGGTGTGCTCGATCCCATCAAGCGGCCCGTGGCGGCGGTTGCCGATCACACCGAATTCCGCAATGCCAAGGAAGTCGTGATCCGGCTCGATCGCGACCGCAGCATGGTCATGCTGCACGATCCCGATCACGGCATGGACGAGCGTATCATCGCGGAACAATTCGCGGCCGCTCAAACCTTGCGTTAACCCTGCGCAGGCAAAGTCCCGAAGCTGGTATCCGCATCTCGCGGATGCGCCGGGGCCGTTATGATCCGGGTCGACTTCAACAAGCTCCGCTTTCTCGTCATCGACGACAATGCGCATATGCGCCGTATCCTGCGGACGCTGCTCCACAGCTTCGGCTCCCGCGAGGTCTATGAAGCGGAAGACGGCGCGGCGGGGCTCGAAGCCTACACGACCTATCTGCCCGACATCGTCATCACCGACTGGGCCATGCCGATCTTCGACGGTCTCGAACTGACCGCGATGATCCGGAAACCGGGCGCAAACTCAAACCCTTATGCGCCGATCATCATGCTGACCGGCCATTCGGAAAAGAGCCGCGTGCTCCGCGCGCGAGATGCCGGCGTCACCGAATTCCTGTGCAAGCCGATCTCGGCGAAATCGCTCTACCAGCGCATCCTGAACGTGGTCGTGAATCCGCGTCCGTTCGTCCAGACCAAGGACTATTTCGGGCCCGATCGACGGCGCACCCAATCGGCCAATTATCTCGGTCCGGAACGCCGTACGGCTGAAGTCGTCGAGCTGATCGAACAGCAACCCCTCTACCACAAGGCCCGCGAAGCGATATGAGCAGCTTGAAGAGCAGAAGCCGCCGCGAGGACAAGGTGGAGACTGTGGTTCACAAGGACCACAAGGTCATCACGCCGCCGGCCACTCTCCGCAAACGCGCGATGACGATCGGCGGTCCGGGCGGGGTGGACACGTTCGACATGGCGGCGCTGGAGCGCGCGGAAGCGGCTCTCGTCGAGCTGGAGAAGGAATTCTCCGGCTGGATGGTACTCGAAATCGACCATCTCGAAGAAGCACGGGTGAAGCTTCGCGAAACGCCTGCCGACGACGAGGCCCGCCAGATCCTTTACCGCGCCGGACACGATATCCGCGGTCAGGGCAAGACGTTCGGCTATCCGCTGGCCGCCGAGTTCGCCGACGGAATGTGCGACTTGATTGAAGGCGCCGAGGAGATCGACCAGACCGTGCTCGATCTCGTCGACGGCCATGTCGACGCAATCCGCGCCGTTGTCCGCAACGATGTCCGCAATGGCGGCGACGACATTGCCCGCAGCCTCGTCACCTCGCTCCGCACGGCCCGCGAGCGCATCATCGGTGTCGACCGCTTCGTGAAGATCAACGTCGAGCACTGAGCCTGCAAGCCTGCCCTTGTGACAGGCTTGTTGAAAACCTGTGGGAAAGCGGTGATTAAGCCGCTGCCAACCTCAACGGCTCGGCGTAAGCCTGCAGCCTCTCGCGCGCCTCGTACCGGGCGGCTTCGGTGGCAATCCGGCTCAGCAGATTGATTGCTTGGCCCAGTTCTCGCGGGTGATTTTCCGCGGCTTGCAGGGCCCGCTCCGCGGCTTGCTTCCGGCCAGCAGCGATCGAAAGGTCGCGCCGGTCGCTGTCGTACCAACTTGCCAATCCGGCCTGGAAGACCGTGAGATAGGGCTCCGGGAAACCGGCGCTCCGATAAAGGGCGCGGAAGCCCGCACGCTCCGGCTCTTCGAGGAAGCGCTCGACGCGGTGGAGCTCCATGCCCGTGAGCTCCGCGAACGCCGACCGTACGAAGCCGAGATCCCCACGCAGAAGGGCCTTCAGGACAAGACCCGTGGTCAGCTGCTCGCTAGTGCGAAGATGGCTGACGAGACCCGGCACGTTGTGGGCTTCCTCTCCCGCGAGCATCAAGGTGGCGCGCTGGGCGGCATCCTCCGTGAGCTGGCGAACACGCTCCTTTCCGATCTGGAATTCACGCTCCGCAACCCGGCCCAGGCTATGGGCGAGCCTGAGAAGCAGTATCTGCCGCTCACTGATCGGAAGATCGTTGCGATTCAACAGGATCGAGCGGATTTCGTGATCGTTGCCGTAACGCTGTGTCAGCCGGGCGAAGACGCCCGGGGTAAATTTCGCCTCGGCATTCTGAAGCAGGACCACGCAAGCGCGGGGGCCCGCGATTTCGCCGATCGCCGCCGCAAGGGCCGCGCTCAAGTCCGGACGACATGCGATCGCGGCCTGGACCTCTTCTCCGCGCGTGGCGAGAATCTCGATCAGATCCTGATCGTTCAGAACCGGAGAGCGCTGCAGGACCGGCATCGCGATATCCGGAGCATCATGGGCGAGCGCCAGAACGATGTGACGCGGAGCGGCTGGGTGCGAAGCGAAGGCCTCGGCGATGTTCTGGCGGACATCGAGGCAACGATCTTCGAGGAGGAGCGTCAGCGCTGCCGCGGCGCGCTCGCGTTCTCCTGGAATGAGATCGGAATAGAGATAGACCCGCGCCAATGCCCCGGCGGCTTCCGCGCGGAGATCGGGCATCGCGGTCGGTGCCCATGCAAGGAAACGCTGGACGATCATCGCCTTACACCCCTTTTGTGGTCTGGTTTCCGGCCTGTTGCTCGCCGGATTTTCTGTACGACGAGAGATCGAGCGGCATGCCCGTGTTGTTGGTAGCGCGAACGGGGCCGGTCCCGTTCGAGGCGCTTGCCGGTGCCTGCAGACCCGACCAGATGCCCTGGACATAGGCGGATACCGGCGGACGGCGGTTGGTCGAGAACAGGGAATTGAACAATGGGCCCTGATTGGCATAGCTCGCCGTCGGATAAAGCGGCTGAGCCTGGCTCGCCGCCATCAGGGTCTGGCCGCTGGTGTAGCTCGGCACGGCCGGCGTGCCGTCGTGCTTCTTCACCAAACCCGCGAGCACTTCCGAGGAACTGCGCGGTTGGCCCTTGTTGTAGAAGATCGTTGGGTTGGCGGCGGCCGCGTCCGGGAACGCCTTTGCCGCCGACGCGGCGGGATTGGAGGACGCGAGCCTGATCAGGTCGATCGCGCCTTGGGCACCAAGGAAATGAGCCGCATAAAGCTCGCCATCGCTCGGCGGACGGCGCAGCGCGGCCGTCATGGTCTCTTCGTTGCGCTGGGTGAAGGCGCCGGCCATAACCGACGAGATCTGCGGATCGTAACGGAGAGCGAGGATGTCTTCCTTCTGCTCCGGATCCTTGACCGTGAACCGGCCGGACGGCGTCCTGGTGATCGCGTCGGCCTGGCCGTCGAGGCCGTATTTCGGTCCCTCCTCCTTCACCATCTGCAGCCAGGTCTGCTCGGTGAACTGGAACATGCCGGCGGCGGAAGAACCCTTGGCCTTGGCCGACGGGTCCATGCTCGACTCGCGCATCGCAGTTTTGACGAGGTAGTCGAAGCCCGCGCCCGTCGCCGAAGCCGCCCGGCGCAGGGCGCCGGAAACGCTTTGGGTGACTGAACTGACGGACCAGTTGCTCATAGTTGCGGCGGCACCAGACGGTGGAATCGGGCTATTTCCTGCCCGCCGCGAGCTTCGGCCGCTTATGGTAAACGAGACGTTAACAACGGTTAACGTTGCACACACCAAGGCCGGTCAATCGTCAGTATTCTCCTGTGCCACCTCGGTGAATACCGGCAGCGCCCGGTCGACCATTGCATCCGAGGCCGTGAGACTGATGCGGAAATACTCTGGCAAGTTCATGAAGCCACCGGGCAAGACCAGTACATCCCGCTCCGCCAGCGCCTGCCAAAACAGGTTGGGGGCGCCTTTGGGCCATTTGCTCCAGATATAGAATGTGCCTTCCGGGACCAGCGGGCCATATCCCGCCGTATCCAGAACGGAAATCAGCCGGTCGCGGCGACTGGTCAGCGCGTTCAGGTCGATCGACAGCGTTTCGAGATCCGGCACGGCGTATTGCATGACAGCGTTGGGGAAACACCAGCCAAGCGCCATCTGCGCGACCAGCATGGAGTCCCGGATCGCCTGGCGATCGGACGGAGGCATCAGGGGAGAGATCGCGAGATAGCCGATGCGCTGGCCCGGGGCGAGCAGGACTTTACCGTAGCTGTATGAAATCAGGGTCCAGGGATAGAGGGTAGCCGGACTGACGAAGCCTCTGCCGTCGAACCGGAGTCGCCGATAGGGCTCGTCCGAAAGCAGATAGATCCGGTGGCCGACCCGTCGGGACGCACGCTCCAGCAAGTCCGCCAGTTCTGCAAGCGTGGCACGGTCGCAGATGCGGCCGGTCGGATTGTGCGGCGTGTTGACGATGACCAGCCGCGTTTTCGGGCTGATCGCCGCCTCGATCGCGGCAAGGTCGAGATCGAACGCGGGCGGCTTGAGGCGGACCTTCCGCGGCACCACGCCGGCTGCGAGCAGCATCGGCTCATAGCAGAACCAAGCGGGCTCGGAGAAGATCGCCTCGTCGCCGGCGTCGAGCACCATATGGATCGCAACATTGATCGCGGCGAACGCACCGGCCGTCAGCGCGATATCGGCGGGTTCGAATTTCAAACCCAGTTCGCGACCGGCATGTTCGGCAATGAAGGCCTGCGGCTCGGCCTCGCTCGCCTTATAGGCGAACCAGTCCTTGTTCCGCGGCACGGCCCGAGCGCGGATCGCATCGCCGATCCCGGCCAAGGGCATCTCGTTCGGATTGCCGAAGGTGAGGTCGGAGAGGTCGGGATTTCGGCGCCGTTCGCCGCACTCCATGAAAAAGCGGCCGATTGCCGAGGCGGCTGCATTCGCGGCAGCGATGCGATTTGAGACCATTCTTCCGCTCCCCCATTCGCCGAGACGTCAGAGGCAGATACGCACCGCCGGCGCGGGCTCCATCCGTCGACGATAGCGGAGAACGAGGATCAGCGCTGAAGTCTGTTCATCTCGAAGAGGCTCGCGACCTCGGCATAATCTGCGCGGTAGCCGCAGCGCGCGATCGGACGGGCGGCGGCGGTGTCGAACAGCCCATCGACCAGATAGGCGCGGTCGATGTGGACGCCGACGACCTGGCCGAGGATGAGGTATCGGCCGAGCTTCTGCCCGTCGAGGTCCTTCAGCTCGATGATGTCGAGCAGACGGCATTCGAGCGCCGCCGGGCTCTTCGCCACCCGTGGCGCCCTGACGATCTGCGACGGCGCAGGGTCTAGCCCGGCCTCCCGCATCTCGTCGACGCCGTGCGGATGCGGCGCGCCCGTCGCATTCATCGCCTCGGCCAGGGGCATGGTCGCGAGGTTGAAGACGAATTCCTTCGTCGCCTCGATGTTCGTGACGCTGTCTTTCCAACCTTCGCTGGAGAAGCCGATGATCGGCGGCACGGACGAGAAGGCGTTGAAGAAACTGTAGGGGGCGAGATTGACCCGCCCCTTTAGATCCACTGACGAAATCCAGCCGATCGGACGCGGCGCGATGATTGCCTTGAACGGATCGTGCGGGAGCCTGTGCCCCTTGGCCGGTTCGTAGAAGTGGATGTCCTCGCTCACCCGATCCACCGGGTCGCGATCTCGTCGAGCGGCGGACGCGGACGGTCTGCCGGTACCATGTCGCTCGAACCGATATGGATGAAGCCGGCCACCTTTTCCGTCGACGACAGGCCGAGCAGTTCCGCGACACGACGGTCGTAGGAGCCCCAGCCGGTCAGCCAGTTGGCCTTGAACCCGAGTGCATGAGCCGCCGCGACAAGGTTCATGCAGGCGGCGCCGACCGAAAGGTTCTGCTCCCATTCCGGGATCTTCACATGCGGCCCGGAGCGGCTGACGACGACCACGGTCAGCGGCGCGTCGAACTTCTTCTCGTCTTCCGACAGTTTCTGGCGGTCGGCATCCGGGCGTTCGGCCAGGGCAAGCTCGGTCAGCTTTGCCGAGAAGGTCTTGCGGGCGGGTCCCTCGATCAGGATGAACCGCCAGGGCGCGAGCTTGCCGTGATCCGGCACGCGGCTCGCGGCGGTGAGCATTTGCTCGAGCTGTTCCTTGGAAGGGCCGGGTTCGGTGAGCGTGAACGCAGGCACGGAACGGCGGGTGAGCAGAAGGTCGATGGCTTCGGGCATGTACTCTCCAGATATGTCACACCTCTTCGCAAAATCCGGCACAGTGGGCAACGCCGACCGTCGTTGTCTTGCAAATGCCCCGGTTTCGTGAAAACCCATTTCCATGCTGATCACGGAAATGCGACGCCTCGCGCGCAGCCTTCTGGTCTCGGTGCTGGTGGCGGTCTCCGCCCCGTCGCTCGTCCACGCGCAGTCGAACTCGCTTGCCGATCCCGGAATGAATCTTCCGGCTCCTGGTATCGATCTGTCGCCGGGCAGCAGCATCGTAAGTCCGGATGGTCTTCGCCGCGGAACGCTCGCCCCGGTCAGCCCGTCGTCGATGACGAAGACGGTGCTGAGCCTCCAGGCCTTCTTCTTCGAAGGATCGGACGCGATCAATGCCGGCCTGCGCTGGCGCATCTTCTCCGATCAGGCGGACGTCAACGGCAACCACGCGCTCGTCGTCGAAACGACCGATTCGCGCCCGCTAGTGACACTCGATCCCGGCGGCTACATCGTCCATGTCAGCTATGGACTCGCGACCGTCACGCGCCCCGTGGTGCTAGGTACCGGCGCTGAAAGCCAGCGCATCGTGCTCAATGCCGGCGCGATCCGCTTCACCGGCAGCGTCGCCAACAAGGCGATTCCGGCCAAGGATCTCAGCTTCGAGATTCATCGCACCGAAGGGGAGATGGAGCGGCTGATCGCCGACAGGATCAAGGCCGGCGATATCGTGCGCCTGCCGGCTGGCTCCTACCAGATCACGTCCACCTACGGACAGGCGAATGCCCGTGTCGTCTCCGAGGTCCGGGTTGAGCCCGGCAAGCTGACGGACGCCGCGGTTCTGCACAAAGCGGCCCATGTCGCGCTTCGTCTCGTCGGCGCGGGCGGGATCGAGATCCAGAACGCCAACTGGAACATCCTCACACCCGGCGGCGACGCCGTGACCGATACCCTCAACAGCACGCGCGATATCATTCTGGCCGAAGGCGAATATGTCGCCGTGGCGCGCGTCGACGGACAGCCTCAACCGTTCCAAAAGCCGTTCGAAGTCTCCGCCGGCAAGAACGCGCGGATCGACGTCCTGGCGCGGTGAGTCTTGCCTCTCCCAAAGGGAGAGGTCGGCACGACGCGACAGCGTCGGCCGGTTAGACTTCTCGATGGAACGCCGTCGAGCCTGACCGAGAGGGCAGTCCCCTCACCCCGCTCCAAGCCTTCCGGCTTGAGTCGGCCCTCTCCCAGTGGGAGAGGGTGATCCCCGCGCCTAACGTTCGTCCGGCGCCTTCGCCTCTTCGACCAGCGCCTTGATCGCGTCGTCGAGCGTCGACGGAGTCTGGTCCGGCGAGCCGAGGCGGCGGATCGACAGGGTCCGCTCCGCTGCTTCCTTCCGGCCGATCACCGCCAGCACCGGCACCTTGGCCAGCGAGTGCTCGCGCACCTTGTAGGTGATCTTCTCGTTGCGAAGATCGGCCTCCGCGCGGAGCCCTGCCTTCTTCATCGCCGCGACCACGTCATGGGCGTAGTCGTCCGCGTCCTGCGTGATGGTCGCGACCATGACCTGGACCGGCGACAGCCAGAGCGGAAACGCGCCGGCATGCTGCTCGATCAGGATACCGGTGAAACGCTCCAGCGAGCCGAACATCGCGCGGTGCAGCATGACCGGCTGCACTTTCTCGCCCGAAGGGGCGATGTAGAAGGCGCCGAGACGTCCCGGCATGTTGAAGTCGACCTGCAGGGTGCCACATTGCCAATCGCGGCCGATCGCATCGCGCAGCACGTATTCGAGCTTCGGCCCGTAGAACGCGCCCTCGCCCGCATTGATCGTATACGGGCGGCCGGACTTCCGGAGCGCCCCTTCGAGCGCCTCTTCCGCACTGTCCCACACCTCGTCCGAGCCGATGCGCTTGTCCGGCCGGGTGGAGAGCTTGATCCGCACGTCCTCGAAGCCGAAGTCGTGATAGATCGACAGGATCAGGTCGTTAACCTTCAGACACTCCTCGAGCAGCTGCTCTGCGGTGCAGAAGACATGCGCATCGTCCTGGGTGAACGAGCGCACGCGAAGCAGGCCATGCAACGCGCCCGACGGCTCGTAGCGATGCACCTTTCCGAATTCGGCCAGCTTCGTCGGCAGGTCGCGATAGCTCTTCAGCCCGTTCTTGAAGATGCAGATATGACCCGGGCAGTTCATCGGCTTCAGGGCGTAGACACGCTCGTCCTCGGTCTTCGTCGTGAACATGTGGTCATGGTAGGTCTGCCAATGACCCGAGGTCTCCCAGAGACTCCGGTCCATCATGTCCGGAGAATTCACCTCGGTGTAGCCGGCCGCGTTCTGACGGCGGCGCATATAGGCGATCAGCATCTGGAAGAGCGTCCAGCCCTTCGGATGCCAGAACACCGAGCCGGGCGCCTCCTCCTGGAAGTGGAAGAGATCCATCTCGCGGCCGAGCTTGCGATGGTCGCGGCGCTCGGCCTCCTCGATCTGGTGCAGATAGGCGTCCAGCTCATCCTGCGTGGCGAAAGCCGTGCCGTAGATGCGCTGGAGCTGCGGATTGTTGGAATCGCCGCGCCAGTACGCGCCCGCGACCTTGGTCAGCTTGAACGCATTGCCGACCTTGCCGGTCGAGGTCATGTGTGGGCCGCGGCAGAGGTCGAGCCATTCGCCCTGCTTGTAGATCTTCAGTTCCTGCCCGGCCGGGATCGCGTCGACGAGCTCGATCTTGAAGGTCTCGCCCTTTTTGCGGAAGAATTCCTTCGCCTCGTCGCGCGACCAGATCTCCTTGGTGAAGGGGCGGTCGCGGCCGATGATCTCGCGCATCTTCTTCTCGATGGCGGCCAGGTCCTCGATAGAGAAGGGCTCCTCGCGGAAGAAGTCGTAATAGAAGCCGTTCTCGATCACCGGGCCGATGGTGACCTGGGTGCCGGGGAACAGATCCTGCACCGCCTCGGCCAGCACGTGGGCGGCGTCGTGGCGGATCAGTTCGAGCGCGCGCGGGTCGTCGCGGCCGACGAAGTCGATCTTCGAGTCGGCGACGATCTCGTCGGCGAGATCGTGAAGGGTGCCGTTGAGGGCCATCGCGACGGTGCGCTTCGCGAGCGATGGCGAGATGGCCTTGGCGACGTCGAGACCCGTGGAGCCCGCGGGATATTCACGCGCGGCACCATCGGGGAATGTAAGGATTGGCATGACAAGAACCTCAATCGCTCAGCCCTGCAAACCAAGCAGGTAAGCGGTTATCGGGAGGAGGCGCGTTGCGCCCTGCGATCGGTGCGGTAGGCCATGTGCCGGCCGGTCCAGCGCCCGTAGCGCCACGGCATATACCAGCGTCCGTTAACGGGCAATTGCTCCGGAACCGGGTCGATACCGGCCGGCCCGAGCGGATGGCAGCGACAGAGCCGTGCCGTCGTCATCCAGCCGCCCGCCCAGGCGCCATGCCTCTCGATCGCCTCGACAGCGAAGGTCGAGCAGGTCGGCTCATAGCGACAGCGCGGCCCGATCACGGGCGAGATCGCGTTGCGGTAGACCCAGATCGGCGCGAGGAGCAGGTGTTTCATCATGGCGTTGATCACCATGTAGGCGGCTTGCCCCCCGGCGGCAAACCGGCGACAAACACGCCATGCGCATCGCGACCTGGAACATCAATTCCGTCCGCCTCCGACAGGAGAACGTCCTACGCTGGCTGAAGGAGGCGGAGCCGGACGTGCTCTGCCTTCAGGAGATCAAGTGCCAGAACGAGCAGTTCCCGCGCGAGGCCTTCGAAGACGCCGGCTATAACTCCGCGGTGCACGGCCAGAAGTCGTGGAACGGCGTTGCGATCCTGTCGCGCCATCCGATCGACGAGCGGCATGTGAACCTGCCCGGCGATTCAGCCGACGAGCAGTCGCGCTACATCGAGGCCGAGATTTCGACCGAAGACGGCATCATGCGCGTTGCCTCGATCTACCTGCCGAACGGCAATCCGGTCGACACCGCGAAATATCCCTACAAGCTCGCCTGGATGGAGCGCCTTCGCCAGCATGTTGCGGCGCGGCTTCTCCTGGAAGAGCCGCTGATCCTCGCGGGTGACTACAACGTCATTCCCGCGGCCGAAGACGTCCACAATCCCGCAGCCTGGGTCGAGGACGCGCTGTTCAAGATCGAGACGCGGCAGGCGTTCGACGCTCTGCTCAATCTGGGCCTGACCGAGGCGCTGCGGGCGACCACCGACGAATCCGGGCTCTACACGTTCTGGGACTATCAGGCGGGTGCCTGGCAGCGGAATGCGGGACTGCGGATCGATCACCTGCTGCTGTCGCCGCAGGCGGCCGACCGGCTTCGCGGCGTGCGCATCGACAAATATGTCCGCGCCTGGGACAAGCCGTCCGACCATGTCCCGGTGATCGGCGACTTCGCGATCGAGCCCCGATAATGGACGTCACAACTTTTCCGTAGAGGTACGACTTGCCCCGCGCTCGCCGGGCAGCAAATTCTCCTGACCACAGTGGAGGTTAAAAAACCGGATGGAATATGCGATCGGACTTCTGTCGGATCCCGCAGCCTGGGCAGCCCTTGCGACATTGATCGCGATGGAGATCGTTCTCGGCATCGACAACCTGATCTTCATCTCCATCCTCACCAACAAACTACCTGAAGAGAAGCGCAGCTTTGCGCGCCGCCTCGGCATCGGCATGGCGGTCGTGCTCCGGCTCGCCCTGCTAGGAACAGTCGCCATCATCGTCGGCCTGACCGCCCCGGTCTTCACCGCATTCGGCCACGGCTTCTCATGGCGCGATATGATTTTGATCGCCGGCGGCCTCTTCCTCGTCTGGAAGGCGACCAAGGAGATCCATCACCACGTCGATCCGCCGGAAGAAGGCGACATGTTCGAGAAGGCGTCGGCGGCGCCGAGCGTCGCCGCAGCGATCGGGCAGATCCTCATCCTCGATCTCGTCTTCTCGGTCGACAGCATCATCACCGCCGTCGGCATGACCCCGCACATCCCGATCATGGTGGTGGCGGTGGTCGTCACCGTCGGCGTCATGCTGCTCGCCGCCGATCCGTTGGCGAACTTCATCGCTCGGAACCCGACCATCGTCATGCTGGCGCTTGGCTTCCTGCTGCTGATCGGTACGACACTGATCGCGGAAGGCTTCGGCGCTCATGTCCCGAAGGGCTACATCTATACCGCGATGGCGTTCTCGGCGGGCATCGAGCTTCTGAACATGTTCGCGAGACGAGCGAAGAAGAAGCCTTCAACGACGGAGCTGCACTGAGGCCGTGTCCCGGGCGGCGGAGCCGAGCCCGGGAACATACTCCGCAGCAGACCGAGATCGTCATCCTCCGGCTTGACCGGAGGATCGATCAAAGGTCGGGATGGATGCCCCGGTCGAACCGAGCATGACGATCCATCGGCACAGGGGTTATGGATTCCGGGCTCGGCTTCGCCGCCCCGGAAAGCGCGCTACCCGCGATTCAGCGCGGATTTGGGATCGATTGTGGTGACGGGCAAAGCGGAGGTCCCTGACTGAACGCAGGGACCTTAAGCGGAAACTCAGTTCCGTGCCTTCAGCCATCCGTCGAGTACGCCAAGGGCACCGCTGCGCTCCTCCTCGGAGCTTTCGGCCAGCGCCTTCTCATGCAGGTCGATGATCCACTGCGCGTCCGGGGCACCGGACTGCTCCGCCGCCTGGCGGGCCAGCATCATCAGCATCAGGCCGCGGGCCGGCTGCTTCTTCACGATCTCGCCCTTGAACATCATGTGGCCGAGCAGCGCGCGCGACGGACCGTGGCTTTTCTGCGCGGCGAGGTTCAGCCAGCGCACCGCCTGGGCCGGGTCGCGCTTCACGCCGTTCCCGTCGAGATACATGCGGGCGAGATTATACTGGGCGTTCGGATCGCCGTAGTTCGACGCCGCGTCCGTGAACAGGCGAACGGCCGCCTGCGGGTTCGGCTTCACGGCCGTGCCGGGAATGCCTTCGAGATAATACGAGCCGAGCCAGACCAGCGCATTGGAGACGTAGGGCGCATTGCTGCGGCCTTCGGGGCTGTCGGAGGCATCGTCGCCGGCCTTGTTCACCAGCTCGCGGAAATATTCGAACGCCTTGAGGTCGTCATGGCTGACACCGTCGCCCTCGGCATACATCCGGCCGAGCATCCACTGAGCGCCGGCATGCCCCTGCCCAGCCGCGAACTGCAGAGCCGATAGAGCCGAGGCCTTGTCACCCGCACGATAGGCATTGCGGGCCCGGTTAAAGGCATCGAGCGGCGAGCTGTCCGAAACGGGAGCGGACGACGCGGCGGTTCCGAGCGCCGTCGCATCGAACAGCCCACCCGCCGGATCGGCGCCGGTAATGGCCGCCGACCCCGCTGGAGCGGAAGTCGCCGGCGGCGCGTCAGGGGTCGAAGCCGTGCCGTCGAAGGCAAGGGCCATGTCGTTCGAGCCACTCTCGAACGGCAGCGGGGTTCCGTCGCTCGACCGGCCGACGTCGAAAGCCAACGCCGGACCGGCCGCGAAGACGGCCACAAACAAAGAGGCTTTAGCGCTGGCGCTAAATATCCGCATAACAGCGTGTCTCATGCTTTGCGCCTGGATGGGTGACGGCGCCGTTACGCGCCGGCCCTACGCCCTGGGCGAACTTCCACAAAGCCCCAGACCCAAACCCTGTCTCACGCGGCGTCCACTGCGCCTTGCGAGCCTCCAATTCTTCCGCCGACAACCGGACTTCGAGGCGGCCTTCGACCGCGTCGATGTCGATGATGTCGCCGTCACGGATCAGAGCGATCGGGCCGCCGACCGCTGCCTCCGGCCCAACATGGCCGATGCAGAAGCCGCGGGTTGCCCCCGAGAAGCGACCGTCGGTAATCAAAGCCACCTTGTCGCCCATTCCCTGACCGTAGAGCGCCGCAGTCGTCTGCAGCATCTCGCGCATGCCCGGACCGCCCTTCGGACCCTCGTATCGGATCACCAGGACTTCGCCCTCTTTGTAGGAGCGATTATTGACAGCCTCGAAGCAGGCTTCCTCATTGTCGAAGCACCGGGCCGGACCCGAGAACTTCTGATTTTTCAGGCCCGCAACCTTCACGATCGCGCCGTCCGGCGCCAAGTTGCCGGACAGGCCGACGACGCCGCCGGTGGGCGTAATGGGCTTGTTCGCGGGCATGACGACATCCTGCTGATCGTTCCAGCGAACCTTGCTCATGTTCTCGGCGATAGTGCGGCCGGAAACTGTCAAACATTCGCCGTGCAGGAATCCGTGATCGAGGAGTGTCTTCATGATCAGCGGCACGCCGCCGACCTCGAAGAGATCCTTCGCCACATAACGGCCACCCGGCTTCAGGTCGGCGATGTACGGCGTCTTCTTGAAGATTTCGGCGACGTCGAACAGATCGAAGTCGATGCCGATCTCGTTCGCCATGGCCGGGAGATGCAGCGCCGCATTGGTCGAGCCGCCGGTCGCGGCGACCACGGTCGCGGCGTTCTCCAGCGCCTTCTTGGTGACGATGTCGCGCGGACGGATGTTGCGGGCGATGAGCTCCATGATCTGTTCGCCGGCGGTCATGCAGAACCGGTCGCGGATTTCGTAAGGAGCAGGCGCACCGGCCGAATAAGGCAGCGCCAGGCCGATCGCCTCGGAGACGGTCGCCATCGTATTGGCGGTGAACTGCGCGCCGCAGGCGCCGGCCGAGGGACAGGCGACGGATTCGAGCTCATCGAGATCCTCGTCCGACATCGCGCCGACCGAATGCTTGCCGACCGCCTCGAACAAATCCTGCACCGTGACCGGCTGGCCGCGGAACGAACCCGGCAGGATCGAGCCGCCATAGATAAAGATCGACGGCACGTTGAGGCGGAGCATCGCCATCATCATGCCCGGCAGGGACTTGTCGCAGCCGGCGAGGCCGACGAGCGCGTCGTAGGAATGGCCGCGCATGGTGAGCTCGACCGAGTCAGCGATGACCTCGCGGGACGCCAGCGAGGACTTCATGCCCTCATGGCCCATCGCGATGCCGTCGGTGACGGTGATGGTGCAGAATTCGCGCGGGGTGCCGTTGGCAGCCGCGACGCCCTTCTTCACCGCCTGCGCCTGACGCATCAGCGAAATGTTGCAGGGGGCGGCCTCGTTCCAGCAGCTCGCCACGCCGACCAGCGGCTGGTGAATCTGCTCCTTCGTGAGGCCCATCGCGTAGAGGTATGAGCGATGGGGGGCGCGGGTCGGTCCCTCCGTCACATGGCGGCTGGGAAGATTGTTCTTCTGAAAAACCTTGGCGTCCATCTCTGTCCTTCGCGCGCTGCTTTAGCACACGTACGCAACCCGTTGAATGGACGACCGTTTTATGCCTCGACGGCTCACCTGAGGAGCGGCCGTCCTGGCCCCGCTCAAGCTGGTCACGACATGCGTCTTCCTCTATGGCGCAATTGGGGCAAATGTCTCTTAACGCGGAGCCTCTGGAAGCAATTCGGCAACAGCGTTGCGGAAGTGTCACACGACTGTTTCGACCCTTCCGGACCGCTCCCTTGCGGGCCCGAGATCCGGCATCTCCGCCACCGTCCGAAAGTCCTACGCGGGTCGTCCGCTCGTCATCAAATCGGGAGAGGTTCGCGCTACTGAAAACCCGATTTGGAGGTCGGACCATGATCCTTCGCACGATTCTCGCCGCCTCGGTCGCCGTGGCAGCCTTCACGGCCCCTGCCCTCGCCCAGGGGAAGACGCTCAACGGCCAGCGCGCGCTCGTCATCGCCCATCGCGGCACTCCGGGCTATCTCCCCGACCACACCCTCGAGGGTTATACCAAGGCCATCGAGATGGGCGCCGACTTCATCGAGCCCGACCTCGTCGTGACCAAGGATGGCGTACTGGTCGCCCGCCACGAACCGATGCTCGGTGGCACGACGGACGTTGCCGACCGTCCGGAATTCGCCGCCCGCAAGCGCACGCTCAACATCGATGGCATCCCGACCGAGGACTGGTTCGCCAGCGACTTCACCCTTGCCGAGATCAAGACGCTGCGCGCCAAGCAGCCGTTGGCCGAGCGCGACCAGAGCTTCAACGGCAAGTTCCTGGTGCCGACCTTCCAGGAGGTGATCGACCTCGCCAAGGAGCAGAGCCAACGCACCGGCCGCACGATCGGCATCGCGCCCGAGACCAAGCACCCGACCTTCCACACCGCGATGGGCCTGCCGATCGAGGACCGCCTCGTCGAGACGCTGCAGAAGGCCGGCTGGACCGAGAAGAGCTCGCCGGTGATCATCCAGAGCTTCGAGACGGCGAATCTCAAATATCTGCGCGGCAAGACGAACGTCCGCCTGGTCCAGCTCGTCGACGGCAGCTCGACCGACGCGCAGGCAAGAACACCGCCGAACCGCCCTATGTGAAGCCGTACGATTTCGTCGTCACCGGCGACAAGCGGACCAACAACGACATCCTGACCGCCGACGGCCTCAAGGAAGTCGCGACCTATGCCGACGGCATCTCGCCGTGGAAGGCCTATCTGATCCCGAACGTCCCGGTCGATGCGAACGGCGACGGCAAGCCGGACGATCTCAACGCCGACGGCAAGATGGACGAGCGCGACAAGGTGGCGGCGAAGCCGACCGACGTCGTGAAGAACGCGCACGCGACGGGCCTTTTCGTCCAGACCTGGACGTTCCGCAGCGAACCGCGCCGGCTGGCCTCGACCTATAACGGCGATCCGGCCGCCGAATACCGCGCCTTCCTCGACATCGGCGTGGACGGCATCTTCAGTGATTTCGCCGACCAGGCCGTCGCCGCGCGCAACAACGCGACGAACTGAGCAAACGGCCGTACCGCTTCCCGGCGGTACAGCCCCGTCTCGTCTGATTGCAGTATCGGGATTGTGGGACGCTTTGCCTGCACCCCGGATGGTTGAGCGCGGCCTATTCCTTGCGCGGGTCAACCGGCCGGTTGGACGCCGTGGGCCGCGGCTCCTCGAGGAGCGCCTTCAGTTCGGCGAGCTTGTCGTTGACGAGCCAGCCGTAATAATTCTCCTCCGGCAAGGCGCGCCCGGCCTTCGCCGCAAGAGCGGCCGCGCGTTCCTCCGACCCGCCGGTATTGTAGAGCGTCGCGGTGATGCCCGGGTTCTTGGAGATGTCGACATTGGCGATCGTCTTGTAGTCGTCGATCGCGCGACGGATGATCGCCGCCATGTAGGCGAGCGACTTGTCGGGGTCCATGATCGCCGAATAGACGTCCGCCGCCTTGCCCGCATCGAGCTTGGGATAGCCTGACGTCTTCGCCACCATGTCCGACAGCATCAGGGCCGTCAGCGGGTTCTCCTGCCCGAGCCCGAAAGTCTGGCCAGCGAAGAAGGGCTGGAAGAATACCGCGCTGAAGCGATTGTTCGGGAAAGCGGTTCCACCGACGGTGCGGCCTCGGAACGTCTTGTCCCAGACATCTTCGCGGCAGGACCAAAGCTTGTAGGAATCCGTAAGGTCGGCGCACTTCTTGAATTCGGGTCGCGTCGCGAAGTCCAGGACGGATTCGCTGCCGTAGCCGAAGCGGAAGCTGTCGCCGGCGTAAGAGACGGCCTTGATGTAATAGGTCTGCAGCCGGTCGTAAGCGTCGACATTGTATGTATGTTCGCCGACGATGGCGCCGATCATGTGGATCGGATCGATCCCATAAGTGGCGGCCGTCGACTTGATCTTCGAGATCAGCGTCTTGTCGTGCGCCAGAAGGTCGATGACCTTGTCGTACTTCTCGTCGAACGTGGTCTTGCCGGCCTTCGTCCGCGCGACGGAACCGCCCGGCACCTTGGGCTGCTCCTTGTTCCGATTTCCTTCCGGCACGACCAGAGGCCCGGCAGATGCCACCGAAGACATTGTCGCGCACGCGAAGACGAGGGCTACTGCCAGCAGGATACGTTTCAAGTTTTCCGTGTCCCTGGCACCCGGTTCGCTTACGGCCTCTTTAAGAAGTCACCGCAAACGCGAGTCTGGTTCGATGGTTCTGAACTTTTTGCAGAGACCGAGTCCGAACGCGAGCGACTTGCGAGCGCTCGCGACAGACCGGCGGTCTACGTGATGAAAAGGAGACAGATCAGGGGGATAAACCCTTCAGGCCACAACCTTTAGTCGCTCCAATGCATCCGCCAGTTTCATGCGACGCGCTTCCGCCTCTTCGCGGCGCTCGCGCTGCTCCTCGACCACTTCTTCCTTGGCGCGGGCCAGGAAGTCGGGATTGCCGAGCTTCTTGTCGATCTTGTCGATCTCGTCGACGATCTTGCCGATCTCCTTTGAGAGGCGTGTCCTCTCGGCTCCGAGATCGACCACGTCGGCGATCGGAAGCGCTCCGACTCCGCCGCGGACGAGAAGCTGCACCGCGCCGGCCGGAGCCGAATCGGCGAAGTCGATGCCGGACAGGCGCGCCTGACGGCGAAGCGCGTCCTCGTAGCGCCTGGCCCAGGCCTGCACCTCGGCGGAAGCCCCGATGAGGAGAAGCGGGATTTGGGCGCCGCCCGGCACGTTCATCTCGGTTCGGACCGAACGGACCTCGGAGATCATGTCGACGAGCCAGCCGATCTCGGCCTCCGCCGCCTCGGTGTCGCTCTTCGGTAGTTCCGGCCAGTCCGACAGGGCAAGCAGCTTCGCGCGGCCGCCGGCCGGAGCCGTCACCGCCCACAGCTCCTCGGTGATGAAGGGCATGAACGGGTGGAGCAGAGCGACGATCTGGTCGAGCGTCCAGGACACTGTCGCGCGGGTTTCGGTGCGCTCGGCGCTGTCCGTCTCCGACTGGAGGACCGGCTTCGCCAGTTCGAGATACCAGTCGCAGAAGATCGACCAGGCAAAGCGATAGACCGCGTTCGCCGCATCGTTGAAGCGATAGGCCTCGATCGCGGCGCTCGTTTCCTTCACCGTGCGCGCGGCCTCGCCGACGATCCATTTGTTGAGCGTGGTCGTGACCGATGACGGGTCGAAGCCCGGAACGACGGCGCACTGGTTCATCTCGGCGAAGCGGGTCGCGTTCCAGAGCTTGGTCGCGAAGTTGCGATAGCCCTCGATGCGCGACTTCGCGAGCTTGATGTCCCTGCCCTGCGCCGCCATGGCGGCGAGCGTGAAGCGGACCGCGTCGGCGCCGAACTCGTCCATCAGTTCGAGCGGGTCTATGACGTTGCCCTTGGACTTCGACATCTTGGCGCCCTTCTCGTCGCGGACGAGCGCGTGGATGTAGACGTCCTTGAACGGCACCTCGCCCATGAACTCGATGCCCATCATCATCATCCGGGCGACCCAGAAGAAGATGATGTCGAAGCCCGTCACGAGGACGGAGGTCGGATAGTAGCGTTTCAGCTCCGGCGTCTCGTCCGGCCAGCCCATCGTCGAGAACGGCCAGAGCGCGGACGAGAACCATGTGTCGAGAACGTCCTCGTCCTGAATGAGGAAATCGCTCTGCGGGCCGCCGAGCAGTTCCTGATGGATCGATTCCGCCTCGTCGTCCGAGAGCATGTTCTCGGTTTCGTTGCGCAGGATCGCGGCACGCAGTGCGTCCTCCCGGCTCTCCTCGACGTAGACGTGGCCGTGCGGGTCGTACCAGGCCGGGATCTGGTGTCCCCACCAGAGCTGACGCGAGACGCACCAGGGCTGGATGTTCTCCAGCCATTCGAAATAGGTCTTCTCCCAGTTCTTCGGGACGAAATTCGTCTTGCCCCCGCGAACCGCCGCGAGCGCCGGCTGGGCAAGCGTCTTCGCATCGACCCACCACTGGTCAGTGAGCATGGGTTCGAGCACAACGCCCGAGCGGTCGCCGAACGGCTGCGGGATGACCTTGTCCTCGATGCCGCGGAGGAGACCCATCTCCTCGATCTCGGCCACGACCATCTTTCGGGCCTCAAACCGGTCGAGGCCGAGATAACGCTCCGGCACGTTGTCGGACATGCGCGCGTCTTCATCCATCAGCATAAACAGCGGGATGTCGTGACGACGAGCGACCTCGAAGTCATTGAAGTCGTGTGCGCCGGTGATCTTGACCGCGCCTGAGCCGAATTCCGGATCCGGATATTCGTCGGCGATGATCGGAATCAGGCGCTCCGCGACCGGCAGGCGGACCATCTTGCCGATGAGATTCCTGTAGCGCTCGTCGCTCGGATGGACCGCGACCGCGCCGTCGCCGAGCATGGTCTCCGGACGGGTCGTCGCGATGACGATCTCAGCGATGCCGTCAACCGGGCCTTCGGCGAGCGGATAGGCGAAGCGCCACATATGGCCCTTCACCTCGCGCGTCTCGACTTCGAGATCGGAAACCGCCGTGCGGAGCTTCGGATCCCAGTTCACAAGGCGCTTGTCCTTGTAGATCAGGCCCTTGCGGTGAAGCTCGACGAACACCTTGCGGACCGCCTGAGACAGACCCTCGTCCATGGTGAAACGCTCGCGCGAGAAATCACACGAGGCACCGAGGCGCTTTAGCTGGTTGATGATCGTGCCGCCGGACTCTTCCTTCCAAGCCCAGACGCGCTCGATGAACTTCTCGCGGCCCATATCGCGGCGCGACGGCTCCTGCCGTTCGGCGAGCTGGCGCTCGACGACCATCTGGGTCGCGATGCCCGCATGGTCCATGCCGGGCTGCCACAGCACGTCCTTGCCGCGCATCCGCTCGAAACGCGTCAGCACATCCTGCAGCGTGTTGTTGAGCGCGTGGCCCATATGCAGGGAGCCGGTGACGTTCGGCGGTGGGATGACGATGGAGAAGCTCTCCGCGCCGGGCTTCGCATTCGCGCCGGCCTTGAACGCCTGGGCCTTGTTCCAGGCCTCGGAGATGCGTTCCTCGATTTCGGCAGGCTGATAGGTTTTCTCGATTGGCATCGAATATCGCGATTGTTTCTACTGGCGCCGACGGCTCGGCTGGGAATTTCGGATTCTCGCGCTTTACAAGCGGAGCGGCACGAGAGTGTCAACGCAAGCCGGGTTCATTCTCGCAATAAGACGCATTTGAAGGCGGCCTCAACGGCGTTAAATCACGAACTTCATGACATCCGTTTCCGCCTCCGCCGAATCTACGACAGCCCCGATCCGCATGATTTTCTGGCTTGCCGCGGCGGCTTTCGCGAGCTCGGCTTCCGTGCGCGTGGCCGATCCGCTCCTGCCTTCGATCGCCGGTGAGTTCGGAGAATCGATCGGCGGCGCCTCTCATATCGTGACGGCCTACGCGATTGCCTATGGCCTGTTCCAGCTGGTCTACGGCCCGCTCGGCGACCGGATGGGCAAGACCTTCGTCGTCACCATCATCACGCTCGGCGCCTCTCTCGCGACATTCGCCTGCATTTTCGCGACGTCGCTTGGAGCACTGACCGGACTGCGCTTTCTTGCCGGCGTCTTCGCGGGCGGGCTGATCCCGCTTTCGCTCGCGTATATCGGCGACACGGTGCCGCTAGCCGCACGCCAGACCATGCTGGCGCGGTTCGTCGTCGCGAACACTTTGGGGCTCGTCCTTGGACAGGCGGCGGGCGGCTTCCTGGCGGAATATCTGAGCTGGAGAGCGGTCTTCGGCGGCCTTGCGATCTTCTTCCTGATCGCGGCCGTAGGCCTTCGACGAGAGCTCGGACCGCTCCGCGATCTACGACCGGTCGGCACTCCGCCACCGCTTCTGGAATCCTACCAGAAGGCGTTCGGACTGTTTCGGCTGCCGATGGTACGGGCCGTGCTGTCGTCGATCTTCCTCGAAGGCGTCCTGCTGTTCGGCGCCCTCACCTTCGTCGGCAGCCATCTGCATGCCCGGTTCGGTCTCGGCCTCGACCGCGTCGGCCTCGTCCTCGCGCTGTTCGGCATCGGTGGCGTCTTCTATTCGCTCGCGGCGCCGCTGTTCATCAGGACCATGGGCGAGCGTGGCCTCGCCTCGGCAGGCGGCGTCCTGCTGGGAGTGGGCTTCCTGGGAGCGGCCGTCTCCGGCCCCTCGCCGTTTCTCGTCATCGCGCCCGCAATGGGGCTCGGCTGGATGATGCTGCACAACACGTTGCAGACAAAGGCAACACAGATGGCGCCGGAAGCGCGTGGCTCGGCGATGGCGCTGTTCTCGTCGTCTTTCTATATCGGCCAGACCACGGGCGTTGCGCTCGCAGGCTTGTCATTCGACGCCTGGGGAGCCGTACCCGGCTTCGTCACGGCCGCGATAGGCCTGCCGCTGCTAGGCGTCCTGTTCGCTGTGTTTCTTGGGAAAATCGCGAAAACCTGACGGGCAGAATATCCGACGATCAGCGGCGATTGCCGCGCGAGACACGCTCGATTTCGGCCTGGACGAGACGTTCGACCACGGCCGGCAGATTGGTGTCGAGCCAATCCTTCAGCATTGGCCGCAGCATCTCCTGAACGAGGTCGTCCAGCGTACGGGCATTTGCGGCAAAGATCGTATTGGCGAGCGATCCGAACGAGGCGGAAACCGCGCGGCTCGCCTCCGCCGCAAGCAGGCTCTCGCCAGACGGCGCGCTCGAACGCTTGGGCGTGGACGCCGCGCTCTCTTCCGGCAGCACGGCCCAGTCCGACATATCGTCTTCGTCGGGTGGTGACGCTGGTGGCGGTGTCGGATCGCGGAACTCGACCTCGTCCGGAACGGATTTCAGCGGCTTGGTGAGTTCGAGAACGTCCTCGTCCTCTTCCTCGTCGGCAATAGCGTCCCAGGGATCGACGGCCTCGGCGGCTAGTTCCGGCTCGGGCTCCTTGCCGGGCAGAGGAGGCGAGTCGAAGCTTGCGAGCATCGCATCGATATCGTCCTGGCTCATGCCGGCCATGTCGTCCTCAGCCGCCGCGGCGGGCGCGGGAGGCGGAGGCGGCGCGGCCTCGACGGCCTTCAGCGCAGGCTTCGCGGGGGCGGCAGGTGCGGGAGCGGCAGCCACCGGCGTCTCGCTCGGATCGTCGTCGGCGATGATCCGGCGAATGGAGGCGAGGATCTCCTCCATCGTGGGTTCGTGCGCTTTGGCGGTGCTGCTCATATTCGAAAAGGCCCCGGCGACACTAAACCTCGAAGGAGAATCATTGTTTCCCTGAGGTTGCGAGTATCGCACCGCAAAAATGGAAGACAAGAACCCTCGATTGCGTTTCCCCGGCTGACGCCGGGGTTGGCAATATCAGCGGCCGTCAGGCGTGCGCTGGCCGAACCACCTGTCACGCACCTGGTCGTAATGGATGCGCGAATCGTAGGTCGCGACCTTCAGGTTCAGCTGCACGACGTTCAGTCGGCCGATCGCCTGAAGCAGCGCATAGGAGGCGACGACACGGTCGCGCTGCGCGGTGATCAAGGTAACGCGGGCGTCGAGCAGGTCCTGGGTGAAGTTCAACACGTCGAGCGTGGTGCGCTGGCCCACCCGGTTCTCCTCGCGGACACCGTTCAAGGCGATCTGGGCCGCGTCGACCTGCGCCTGCGCGGCAATGATCTGGGACTTGGCGCCTTCGAGCGCGCCCCATGCCGACACGATGGCAGCACGGACCTGATCGCGGACGATTTCCGCCTCAAGACGGCGCTGGCCCAGGGTCTCCTTGGCCTGACGGATCACCGAATATTCCTGACCGCCCTGATAGATCGGCACGGTCAGCGTGGTGAGGACGGTGCCGTTAAACGTGTTGGTGTAATCCTCGCCGCTGAGGCCGCCGCCGAGCGCGTCGTCACGCTGCGTGCTGACGCTGCCCTGAAGATCGACCGACGGAGCGAGCACGCCCTGGGCGACCCGCACCTGAGCCGCCGCGGCGTCGACGGCATGGAATGCCGAACGCGTGGCCGGATGTTCCTTGAAACCGACCTGGAGAGCGGCATCGAGATTCGGAGGCAGCAGCCGGTCTACGGGCTTGCCGGGGAAGAGCTTGGTCGGCTCGTTGCCGATCACCTGGCGGTAGACGGCGCGGCTGGCCTTCAGATTGGCTTCGGCGACGCTGAGGTCGGACCGGGCGCCGGCGAGGCGCGATTCGGAGAGCGCGGTATCGGTGCGGGTGACCTCGCCGACCTGGAAGCGCTCGTTCGTGGCGCGCAGTTCTTCGCCGAGAAGGTCGACGTTGTTGCGGCGCAGGTCGAAGATCGCGAAATCGCGCAGCACGTTCATGTAGGCTTCGACGCCGTCGAAGAGCACGTTCTGCTCGGTGTTCAACAGCGTCTCGCGGGAGGCGAGTACGGACGATTCCGCGACCTTGACGTTGTTCTTGGTCTGGAAGCCGTTGAACAGGTTCTGGTTCAGCGTAACGCCGGCGCTGCGGCTGAAAACCTCGCTGTCGTTGATCGAGCGGATGCCCTCCTGGCGACGCTTGATTCGCGTGTCGACATAGCCTGCATCGGCGGAGCCGATCACCGTCGGGCGGTAATCGGATAGCGCCTGCGGAACCGCCTCGTCCGTTGCGCGGGTATTGGCGCGCTGGGCGTTAAGAGTGGGGTTGCCTTCATAGGCTCGGGCGAGCGCCTCGGGCAGCGTCTCCGCGCTCGCGGGAGCCGTAAAGCCTATCGACCCGACAACTGCCAGTAGCGGTACGGCGCAAAGCGCACCGGACATTCTCGTTGTCGGCTTCATGTATCGATCGCCCCAAAACGCATCAAACTCAGCCGGTCCCTCACCGGCTCGCTTCAATTTAGTGATCGATTAAGAAGTGGAACACCCGAACAATCCCGGTCCAGTCGCAATCATCGGAACTGGGGTAATTTTGCAACAGACCTAAAACGCGAATGCCGCCCTGCGCTCAAATCCCGGTAGCAGCGGCGCCGCCGCGTCGAACATCGGAAAGCCGCCGAACTCGTTGCCCGACCGGCGGAAAACCGTGCCTTGCCCGGTGCGCCCGCGTCCGTTGACGACGACAAGGCGGCCGTTGTCCTTGAGCTGGCCGGCAAATGCGTCCGGCAGAACTTCGATCGAGCCTTCGATGAGAATCGCGTCGAAAGGTGCGGACTGTGCATAACCGGCCACAAGAGGACCGGTGACCACGGTGACATTGCCCGCACCGACCGCCGCGAGATTCGCTTTTGCCTGGTCGGCGAGCGCCTCGTCGTCCTCAAGCGCGGTGACCGAGGCCGAGAGCCTGGACAGGATCGCCGAGCCGTAACCGGTGGTGCAGCCGACGTGAAGAACGCTTTCGGTTTCGCGGATGTCCGCTGCGACAAGCAGCTTGCCGAGAACCATCGGCGTCGGCAGCGAACGAGCCGCGGCGACGGGTATCTCGCATTCCGAATAGGCCATGGTTGCCCAAGCCTCGGGCACGAATCGCTCGCGCGGCAAGGTCGCCATCGCGTTCACAATGCCCGGACTCGTGATCTCGTTGGTGCGAAGCTGACCTTCCACCATGAAATGACGCGCCTGCGCGAAATCGAACATGCCTCGCTCCTGCCCCTTGTCCACGGCCCGTCAGGCTATGTGCGACGAAGACGGGACGAAGGCAAGCACACTCGGCATGCTCTGTCTCGACACCATGTCGCGGCCATGACAAAGCCGAAACGGATGGTTGAACCCGCGGCGGCTGGCTGATATGGCCTCCACGTCCGCCGAACTGGCCGGACCTGAGGCCACGTGGCGGAGTGGTTACGCAGAGGACTGCAAATCCTTGCACCCCGGTTCGATTCCGGGCGTGGCCTCCAGTTTCCTTAGGATGACCCTGTCAGCTGCGTGCACGCGCTCTTGCCGTGCCGACCGGGCGCCAAAGACCTCTGTTCGACGCCTGCTCAATCATTATGCATCGAGGCGGCCGGCGCGCTCGCATCGAACCTTAACCCGATTACTCATGCCCCTGTCGCACCGTCGATTCTCTGCAGTTAACCCAAGTTGACTGAAATCGAAGCAGCAATGCTTCCGGCCGGAAAGCGCCTTTTGACGGCCAAATTGCTTCCATGAAGGCGTCTCAATTCAAGTCCCTATTCGTTAACAGGAAGCCTAAAAGACGGTCTCACAGCTTCCTTATTTCTGAATTTCCTCCCAGTACTATCAAACAGTTCTTCAGTACTGTTGATAAACCTTGGTAACCTCAGTTTTGCGTAGAGGGGTATGATCATGGCTTTACAACCAGGCACCGCGCCTAGTGCAAATTTCGATCTTTCCGACTGGAAGATCACCCTGCCTGTCGATTCTAAGGGTTCGATCTCCGGCACCGCCGTCGAGGTGACGAACCTTAGCGGGTATCAAAACTCAAAGTATTTCTACACCGGCACCGACGGAGCGATGGTCTTCAGCGCCTCGGTCGACGGCGCCACCACCAGCGGCTCGAAATATGCCCGCTCCGAGCTTCGCGAGATGGACGACGGCGAGCGCGCCGCCTGGAATCTCAAGACCGGCGGCTTCATGTCGGCCACGCTCGAAGTCGACAAGGCCCCGATCAAATCGGACGGCACGACGGGCCGCCTCGTCGTCGGACAGATCCACGGCCATGACGAGGAGCTCGTCCGTCTCTACTGGGATAACGGGACGGTCTACTTCGTCAACGACCAGGCCGGTTCGGGCAATAAGGAGACGACGTTCAAACTCGCCGACAGCTCCGGCAAGAACCCCAATGTCTCGCTGAACGAGAAGTTCTCCTATTCGATCGATGCGCACGACGACGTGCTCGACGTTCGCGTCTATGCCGATGGGCAGGAGTACAAATCGGTCACCAAGATCAACGACGTCTGGGACAGCGACGCCTTCTACTTCAAAGCAGGCGCGTATCTGGGGGTGAATGAGGATACTGGCTCCGGCAGCGGCCAGACCTCGTTCTATTCGCTGGGCTTCAACCACGACGGAACGACCACCGTCCCCATGACCCCTCCGCCCACGGAGACCGCCCCCGAAACTCCGCCTTCCACTCCGTCCGCACCGAAGCCGCCTACTTCGACACCGTCGACTCCTGACACGACCAAGACCTTCGACGGCACCAGCAAGGCCGACACGATCAGCGGCAAGGATTCAAACGATCTGATTCGCGGCGCCGGAGGAGACGACAAGCTCTACGGCAAGCAGGGTAACGACGTCCTGACCGGCGGCGCGGGCAAGGACTACTTCACCTTCGACACCAAGGCGAACAGCAAGACGAACGTCGACATGATCACGGACTTCAACGTGAAGGACGACACGATCAGGATGAACGATACGGCGTTCGGAAAGCTGAAAAGCGGAAACCTGTCGTCGTCACAGTTCGTCTACGGCAGCGAGGCGGTCGATAAGAACGACTATGTCATCTACAACGAGAAGACCGGTGCCCTCTTCTACGATGAAGACGGCTCGGGCTCCAAAGCCGCGGTTCAGTTCGCGACGGTTCAGAACCACGCGCATCTGACGGCGTCGGACTTCCTGATCATCTGAAAGAAGATCCGGGGGCGTGCGGCGCAACATGCTGCCCGCCCCCTAGACTACGACGATGCCCTCTCCTGCTTGCGCATGCTGCTGGCCCGCGTTCCGACGCGCTTGGGCAGACCGACGCCGGCGCGCGCGAAACGCCCTCCGTTCGTCTTCTGATCCGACAGCAACATGGTCAGCGCCCGCCTCACCACTTCAGATCGCGACGGTTTGGGTTCCGGCTGCTGATCGATCCAGACATCGATCGCCACGCTCATTTCGGGGGACAGTTTTGCGCCGATCATTGCTGATGCGGCCGCAGACAAATCCCATCCTGCCAGAGTCTTGTTGAAGTCGTTCATGGTCGTCCCTCGAATTGGCCGAACTTCAGCTAATGGATAACATCACCTCAAACCTCATTTTCATGTATATTGCCCGCTCCGGCTCGCTTATATCAGTAGGAAATAGAGGAACGAAGCCACCAGCAGCACTCCCCCCATCAAACCGATACTCAGTTGAATCATGGTCAACATGGGTCACCTGTCGGTTTGCGCGGCCAGTGTTCAGGCTCGCGCATAGATGTCTTCCAGCCTGACGATGTCGTCTTCACCAAGATACGAGCCTGACTGGACCTCGATCAGCTTCAGCGGAACCAGACCCGGATTTTCCAGCCGGTGGACGCAGCCGAGCGGAAGGAAGACCGACTGGTTCTCGTACACGAGGAATTTCTCGTCATCCCTGGTCACTTGCGCGGTGCCGTGGACGACGACCCAGTGCTCGGCACGATGATGATGCTTCTGAAGCGAGAGCTTGCCACCCGGATTGACGGTGATCTGCTTGACCTGGAAGCGATCGCCCGAATGGACCGACTGGTAGAAGCCCCAGGGGCGGTGCACGAGCACCGTCTGGGTGGCCGCCGACTTCCCCTTCGCTTTCAGATGCTCGACGATCTGCTTGATGTCCTGGTCGCGGCTTTTCGGTACGACTAGGACCACGTCGGACGTCGCGACGACGACGAGATCGTCGACGCCAAGGGTCGCCACGAGCGGACCTTCGCTGCGGACGTAGCAGTTGCGGGAGTCCTGCAGGAAAACGTCGCCATGCCCGACATTGCCGGCCGCATCTTTCTCGCCGATATCCCAAAGCGCTGAATAGGACCCGACGTCGGTCCAAGGCATCGATGTCGGTACGACCGCGCAATTGGCGCTCTTCTCGAATACCGCGTAATCGATCGAAATCGACGGAGAGGCGCTGAAGGCATCGCCGTCGAGACGAAGGAAATCCATATCGCGGCTGGAATTGGCAACCGCGGCGCGCGCGGCGGCGAGAACGGCCGGCGCATGGATCTGCAGTTCGTCGAGGAAACGCCGGGCGGGCAGCAGGAAGATGCCGCTGTTCCAGAGGAAGTCTCCGGACTCCAGATAGCGTTCAGCGGTTGGCTGGTCGGGCTTCTCGACAAACTGGCGTACCGAATAGGTGCTCGGCGCACTTTCGAGGACGTCGCCCTTCTGGATATAGCCATAGCCCGTCGCCGCGTTGGCGGGCTGGATTCCGAACAGAACGAGGGAGCCGTTGCGCGCAGCCGGCTCACCAGCCGCGACGGCGGCTAGGAAGGCCTCGGCATCCGAGATGACGTGATCGGCCGGCATCAGAAGAATGAGGGCATCGGGATCGTCGGCTTCGGCGAGCAATGCCGCCACCGCAGCGGCGGGCGCGGTATTGCGTCCGAAGGGTTCCAGCACGATGCGCGGCGTCGGTCGTGCGAAGGTCCGCAGCTGTTCGGCGATGACGAAGCGGTGATCGGCGTTCGCGACCACGATCAAACTGCCGAATTGAGCGCGATCGAGCGTTCTGAGCGCCGCCTGCTGCAGCAGGGTCTCATGGTCTACGAGCGGCAGGAACTGCTTCGGATATGCCTCCCGCGACAACGGCCACAGCCGGGTCCCGGTGCCGCCGGACAACAGGACGGGAATAATCTTGGAGGTCTCTCTGCTCATGTCTCGCGCTCCCGCAACTTCAGTTACACGCCGCCCTCTTTAACGATTGCCGAGACGGTTACCTTCCGTCGCAGCGAACGCCGCTTTTTCCGCGCATACATCCGTTTGTCCGCTCGGCTCAGGACGTCGGCTGGGCTGTCGCCGTCTTCGAACCCGGCCACGCCGAACGAGAGACTGAAACACGGGCCCGCCCGCCGGCTCGCCGTCGGAATGTCCTTGATCGCCGACAGAAGGTTGGCGAGACGACGCGAGGCGCGGTGAGCGTCGAGGTGCCAGAGGAGAACAACGAACTCGTCGCCGCCCGTCCTGGCCACGATGTCCGATGCGCGCAGGCTGGCCCTCAGAAGCCGCGCCACGCGCACGAGCACCTCGTCTCCGACTGCATGGCCGAAGCGATCGTTGATCGCCTTGAAGTCGTCGATATCGATGACGGCGATCGATACCTCGGTGCCGTAGCGCACGTGCTGATCCAGGGCCAAAGCGAGAGAGCGATCGAACCCGCGCCGGTTCAATACTTCGGTCAGCGGGTCGATGACCGCCATTGCCTCGAGTTCGGCGATCCGCCGTTCCTGCTCGCGGATCTTGTCGAGAAGGACATCGACCTGTGCCGCCTGGCCGGTCGACGCCGCGTCCTGCCTCCCGGCTGGCAAAAGCTTGCCGATGCCGCCAAGACCTTTGAGCGAAAGCTGGGTTGGGCGCGATCTCCAGGCGCCGGAAGTATCGGTCGCCATCAGTTGCACCCGCTCGTTGGATCCACGCCGGACCTCGAAATCCCCGCCTCGTTATTGCCGATCTTGTTGCCGCAAACGGCGCCCTGCGGTTCGCGCACGTCCTTCACGGCGAAGCCGACCGTGTTCATGAACACGTTGCCGACCACCACGTTGTTGACGCCCTGATTTTCCTCGTCGCCGCCGAGACGGATGCCGGCGCCGGCGATTTCTCCGGACAGACGATTGTTTTCGAAACGGTTGCTGTCGCCGCGCGCCGAAAATCCGGCACTGTCCGGGTCACGATTGCCGCTGCAATTATTTCCAATGACCAGATTGCCGTAGGAGGATTCCTTGATGTCCACGCATTCGGCCGGCGTGTGGATCGTGTTGCCCCGGACGATGTTTGCCGTGCTGCGGTCAGGCTCGCTGGTCGGCTTTCCGATCGGGCTGTTTGCCGGAACCTTCACCTCGGGATTTCGCTGCAGCTGTTCGGGCGCCGTGCCGATATAGATGCCCTCCCCGTTTTTCTTCTTGTTGGCCGGGTTGAAGCCGCGATTGCCGCAATTGCTGATCGTGTTGTTCTCGACGAGATTGTTGCGAGCAAAGTATTTGACCCGAACGCACTCGCCGCCTGCGTCCACGAACTCGTTTCCCTTGATCTCGTTATAAGATCCTCCGAAGACGTACATAAGTATCGCCGCCTGGCTCATCTTCAGTCCGCTGACGTTGATGTAATTGTGATAAATACTGAACAGGCGCCCGTCATAGGTATTCTTGGCGACGAGCTGCGCACCGGGCTGACCCTGGATGGTGATCGGCTTTCCGGGCAGACCGGACCTTACCGTCCTGATTTCTTCCCGATAGGTGCCGGGCCGCACCTCTATCACATCTCCCGGCTGGGCCGCCTGCAGTGCGTCCTGCACCTTGTTGAAGAGCCCAGCCGAAGCGTCCTGTCTTCCCTTAGCGTCGACGATGAGTTGCGCCGCGTGGGCATATCCCAGCATCGCGACCATGATCGCTGCGGCATGGAGAGACAGCCGAACCGTCTGCCAGATCATCTTTGCGGGCTCCTTCAATTGGCACCCGCGACTGCGCGGATCTGATACACATTCGGCCGATCTCGCAGCAGGACGTACCAGCGTCCGCTGACGATCCTGACGCGCAGCGAGGACGGGCCGAATCTCATCTCGGCGATGCGCCGGATTTCGACCGGTCCCCTGCCGTCCATGTAGGTAGGCGGACAGGGCTGACCGTTGTCGGCGCCGAACGTGTAGCGGACGCCGGCGCTCGTCTCGTTGATCAGCGGCTCGCTCCTCCCGCGTCCGGCGATGAGCATGCACGGGCCCATCCGGCTCGGAATCCATTGGAAGGCGGTTTGGTCCAGCGACGTCGATTGCGCGGCGGCAGGCGTGGCCGATAGCGTCATCAAGGCGAAGGGGACGGCTAGGTGAAGAATCGACATGGCATCACCTCGTTGGCTGGGGAGCGGAACCGGCATCTGTCCGGATGAGGGCCGAGACGGCGCTTCCGTTCTTGGTTGCACGCTTGAGAAGATCGGCTGCCGCGCGGACGTCCCCCGGCGCCTCGCGATTCAGCAGATAGATCATGGCGAGACGCTGTTGGGCGTCTGCGTCGTTGGCTGCGGCGGCGTTCTTGAGAACGCCGACGGCGGCGTCGGACGAGCCGCTGCCCTGCGCCGGCAGGCCGAGCACGGAGGCATAGGCCAGCATGGCCGGTACGTTCTTGGCATCCGAGGCCGCTTTCAGCGCCGCCAGAGCACTGGCATTGAGGTCGGGAGCCGTCGGATCGCCGGCCAGTTGCGCCAGTACGCGCGGCGCGCCCTTGTCGCCCTGCAGCGCGGCCGACTTGAGATATCCAATGGCCCGCGTCGTTGCCGACGGCTCTGCCGACACGAGGAGTTCACGTGCGCTCCGCAGCAATGCGGCGGGCAGTTCGGCGCGGGTGGCGGTAGCCAGGAACGCTGCTTCGCGGTTCGTTCCCTCCAATCGTCCCATCTGAGCGCCGAAGGCTCGGTCGGCCTCCATCGCGAACGAAGGATAGGTTTTCGAGCCGAATGCGCTCCATTGGGCAATCGTCGCGGTGTCGGGATTCGGGCGGTCCGCGAGCCGCACAACGATCTCGGCGGTCGCCTGCGCGGCCGCGCCGGGATCCTTCATCGCTGCCAGTTGCTTCTTGGCCCGCTCGATGTCAGCGGATTTCCCGAGTCCGGTCGCGTAAGCGATCGCCAGGCGCTGCAGTCCCCGCTTGTTCTTGTTCGCGGCCGCTTGTTCGAACCAGCCGAGCGCCTTGCCCTGATCGGCGGGAACACCTACTCCCCGTTCATACAGCACACCAAGGGCAACCATCGGGCCGGCCGACTTCTTCCGGGCCTCGTTCTCGAACATCGCGATATACGCCTTGGGCTTCGCCAAGGCCAATTCCGGCCGGGCGGCGACTTCGGAAGCCAGGAGACGGACCGCCGGGCGGTATTTGGCGAGCGCGGAACTCTCGATCAGCCCCCAGGCGACCTCGTCGTCGCGGCCTTCGCAATAAATGCGCTCCAGGCCTTTGACATAGGTACCGATGGCCGCGCGGTCTTTGGTACCGACGGAGGCGAGAGTGGCCTTGCGCCCGGTGCCCGGACGCAAACGAGCTGGAATGCAGGCCACAACCTGAACCGGGCTCGTGACCGACGGGATAACCTTCTTCTTCGCCCGCTTGGCGGACTTCACAGTCTTGGTACCTCTGGCTGTTCTGACCTTCTTCCGTGTCGGCACGGCCAAGGTGGGAGCCAGGCTGGGCGCCTGGATCTTGACCAGCATGCCCGGCGATGGCGGTGCCCCCGTCCGCACGAATGCCGATGCCGTTTCGCCCACGAACAGGAATGAAGCGGCGGTGAAGCCGAGTGCAGCGATGCGCAATGGCGTCATGGCTGTGTACTCCTCGCGGAAACGGATTTGGCGGCGGCGAGCCACCGGTCGGCTGCGGCAATGTCCTTGTCGGCACCGAGACCGACACGAAGCGCCGAAGAAAGCTCCCGCATCGCCTTCACGTCGCCGTTCTCCGCCGCGCGCTTGAGCCATTTCGTGCTCTCGCTGAGGGACATCGGCACGCCCAATCCCGCGCTGTAGACGCTGGCAAGATCGCGCATGGCGGCCGTATTGCCGGCATCGGCCGCACGGCGCAGGAGATCGCGGCTGCGATCGGTGTCCATCGCCACGCCCTGCCCGCGCTCATAGATCAAGGCCAGCTGACGCATGGCGTCGGCACGGCCGTCATCTACGGCGCGCTGCAAGAGACCGATCGCGGCTGTGAAAGGCTTCGATCCAGCTGCCTCGCCATTCGTCAGCGTTCGGATCAACTCGACAGGCGCGCTCCTGCGACCGCGATCATAGGCCTGGCCATACCAGGCGACGGCGTCTTCCAGGACCGGTTCGCCGCCCGTTCCTGTCAGCATCCGGCCGAGTTCCAGCGCTGCTGAAGGGTGACCCGCCTCGTGAGCGGCCGCGAGGCGCGTCTTCGCATCCGCGGCCTGTCCGTAAATCCCGTCCCGGGCAGCGAGCCCGAGCGCGAATTCAGCCTCGGGATCACCGGCGCCTATGGCTTCGGCGCGGGCGAAAAGCTCGCGCGCCGCCTCGACGTCGAACGCTTTGGTTTTGTTGTCGGCAAGGACGCGTGCGACCCCGACCGAGTCGGCAGCCTTGCACACAGCACCATCGTTCAACGCTGCCAGCAACGCCTGCGCATCCTCCCGGCTGTTGGCGAGCGCGACGAGTTGGACCCGAGCCTTGCCCTCGCCGGCATCCGCGGCCCGCATCAGCACGTCCATCCGGTCGATGCCGGCTGGGAGCTCTTCCATCGTGCCGAGCGCGAGCATCGCCTCCGGCTGGCCCTGCTCCGCCGCGTACCGCAGCAAATTGACGGCCTCTTGCACCGCGCCGCTCTTGAGCAGGACGCGGCCCAGCTTCGTCGCGGCAACCGGTTCGCCGAGATCCGCAAGTGCTTTCAGATTCGCCAGCGCCTTATCGCGATCCGGCCCGGCATCCGATTGGCTCAATTGCAGCGCCGCGAGATATGCAGCCGCCTTCGGCTGCCCCGCGCCTGGCCGCAATGCGGCCTCCTCCCAACGCATCGCGGCTTCCGTATCCGGCACGCTGCGATGGCCGCGAAGAAGCGTCGCGATGTCGACCATCGCCAGGCGATCGCCTATGTTCGCGGCAAGCGTCAGATATCGAATTCGTTCGGGCTCAGTCGGAACCAGACGCGGCTCGTTACCCAGCATGCGAGCGCTGATCGGATCGCGAGGCGCCGCTGCGTCGAGCAATTCGCGCGCCTTGATGCGATCCATCGGCACGCCGAGGCCGCAAAGATGCAGCGATGCGAGGCTGCGCTGCGCTTCGACGACCTGCAGGCTCGCCTGGCGGCGGAGTTCGTCAAGCGCGTCTTCCTGTCCTCTGCCGGCAAAGATCTGGAGCGAACCCGGATGCCCGAGTTCGGCCGCTTTCGCGACCAGCCGATCGGCTTCCGCGGGGTCTGCCGGTCCGCCGAGACCGATCCTCACCATGACGGCCAGATCGGCGACGAGATCGGGATTGGGATCGGGAAGATCCGCGGCTTGCTGAAGCAAAAGGCGCTTGCGATCGAGATGAGGCGTGCCTCCGAACGCACCCGACAGAATGCTTGCGCCCAGACTGATGGCCTGAGGATCGCCGGCCCCCATCCTCGGGCCAAGGACGCTGAGCGCGGTCTCGTAATCATTCGGGCCACCGCGCCGAAGCAGAATCTCGACCTTGAGCTTCGCGACCCTGATCGAAGCGGGAACCGCATCGAGTGCTTCGAGGATACGAGCCAGGTCGCCCGCGCCGCGGTTTTCGGCAAGGAACATCTCGCCAAGGGAAACGATGGCGTCGGGATCGCGCACTCTCACACCCGCCTCAAGCCACCGGCGCGCGAGCGCGGGGTTGTAAAGCGGCGAGTTTTGGTCGCTCAGCGCTTGTGAAATTCGCCGCAGGGTCGCGCAATCGCCGAGCGCCAACTCGTTGGCGAACATCGCGAAGCCGGCCGTCGCAAGGCGTTCGGAAATGCCGGGCGCCGGCGGCTTCACCTCGCCCTCGCCATAGAGACGCACCAACTGGAACGCGGCGGTCGCACTGCCACCGAGGAAGGCGCGGCGATAGAGGGCGGCCGCAGTCTCGGTGGATTTCTCGACGGCTTCGCCACGCTCATAGAGCCGTGCCAGTTCCAGGAGCGCGTTGGTTTCGCCGGAGCGCGCCGAGCTTCGCAGAAGCGCAACCGCGCGCTCCTGGTCCAAAAGGCCCGCTTCCGGATCGAGCAGCAGCTTGGCCAGAACGATTTCGGCTTCGGCAGCGACCGAGGAACGCCCGTCGACCAGATGGTCGAGCAGCCGCCGCGCCGTCGGCGCGTCGGTTCGCCCGTCCAGGCCACCGGAAATCAGGCGGCGGGCGGCGCTGAGCATCACACCGGAATCGACCGGCTCGCCCTGCCATTGAGACCAATCCCTCCGGTCCTGCATGGGCGGCCGGGATATCCTGCAGACCTTGCTGAAGTCGGATTCGGGACGAAGGATCGCCGAGAACGTCTCGCCGGTCGTGGCGGCAATAGCCGGAGTCGCAAACACACCGACGGTGGCGAACGCGAGGACGAGACGGCCGATAGCACTCATTCGTCAGCCTCCTCTTCGGGCTTGTTATTGACGATCACGCCAAGCGCGCGTTCCGAGGGCCGATGGCCGGCCTGTCCTGCCCGCTGGAGCCAGGCAAGCGCGTCATCCTTCGGAAGCGAGATCTTGGATTTGACGAACGGCGACAGGCCCAGGCGATACATCGCATCGAGGTTGCCGAGCTCGGCGGCCTTCTTGAGCCAGGTTTCCGCTTCCGCGGATGCACCGGAGAGGCGGGCATGCTCGTAGAGTTCGAGCATGGCTTCTGAATTCTGCGCCTTCGCGGATTCCTTCATCCAGCGGACGCCCTGTCCCTCGTCGCGGGCAGTACCGGCTCCCGCGAGATAGGCGCGTCCCAACAGCAGCATCGCATCGGGCGAACCCATGCGCGCGGCGCGCAGATATTGGGAAAAGGCATCTTCGTTACGCACGCCGGCCGCGGCGTTCGATGCCAGGAACCGCGCATACTGGTTGATCGCGATAGCATCGGAACCGGCAGCGGCCCGCCTCATCCATTGCAGAGCGAGGTCATTGTCGATCGCGATGCCCGGCCCACCATTGGCATGGAGCAGTCCGAGCTTTGTCATCGCCGGAACGAATCCGTCGACCGCCGCCGCCGTGTAGAACTGGCGCGCGCGGCCGAGATCCTGCCCGGACCCTAGACCTTCTTCATAGACGCGACCGAGGAGGAAGGTCGCCTTGATGCGGAGCGGAGAGTCGGACCGGACAAGCGGCCGAAGCAGATCCGCCGCCTGCTTGCCTGCATCCTGCCCACCGGCATCGAGCAGCGACATGGCGAGCTGAACGCGCGCTCCGTCCCATCCACGTCGCCCCGCATCATCGAGCAATTGTCGTCCGAGGGCTTTCTTGTCGTCACCGCCGAGCCCCGAGATATAGGCCGTGCCAAGCCAGGCCTGGGCTTCGGCGCTGTCACGCCAGAGTCCGGCCAACGCGGCTTCGATCCGGGCCATCAGATCGGGTCGGTTGGCCTCGACCATGATCCGCGCGAAGGAAATCCTGTCCGCCGGCGTGAGATCCGAAGCCTTTTCGAGAACGGATAGCCACTTTTGCGTCGCGTCGCTCAGAGGCTTCCCGCGGTCCTTGACCAATTGGCTTTCGATGAGCGCGAGCGTCGCCACGCGGTCCTTGGCCTGCGCAGCGGTGGCAACAGTTTTGGCAAGTTTCGTGTCGTCAAGAAGATCGGAGGCGTGCAGAAGTTCGCCGAAGCCCTGCGGATCGCCTGCCCGGCCGAGTTTCCCGGCCAGGTCGGCGGCATCCCGCAGATCGTTCGGATCGTATGACTGCGACAGTATCTCGACGAGATCCAAAGCCGCATCCGTATTGCCGGCATCCATCGCCTGTTCGAGCCAGTACCGGCCGCGGAGCGGGTCACGGCCCGGCTCGCTGCCGGAACCGTAGAAGCGGCCAAGCGCAAGCATCGCATCCGAATTGCCGCGAGACGCAGCCTCCTCGTAAAGCGTCAATCCCTTTCCGCGAGCATCGGCATCGCCATACATCAAGGTCCTGGCCAGACCGAGCGCCAGGTCATCCGACATATCGCCGCCACGGGCGTCCACGGCGTTTTGCAGGACATCGACGGCCTTGCTCCACGACGGCTCGACCCCATCGCCGATCTGATAACGGCGCGACAGGAGAAGCGAGGCCGAGACGTGCCCCTTGGACGCGGCGCGCTCAAGCGCTTCGGCGGCTTCCGCCCGCTCGGCCTCCGTTGCCGCTTCGTTGCTTCCGAGAACGGCGCGGGCAAAACGATATTCCGCTTCCAGACCGCCTCTCGCCGATGCCGCACGATAGATGACGATGGAGAAACGGCCCGCGTTCGGCGCGCCGGATCGAGCGACTACGTCCCCTAATTTGAGCAGATCATTTCCGGCGATCTGGGGATCTGCGAGCACTCCGTCGAGTTCCCCCCGGACGTTCGCGGCGGGGTCTTCGATGCCACGGACCGTCACATCATAAAGGTGGGCTACCGGGTCGCCGAGCGCGAGCGCGCGGTCGAGCCAGTTGCGCCCAATATCCCGCCGAACGCTGACTGGCCCACCGAACATCCCGGCGATCGCCAATTGTCTTGCCGCTGGCATGGATCCAGCTTCGGCGGCGCGCTGTAGCCATTCGGCGGCGGCTTTCGGGTCGAAAAGCGAGCCCTTGGGGCGAGAATAAAGCCTAGCGAGACGAAGAGCAGCCGATGTGTCCCCCTTCTGATAGGCGGCCTCGAAGAGATCACGGGCCTGTTTGACGTCGGCAAAGCCGTACGAGGCATCGACAAGCACATCGCCGAGCTCGGACATCGCACTGCTCTTGCCCATCGCGATATCGCGCTCGAGCAGCTTCATGCCGGCCGCCGCGATTTCCCTGCCCTCCCTGGAGAGAGGACCCTTCAACGTTGCCAGGTCGAAATAGGCATCGGACTGGCCGGAGCGCATGGCCAGCCGCAGATCGCGCTCGATATCGGCAGCCGTGGCGCTACCGGAGCTTTTCGCCAACCGCGCCCGGATCAGGGCCGCCCGGCCGTCGCCGGCCGAAACGGCGAGGTCGAGAAGGCGTTTGGCCTCCACGGTATCCTGTGTGCCGCCCTCGCCCGCGATCATCATTTCCGCGAGGCGAGTAGCGATCCGTGCATGATCGGACCCCGGAACCCTGATCGCATCGGCAAGGATCGCCCGAGCCCTGACGAGATCGGGAAGACGAAGCGGATTGCCCGGAGCCAGGGCTTCGCCTGCGCGCAATTCCATCGCGCGGTCGAGCGCTGAAAGGTCGTCCGCCGTCGGTTGCTGGGCCACTGCCGCGGTGATCGACCCGACGGCAAGAGCACCGAGCATGAAACCCGTGCGAAGGGCGCGGAGGGAATTTATGCGAAGACCGGACGTCATGACTCAGCTCCCGTCACGGCTTGCGATGAAGGCGGTTGACTGAACGGTGCCCGAAATCGAGGTGCAGTCGTTCGTCGCGTCCGGATCGGAGAAGTCCGGCATGAGCTCGCTCGTCAGCAGCCCCTGTTCGCGCAACGGACAGGTATAGGCGGCACGCTTCGGACGGCACTGGCTCGCGACGAGTGAGGAACGGCCGGCCAGCACCGTGCCGGTCGCGCGCTCCGCGTCGCCGCCCAGGAGGCGCCGCCCGGCGAACCGGAACGAATTTTCGATCAGCGCCGCTCCGCTGACACCCGCCATGGAGATGCCGACCGTGTTCTTGCCGATGATGTTCCACCCAGCGGAGAAGGTCGTGACCGGGCTATACGGATCGAGCGAGAAGTCGCGGTCCTGACTGTCGGCATTGGCCGAGAGGTCCGCGATATAGGCTTCGATCCCGCGCTGAGCATTCTGGCGGATCGCATTGTGATAGACGCCGATATCCGCACTGTTGCGGATCTTCAGGCCCGATCGCTTGTTGCGGAACATGTCGTTGCGCAGGATCAGGTTGCACGAGCTCTCGAAGACGGTGATGCCGTCCTGCTCGTTGTCGAACGACGCGTTTCCGTAGACCACGTTACCGACGCTCTCGCGTTCGAGCATGATGCCGGAACCCGCATTGGCGAAGCTCACATTGCCGATGATCCAGCTGCGGTCGACTTCGCGCGAGACGATGATCCCGTGCTTGCCGAGCGACCCGTAGGTCGTGTTGTAGGCGATCATCAGCCGGTGCGACCGGTCGTGCGGGTCGACGGCGTAGATCAGGTTGTCGCGGAATTCGTTGCCGACGATCGCGATGTCGCGGCCTTCGTACGAGTAGAAGCCGTATTCGAGATTTTCGATCGTGTTGTCGACGATCTGTCCGGTCGGCTCCAGCGCGGTATCGATATGCCCGTAGTGCGGACCCGTCGTGATCGTCAGTCCGAACGCCTTGGTCATCTGGTAGCCGAGCGCCGTCAGCCGCGAGCCCGCGATGATGGTGTCGCTCGCGGTCCAGGAGCCGATGAAGGGCCGGAAAGTCTTGCTGCCGTATTTGTCGCTTCGCCATGACGGTGCGTTGGCCGCCATGTTCCAGCCGACGATCGCGCTATCGACGACGAACAGCCGTCCGCCGTTCATGATGAAGGCGCCGTCTTCCTCAGATAGACGGAATTCTTTGGCATCCCCACCAAGCATGAGCAGCGTGGCGCCGCGTGCGATGTTGATCGGAATCCTGATCGTGATGTTGTCGCCGGAGATGCGGACGTCATCCGGGAAGGCACGGGCGATATCCGAGATCGTGACGATGCCCTGGGCGACATTGATGTAGCGGCCCGCCGGAAGCCCCTGTGCCGTGATCGCGGGATCCAGGCTTGTGGCGATCCGCAGTCCTCCGTCGTCGTCCTTGACCAGCCGTTCATTTCTGAAGCGCTTGAACTGCGCCTCGTCCGGCAGAAGACCGATGCCAAACCGGCCGTCTCTCGGCAGTGGCACCTGCGCGCGGACGTCATGCACCGCCACGTTGCCGGCGGGAGGGGTGTACGGCTTCAAGGCGGGCTGGCCGGCGATGTGCGAGACCTCGACGCCGCCGCCGATATAGCTGACCGGCTCGCGGACGACCGGCGCTTCGGTGCTCGTCTCGGCCGAGCTCTTCTGATTTGTGAGGCGCTTCGAAGCGGCTTCGGCCAGACTCCTGAAGGCGGCGCGGCGTTCGTTGTGTTCTCCGATCGTGCGCAGCCGTTCCACGATCGGCCGCAGATCCTCAGCGCCCTTGGCCTCTTCAAGCGCCACGAAGGCCAAAGTCGCGCCATGGACGGCCGACCCGCCGATATCGTCGACCGCGCGGTATGCATTCGCGAAGTTCTTCGTTCGGGCGAAACCCTTGGCGATCTCCGCCTTTGCACGGATTTGTTGGTCGGGATTGGCGATCAGTGCCGCAACGGCGCCGCCGGCCTCGATTTCGCCAAGACGGGACTGCGCCGCGACGATCTGGACGAGGCGTTCGTCACGGTGCGGCGCTCCGCCCAACTTGACGGTCTCGAGAGCCTTGGCGAAAGCCTCCCTGGCGAGCGGAAGCGCCTTTTCCTTTCCGGCTTCGACGCCGACATCCAGGATCGCTTCGAGCTTCAGATCCACGTCGTCGACGACCGCTGCGATCTCCAGCGCCTTCGAATAGGACCGGCGATCGACGAGCTCCTCGATCAGCGCCATGCGAACCCGGTCACGATCCTCGGCGCCGCTCATGCCCGCGATCGCAACTTCAATCGCCTTCGGTTCGGCGCCCTTGACCTTGGCCTTCCAAATCCCGCTGAGCGCGAACGAACGATCGCTGTCAGACATGAGTTCCGGAAGGAGCCTCTCGGCCTCCGCCAGCCTGCCTGCATCGGCAAGGCGACGGGCGACACCAGCCAGCGCATAGGAACGCGCGGCTCCAGTCAGCGAGGCAGTCTCGGCGAGCGCACGCGTTTCTCTTTTCGTGCTGGCCAGCGATCGGACCACCATCGCGATAGCGTCCGGTCCCATATCGCGGGCGGCGGCTATCGCCTCCTCGAAGCAACCGTCCGACAGGGCCTTGTAGCCGGCCTTGTGGAAGGTAACGGCTAGATCACGGAACCGCTGGGCTCGGCGCTCGACAGCGGTCAGATCGCGGACGATCCGCAGCGCCCGGATCGTGTTGCCCTGCGCAACGAGACCGTCGAGCAGTCTCGATAAAGCTCGGTCGTGGCTAACTGGGTCATCCATCGCGACGATCGCAAGCTCTGCGAAATCGGCTCGCCGCTGGACCAGGGCTTCGTCAGCGATCTCATCAAGCGCCGCCTGCCGGTCCACGGAGAATGTGCTTCCGACGGCATGGCGGAGTTCGCCCTGCAGCGGGAGCTCGTTCTTGGTTTCGGCATCGTCTCGCGCCACGCCTTGAAGCAGGGCTGCCCTCGCGGTGACGTCGGGAGAACTACGGACGGCACGCAACAAATCGATGTCCATCAAGCCGCCGATCGAGGCGGCCAATCGCGTCAGATCCGGTGCGTTTTGCGGACTGGCTTCGGCGAGCGCCCGTTCGAGCAGCGCACGAGCTCTGGCCTTGTCGCCGTTCTCGGCAACGGCGCGGCCGATAGAGACAAGAGCGGCCACCCGCTTTTCCTTCGACAGGCCGACCGCGAGCGCTTCGGCTTCGGTCTCGTGCCAGTTCCGCTGGGCGGGATCGCGTGACGCGTGGATAAGATCCAGCCTGGCAGCCATCGACCGCTCCGCGAGAGCTTCTGCCGTTATGCCCGCGCCCGCGAGCGCATCCGCGGCCCCTGCCCGGCTCTTCGCCTCGAAGACCATGCGGGCGCGTTCGAACGAACGGAGCCGCTGCGCCGGGTCGACAATCGCTTCAGCGACCTTGACCTGATCCTTCAGCGCCTGGACGACGCCGTTGACGTCCTCCGCGGCGGCACAAGGCAGCGCAAGGCCGAGAACCGGAACGAGGCAGAGCCAGACAATTCGCATTGCGGATCTCCCAGGCGATCGTGTGTGTTAGACGAGCGACTTCAGCCAATCGGGAAGGCCCGGCAGCGACCTTCGCCAGGACGTCTCGAAGTAGACGCGCGCAGGCTGGCCGATTTCGGCGACGTCGAGCGCGTCCTGCATTTCAAGGACGATCTTCATGAACTCGCCGCCGAAAACCGCGCCATCGCTGGCCGGTACCAACCGGGGGTTCGACGGTGCGATGCTGCGGCCGTCGGCAAGGACGACCGTAACGGTCGCGCCGTCGATGATGCGGATCGCATCCTCCTGCGAGATGAAGGCCGCGACATAGGGCTTGGTCTCCTTGCGCCGCAGCGAGACCAGCGGCGATCCTGCGTTCACGAAATCACCCGCCAGGGCCACGCGGTTCTGCACGACGCAATCGCAGGGGCTGTTGATCAGGATGACCTTGCCTTCCGCGCTCTCGATGGCGGCTACGGGTTCGCCGCGCGCCACCGACTTGCCGTCGGCGACGAAGCCGACATTTCCGTTCACGGTTGCGGGAACGGTAACGAGGTCCGCGGTGATGACTGCCGACTTCGCGGGAATGACGAACAGCCGGTCGTAGACACTGCCGACGACGAAGCCGAGCAGAACCACCGAAGCGATGCCCGCCACGGCGAACTGCAGCCCGCGCTTGATGCCGTGACCAATCGGATGGGCGGGCTTGAGGTCACCACCGCCGCGCGACCGCGCCTGCGCCTGGTTATGCCGCGCGGCGACTTCGATGACGTCGCCGGCGTCTACAAGTTCGCCCGATACCACGGCATCGAGCACGAAGCGCAGCATATTGGTCTGCCGCGGCGTCATATTCACGAAACGCAGGCCCGCGCGGCTGTTCTTGGCATCGATGTGCCGGATTTCCGCGTCCGTATCGATGTTCAACCCGAACTGCGCGAACGGGAACGTGATCGCGACAGGAAGGATATCTCCGACTGCCCAGCTCTTGTTGGCATTGGCCACACCGAGACCGGCTACCGACCAGTCCAGAACGTCGATCTTCTGGCCGTCGATCGTACATTCGATCGGGACCCGCATCCTGACATGTTGCCTCTGGACTTCGGCTTCGTGGTTGATAGCCATCTTACTTCTCCATCAGCAGGTAGGCAGGGCCTAGAAGGCCATGCCGCTTGGGAACGAAAGGGTTCGGGTCCAAACCGCGATCGCGGTGATCAGCGCCGTGAGCATCACGGCGTGCGAAATGTTGGAAGACAGCGCGATGTAGCGTTCGCGGAAACTGCCAGCGTTCTTCGCCAGGGTGGTTTTCTGGCGTGTCCATTTCTGCTGGCTGGGGTGCGACAGCGCGTAGGTCTTCACCAGCGAGCCGACCACCTGGTTGTACCAGAGCAGGATCGGGTACCAGACCGACATCTCGTTGCGTTGGGACAAGAGAAGCAACGAAAGCATGTAGCGCGACACCAGAATCCAGGCTGCGTAGATCGCGAGTGCCCAGGCGGAGACCGAGATCGCGCTCAGCACAGCGAAGATGATCCCGGTCAGCGAGGTCCACATCGACAGCCGCTGGTCGATGATGCACCACCAGGTGAAGAGCCCGATCCTGGAAGGCCCGACGGCGATCGCCCGGCCATTCGTGCGCAGCATGTTGCCGAACCAGCGCTTCATCAGGGTGAGCGAGGTTCGGAAGAACCGCGGATCTGGAAGTTCCTCGACGGTGCGGACGACGACGTCGGGCACGTAGAGCATCTGGTAGCCACGCGAGAGCAGCCAGAACCAGCTCGACTTGTCGTCGCCAGTGAGCAGGCTGTACTGGCCGATGCGCCAATGCTCGATCCGATCGCTTTCGATCTGCCTGATGAAGCTCGGATCGCAGACCAAAGGAGCGCGGAACATCGACATGCGCCCCGTCAGGGTCAGCACGCGTCTGGACAGCCCCATTGACGACATCAGGATCTGCCGCTGGGCAAAGCGCAGGGAATACCAATGATGGAATATCCGCTTGCCGCCGCTCTGGACCTCGCTGATCTCGTCCGTAGTCAGGGCGCCGACATTCGGATCGAGCAGCAGGATCGGCGCGCAGCGCTCGACGATGTCCGCCGGCACGATGCTGTCGCCGTCGATGACCATGACGATGTCGTTCTCGGCGGGCCCAGGCTTAGTCGCGGAGACCGCCCGGAAGCCAAACGCCAGAGCGTCGCGCTTCCCGGTTCCAGCAATGCGGGTCAGGGTGAGATTGATGCGATCGTGGTCGGCTCCAACGAGATCGAGGAACAGACTCTTCACGAGCCGCTGGTCGGCCATCTCGACGAGCGACGCAATGATCGTCGAACGACCGGGATGCGCGAGCGCTGCCTCGAATACCGCGCGATATACGCGAATACTTGTGTCCGTGCTGATACGGAAACTCGTGATCAGGAAAAAGGCGTGCGGCGCCTCCGTCTCCCGCGCCAGCCGGCTCGCCCGTTCCCGCATCTGCGGGAACACCCATTTCTGGTAAAAGAGAGCGCGCGCGAGATGGAGCAGATTCCAGCTATATCGCCAGGTTCCGAGGATGCCGACCGCGAGGATCGCCCCACGGTCGAGATCGCTCAGAACGCTCGGCGGGATCACGCATATCAGAGCCGCGACACATGAAAGATAGAGCACATGCGCCGTGATCGATTGCGAGAAATCACCAGCAGATTCCCTGGTACCGCTCATTGCTCGCCATCCCTTGATCAACACGCACGAGGTCGATGACGAGACGATCGTCGTCGACACGCTTGAGAACTTCCCGCGACACGTCGGCATTGCCGAGGACCAGAACCTCGGCATGGTCGACGACGTCGTCGATCTGAGTGGTCAGCAGAGAGGCAAGGTGAGGAAGACGGGAGCGGATATACTGATAGTTCGCACCCGTCAGCTTTCCGATCTGGATATTCGGATCGTATATGCGGACGTCGTATCCGCGGCCGTAAAGCATCTCGCAAAGCTCGACGAAGGGACTTTCGCGGAGATCATCCGTGCCGGACTTGAAGCTCAGACCAACCATGCCGATCCGACGCGAGCCGGTGGCTGCGATCATCTGGTAAGCGCGGGCAAGCTGCACTTCGTTCGCGGCGAGCGTCGCGTCGAGAATGGGCGTCGGCACTTCCAGCTGACGGGCTTTGTAGCGCAGTGCCCTGAGATCTTTCGGAAGGCATGAGCCGCCGAACGCGAAGCCGGGTTTCAGATAAGCCGGCGAGATGTTCAGACGGTGGTCGGCACACAGCACCGACATAATCGTATGGCCATCGATTCCCGCCGCCTTGCAGATATTGCCGATTTCATTGGCGAAGCTGATCTTCAGCGCGTGCCAGGCATTGTTCGTATACTTGATCGCTTCCGCCGCACGAATGTCGACAGCGATCGGAGAAACCGGGATCTTCTTATGGATTTCCAGCAGCTTGTCGAAGGTTAACTCGTCACGCTTGCCGAAAACGATCGTACCCGGATTGTCGTAATCCTTGATGGCGGTGCTCTCGCGGAGGAATTCCGGATAATAGGCAATGCCGAAGCCATCTCCGGCCTTCTTGCCCGACGCGGCTTCGAGCTTCGGAATGATGATGCTGTCCATCGTTCCCGGAAGCATCGTCGAGCGGTAGACAACCGAATGATGGCTGTTCTTTTTGCGGATCGCGCTGCCGAGATGCTCGGTGACGTTGACCAGGTAAGAGATGTCGAGCGAACCGTTCGGAGCGCTGGGCGTACCTACACAGACGAAGGAAAGATCGCTTTCGCGTACCGCCTGCTCCGTATCTCCGGTTGCAGAAAGGGATCCATTTGCGACCCCACCCCTGATCAATTCGTCGAGACCGGGTTCCACGATGGGCGAAACGCCTGCATTCAGGCCATCCACCTTCTCCCGATTTACATCGGCCGCGATGACTTTGTTGCCGTCTCTACTCAGGCAGGCAGCGGATACGGCCCCGACGTAACCAATACCAAAGACGCTGATGTCCATCGCGCAATCCCCTTTGCTAGAGATGACTTATGAGCCGACTACCGCCCGATCCGTCATCTATTGCTCCAAGAGATTTTTACGCTAGCACGCTGTTTTCACTACGCAATGCACGTTGTTTGTTCACAAGCGCTTATGTTTAAACACAAAAGTGCTATAGATTAACATGTTCAAATCCACGTGATGCTATTCTGATTTGAAGCAAGTAAAAGAAATTATTGATGATACTGGTAACAACACATCGAATATACCGTGATTATAGAGATCACCACGAAATTTAAACAAAATTTAACCATAAGGTTAACCGCAACGGCACTCGACTATAAATTGTGTTTACAGATAAAATTTTGTATTGACACTAGCGATATCGTCGCTATTCGAGATTTCGAATCAAAGTGCGCTTGAGGCGCCGATTGCGTCGCCCAATTTTTGGGCACCATCGATATCAAACCTCAAAATTTGGTCGATAATCGTGGCTAAACTGCAGGAGTTTGGAGGCGGCGCGACCAAATGCATCAAATTGGATTTCGCAATCGCGCACAGCATCGGGATTGAAGAAGGCCGCGAACAATCGCGGCCTTGGCAATCGATGCATTCGCGGCATCAGATGATGAGGAAATCAGATGCGGTAAGAGCAAGATTCTTGCTTAGTTCCGCGAACTTTATCTGCTGCTGGGTGCCAATTCCGTCCGCATCGTAAAACAGTGCACCGGTGTTTTTGTCATAGATGACACGATCAAGTGCATCAGCCGCATTGGTGCCTGTGACGAAGGCAGCCACGGCGAGGCCACCTGGTACGAGAGCGGTAAAAATCACGTCATCAAGGACGATCGTGTCGTCGTTGACATTGAAGTCCTTCACCTTGTCGACATTGGAAGCGCCGAGCGCCGTATTGAACACGAACTGGTCGAGTCCCGCTCCACCCGTCAGGCTGTCGGTGCCCTGCCCGCCTTTGAGGACGTCGTTCCCGCCTCCGCCGGAAAGCGAGTTGTTAGCGGCGTTTCCGCTGAGCGAATTCGCGAGTTCATTGCCGGTCAGGGTGACGGCGCTGGTGCCGGTAGCGATGACCGCCTCGACATGAGAACCGGCGACCAATGTGTGGCTCGCCGTGGTGTACACCGTATCGAAACCTTCATTGGCGAGCTCGAAGACCCGGTCTCCCGACGCATCGGTGTAATAGGTGTCGTTGCCGGCACCGCCATACATCGAGTCTGAGCCGTGATTGCCGTCGATCGAGTCGTTCCCGGCGCCTCCCCTCAACGTGTCGGCGCTCCTGGTTCCGACGATCGTCAGACCGCCGGTCGGAGGCTCGTCGACGGGCAGAACATTAATCGTGAACCCCTGTGCGGAACTCTTCAGGCCGGCGGAATCCGCGACTTGATACTGGAAGGAAACCGCGCCGTTGAAATCGGGAGCGGGCACATAGCTGAACGTGCCGTTCGCATTGAGCGTCAAACCGGAGACCGGCGAAACGAGGCTGTAGGTCAGCGCACTGCCTTCGACATCCGAGCCCGCCGGGATCGTGCCCGTAATCGTGGTGTCTTCGTTGCCCGTCACCGAATTGCCCGCCGCCGCCGCCGCCGCCGCATCATTCACGGCCGCAATCACGATGGCGAATGTCTGCACCCCGACACTCGGGAGGCCGAGGGAGTCCACGACGCGGTACTGGAACGACACCGTGCCGTTGGCATTTGCTGCCGGCTGGTAGGTGAAGGATCCATTGGGATTCAATGTCAGACCCGCGACCGGAGCCACGAGCTGATAGGTCAGCGGCGTATTGCCATTGGGGTCCGAACCAGTCGGGATGGTGCCGGTGATCAGCGTGTCCTCGTTGCCGGATACTGTGTTGCCCGTGCTGGACGGAACCGGCGGCTGGTTCGCGGCCGCCGTGACGGTGATGCCGAAGGTCTGGGGTGCGCTTTGCGCGCCCTGGGCATCAATTACCCTGTAGGAGAACGAGACGTTTCCGGCCGTGCTGGCCGCGTACGAGAAGCTGCCATTCGGGTTGAAGGTCAGTCCCGCCACCGGCGCGACGAGCGCATAGGTCAGCGGCCCCGCCTCGACATCCGAGCCCGCGGGCACGGTGCCGGTGATCGTCGTGTTCTGGACGCCGGAGGCGGAATTTCCCGAGGAGGAAGCCGTCGGCGCATCGTTCACCGGGTTGACGGTGATGGTGAAGGTCTGAGGTGCGCTGGTGAGGCCGGTGCTGTCGACGACGCGATACTGGAACGCCACCGCACCGTTGGCATTAGCTGCCGGCACATACGAGAACGTGCCGTTCGGATTGAATGTCAGCCCGGTGACAGGAGCGACCAAGCTATAGGTAAGCGTCCCGCCGTCGGCATCAGAGCCGACCGGAACGCTGCCCGCGACGGTCGTGTCCTCGTTTCCTGAAACGGCATTGCCGGTTGCCGCGGCGACCGGAGCGTCGGCGACCGGCGCGACGCTGATCGTGAAGTTCGTAGGCCTGCTGATGGCGCCGAGAGAGTCGACGACCTGATACTGGAAAACCGTGCTGCCGTTGAAGTTGGCCGCAGGAATGTAGCTGAAGCTTCCATTCGCATTGAGTGTCAGCCCGGGAACCGGTGCGACGAGCTCATATGTGAGCGGGCCGCCTTCCGTGTCCGCGCCGGCGGGCACGGTTCCGGTGATCGTCGTATCCTCGTTGCCGGAGGCGGAATTACCCGTTGGCGACGCGACCGGCGGCGTATTGGGCGTGCTCGGAGCTGCGGCCACGCCCTCGAAGTCGCTCGAATGCAGCGAGGCGATCGTGCCGGTGGGCGATTTCAGACGGAACACCTCTTCGTGGGCGCCGTCCTTGACCATCCAGAAGCCGTCTTCGAGGCCGATCAGGACCGCGGCTGCGCTGAAGCCCGTGAAGACGAGCTTGTCGCCCTCGGCCGCGCCGTTACCGGCGAAGTCCTCGATGACGTCGCCGCCGAACTCGCCCTTGCGGAGGATGAACGTGTCGTTGCCCTCGCCGCCATAAAGCTGGTCGGCGCCGAGTCCGCCCTCGAGCGTGTCGTTGCCCCCCTCGCCCCTCAGTCTGTTGATCGCCGCGTTGCCGACGATGACGTTCGCAAGGCCATTGCCCGTACCGTCGCGATCGAGCGTCCCGGTCAGGGTCAGGTTCTCGACATTCGCGCCGAGCGTATAGGTCAGTGAACTCAGCACCGAATCCGTGCCGCCCCCGGCAAGCTCCGTGACGACGTCGCCAGTGTGGTCGACATAGTAGAGGTCGTTACCCAGACCGCCCTGCATCGTATCGGCGCCGCCCAAGCCGTTGAGGGTGTTATTGCCGGAATTGCCGACGAGTGTGTTGGCGACCGTATTGCCAGTCGCCGACAAATGATCGGTGCCGAGCAGGGTCAGGTTTTCGACTTCGTTGGCGAGCGTGTAACTCACCGTCGAGAAGACCGTGTCGATGCCGCCGAGACCGGCATTGGCCCTCTCGGTAATCAGGTCGCCGACATTGTCCACGTAGTAGGTGTCGTTGCCGTTGCCGCCGTCCATGTCGTCGGCGCCGCCCTTGCCGTCGAGGATGTCGGTGCCGTCGAGACCTTCGAGTTCGTTCGCCGACGCATTGCCGATCAGCGTGTTGTTCAGCGCATTGCCGGTGCCCCGGATCGCCGTGCCCGTCAGCGTCACGTTTTCGACGTTCGCCGCGAGCGTGTGGTTGAGCGACGACAGGACCGTGTCGTTTCCTTCATTCGGCTGCTCGACCACCACGTCGCCGGAGTGGTTGACCGTATAGGTGTCGTTACCTGCATGGCCGACCAGCTGGTCCGCGCCGGTTGTGCCGAACATCTGGTCGTCGCCAGCCGTGCCGGGTTGCGCAGGAACCGAGATCGCGCCGGCCGTCGTACCGGAGATCACATTGCCCGACAGCGAAGTCCCCGAAGGATTGCCGGCCGGCGAATTGGTGACTTCCTCGCGGATGCCGTAGCGGGCCCGGATAACGCCGTCGGCAAAGATCTCGTTGTCGACGATCTGGGTGTCGGTGGAATAGTACGTACGCGGCGGGTCGACGACATCGTCCAGCCTGAGGCGGATGTTCACCTCGTCATACTGTCCGTTCGCTTCCTGCGAATTGTTGTGGATCACGTTGGCGGTGATGATCGTATTGGTGGCGCCCTCGATGCGGATGCCCTGCCTGGCGTTCCCGTAAACATCGGCGCCCGTGACGGTCACGCTGTCCGAGAGCTTTATGAGAATGCCTTCGCGGGTGTTGTTGTGATAGCTGCCGCCGACGACTTGGACGTCGGTCACCCAGGGGATCGTGTCCTCGCCGTCCGGAAAGACGTTGCTTCGCTGCACGACGAGGCCAGCACCGCCGGTCGCGCCGCTGCCATTGCCATAGGCCTCGTTGTTCTCCAGCAGGATGTCGTTGCTGCTGTTCTGGATGTTGAAGCCGTGGCGGTCATTGTCGTAGGAGACGTTGTTCCTGTAGACGCCGCCAACAACGTAATCCGCCACGAAGCCGTCGAGGCCGTTGTCGTGCGCGACGCTGTTCTCAACGACGAGGTTGTAGGTGATTTCGTGCGGATTGATGCCGTAGGCGTTGCAATTCTTGACCTCGAGTCCACTCAGCGTGATGTTGGACTGGGTCTCGCCTGAATCCGCCTTCACGCCGCAGATGAAGCCGGCCTGATGCTCGATATTGTTCGCGCGGTTGCCGTCGATCGTCAGGTTCGAGATCGTGACGTTGGTCACGTCCTCGTCGAGCGTCGTCCGGACGATGCCGTTGATGCGGTGATCGAAGTTGTCGACGAGCTTGACGATCGTATTCCCGGCACCGTCGCCGGTCAGCGTGATGTTCGAATAAAGCTCGATCGCGCCTTTTGAGGGATTGGTCGGATCGCCGCTGACGAGGAAGGTTCCGGTCGGGATGTAGACCGTTCCTCCGCCCGCGGCCCGGGCGGCGCTGATCGCGTCCCTTATGGCCTGCGAGTCGTCAGTGGCGTCATTCGCGGTCGCACCGAAGTCCAAAACATTGAAAACGGCCATGACGACATCAGCCCGCATTTGTTCGGGCGCGTCACGACTACAAGTCGCGACACGATCCCATCACCGCACCCCGGTTGAAATTCTTGTTGAAAACTTGGGCAGCGTAAAGACACAATTAACTATTATGGCGGGCAGCGAGCATCAAAGTCCTCATTTTCCGGGTCGAAGTTGTCCGAGTTTCGACATCGGAGGGACGTCAAAAAGCAATCGTCTTTCCCTGAGAAAGACGCTGTACCGACGCATTTCGACGGTCTCAGTGAAGCACCATCGCTCGCACGAAGTAACATTTACGCGAGCGGAAAAGACCTTCCACGATGGCTGAACCTTTGGATCGCCCGGACCATCTTCGCGCGGCGTTAGGCGCTTTCAAGAGCGCTTTCGTCGCCATCGCCGTTTTTAGCGGCTTCATCAATCTGCTGCTTCTGACCGGCTCTTTCTTCATGCTGTTGGTTTATGACCGCGTCCTGCCGAGCCGCAGTCTGCCAACCCTTTTCGGGCTTCTGATATTCGCCGCCGTTCTCTACGGTTTTCAGGCTGGGCTCGACATGATCCGCAGCCGTGTCCTGGCGCGCATCAGCATGGGCATGGACGAGTTTGTTGGCATGCGCATCGTCGGGACATTGCTCGCGGCTCCGCCCGGCGCGACCAGCGGCGACGGCATGGGCGCCCTGCGCGATCTCGATCAGGTGCGCGGCTTCATGGCATCGATAGGTCCAGCGGCATTGCTCGATCTGCCATGGATGCCGCTGTACATACTGATCTGCTTCCTGTTCCATCCGTTGATCGGCATCACGGCACTTGTCGGCGCCCTGATATTGATAGGCCTCACCGTGCTGACGGACACGGCCAGCCGCGCCCCTTCGCAAGCGTCCGCACGATCCGCGACGGCCAGAAATCGCATCGCCGAAGCCGGGAGACGCAATGCCGAGGCGCTGCAGGCGATGGGCATGGTCGACACCGTCGCTTCCATGTGGAGCGTGGCGAACCAGGCCTTCCTCAACGATCAGCGCAAGCTTTCCGACGTGACCGGCTTCTATGGCTCGATCTCGAAGGCCGTCCGCATGCTCCTGCAGTCGGCCATCCTTGCGGTGGGCGCCTACCTCGTCGTCAACCAGAATGCGACCGGCGGCATCATGATCGCGGGATCGATCCTGATGGCACGTGCGCTGGCTCCCGTGGAGCTCGCCATATCGCAATGGCGCTCGTTCGTTGCGGCCCGCCAGAGTTGGAAGCGGCTTCAGGGCCTCCTCAATGCGATACCCGAGGCCTCGGAACCCGTCGAACTGCCCGCTCCGAAAAACTGGCTGAGAGTGGAGAACCTCAGCGTGGTACCTCCCGGCGCGGCGTCGTTTGCGGTCCGCGACGCTTCATTCCAGCTCAGGGCCGGCAATGCGCTCGGCATTATCGGGCCGACGGCATCCGGCAAGTCATCACTGGCCCGGGCGCTCGTCGGCGTCTGGGCGCCTGCGCGCGGCTCGATCCGGCTCGATGGCGCGACGCTCGACCAGTTCGCGCCATCCATACTCGGCCGTCACGTCGGCTACCTGCCGCAGGACGTGGAACTCCTGGACGGCACGATCGCGGAGAACATCTGCCGCTTCGATCCGCAGGCCAAGGCAATTGACGTCATCGCGGCGGCGAAGGCGGCAGGGGTGCACGACCTGATCGTTCATCTACCCGGCGGCTACCAGACGGTCATCGGAGAGAGCGGCGCGTCGCTCTCGGGAGGCCAGCGCCAACGCATCGGCCTTGCCCGAGCACTCTATCGCGATCCGTTCCTGGTTGTTCTCGACGAGCCGAACTCGAACCTCGACACCGCGGGCGAGGAGGCGCTCACTCAGGCTATCCTGGATGCCCGAACTCGCGGCGCGATCGTGGTCGTCATTGCTCACAGACCCAGCGCACTGATCGGCGTCGACATGATCCTCTTCATGCAGGACGGCCATGGCGGACCGTTCGGCCCGAAAGAGGAGGTCCTGCCGAAAATCCTCAAGCCGACACCCGTGCCGCTCAGACCAGCAGGAGCCGCATGATGCTGCCGCGCCTTTCCGACGACGGAATGATCCGTCAACTCTCGTCCTTCCGCTCATTGCGCAAGACGCTCATCGCCGGCGGCGTGCTATCCGCGGTTCTGTTCGGTGCCGTCGGAGTACTGGCCGCCGGCTTCACCCTTAGCGGCGCGATCATCGCTCCCGGCACTCTCGTCGTGGAATCGAGCGTCAAGCAGGTCCAGCACCTCGAAGGAGGAATCGTCGGCGAAATTCTCGTCAAGGACGGAGACCGTGTCTCAGTGGGAACCGAACTGGTTCGACTGGACGCGACGGTCACGAAAGCCAATCTGGCGGTGGTCGTCAAAAGCATGGACCAGTACGACGCCCGGCTTGCGCGCCTTCAGGCCGAGCGGGACGGCAAAGACAGCATCAGCTTTCCGCAAAGCCTGCTCGATCGACAATCGGAGGACGAAATCGCCGAGAGCATCAATGGCGAACGGGTGGTCTTCGATACCCGAAGGACCGTCCGCGACAGTAAGATTTCGCAGCTGCGGGAACGCATCAACCAGCTACACGAGGAAATCGGAGGCATCGAAGCCCAGATCGACGCCAAGGCGCGGGAGGTCGAATTCGTCCAGAAGGAACTGACGGGAGTAAGGGAACTCTGGAAGAAGAACCTGATCCCGATCCAGCGCGTCAGCCAGCTCGAACGCGATGCGACCAGGATCGGCGGAGAGCGTGGTGCGCTGATAGCCTCCGCAGCCTCAGCCAAGGGAAAGGTCACGGAGACGGAACTCCAGATCCTGCAGATCGACCAAGATCTCAAAAGTGAGGTGGCGCGCGATATCCGCGAAGCGCAGTCCAAGCTTGGAGAACTCGCCGAACGCCGCATCGCTGCCGAGGAATCCCTAAAGCGGATCGCCATCCGGGCCCCACGGGATGGCATCGTGCATCAGCTCGCGGTTCATACCGTCGGCGGGGTGATCGCGGCTGGCGAGGTTCTGATGCAGATCGTGCCGGACCTCGACGCTCTGACGGTCGAAGCGCGAGTGTCGCCGACTGACATCGACCGGATGTATGTCGGTCAAGCCGCTACGCTGCATTTTTCGGCGTTCGACCGTGGCACTACACCCGAGATCAACGGCCGCGTATCCCGCATCTCGGCCGATCTGGAGCACGACCAACGCACCCAGGTATCGTACTATCTCGTCCGGCTCGCCTTCTCATCGGACGATCTGTCCAAGAACGGCTTGAAGGCTGTTCCCGGCATGCCGGTCGAAGCGTTCATTTCGACAGGCAACCGAACGATGCTGTCTTATGTACTGAAGCCGCTCACGGACCAGCTCGCACGAAGCTTCCGGGAAAGCTGATGTAGGAACGGCTGCTTTCGCAGCCGTTCCTTTTGTTACTTCGCCAACCTCAGATTGATGTTCGCGGTCGCGGTGCTTCCGCCACCGGCCGAATCCATCTTCATCTGCTGCCTGTCGTCCTTGGTGACGAGATTGAGCGTCGCTCCGAATCCCGCGGCGTCGATCCGGATCATGATCCGCTGCTCCCTGACCTGGCCGGTCACCTTACCGTTCACACTGCGGGTCGTTTCCGACCAGAGGCCGGATAGCGCGCCGGACGAATCCGCGGTCATCTTGCCATTGAGCTCGAAGCGGTAATTGTCGCTATTGCAGGAGAAGGCCACGTTGAGATCGGTCGCATCCGGGGTCGTGACCGAATAGACCGTTTTGCAACGGATACGCTCCTTGGTGCCGTCGCTGTACGCGATCGTACCGTCGCCATTCCATGTCCCGGGGAAAGCCGAGAACGGACCGGCCGCGGCGGGCACGGCACCGGCGAAAAGAAATGCGGCCAGCGCCACCCAGCGAGCGTGTCCCGCACCAGTGTTCAACATGCGAACCTCCAGCAATACCTGTCTTATCCGCCCGTCCGGGTGCACTCAGAGCACGCCAAGCGTCCAGGAGACAAGGTCTGAAACGACTCCGCGGAAGGCGGTGTCGAAAGATTTGGCGACCGTTGCCGCATTGTCGGTCTTGGTCGGCGCCGCCGCCTTGAAGACCCGTGCGGCGACGACCTTGCCGTCAGCCATGACTTTGGCACTGAACTCAAGCATCACCTGCGGATCAGCCGCGGTCGAAACCTCGAAGGTACGAAGATCGATCACGAGCTGATGATCGGCGGTGAAATCATCAGGGTTTTTTGACACGCCCATGAATTTGGCGTTTTCGAAACCCTGAACCACCTTGGCCTGGATCAGTTTGGGCAAATTGTCGGCCCATTGCGCATCCGGATATGCCGGGGCGACGCCTCCGTTGGACTGGACGAGTATCTTCTGGGTATCAAGCGCCAGAACCGTGGTCGGTTCCGGCACAGCCAATTGTCCGGTCGGCATGGTCGCGGGACCCGTGATCTCCTCCGGAACCGCCAGGGTGAAGACGGTCGCCGGCGGCTTGTTCTGGGCCGCGAAGGTGTTGCTCAGTCCCGTCATCACCGTGTCGATCCGCTCGGAATTGCGGGCGAGCGCAGCGGCGAAGACCTTGATGTCGGCGATCGTGCTCTTCAGGGGATCGGCGTTGTCCATGACCACGCTGTCGATATGGCGGAGCACGTCACGGGCGGCCTGAATGGCATCCTGCGCGGCGCCGGAGCTGGCAATGAGAGTGGGCGGACCGTCGGTCGCCGTAAGCGGCGCCGCGCCATCGCTTCCGCCGGCGAGCGTGATTGCCGGCGATCCCATCAGCCCTTGCATCTCGACACCGGCCTGGGTGTCCGACGCGATCGGCGTGTTCTGGTCGACCGCGATCATGACGTCGACCTGTTTGGGCTTCTGCCGGTCGATCCGGAGGCCGGTCACCTCGCCGACCCGCACGCCGTTGAACAGGACCGGCGAGCCGTCGCGAAGACCCGGCACGACCGCGTCGAAGCGGACGCGGTAGGTCACACGCTCGCCGACCCCGCCGATATTGTTGAGCCAGTAGATGAAGAGGAAGCCGGCCACCACGATGACAAGCGTGAAGACGCCAAGCAGAAGATATCGCGCACGCGTTTCCATGATTAAACCCCTGCCTTTTCTGCGTGCCCGCTGCGAACGAGTTGCGCCCGCTCGCCTCCGAAATATGCCTTTACCCATGGATGATCGCTTTGATGCATCGTGGCCATGGGTCCGACCGCGACGACCTTGCCGTCGGCAATCGCGGCGATGCGATCGCAGACCGTGACCAGGCTGTCGAGGTCGTGGGTGTTCATGTAGACGGTCAGACCCAAGGTCTGCTGCAGCGTCCGGATCAGCATATCGAAATCTTCCGCCGAGAGCGGGTCGAGACCGGACGTCGGCTCATCGAGGAATACGATTTCCGGATCGAGCGCGAGTGCACGGGCCAGCGCGACGCGCTTCACCATGCCGCCCGAGAGTTCGGATGGGAATTTCGTGGCGTCATCTGCCTTGAGGCCGACCATTTCGAGCTTGGCGATGGCGATCTCGTCGAGGATCTCGTCCGGCAGATCGAGATATTCGCGCATCGGGAACTGGACGTTCTGGATCGCGGTCAGCGAGGAAAACAAGGCGCCCTGCTGGAACAGCACGCCGCAGCGCCGACCGGTCGCCTCGGCCTGCGCGGGGGTCGCGCGTTCGAGGTCAACGCCGAACAGCTCGATCGCCCCTCCCCGCTTCGGGACGAGGCCGAGGATCGTCCGGAGCAGAACAGACTTGCCGCCACCCGACGCGCCGACCACGCCGAGGATTTCACCGCGGCACACTTCGAGCGATAGATGGTCGAGGACGGTGCGGGAGCCGAAACCGACCACGAGGTCGCTAACCCGGATGGCCAGCTGTTCGTCAGGTGTCATCGGCTCACATCCCGATCGATGAGAAGAAGATCGCGAAGAAGCCGTCGAGCACGATCACGAGGAAGATCGATTTGACCACCGAGGCCGTGGTGCCGAGGCCGAGTGATTCTGCGCTGCCCTTGACCTTGAGGCCCTCATTGCAGGCAACCGTGCCGATGAGCAGGGCCATGAACGGCGCCTTGATCATACCGACCTGGAACGTGGTCAGCGTGATCGCCTCATGCAGCCGGCCGATATAGATTTCCGGGCTCATGCCGGCATAGAGCCAGGCGACGACGCCGCCGCCGACGAGAGCCGACATGCCGCCGAGAAAGGTGAGAATCGGCATCGCCAGAACGATGGCGACGATCCTCGGCAGGATCAGCACCTCGACCGGGTCGCGGCCCATGGTTCGGAGCGCGTCGATCTCCTCGCGCATCTTCATCGAGCCGAGCTCGGCCGTATAGGAACTGCCGGAACGCCCGGCGATCATGATCGCCACGAGCAGCACCCCGATCTCGCGAAGGACGAGCACGCCGACAAGGTCGACGACGTAGTCCTCGGCGCCGAACTGGCGGAAATGGAAGAAGCCTTGCTGGGCGATGATGCAGCCGATCAGGAAGGTGATCAGCACGATGATCGGCACCGACTGCCAAGCGACGCGATCGAGATGATGTACCAGCGAGGTGAAGCGGAATGTGCTCGGGCGAACGATCGCCCGGCCGACTGAAGCGGCGATGGCACCGAACAGAGCGAGCAGCTTTGCGCCGTCCGAGATGGTCAGGGCCGTGGCCTGGCCGAGCGCGATGAGCTGCGAAGCGACCCAGGTCTCCTTCCTCTCCGGCGCGGGCGCGGCGCGGTTCGACTGGCGGACTTCCTCGATCAGATCGTTGAAGCGGCCCGGGACACCGGCGAGCCTGGCCTCGCCCCCCTCGGCCGTCGTCTTCCTCAGCAGACGTTCGAGCAGCCAGGCACCGAAGGTGTCGAGTTCGCCGACGCCGGCGATATCGATCGTCAGCGACTTCGCCGGCTGGCGCGCGGCTTCGTCGGTGAGCCGGTAGATTTCCGTCGCATGGGACGAGGTCCAGGCGCCGCTCGCGGCCAGTCCTCCGGCCGCCGGCTCGAGGCGTGGACTTGCAAGAGTTGCTGCTGACATGGGGCCTCGGGACGTTCCGGTCGGTTCGTATCAACAATCCAGGCGTTATCGCCCGAGTCTACTGCGCGGGAATGTCTGTGAGTGTCCCGACTTAGGTCAAGTTGTCTGAGGTTGTATCGCAGCTAATCCGGGCAAGCCTGTTGCCAATATCTGACATTACCGGGGTCTACCGGGGAACCTGCCTCTTTATTCATCGCCATGATGGCCGAGCGGAATGCCCTCGCCTCGTCCGAACCGACCAGAAGTGCAAGGCTCCTTATGATGCGGCTGATCCTGAGATGATTATGATCGTGCGCGCGGAGCCAATGCGGATTAGCGCGGAGGAAGACGAGCATGCGCTCCGTTGCCGCCCGGAGATTGGCCTGGGCCGCGGAGTCGTAGCGTATCGCAGCGATATCCTCGGGGGTGAGCACCGGCGCGTCCGGCTGGGCGCCGCTCCGCTCGGGCAGCGGAAAGAGCCATTGAATGTAATCGTGAACGGTTTCGAGGCGGGCGTCAGACAGAGCGAGGATATCGACAACGGTCCGGGCGCGATGGTCTGTACCGGTTCCGGCAAGGAAGGTGTGGAGTTGGCTGGCCATCCGGTTCTTCTCACACCTTCGTCAAAAGCACAGCCAATTCTCCCGGCGACAGGGGCTTGCCGAGCTGATCGAAGCGGCATTGCACAGGCGCCTTGTCGGGACGCCATCGCATGAATTTGGTGCCGTGGCGGAAACGGTTACCGGTGACGTGGTCGTAGCGCACCTCGGCGACAAGCGAAGGGCGGAGCGGCTGGAACTCGCCGCTGCGCTCGGTACTCCATCGGCTCGGTCCGCCGGGTGCGCGACCAGTGAAGCCCGGCGGCTGGATCATGCTTTCCAACTGCCGCGTCAGAACGGCGCGGTCGAAATCGGCGAAACCAGAGGTAAAGCCGACATGGTGGAGCAGCCCCGCGTCATCATAGAGACCGAGGAGCAGCGAGCCGACCTCGCGCTTTCCCTGGGCGTAACGGAAGCCGCCGACGACGCAGTCGGCCGTCTGCAGGTGCTTGACCTTGAGCATCGCCCGCTCGCCGGCCAAATATGCGCCGTCCAGCCGCTTAGCGACGACTCCGTCGAGCGCTCCGCCGGCGTGATCGAGCCAGTTCCGGGCCTCATCGCGGCTGCGCGTGAACGGCGACAGTCGAAGGCCCGTCTTGTCCTGAAGATGGTTCCAGAAGATTTCGAGGGCGGCACGACGCGTCAGCAACGGCTCGCTGGTCAGTGCGACACCCTTCATGTCGACCAGCATGTCGAACAGGATGAACTCGGCCGGTGTCTCGACCGAGAGCTTGCGCACCCGGCTTTCGGCGGGATGCAGGCGCATCTGCAGGGCATCGAAGGATAGTTCCTCACCGACTGGCACAACGAGTTCGCCATCGAGCACGAAACGGTCCGACGAGAGGGAGCGCAGCAAGGCCGCGACTTCAGGGAAATAGCGCGCGAGCGGCTTCCCTGATTTGGCGCGCAGGTCGATCTCACCGCCGGAGCGATGGGCGAGGCAGCGGAAGCCGTCCCATTTTGGCTCGAATTGCCAGCCAGGTCCGCCCGGCAGGACATCGGCGGCACGGGCTTCCATCGGCGGGGTATCGATGGAGAGCTGGTCGAGGACTGCCCGCCCAGATGTCTCGGGATTGTTGGATTGAAGCTGCACCATCTTGATTAAGTGCCGTGGAGACGATCAGGGTTCCGCCTCACATGCTTCCTCATTGCCGGGCTTGACCCGGCAATCCAGTGGTCTGGGAGAACCAGTCTGGATGCCCGGGTCGAGCCGGGCACGAGGGTTCGTAAAAGCCTGTTGACTCCCCATTGGACCGGAGTCCTAATAAGAACAAATAGGGAACATGAGGAATGCAAGCCGCGCGTGAGACGCTTGCCGGGCTCCGGCGGAGCCTTGCCGCCATCCAAGCGGACAGAGGAGCCGAAGGGTCGCCGCGGTTTCAGTTCGGCCTGTCGGAAGTAGATGGGGCGGTCGGCGGTGGGCTGCCCAAAGCGGCGCTTCACGAGGTATTCGCCGCTGGCAGCGCGGACGGGCCGGCGGCGAGCGGCTTCGGGCTCGCAATGGTTCTCCGGGCCTGCCAGCCCGGACAGACGATCGTCTGGGTGCGGCAGGAAATGGCTGGCAAGGAGTTCGGTGAGCTCTACGCGCCGGGGCTCGCCGAATTCGGGGCCGATCCCGCCTCCTTCCTCGTGGTGCGGGTTCGCGATGCGATCTCCGTGCTGCGGGCGGGAAACGAGGCGCTGCGCTGCCAGGCCCTGGGAGCGGTCGTCATCGAGGCCTGGGGCGAACATCCGGCCTTCGACCTTACCGCGACGCGGCGGTTGGCACGGCGGGCGGCACGCTCGGGCGTCGGGGCCTTCGTCATCCGGCTCGATGCGAAGCCAATGCCGAGCGCCGCCTTGAGCCGCTGGCGGGTGACGAGCGGGTCGAGCACCGCGCTCGCGACCGGGGCGCCGGGTACGCCTGTGTTCGAGATCGAACTCTTGCGGCACCGGGCGGGCTTTCCGCTCCGCCGCTTCAGTGTGGAGTGGGACCGTGAGCAGTCTGTTTTCAGGAGGCCGTCGCTATCTCGCGCTCTGGTTTCCCCTGCTGCCGACCGACCGTTTGCACCGGCTCAGGAAGGCGAATGGCGCCGCGCCGGCTGAGAAGCCGCTTGTCATCCTCGCCAAGGTCCGGAGCGCGCTCAGGATTACCCATGCTGACCGGCGGGCGCACACGGCGCGGCTTCTGCCCGGCCTGACCCTCGCGGATGCGCGGGCGCGGGTGCCGGACTTCGATACCGAGGATGAGGATCAGGCTGCTGACCTTGCCGCGCTGGAACACATCGCCGACTGGTGCGACCGCTGGACCCCGCTCGTCGGCATGGATGGTGCGGACGGCCTGATCCTCGACATCACCGGCTGCACGCATCTCTTCGGCGGCGAGGCCGGGATGCTGCGCGAAGTGCTCGGGCGGCTGACGGCATTCGGCTTCACGTCCCGTGGCGCTCTGGCTTCTACGCCCGACGCGGCGCGGGCACTTGCCCGCTATTCGAAGGGCGGCGTGATCCCGGCTGGTAGGACTTCGGAGGTAGTACGCCCCCTTCCTATCGCGGCGCTCGGCCTCGACGATGCACGTGTCATTGCCTTGGCCCGCGCAGGCCTGAAGCGGGTCGGCGATCTGGCCGACCGACCGCGCGCGCCGCTCGCCGCGCGGTTCGGCGATGATCTTCTCGATCTTCTTTTGCGCACGCTCGGCGAGGCCGAGCATCCGATCTCGCCGCGCCGTCCCCTGCCGGAACTGGTTACCGAGCGCCGCTTCGCGGAGCCGATCGGCCGGGCGGAGGATGTCGAGGCGACGATCGGAGAGCTTGGCCGCGATCTCGCCCTTCTGCTTGAGGCGCGCGGCCATGGCGGACGACGGTTCGAGGCGAGCTTCTTCCGGGCCGACGGCGCGGTACGACGAATCCCCGTCCTTACCGGTCGCCCGTTGCGGGACGCGAAAGTGCTGGCACGGCTGTTCTCGGAACGGCTCGACGCACTGGCCGATCCGGTCGATCCCGGCTTCGGCTTCGACATGATCCGCCTCGCGGCCCTCTCGTCGGAGGCGGCGCTAAACGTCCAGGCCGAGCTCGACGGCAGGGAAAGCGGCGACGAGGCAGTGGCGGAACTGATCGACCGCCTCGGCGCCCGTTTCGGCCCGTCGCGGGTGACGCGGTTCGTGCCCCGGGACAGCCACATCCCCGAGCGCGCGGCCGAGGCCGTCCCGGCGATATCGCCCGAGGCCGGCAGCAATGACTGGGTAGAAAGCGAACCGGGCGAGCCCCCTGCCCGACCGCTCCGTCTGTTTGACCCGCCGGAGCCGATCGACAACACGCTCTTCGAAGTGCCAGACGGCCCACCGATCCGCTTCCGCTGGCGGCGCATCGTGCATGAGGTCGCGCGCGCGGAGGGTCCAGAGCGCATCGCAGCGGAATGGTGGCGGCGCGAAAGGGAAATGCCGACGCGCGACTATTTCCGCGTCGAGGATCGCGAGGGTCGTCGATTCTGGCTCTACCGCGAGGGTGTGGTCACCTCCCCCGGAGACCAACCGCCCTGGTTCCTGCACGGGCTGTTCGCATGACAGCCTTCGCCGAACTCGTCGCCGCCTCGAATTTCTCGTTCCTGCGCGGCGCGTCGCATCCGGGCGATCTCGTGAAGCAGGCGGCGCTGCTCGGCATGAACGGCATCGGCATTGCCGACCGCAATACGGTTGCCGGCGTGGTACGGGCCTATGTGCCGGTGCGCGATGCGATAGCCGAATTCGAGAAGGACGAGGCGAACAAGGGTAAGATCTTCCCCTTTAAGCTTCTCGTCGGCGCGCGTCTGGCTTTCGAGGACGGCTCTTCAGACGTCGTCGTCTATCCGGAAAACCGCGATGGCTGGGGGCGGCTTTGTAGGCTTCTCACGATCGGAAACCTGCGCGGGAAGAAAGGCGAATGCCTGCTCCGGCTCGACGATCTTCTGGCCGACACCCGCGACCTGCTGATGATCCTGATCCCGCCATCCAATCCGCGCGACGGGGAGAAGGCTCTCGCCCAATTGGCCGAAGCCGTTCCCGGCTCGCTCTGGCTCGGCACCACGATGCACCGCAGCGGCCGCGACCGCCGCCGCCTCGCGGTGCTGAAGGACATGGGGCGGGCCTACCGCGTGCCGCTCATCGCCACCAACGACGCGCTCTACGAGACACTCGAGGAACGGCCCCTGCAGGACATCGTCACCTGCATCCGCGAAGGTCTGAAGATCGAGAGCGCCGGACGAATCCTGGAGGCCAATGCCGAACGGCATCTGAAAAGCCCCGACGAGATGATGCGTTTGTTCAGGGACGCACCGGAAGCGATTGAGGAGACACAGTATCTTCTCTCGCGGATGGAATTCTCGCTTTCGGAACTCTGCTACGATTATCCTGAAGAACCGGTGCCTCCCGGCAAGACGCCGCAGACCCATCTCGAAGACCTCTGCTGGCGGCGCGCCACGCTGCGTTATTCGGATGGCATCCCGGAAAAGGTCGCGGGGCTGCTGACCGACGAGCTCGCATTCATCGCCAAGTACGACTACGCCCGCTATTTCCTGACCATCCACGACATCGTCCGCTTCGCCGACGACAAGGGCATCCTCTGCCAGGGACGCGGCTCTGCGGCGAATTCCGTCGTCTGTTTCATCCTCGGCATCACCAATGTCGATCCGGAGGAAATCGATGTCCTGTTCGCGCGCTTCCTCTCCGCCGAACGCGAGGAGCCGCCGGACATCGACGTCGATTTCGAGCACGAGCGGCGCGAGGAGGTCATCCAGTACATCTACCAGCGTTACGGCCGCGAGCGCGCCGGCATCGCCGCGACCGTCATCTCATATCGGCCGCGCAGCGCCATCCGCGAGGTCGGCAAGGTGCTCGGCCTCAGCGAGGACGTGACCTCCGCTCTCGCCTCGACCGTCTGGGGAAGTTGGGGCGACAACCTGCCGGAGGGCCATGTGCGCCAAGCCGGGCTCTCACCGGCCAATCCCGAAATCGCCCGCGCCGCCGACTTCGCCAACCGGCTGATGGGCTTCCCGCGCCATCTCTCGCAGCATGTCGGCGGCTTCATCCTGACACGCGGCCGGCTCGACGAGACGGTGCCGATCGGCAATGCCGCGATGGACGACCGCACCTTTATCGAATGGGACCGCGACGACATCGCCGTGCTCGGCCTGATGAAGGTCGATGTCCTGGCGCTTGGAATGCTGACCTGCCTGAAGAAGGCACTGACCCTCCTGCACGATCACAAGGGCATCGAGCACAGCCTTTCCTCGATCGAAGCAGGCGACGAGGCCACTTATGACATGCTGTGTGAGGGTGACTCGATCGGCGTGTTCCAGGTCGAGAGCCGGGCGCAGATCAACATGCTGCCGCGCATGCAGCCGCGTGAATTCTACGACCTCGTCATCGAGGTCGCGATCGTCCGGCCCGGCCCGATCCAGGGCGATATGGTCCACCCCTATCTCAGGAGGCGGGCGGGCAAGGAGCCGATAGAGTTCCCCTCGCCCGGTCCGGGCTATCCGCAGGACGAGCTCTTTCAGGTTCTCGGCAAGACCAAGGGCGTCCCGCTGTTCCAGGAGCAGGCGATGCGGCTCGCCATCGTCGCAGCCGAGTTCACCCCCGAGGAGGCGAACGGCCTGCGCCGTGCCATGGCGACGTTCCGGCATGTCGGCACGATCGGCACGTTCAAGACCAAGATGATTGAGGGCATGGTCCGGCGCGGCTATGAGCGCGCCTTCGCCGAGCGCTGCTTCGCACAGATCGAGGGCTTCGGCAGTTACGGCTTCCCGGAGAGCCATGCCGCCGCCTTCGCCCATCTCGTCTATGTCTCGTCCTGGATCAAATGCCACCACCCGGACGTCTTCGCGGCGGCGATCCTGAATTCGCAGCCGATGGGCTTCTATGCCCCGGCGCAGCTGGTGCGCGATGCGCGCGAGCATGGGGTCGAGGTGCGGGAGATCGACATCAATTCCAGCCGCTGGGACAACACGCTGGAGGACCTCGGACGCGAAGACAGGGCTCAGGCGCTGCGTCTCGGCTTTCGCCAGATCGACGGCTTCAGGGAGGAATGGGCGGACCTCCTCGTCGCCCGGCGCGGCCTCAGCTATCCGAATCTCGAAATACTCGCCCGCCGCACCGGTCTGCCGCGCCGGGCGCTCGAACTCCTGGCCGATGCGGACGCCTGCCGTTCGATCGGCCTCGACCGCCGCGAGGCGTTATGGGCCGTGCGTCGCCTGCCGGGCACTGAGCCGCTGCCCCTGTTCTCGGCTGCGGACGCGGTCGAACTCGCCACGGAACCGGCCGCAAATCTGCCCGCCATGCCGCTCGCCGAGCATGTCGTCACCGACTACCAGGTGACGCGCTTGTCGCTGAAGGCTCATCCGATGATGTTCCTGCGCGAACGGCTGCGGACTGAGGGCATCAGAAGCTGCGCCGAGACGGTGGGGCTGAAGGACGGCGCCTGGACGAAGACCGCCGGCGTGGTTCTAGTCCGGCAGCGGCCGGGCAATGGCAATGTCGTCTTCATGACCATCGAGGACGAGAGCGGCATCACCAATGTCGTGGTCTGGGCGAGCCTGTTCCAGCAGTTCCGCCGCGAGGTGATGGGCTCGCGGCTGATCGAGGTGCGCGGCCGCATCCAGCGGAGCGAGGAAGGCGTGGTCCATCTCGTCTCGCAGCGACTGATCGACCGCAGCGCCGATCTGCAATTGCTCTCGGAAGAATCGAAGCCGCATTTCCAGTTGACGCGAGCCGACGAGATCCTGCACCCGCAACATCCCCGGACCTCGAACCATCCGCGCAATGAGCGGATCATCCCGAAATCACGCGATTTCCACTGAACCCGCCGCCTCTGCACGCCGACCAATGGTCAACGACGCAATCGAGGATGACGGTCATGAACAAGGACACGAGTGAAGATTTCGCGATGGGCCTGTTCGCGTTGAGCGCCACCTTCGGCCTGATCTGGTACGCCTTCGCGGTCGTGGCCCAAGCCTGAGCGTTTCAGGGGCGCTAGCGCGTCTTCTCCTCCCGGCGACGACGCTGTCGCCAGCGGCCCCATCTGATCTCCATCCTACGGCGGAACCGGCGAACGGCCGGAATATCGACCGACAGGATGATGAGGCCGAGCGGCACCATCCAGAATCCGAGGACCGGCAGGAAGCCGAGAATGCCTCCGCAGATCAGCAGGGCACCAAGGATAATTCTTGCGAGGCGCGAGCCCGGAAGGGCAAAGCGTCGCGAGCCGAACTTCAAGTGCGTCGACATGACATCCCGTTGAAACAGCGCCCTCTCCCCATAGATAGGTGGGGATGACGGATGAGGCGAGCGCGAAACAAAGCTTGGCATGCGCGCGAACTCTGCTATATGCAGGCCCGCGGTCGTCGAGGCGCCCCATTCCCTGATAGCTCAGCTGGTAGAGCGTTCGACTGTTAATCGAATGGTCGCAGGTTCGAGTCCTGCTCAGGGAGCCATATTTCAGGGGAGCGCGGTGATCCGTCTCCCCTGTTTCATGTCTGAAATCCGCGTAAATCCAAGGAGTTTGCACGAACGTCTCAGACGCTCGGCAATTGCGCTCGTTCACCCACCAAAGTAGAACGGGTTACAAACCGGGATACAAGGGCGGGCGGTGACGAGGTTTCGCGGTAGGTCAAACCGCATCCGGACAGCGGCAAATACCGCTATTACAGGCGCGTGCCGCGGGATTGCCAGCTCGACAAGCGCGTCTTTGTGAAGAAAAGCCTCGGCACGAAGAACCACGCGGCGGCCCTCGCCGCAGCGCGCGACTTTCACACGTCCACCGAAGCGCTCTGGGCAGCTCTGCTTTCCGGCGAAAATCCTGAAACCGCGTGGCAGCGCTACGACGCGGCGACTCGGATCGCTCGCGCGTTTGGTTTCAGCTATCTGCGTCCAGCCGAGATCCGCGACGGGTCGCTTGCAGAGATCATCAGCCGAGTCACGATCGCGCACGAGAAGCAGGAATCAACATCGGTTGTTGCGGGGATGCGCCAAGTCGGCGCACATGCCTCGCGGCATCACACGACCGCTAGAACTTCCCGGCAGTATTTGCAGCGGATTAAGCGCGATCGGAGCCGTCTGTTCCTCCTTGGCGGCGTGGCTCCGGAAAGTCCTGCCACCGACTTGGCAGAGCTTTCACCGCGTGAGGGAAGCGTTGGCCAACCACATGGAATTGTAATCGCTGGGTTGCTGATGTTGGCTTGCGGGCTCGCGACGCCCCTGCTCATCGACAGCACGTATTCCAGCTGCGTCCGGATGCGTGCCGCCCCCGAAAATCTTTGTGATTACGCCGTCAGGAACTCGATCGCTGCCGAGCTGTTGTCCGGCCTGACAATTGGCCTGGAGGAAACAATGAGAGCACTCAACATCATAACCCTTTTGCTGATTATCGTCGGTGGCCTGAATTGGGGTTTGGTCGGCGCATTCGAGTTTAACCTGGTAGATGCGCTGTTCGGCGCCGGAAGCGTTTTCAGCAAGGCGGTCTATGTGCTGGTCGGCGTGTCGGCAATCTGGCAACTAATTCCATTTGTCCGCTCGATGAGCGTCGGCGAGACAGCGGCCCAACGCGCTCACGGCCGCTATTGAGGCGGTCATCGGACTCCGTCCCAACTGATGACCACCCCGCCCCGTCGAGTGTGCTGCGCTCGACGGGGCATTCATTTCGTTAGATGCCACCGTCCACTCTCGTGTTTCCCACGCGGGTGCGATTTCGGACTTCGAAGAAGCTGCGACGTTGCGGAACGTTCGCTGAGTATCAGGTTACCGCCACCTCTCAACGACAGCGGCTGTATTGGTCCGCCAGGCGGCGCGCGACGATCACCATGGTTCGGTTGCGTACTCGCGATCCGTCATCGGCACATTGGTGCGTTGGGCATGGTCAGCCCGCTGAGCGGGTACTCCCCAACGTCCGGAGCCGCACATGTATTACAACGATCCACGCCTGCAATTTCCCGTCCGTGTAGAAAACCCGGATCCCCGCTTCGCCCGTGCGCTCCAGCAGGCTATCGGCGGCGTCGAAGGAGAAATACGCGTCTGCATGCAGTACTTCTTCCAGGGCTGGGGTGCGCGCGGCCCGAAGAAATATCGCGACATGCTGCTGACCACGGCGACCGAGGAGCTCGGCCACATCGAGATGTTGGCGACTGCAGTGGCGTTGAATCTTGAGGGCGCGCCGCTCTCGCTGCAGGAAGAGGTATCGCAGGACGCAATCGGCGGAGCCATCCTCAACGGAGTGAATTTCCAGCAGATCCTATCGTCGGGTCTCAATGCGATGCCCGTTAATAGCGACGGCATTCCTTTCGACATGTCCCACATCTACGCCAGCGGTAACGCCGCGGCGGATATGACGGCGAATGTCATGGCGGAGTCGACAGGGCGGGTCCTGGCCGTGCGACTTTACAACATGACCGACGATCCGGGGATGAAGGAGATGCTTCAGTTCCTGATCGCTCGAGACACCATGCATCAAAACCAGTGGTTGGCAGCGCTCGAGGATATGGGCGGCTTCGAGAAGAACTTCCCGATTCCCAACAGCCATCCCCAAGGCGAGGAGTTGCAGGAGTTCAGCTACGCCTTTCTCGGCTTCGATCGCGATGGCGCCGAACCCGTTCAGGGACGATGGTCCAACGGCACGTCGATGGATGGCAAAGGCACGTTTACGAGCCGGCCGATGGAGCCCCTCGGCGACGAACCCAAACTCGCGCCACCGCCTCCCGCCAGCGGAGCTCAGGATAAGCAGATGGATGGCACGTCGATTCTCGCGGGCCTCGTCTAGCAGGACACTGAGTGAGAGATTGCGCTTAAAGTGCGGGCCCAATTCGGGCCCGCTCCTTCGATTTCCGAGACGTACGGCTTACTCTCTGGCATAGCCTTGATTGCCAAGCCGCCATTCCTGGTCAGCCGCACATAACTCTCCTCGAATTTGATCCAGCCCTCGCCGAGGCAGTAAGCAAACGCGAGTTGAAGGTGAGGGGGATCGTTGCCGCGCTCGGAAAAGAGGGTCTGAAGTCGGTCGAGCATGGCAATGCGCCAACCGGCACTTTGGAATCTCTCAGGCCTCTGAGGGGGAATCAGGAATTCCCTTATTCCAGTAATGCTTCAAGCAAATGCGAACGGAAGGGCTTGCTGACCTCCCATCGCCGAGCCTTCAGCCGGTCTCGTTAACCTTCAACTCTGCTCCAGCTTTTTTGAACGTTGAGAAGAAACCGGCTGCGCTTCGTTTCGTTGGGTCCTTGCGTAACTAGACGCGCCCTGCCTAACGGAGACCATCGATGCTGAAGCAATCCCTCGCCGCTTGCCTGCTCGCCGGCGCGGCACTATCGCCGGCCGCGGCTCAAACCAGCGCTCCGGCCAATCAAGCTGCGCAAACTGGTGCGCAACAAGACAAGGTGCGGTTCGTAGAGAAGCTGCAGGGTCAGCAGTTCCGAAGCTCTGACCTCCTCGGCCAGACCGTCTATAATCTGCAGAACGAAGACATCGGCGACATCGGCGACCTTGTTCTCGATCGCGATGGTCAGGTAGCTGCTGTTGTGATCGACGTCGGCGGCTTTCTCGGCATAGGCGCCAATGAGGTGGCCGTTCCGATGAACGCGCTAAAGTTCGAGCCTCAAGCCGAGGGTACTGCGTCCTCCGATCCGAACTCCGCTACTGGTCGAAGCGCTGCGAGTGGACCGGAGGCTCCGGCGAGCGGCGCTGGTGCAGCCGGCGCCAACACGCAGACCTCGGCCCGCAATCCGGCCGTTAACCAGAGCGGCACGATGAGGTCCAGTGAGGCTGCGAATACGTCAGCGAACAACGCCAACAGCATGATGGGCGGCAACGACACTCTGAGGGCCAGGATCGTTCTTTCGACCACTCGCCAGGATCTTCAGGGAGCCCCCAAGTTCTCGGATGACACCGGCGGTCAATCCGGCCAGCGCCAGTGAGGGGAGCCGAGCTCTTGAACAAGATGAACAAGTCAGCAATCGCTGCGGCGATCTCGATCGGCCTTGCGATTCCCACTGTTCCGGCCATGGCCTTCCCGAGCGTGCCTGTGAAGGCTGACAAGGGATCTGGCCTTACGGATGTGCAACACCGCGTTGAGCGACGGGGAGATCGTCACTATTGGCGAGGACATCGCGGCTATCGCGAACGACGCCCCGGCTATCGCTATCGCAACGGCTTCTGGTTCCCTCCGGCAGCGTTCGCCGCAGGTGCGCTGATTGGGGGCGCGATCGCCGCCGGCCGGGCAGCGGCGACCGATGACGATCACGAGGACTGGTGCCGCGACCGCTATCGCTCCTATCGAGCTTCTGACAACACCTATGCGATCGGTGGCGGCGCTCGACGAGAGTGCGCGTCCCCCTACATGCGATGATCAGGAACATCACCCGGCGGGCACCGCCGGGTGATGCCAAGTCCCGCTCGATGCATAAGCCCGCGAACCCAATGACTTGGGAGTCCAGCTAAATCCGTGCTTTGTCATTGACGCCGGGATCGTCCCCCGAAAGTTGGCTGCCTTCCCGGCGCGAACTGCACGCCGGATCCTTTATTCATGCTCATGAGGTTCGATGCAGAGTAGTGCTAGTGCTACGGTGAAGATCCGGCCGCTTTCGATGCTGCGTTCGTTCCTGAAGAACGAGGCGTCGGCCGGTATCGTCCTGATGGCTGCCGCAGCGATTGCCCTGCTGATAGCGAACTCTCCGTGGTCTCCCTTCTATTTCGGCATTCTGAAGATCCATGTCGGCGGCCTCAGCGTTCTTCACTGGATCAACGATGCGCTGATGGCGCTGTTCTTCCTTGTTGTGGGACTGGAGATCAAACGTGAGTTCGTCGATGGTCAGCTTTCAAGCTGGCCGCGTCGCATTCTCCCGGGAGCGGCGGCAGCAGGCGGCATGGTGGTCCCCGCTGCGATCTACGTTGCGCTCAACTTAGGCACAGCTGAGACAATGCCCGGCTGGGCCATTCCCACCGCGACCGACATCGCGTTCGCCCTGGGTGTTCTCGCGCTGCTCGGCTCGCGTGTTCCGGTGTCACTCAAGATTTTCCTAACGGCTTTAGCCATCATCGATGACTTACTGGCCGTCCTCATCATTGCGGTCTTCTACACCGCTGACCTGTCGTTCGGCTGGCTTGGCACCGTGGCCTTGATTCTTTTCCTGCTGATGGCGCTCAACCGTGCTGGTATCATGGCTCTGACGCCCTACCTTCTCTTGGGAGCGGTTCTCTGGTTCTGCGTCCTGCGCTCTGGAGTTCATGCCACCTTGGCGGGTGTTTCGCTCGCGATGACGATCCCCCTCGGAAAGTCGCCGGGTCGGCCAGACGATGTTGCATCACCGCTCCACATCCTCGAGCACGCTCTGCATTACTGGGTCGCATTCGCGATTGTTCCGATTTTCGGTCTTGCGAACGCGGGAGTGTCGCTGTCGGGCCTGGGCTGGTCCAATCTTCTTGCACCGTTGACCCTCGGCGTTGCCGGTGGGCTCTTTCTCGGCAAGCAGGTCGGCGTCTTTCTGACGACGCTCATCGCCGTTCGGCTCAGGCTCGCTGATTGCCCAGAAGATGCCACGTGGCTGCAGATCTACGGCGTGTCGTTGTTGTGCGGCATAGGTTTCACAATGAGCCTGTTCATCGGACTTCTCGCGTTCGAAGCTTCTCCTCATTTGCAAGACGAAGTGAAGCTCGGCGTTTTGCTAGGATCGGTGGCCTCGGCGATCTGCGGAGGTGCGGTTCTTTTTGGATGCGGAGGCCAGCGGCGCGAAGAGAAATCACGTTGAGCAGAAGGTGGCGGATTGCGACTCCCCCGTGCTTGATCCTCGTTAATTCCAGGCCGAATGGCACATCGCTATCGTGATGCAAGTAGTGCTCAGCGGGAAAGGCGATCCGACGTTGGCGAACGAGCGTTTCCGGCACTTAAAGGACGTTGTTCAGCCTACCGAGCCACATCGCGGTCAGTTAGCAGGCGATCATATTCATTTTGAATGATGCGGAAGCAGTCACAAGATGTGCGTTCTAGTTCCTCGGGCGAGGTGATGTCGATCCTCCCGCGACTCCTCAGAAGCACGCCCTGTTGCTCCAATCTGGCTAACATCTGAGTCACCCCCGCTCGCCGTACACCGAGCATTCTTGCGACAAGATCATGAGTCGCTGGGATGGTCCTGCTCTCCAGCCTCGCCAAGGCCATCAGAAGCCAGCGGCACACACGCTGCTCGAGCGTATGACGAGCATTACAGGCGATGAGAACGGATTGCTGTGTCATCCGAGCCTGGATGTGAAACAAGAGGTTCCGCCGAAACTGGGGCTGTTCGGCAAAAGCTATCGTCAGATCTGCTGCGGCGATTCGAAAAGCTGTGCCACTCATCTGGACAGAACAGCGGAGCGGTGAACGATTGGTTCCGAGGATGATCGGGATCCCAATAAATCCGTGCTTCCCCACGATCGAGGTTTCCATTGGCTTCTCTCCGCTTCCCCTCGAAAGAAAAGATGCGGTTCCGGTGATCGGGAAATAGGCGTGAGTCACGGGAAGGTTGGGCTCGATCAGCACCTGTCGGCGTCGAAGATGCATCTTGTCGAACTTGCCTTCAATCGCCGCCCACTCAGTTGCAGGGATCAAACTGAGCAGCCTGTTGCCAAGCGTGCTCGATCCATCGGTGTTCCATCGTTGAAGCTTACTTTCAATCGTCTTCTTCGCGACCAACGGAGCACTCCGATCAGACAAATGATTTTGCTGCGACATTAAGCATTGCTGATGTGAATCGAATGATCACTCCTTGGATCATAGGTCACATCAAGCGCTGTCATATTAAGAAACATCTGAGAGGCACTGTTACCAACCTTTCCCGGGAATCCAGAACACAGATTTTTGGTTCGCCAGCGTACTCTAGGTTCTTCTCAATCAGGCGGCCGGATGCTCGACTGGATTCGCAAACAAAGAAAGAAACGTGTCCGGGTGAGCCCGGCATAGAGAAGCTACGTCAGCGACAAGAATCACAATGGGAGTGGGCCATGGGGGTAAATCAGACGCCGGGAAAGGCGCAGAACGTCGTTGTCTCCAAGCGGTTCAACGTTCTGGACCTCGCTGAAGAAACAGGGATACCCGTCGCAAAAGCCCGCAAGCTGATTAAGCAATTCGGAAATGACGCTGAAACACTGATCGCGGTAGTACAAGGCAACCTGAACATTGCCTCTCTGAAACGCGAGTGAGTTCGTATGAGCCCGACGCGCTCAGATCGAACGCATCACTTCGAGGCGCATGAACTAATTTCTGACGCGTCTCCGACTCTTTGGTCGGACATCGGCGAAGTTCTCAGAGCGAATGGTTACGCAACGTCTGAAACTCCAAACAAAATTCAAGCGCTGACGGTCTTCGAATGCCACAAGCGAATGATCTGTGTGACCGGCGACAACGCGTTCGCACATGGCCTTTTCCTTCGAGTGTGGGCGCAGAATTGGCCTCGCTCGTCAGTATTGATCTCATCAGAGATGCACGACTTCAAGCTTAAGGCACTCTCCTTTAGCAAAAGGTCCTGCCAACGCCGGTGCCACCCCGGTGATCTCTTGACCTTGGTCGAAAGATTAGCCAGCGAGCAGTAATGATCTCGTCCTGTAAATTTCATCACTTAGCTTTTGCTGCGCTCATTCTCGTTCTTGGTGGGACCTCAAAAAGCGAACTCGCCAACGTACCACGAAATTCGTCGCAAGCCGGAAGTCACCATTGTCAAAGGTTGCTCGCGGTCGATTATGAGCTCTCCATTTATTGTTCTCTATCGCGGCGACGAGGAAGCGAGCCATATGCCGGTGAAGTCGGCCGAGTGCCGGATAGAAGATGAGGAGATACTTCCCTCTTTCTCGGCGCCCTCCACGCAGCGGGTAGATTTACTTCGGAACCAATGGGCCGCGATTTCACCAATCGGCACCGGAAGAGACTGGTCCGGTCAGGCGTTCACTTTTCGCATGACTATGCCTCAAATTTTCAATGGTTGAGCCGGAAACGGAAGAGTTCAGGGTTGGCGATCTTGTACGTCTGAAGACGGGCGGCAGGACGGCTCTTACCGTGTTCGCTATAGGAATGGACTTGCAAGGTCATCGACGGCTGTGGTGCTGCTGGCACGACGAAACGGGAGAACGAAAGGGATCGTTCGCGCCGGGCGCACTGGAGCTGGTGTGTCTCTTCGACCGTTCAGACGATCAGAGCGGTTGCTCTGACTAACCGTGCGCGCTTCGAACGCGATTTCAATCCTGATGAGATGACCCCTGCAAGGTGCACCGACGAAGTTGGTTCTTCTTGCAGCAGCATGCGTAATTCCACGCAGGAACTTGCTCCTTCGGAGCAGACGCCTGCCACCTTCCTCATTTGGTGCCGCACGCCACGACCATCTCGCATGGTCCCTCAAACCCGGATGCCGTGTCGAAAGCGCGAAGTGCTTGTTCGATCTCCTGCCACGCCTCCTCGCGGCCGGCATCGTCCAGGCCGCTGAGCATCTGGTGAAGGGCACCGAAGGACTCGCGTTCGAACCGTACGCAATCGGCCGCGTTGGGTGTGCAGACCGGAGCGGCGACGAGAAGAGCTTCCACGTCGTGGAACCCTGCCCGCCGGATTTCGTCAGTCAGGATCCCGGGACCGCCTAGACTGAACGGACCCGGCTGACCCGGCAGCGGCGGCGGTAGGTTCGCACGTCGGCGAATGATTGAGACCGGAACGGAAAAGAACCTATTGTTTTCCGCCGTGCCGTAGACGATCGCGCCGATCCTTCCTCCGACCCTGAGCGCCCGTCTCATACCAGCGAGAGCTTTTTGCTGATCGGGAAAGTAGATCAATCCGACCCGAGAGATCACGGCATCGAAGCTAGCTTCTGGTACCTCAAGATTTTCGCCGTCCATCACGCGCGCCTCGACATGAGTGAAACCCGCTCGTCTGGCGTTCTCGGCGGCATGGTCGAGGATGTTTGAGGAGATATCGGTCGCGAGAACATAACCTGTGGGCCCAACGCGCTCCGCGATCTGTAGCGTCTCGTCCCCCGCGCCGGCCGCCACGATGAGAACTCGGCTTCCCGGCCCGATCTGCGACATCTCGATCAGGATTTCGGTAGCTGGCCCCAACCACCGCCGCAGTAAGGGACTCCAGTCATTCCAGGCCTTGGCAGCGCTCTGCCACTGCTGACACGTCGTTTCCTTATATCTGACGGGGTCGAAGACATTCATTTTGAACTCCGTTGGTTGCGGACGCCGATCGAGCACGTGTTTCGTGCGGGGCTCTGTTCGGCTAGACTTCAACAAGGCCGTGGATATCCCCGTGGGAGTTGGCGTGGATTTCGGCTGCTGCTGAGGAAGGAGTGCATGCCGCTCCAGATCCAAATGACGGGTGAGTTACAGCTCTTCAGGGACGGGCTGCCTGTCAGTCTGCCAGCCTCGAAGAAAACACGCGCGCTCCTCGGCTATCTTGTTGCGACGGCTCGCTCTCATCGCCGGGAACGCTTGTGCGATATCTTCTGGGACGGCCCGGACGATCCACGCGGTGAGCTGCGTTGGAGTCTCAGCAAGATTCGCCCCCTCGTGAATGACCAGAAGGCGGATCGCTTGGTCGCGGACCGCGAGCATGTGGGCATCCAAACGGATGCTGCCCAGGTGGATCTTTTTCAAATTCGTTCGTTGGTGGCGGACGACCCATCCAGCACGTCGACGGAAGCGCTGAAGAGAGCCGTCGAACTTTTCCAGGGCGAGTTTCTCGACGGGCTTGATCTCCCCTCCTGTTATCGCTTTCAGGAATGGTGCATGGCAGAGAGGGAGGCCGTCAGCCGCCTTCGGATCAGCGTTCTCGGCATTCTCATCGAACGTCTCCACGATGCTCCCGCGGACGCGCTTCCTTATGCCCGCCAAATGGTGACCGCCGATCCATTGTCGGAACCCGGTCACGCGTCGGTGGTCCGGCTCCTTGTGCACTCGAACCGATCCGCGGAGGCACTCAGCTATTACGAACACGCCCGACGCATCTTGGAAATCGAGCTGTCGACAAAGCCCGGAGAAGAACTCGAAGAGGCGCGCCGGCTCCTTGCGCCTGCACGCCGACGAGTTGCCGAGCACACCCGCTGTCCATATCTCGCAAAGAGCCCGCGATCAGGACCTTCTCGCGCATTGATCGGCCGCCATGCCGAACGCGCTGAAATCGATCGGCTGGTGTCCGCGGCGCTGAATGGCAATACGGATGTCGTTCTCATCAAGGGCGAGCCCGGCATCGGAAAGAGCCGAATGCTCGATTACGTGGCGGAGACCGTTGCCGCCACGGGTGGGGTGGCGTTTCGTAGTCGCGCTTTCCAATCCGAAGCCATCCGGCCCTACGGGATCTGGACGGACATGTTGCGTACGATCGCTCGAGCGGACGCCACCGCCGAACGTTGGCGCAGCATCAGCAACGTCTTGACCGACGGAATGTCTGCCCCGGATGCGTTCGCCGACCGATCCGGTCTGTTCGAGTACGTCGTCGATACCTTGCGGACAGCAGCAGGGGACCGGCCCGTAGCGATCCTAGTCGACGATGTCCAGTGGTTGGATGAGGCATCAGCGGCTCTGCTCCATTACGTTGCCCGCCAATGCAGGACGCCTATGGGTTTTCTTCTCGGCTGTGCCGCACGCTCCGGCGAGATCGGCGACAACGCACCGGTGTCGAAGTTGTTGCGGGCGCTCGCTCGCGAGGATCGCCTTCGCGAGATTCGTCTCGCCGCGCTTTCTGCCCAGGACACGGCTGCATTAGTGCAGACCGTCGCCCAGGAAGGGATCGACCCCTCGTCGATCGCGGCCCAGAGCGGGGGAAACCCGCTGTTCGCTTTGGAGCTTGCTCGCACCCGCTGCCCCGGCGAGATAAGTCGCACGATCGAGACCGTCATTGCGGACCAATTTGCAAGCCTCACGGATCACGCACGTGACCTGCTTGCGTGGGCAGCCGCCTTCGGCCGCAACTTCACCGGCGAAGATCTCGCGCGACTCGGATTTGTCGACCCAGCTGAACTAATCGGAGCGCTGCTAAACCTCGAACGACGTGAACTCATCCACCCGCTCGACGACGGATCGTATGACTTCAACCACGACCTGGTCCGGCAAGCGGCTTACCGCACGCTCTCGCATCCCCGCCGCAGGTTGGTGCACCGGCATATAGCAAGGAGTCTCAGGTCGGATCTGGAAAGGGATTTCACACTGGCCGGGGAGTTGGCCCACCATGCCGAACTCGCGGGGGATTTTGAGGAGGCGGTCCGTGCTTGCGAGATTGCAGGACAGCGCGCCTTGCGCCTGTTTGCCAATGCCGACGCCGCATCGCTTGCCGACCGCGGCCTCCATCACGTGCAAGCGCTCGCGGACGGACCCGCCAAGATCGAGGCGCGAATGGCGTTGCTGAAGGTTCGGCTCTTCGCCGCGACAGGTCCAAGGATGCAGCGTCTCCCTCCCTTGGCCGCGTCGATCGAAGAGACGATCCAAGCGGCGCAGAGACTATTGCTCTCGGACGTCGCGGCGACCGGACACTATCTTCTGTCCGTCCTGAATCAACAGGCCGGTCAGCCGGAGCAAGCACAGAAGAACACGTTGGACGCCGCCGCCGCCGGACGATCAGCCGGTCTTGCCATAAGTGCGCATCAGCTCGCCAATACCGCTCGATGCCTCCTGGAACTTGAGACGGACGTACATCGAGCCCGTACTTTGATTGCAGACGCAAGTGATCTCGCGGCTTCCCTCGACGTCGAACTTTGTGAGTTGCACTGGGCTCGAGGGCTTCTGCAACGCTGGGATGGCGAGGCAGACGCCATCGGATCGACCGAGCGTGCACTCCTCCTAGCTCAATACGAACAAGACCGTTGGCGTGAATATAAGTGCCTCACGCTTCTGGCTATGCTGGCGCTGGAGGATGATCGTTACTCGGACGTGCGCGCACGATGCACCGAACTCATGGTCGTCGCAAAGCGCCTTGGCGACGATGAGACACCATTCGTCTCCGCTCTGGACGCGCTGGCCCTGCTTGCCAGTAGCGCGGAAACCGAGTCCCTTGATGCGTTGGACCAGGCGCTCGCCCAGCTCCGAGCGGTCGATGACAAATCTTATCTGGCATATTCACTGAATAGCGCCGCCCGCCTTCAGATGAAGCGAGGGTGGACGGGACCAGCGTTCCAGAACGCGTCAGCGGCCTTGTCGATTGCATCGATCTTGCATCGGGTGAACGAAGTCACCATCGCCAGGTCTCTCTTGGCCGCGATGGGCGATCACACCGCGCTTGGCCAAATGGTGGGGCTTGCTCGGCAACCACATCATCCCAACGAAATCAGCGCCCGTGCTCTATCGGCGGTTCAATCTGCCCTTCTCCGTGTCCTCCCTTCCACGATGGCTTCCACGGTCCGGGAGTGAACCTGACTTGAAAGGAGACCGCCCATGTCCCGCATCATCGTCGAAAGAAACTTCGAGCCGCCGCTCACGGAGGAAGAACTCAAGGCCACCGAGGCACGAATGGCCCCTTGCCTCGAACTCTACGACGTTCGTTGGCTCCGCAGCTTCTGGTCCGGTGACCGGCGTCGCATGATTTGCGAATATGAAGCGCAAGATGTTGCCAGCGTACGCAATGTACAACGGGAGGCGGCCGCCAAGTTCGAACGAGTCTGGGCCGCCGATGTGCTCGAAGAGACGCCCATTGCGCCATAGCCAAGGACTGTCCGCAATGGGTCAAAAGCGGACATTCGCAGGATCCCGAAAAGCATACCATGGCCCAGCAGCCTACATGGCTCGCTGAACGGCAGGGAGCCGAGAGTCTCGATCACGAGCATCTTCGGCCAGTGACGAACACTTGAACTCTCCCGATATACAAGTCGGGATCGAGTTATATCGCGGAGGCAAGACATTATAATACTACTTCAAGATATTGATTTTGCTCCACCCCGACGACAACCGGAACCACTCCTGCTCAGGGAGCCGCCGCCTTTTTGCGCACTGAAGGCGCGCTAGAGCCGCCGAAGTACGATATGGCCTGAGGTGCCCCCGTAAGCGCGATTATGCTTGAGCGGCTCGCTTGTTAACCTAGATCAATTTCCGGCCCGTCAGCCCGCACTATGTGCGAGATATGGTCGAGATTGCATACAGCGTCAGGGGGTCAGCTCCGAACGGTTCTCTCAAGAGCATCGACTGCGCACGCGTTGAAGACGTGCTGGAGAAGATCCTTGAGCTCTCGCTCCGAGGCTTCTTCGATATCCATGTGCAGGATGCGAGCGGGCACATATACGAGGCGGCCGACTTCGTCGTCGCGTGCAGACAGCCTCGTCCTGACAAGACGCTCTAGCCCAATCGCAAAATTGCCGGGGTAGGGTTCACTTCCTCAGATGTCGGTTCGCCACGACCTTGATGGACGCCACCGGCGCGTTGAGCTGATCCTCGACAATGACCTCCCAGTTCGTGTCTGCACGTAGTTTACCGTCCATATCTCGCAACATTTCCCCGCATAGGGTCACGGCTTCAGCCCACGCCTCGTCGTCGTTTGGCAGATCAATCCTGACCGGATTCCGGGTCAACGGGATTTTGAAGGTGTATGTGCCCATGCATGGAAAGCGCCGACGCCGCACGTCGGTTTCGTACGATACCGCACGCGCATGTGATGTTTTAAGTATGTTAGCGCGCTTCGGGCTTCGGGCGATCAAGCTTCGAGGATGACGAAAACCAACACCATCTATCTCACGCGCTCCGGTGAACATTGGCAACTTCGGCAGGAGAGCAGACGACCCGAGATATTCGCGACCAGAGACGCTGCACTCAAGGCGGCTCTCATGATTTCGCAGTCTGACAAGGCTGAGGCGGTGAAGGTTGAACTTTGCGGACCAGGTAAGGAAACGATCTATTTCTTTGCCTTCCCCGGAACGGTGACTTTCAACTGAGCTTGGATAGCTCACCGAGTTGCCTGCCGTTGCGCGGCGGCCCGCCGGGTTCTTGGATCACGAGAACGGAATGACGAGCAGCAACCGATCCGTATTGCGGGAGGCGTTGCGATACTTCGTCGACCCGACCGGATCGGTCATGATCGGAGCCTACCCGGACGTGTGCTGGGAACGAGGCGCCAGAAGCCCAAAGTGGCGTGAGGCGACCCTT
>NZ_JBHSJF010000006.1:0-310327 GCF_042652085.1 Flaviflagellibacter deserti | reverse complement strand
GGGGGGGGGGTAACGCTCAAGCGGAGGGCGCCTAGTGCACGTGCATTCCGAATACGATATGCCGTCAGGTCTCAGGAACGCATTCGGGCAGCTCTGCGGAAACGAGCTTCTGGCTTTGCTGGATGGCGATCAACTTCGGAGATGTCTGGCCAGTTCGAAGGTGCGGAGCTTCACATCGGGCCAGGATCTGACGGATTTCGATCCAAACGGCCAGCTCGCTTTCTTCATTGAATCCGGCTTGGTCTTTGAAATCGAGCAGCTTCTGGATCGAGAGATAGCCACCCGTTGTATCGGGCTGGAAGGCGTCTCTGCATGCAGTCTCTTTCGAGGCAAATCGAACCAGCGGTCGTTGTGCGTGAGCAATGTCGAGGCGGTCTGCGTCCCGCGCGACGTGTTCGTTCAATTGACAGCCGAAAGCCCCAGCTTCAACCGCACGATCAGCCGCTATCTTCAGCGGGTCTTCACCGAGATGGCGGAGTGCCTCCTGACAACCGCCCATTTGACGGTCGAGCAGCGTCTTGCCCGGTTGCTGGATTTGTCGTTCCAGCGAGCGAAGACCGACACCCTCGCCATGTCACACGTGCAGCTCGCGTCGCTTCTGGGCGTGCGTCGTGCCGGCATCACCGTGGCTTTACATCTTCTCGAAGGCGAACTCGCCATCCGCTCCCACAGGTGTCGCATCCAGCTCAGGGACGGAAATCGTCTGCGGGAGCTTTGGAGGGGCGAGGATGCTGCCGCCACTTCTCTTAAAGCGCTGCAGCCGGAGGCGGACCACGAATTTATGAGAACGGAAGACACCGGAACGCGCCGAAGTGTTCGCGCTCTCGATTTTGAAGAATAAGGCCGAGAGCATCGGTAGATGCTCTCCTGGACGCTTCCGATCGACAACAATCGCGCTCTCGGCCTGACGGATCAGGAATAAGTAGCGGTCTGCCACAAGCTCAGAAGGGCTGGATGACAAATCCGCTGACCGGCTTCGTTGGCACCTGTCCGAGAGGAACGCTGAGGTCCTGGTCCGGCACCGTGTAATCCAGTTTCGTCAGCACCCGAACCGCCCGCTTCATGACCGCGATGGTCGCGGCTTCTCCCGGGCAACGGTGGGATTTCTCCACGTAGCCAGCTCCCTGGGCGACAAATGAAAACGCATCACCAGGCCAGTTCTCGAAACGGTCGGGCTTGAAGCGATCGGGCTCCTGCCAGAGCCGCGCGTCGTGATTGGTGCCGTAGAGGTCGAGCAGCACCCAGTCACCCTCCGCGACCTTATCGCCCCGCCAATCACTCTCCACCCTCGCCCGGCCTCCAATCACCGGGAAGAAAGGATAGAAGCGTCGCACCTCCTGTACGAAACACTCGACGGCAAAGTGTTCGCCGCTCGCAGCGAATTCGTGGCCTTCACTCACTCGTCGGCGAAACACAGCAGCTCCAGCCGCTTCCTATAGCTCGCCTCCGCGCTCTCGATGCGCCTCCGTTCGTCCAGGTCGCCGGCGAGCGCGCGAGCCGCCATTCGTGTCGCGCCAACGCGGAACGCCAGATAGCAAGCTTCCATGAAAAGGAATAATTCCAGTCGCGGCCGCAGATTGCCCGGGAGGACGATCTCGTTAAGGTTTTCCATGGCGCCGCGATCATATCCCAGCTCTATGCAAGCGCCCACGAGATCCCAGACGATCGGCTGTGGACCAACAAGATCGTGGTCGCCGTCGTGGTCCAGGGCGTCCGCCTTGAAGATCCGCCCCTGCTCGTTGCGAAACCACTTCCACGGCTGGCAGGCACCATCGATCGCGACCGGTTCGATCTCCTGCCTCAAGAACTCGCCGCCCTTCAGCTTGCGACCCAGCCGGCCGGCTGCCTGTTCGCCCAGGCTTTCGGCGGTGTTGGCGAGCGCCATCTCGCGAAGAACGTCGATGCTGGCTCCGGCGAGGCCCGGGGCCGGCAAGCTCAGCCGGGCCCGAAGGTACTGGCCGAGTTCCATCGGATCGGACGGGCGACTGTAAGCCGGCTCGATCCACTGTTGAACGAGGAAGCCGTTCACGACGCCGAGCACCTCGGGGATAAACCCCGCCTGCTCCAAACGTCTAGCACGATCGAGCTTCCGTTCTCCCGACAACCCGAGCCCCACGAACCGCGCGAAGTAAGCACCCGTGGCCGTACGGACCAGAAGTTTTCGACGGTCGGTTCGAGGATCGATCGGCGGCCATTGCGAAGGGTCGGCAAACAGCTTCGCGCGCCAATGTCCGGCCGACAGGTCCTCTACGCCGATCAGACTTTCGCCAAGGAGATCGGCGATCCAGTCGGCGATCCGGGAGTCCGGTATCTGCACGGCGGGCCGAACGGTTGTGCCGGCCCAAATCCTTCTCGTCTCTTCACATGCCTCGACGCCTGGTCCGTTTCCGTGACCGGGCATGAAGGTGATGCGGTCCGCCCTCACCCCGCGTCCGCGCATCAGACGCCCAACCGCCGCGAAGGAACTGCCAGACAAGCCGGGACCTTCATCCACCACGACAAAGTGCTCCGCGCCATCGAGCAGCTTTCGCAACGCCGGCTCACGGAGATGCACCTCCCGCGAGAAGGGATGAGCGGTCGGCCTCACGGTTATGGGTGCGGGAGAGTCGAGAACGGCCGCGACCAGCGAAGCGAGGCTCGTTCCGATGCTTCTGACGCCGATCACCCGAACCGAGGCGCCACGATGAGGAAGCGAGAGAGCCGCCTCGATGTAGCTTTCCGGGTGCAGCGCATGAAACGCGTAGCCTTCGGGGATAGTAAGCGTGACGCGCTCCGGCAGCTCTCGGAGTTTCGGAAACGGCGGGGGCGGCTCGAAACCGAAGCCGTTCGTCCAGGACCGAAGGATGCAACGGCCAGACGCTGTCAGCCATTCCATCAGCGGCTCATTGTTCGCGGTCGGCCCGTCTCCTCTCTCTGGATCAAATGCGGCGTCCGCGACGCCCTGCGCCAGCCTGCCAGCCTCGACGTGGAGGCCGACCAACTCGGCGTGCCGAGAGATACCGGAACGCATCTCCGAGAGATGGTCCCGGCGGCGGTTCAACTCTCCGAAGAACGAACTGGTGTGGATCGTTTCGCGCTGGTCGCCGTAGACGATCATGTCACGTTCTAGCGGTCATATCGAAGCGACCTTCGTTCCGCGATGCGAGCGTCGGCTCTCCTCGGCGCATACCGGGCCACCATCTCCGCGCAGAATTCGGCGAATTCCTCGGCGACTTGCGGCGCGCTGGTGTGGTGGGGTTCGATGCCGCGGTGTTCCGGCGTGAAGCAGAAGGTGACGGTCGTGTCGAACCTATCGAGCGCCTCCATCTGTCGGTCGAACCAATCGAGCGCCCCGTCGCGGAAACTGTCCGCCCACGACAGACCGGTACGGAGGTGGCGCACTCCGAGTTCATCCATCAAGCGAACGGCGTCGTCGAGCCGATGATCCTGGAAGTGGAACCATTGGCAAAGGCCCATGTCTGCGGCATACGGGCGGTAAGCCTCCAGCGCCGGCTTCGGGGAGCCGTCCTCCCGCAGAAGACCCATGCTGAAGTGCCGATAATAGGATGAGCCTTCCGCCTCCTTATGTCGGGTGGTGGCCTCCCACGCCCTCGGCAGGTCGTACAGGCTGTACCAGTGGATGCGGGGCGCGCGGCCGATCAAGAGTTCGGCCGTCTTCTTCACGCCCCACGCCTGGACCTCCTCCGATCCGAAGGAGGACACGCCGCATTCGGTCACCCAGATTGGCTTGTCCGTGACACGCCTGATCTCGTCGATCTTGGCGGGCCATTCGTCGATCATCCAGAGATTCCAGTCCAACGGAAATCCGTGCACGGCGACCACGTCGACGTGTTCCATCGCGCCCTTGTCGGCAAGTCGGCGAACGAAATGCGGGTCAATCGGCGACATGCCTCCCAGGACCCGGGTGATATCGGGATTGGCCTCCTTGATGGCTGTGCCTGCTAGCCGTGTCATGGCCGCGAACAGATCCCACTCGGGATCGATGATCGGATCCCAGTGCGATTTGTTGTTCGGCTCGTTCCAGATCTTTACGGCTTCGATCACTCGTTCGCTCCCCTTTCGGCGTGTCCAGACATGGCGGAACCGCGGGCTGGGTAAACGGGTCCGGCCGCCGTTGGCCGCTCACCTCTCCGGCACAGGAAAACCTCGGGCTCGGGGTGTTCGAGGACGACGAATCCCGATGAGCGAAGCATCGCCGCGCTGCAGGCGGCGTTCGGCGCCCACCAATTCGTCCAGTCGTGCGCGTAGCTCTGCTCGATGAAGTGCATCTTCGGGTAACCCGGCTCATCGAAGTGAGCGGTCTCCTCGAAGGGATAGTCAGCCTCAACGTCGGCTACCGCCGGCGAGCCACGCTGCATCGACTGATACAGCAAGAGATCGTTCGCCACATGCTCGTGGATAAGGTCCAGCGCAAGAAGCGGGTGACGCAGATGGTAGAGCACGCCCATGAAGACGACGAGGTCGAACCGTTCGCCCAAGATCGCCAAGTCATAGACGGACAGCTTGCGGAACTCGACGTCGAAGCCCTGCACTTCCGCCGCGAACCGGGCCTGAGCGAGGTATCGATCATCGAAATCGATGCCGAGCACGCGGTCGGCGCCGCGGCGCTTCATTTCGAATGAATAGAAGCCGGCGTTGCAGCCGACATCGAGAACGGACTTTCCGGAAAGATCCTCCGGCAGGACACCGGCGAAGTTCTTGAACTTGGACCGTGGATAATCGTGCAGGAAGTGGTTTGGCGCAGTCTGCACGCCTTCCAGATCGAGATTGTGGAACCATTCGCCGAGTTCAGCGACGCGGCTCCGAATCCGTTCGTCCGTCCAATGCTTCATGCCGGCATCTCGTTGAGGCTCATTAGCCGATAACCGAGCTCCGAGCCCGCGATGCACGTGATCGAACCCGGGCTGATCTCCAGTCGGTCGTGTGCCCTTGGACTGAGGCCAAGAGCGACCATCACCGCCGCCTTGATCACGTCGGAATGGCTGACGGCGGCGACGTTCCGCCGGCCGCTGTCCACGATCGATTCCATCCATCGAAAAACCCGCGCCTGAACGTCGAACATCGATTCACCACCGGCCGCGCTTGCCTGGTCGCGACCGACATTCCAGCGGACGAAACGAGCATTGCGATCGAGGTCCGCTATCTCGCGCCCGTTCCATTCACCGAAGTCGATCTCGTTGATCGCCGGTTCGAGACAAAGCTCGGCACCACACAGTTCCGCTATCGGTTGCGCCGTCTGCTGGCTTCGCTCCAACGGGCTCGTAAAGACGATCTCTATCGCCTCCTTCTTCAGCCGAGCACCTACTTCCCGCGCCTGGCACAGGCCCGGATCGCCCAGCACGACCCCCGCCGTTCGGCCCGACAGTTTCCATCCCAGCTGGTCGTGCACGCCATGACGAACCCAGAAGATTCTCATCGTCACCGGGCCCATCCGGTCAGCTCGACAAGCCCGGTATTGTCGCATGGAATGAGTGTACGTGAGATCGTCGCGACCACGCCGGGCTCCGGATTACAGCGAAGGTCAACGCCGTTCTTCGCACCGTGGGTCCGCTTTGTACCAAAGCGGACGATATGCCTGCGGCAATCAAAAACTCAGAGCGCGGTGTCCCGTCTGCTGGGGAATAGTGATGCCAGGCGATCGGCCAGTGCGCCCATCGAGCCGCGCGAATAAGCCAGTGCGTGATAAACATACAGCGCGAATCGGGCCCATTGGACATAGAGCCTTGGGCGTTCGAGCGTGCGGGCAATGTAGAAGATGCGGTGGCTCCACCAACTGATCGCCGCCCGACAGCGATAGGTCAGCTTCCGCCGGAACGGAATCGCCGTCGACGGCCTGACCCTCTTCCTCGGCGAGACACCTGCCCGCGCCCAGGTCAACCGATAGGCCAGCCCCTCGCGACGCTGTCGGAAGCCTGCCGCCTGTGTGCGCCTAACGAGATCAGCGTCCACCTCTGTCAAATTCAAACGATCCTTCCTCGCAGCCTCCTGAATCAGTTCATTCAGTATAAGGGAGCGGATGACGACGACGTTCGTTCCCCGCCCATCCGATGAGTAAGGCTCGACCCAGGCATCACCGAAGGCGATGTCCGCAGTTTCCGCTACGACGTCGTCGCAGAAATTGCAGGCTGAATTCTGAAAGAATCCGGCACCCCAGTCGCCGTCCGACAGATGCCACCAGTCTTTTCGTCGCGTGCGGCCATCGATGAGACCGATCTCCGCAGTGTACCAGTTCGCCGGGCGCCTGGGGTCCTTGACCCGATAGTCTACCTTTTCCACCTCGTCGGTGCCGGCGGCCATCTGCCAGGCGAGGCTCTCGACGAACCGGGCGCTCTTCATATGGCCGCAGAAGAGACCCAAGGTGTGGACGATCCGCTCGGCAAGAACAGGCTCTTCGGCCCGGGCCAGGTTGATCGCCTTGATAAAGCAGGGAATACCCACGATGGCGTAGCGGCCCGGCACGGTGCGGATTTCGTCAAGCACGCCCGAGAGTTCCACCGGGTAATAGCGGGATTTGGCACCTGCACGCACGTCGGCCACTGCACGGGAAATCCGGTAATCGAAATAAGGATGTCCCGCTCCATCGACACCGCCGACATGTGCAACTCCGTCGACCATCCCGCAACGCAGAAGCTCCGCGGCGACCCAGCTCACCATTCCGCCCGAGCTGCCTAAGCCCCGAAATTCACCTTCGGCGACGTATCCCACGAACGCGGCTTCGAACGCTCCGATGTGTTCGTCCATTTGCCTCGCATCCGGAAAGCGGTCCTGAGCGATTTCGTCCTCGTTCATGGCAAAGGGCGAGAAAGGGCATGTCCTGGCGAAGCGGTCGGTACGGCGGCCGTAGCCCGGCGCGTCACGGCGCGGCTTGTACTGCCCGTATTGGTCGAAGCGGAGAGCATTCCCGGCATTCAGCATCCCGCCGCACGCGCCGCAGCCGATGCAAAGACCGCACGAGACGATATCCTTCGGCGACAACGACCGCTCGGCCGACATCGCGCTCATGCGCATTCCAGGACGTGTGTGAGAAAAGCGCTGGAATCTCTTCGCAGATCGGCGAGTTTCGCCGCGATCTCGGGTTGGAGCTCCAGAAGGGCGGAATACTGCAGCTCGGAACTGTCCTCGTCCACAAGGTGCTGCTCGGCTCCCAGCGCCGCGGTCAGATCGTGAATCTTGTTGCTGCGATAGGCCGAGGGGACGCAGACCAACGGTCGACCGTTCAGGAAAGCAAACACGCAGCCATGGAAGAAGTTCGTAGCGACGGCGGCGGCGCCTGCCATGAGCCGCGCGAATTCCTCTGGCCCCGCAGCGATGCGCTGCTCATCCGCCCAGTCGTTTCGATATCCGATGCTGAGCAGGCGCAATCCCCGCTCCCTGGCCGCTCCACGAATGCGGCGGGCGAACCAGTCCGGAAAGCTATGGCCGTAGACGAGAACATAGGGTTCTTCGTCGTTCTCCGCGGGAGCGATCTGGGGAGGAAATTGGAGGCACGGATCGAGCACCAGCGACGGCTCAAAGCCCAAAGCGTTCCGGATCATGCAGCGCGAATTTTCATCGCGTACGGAAATCCTGTCGAACCGTTCCAACCGTGCCGCCCACTCGACCGCCAAGCCGTCGGTTGCGTCCTGATTTCCAAAACTGGCGGCATAAGAGATGAGTTTGCGGGAGGCCAATCCGTGGCCGAAGAAGGCGGTGAATCCGCCATACCATGGGTGATGGAGGTTCCAGACCTCGTCGCTGCCGACGACGATCAGATCGAAAGATTCGGTCAGGACCGGCACGTGGAGGTCGAAACGGGACGAGCGCGGCAGATGGGCGATGGCGTCGAGAAACAGGCGGGTCTTCCGCGCATAGCTCAAGACGTCCGAAGCGTCGGAGGAAACCGGCAGGAGCGGCTGCAGGGCGCATCTGAATTCCGCTTTCCGCACCTCGGCGGCGTCATGGTCGAGCAGGACCGCATCGCAACCGAACGATCGCAGGCCTTCGACGAGACATCGTGCCTGCCAGTAGGAACCGTAATTGATGCAGCGGTGAAAAGTCAGAATTCCGACAGCCCGGCGTGACGAGGCGCGACCCTGCCGCCTTTCATTCTGCGGCGAATGAAGCTCCTCGGCGAGACCGGCGTCACAGCTGAGCGGCACTCCCAAGACGTCCCTGATGCGAGCCTTCCTCATCAACGCGATCTCTCCCGGAGATGTCTTGCGTCGCCTTTTCGGAACTCGCACTGGTCCGCATCGTTCCCGATGAGGCCGGACGAAGCTCCCCATCGGCAGCGATCACCGGCGGACACAGCGGGAGGCCCGGCTCGTGGTGACACTGGCCTTGGACGATCACCGCCTCGGCGGTCGCCCGTAAATCCGATCCAGGCACTCGGCGACATCGACGAGCCGCTCAGTCGCTGGATCGAAATGCTCCCCCTTAGCTAAACGCATTGCCCAGTCGGCCGCCGCGCGAACGCCCCAGGAGTCGGGCGGCTCGGCCAGGATTTCACGTGCCGTGCCGCGGTAACGCTCCGCGACGAAGTCATAGAACGAGCCACCGACATTGCGGAGGGCCACCCCTCCCTCGGTTCCATAGAACTCGGCGGAGATGACGGCATCGCATCCGGCATGGAGGCGCCAGGAACAGGCGAGCCGAACCACGGTACCGGTCTCGAGCTGGAGGGTCGCAATGGCATAATCCTCGACCCGGCCGGAGGCGGCTTCCAGGCGTTCGCCCCCTGCCATCAGGGTCCCGGAAACATCCAACACTTTGGGAAAGTCCAATGACCAGAGTGCGAGATCGACCAAATGAACACCGAGATCCATCACGCAGCCGCCGCCGGACTGCGCCGGATCGTAGAACCAAGGCTTGTCAGGTCCGTAAGCGTTGTGAAAGGTGAGATCGATGGCATAGACGTGCCCGAGTTCGCCTCGGTCCAACAGCTCGCGAACGCGCCGCATGGCTTCGGTGAAGCGATAGCAAAAATCGACGCTGAGGAGCCGGTCGGCCGCGCGCGCAGCATCCACGACCGCCCTCACCTCCTCCGCCGTCCGTCCGAGAGGCTTCTGACAGAAGACCGCAACGCCGCGTGACAGCGCCTCTATCGATTGCGCAGCATGCATTGCGCTTGGCGTTGCGATGACGATGCCATCCACGCCTGCGTCGAGCATGTCGTTGAGTGACGTCACGAGTTCGGCGTCTGGCGCGAGTCGCTGAGCCTCGGACGCCATATCGCGCGACGGATCGGAAATCGCGGCGACTTCGACCGCGCCGGTATCGAGGATGCCCTCCAGCCGATGCCGACCAATCCAGCCGACGCCAAGGAAGCCGATGCGCGGCCGAGCAAGTGCGCAAACTGGCATGGTCGCGAATTCAGCCATCAGAACGTCACCAGGGCTTTGAGGAATCCTTCGGGACGATCACGGGTCGCGTTAAGCGCCTCATCGAGCCGCTCCAACGGGTAACGGTGGGTGTAGAGCGGCGTCGGATCGAGCTGTCCGGACGCCACCATGTCCACGGCCTCGCGAATGCCCTGCATGTAGATTTTTGGATCGCGTTCATGCGCGTTGATGACGTCGAGTCCGCGCCAGTTCCACAATTGCATATTGATCTGCCGCGGACCGTCCTGGTGATAGCCCGCGACGACGAGACGGCCGCGTTCGCGCGTCAGTTCTGCCGCAAGATCGAGAGGCCATTGTTTGCCGACGGCCTCGATCACGACATCGCAGAAAGCGCCTCCGGTGATCTCCTTCACACGTGCGCTGATCTCGTAATGGTCCTCCATCGCGACGAGTTCATCGGCGCCCATGTCGCGGGCGACATCGAGCGAGAATGGACGGCGCGACACGGCGATGACACGCGCTCCGGCGCTCTTCGCGAGACGGGTGAGGACCGCGCCAAGAAAACCTACTCCGACGATGGCGACGACATGTCCGGACTCGACGCCACTGCGGCGAAAGATATTCATCGCGCAGCCGAGCGGCTCGCCGGGAAACGGCGTGCCGGCAAGCTCGTCGGGAAGGCGAACGACGGCATCGGCATCCGCAATGTCGAACTCGGCATAGCTTCTGTATGACAGAGCCGCGACACGATCGCCGATCGACAGGCCCGTCACGTCGCGACCGACCGCGTGGATACTCCCCCATCCCTCATGTCCGAGAGCGCCGGGCTCGGTCGGAAACGTCATCCAATCGGGACCTGCCCACGGCGTCAGATTGGACGCGCACACGCCGCACCCTTCGAGCTTTATGCGCACCTGGTTCGGCCCAGGGGCAGGCAAGGTCACCGAACGCACTTCCATGCGGCCTGCGGCCGTTATCACGGCGGCACGCATCTCGGTGATATCGGCAGCGTTCGACACGCGTTCCTTGAGCTCGATCTGATCCGTCATGCGAAGGCTCCCTGTCCGCAATGGCGTGACTTTCCAGCGAACCGTCTCGGGGCTTGGAACGTTCCCTCTTCCTGATCAAAGATGATGCTCGGTGCCCTTTCGCGTGATCTCGTCGAGCACGCGTTCAGGTGCCACGTCGCGCTCCAGTTCGTTCAGATTGGGATCTTCCGCTTCTTCGATTCCCAGGCGCTTCGCGATCGCTATGGTCAGAGTGAGAAGACGAGTGACCTCGTGTTCGGCAAGAAGACTGGTCTGAAGATCGAGTTGCGCCTGACGTTTTGCCTGCGCCGCGGCGCGGTTCTGACTGATGAGGACGAAGGTCGACAGAAAGATGGCCTCGACCGAGGCAAAGGTGGCGAGGATCACAAATGTCGGATCGAATGCGGGGACGCCGGGAAAGAGCGACAGATTCACGGCGATCCACGATGCGACGAGCACGATGTGGACATAGACGAACGCCATGCTGCCGGAGAATGCGGTGATCGTTTCGGCGAGGCGATCCTGCAGATTTGCGCGTCCGGCCTCTTCCGCCTGCTTGCCGTGCAGCGCGGCGATGTTTCGCGACAGCACCGAATTCAACGGACTATCTCTGCTCTCGGGCGATCTGTCTGCGTCCGTCCAATCGCTTCCGACCACGCGCACCTCGTACTTTCACCATCAACGCGCGAGGAGCCGTCGGGTGATGCGCTTAATGTCGCTCGCCTGAAATGAACGCCTCCATCGCCCGACGGGCCTGCTCATCAGTGACCTGTTCCGGCGGAGACTTCATGAAGTAGCTTGAGGGACCCGAGAGGACGCCGCCGATGCCGCGGTCCAGCGCGATCTTCGCGCAGCGCACCGCATCGATCACGACCCCCGCCGAATTGGGGGAGTCCCAGACTTCGAGCTTCATCTCGATGTTCAGCGGCACGTCGCCGAAGCTCGTTCCTTCGAGGCGGATATAGGCGAACTTCCGATCCGTCAGCCAGGGCACGAAATCGCTCGGCCCGACGTGCGCATCGTCGTTCGACAGATCGTATCCGATCTGGCTCGTGACGGCGCGCGTTTTTGACAGCTTCTTCGATTCGAGCCGCTGACGCTCGAGCATGTTTCGGAAGTCCGAATTGCCGCCGAAATTGAGCTGGTAAGTATGGTCCAGCCGGACACCGCGTTCGCGAAACAGATTGGCGAGGACGCGGTGAACAATCGTAGCGCCGACTTGGCTCTTGATGTCGTCGCCGATGATCGGCAGCCGCTTCTGCTCGAAGCGCTTTGCCCAGTCTCGTTTCGACGCGATGAATGCCGGAATGCAGTTCACGAAGGCGCAGCCGGCAGAGAGGGCCTGCTCGGCGTAATATTCGGTCGCCCGCTGCGATCCAACCGGAAGATAAGACACCAGAACATCAGCACTCGTGTCCATCAGCACCCGAGCAACGTCCACCGGATCTTCGGGCGATTCCTCCACGACATCCGCTAGGTAGGTGCCGAGGCCGTCCAGCGTTGGGCCGCGCTGGACGACAATGCCTGTCTCCGGCACGCGGGCAAATTCGATCGTGTTGTTTGGCGGCGCGGAAATGGCTGCAGCCAGATCCCTGCCAACTTTCTTGGCGTTCACGTCGAATGCGGCAACGCAGCGTATGTCGGCCACGTGATAGTCACCCAGCCGTACATGCATTAGCCCAGGCACGCGGTCATTGTCCGTTGCGTGACGATAGAACTCGACACCCTGGACCAGTGATGATGCGCAGTTGCCTACACCGGCGATCGCCAATCGGACTTCCCGAGTCGAACCTAGTTCCTGAGCTGCCGGGCTCATCGCGAACCCTCCTCACCGTGCGAGTTGCATGAGCGCGGCACGCCGCGATTACCAAGCTACAAAGAAGCCGGGGTGCAATGGTTCCCGATTGAGGGAGGTGCTAGTGCGCTACCGTACCAATACGGCACTGAGCCCCGCCGAGACGGAACAAAGAAGAAGCTACGTTCCTTTCCCGCAAGGTGAGGCCCCGGAACCGTTCGACATCAACATGTTGGTTGGAACTTGGCTTCTCGCTGCGCCTTCTTTCGCGGCAAGGCCTAAGCCTGCCGCTCCGCCTCTGCTCTTAGGGAGTCAGTACATGAGCGTCGCGAAGGTTCCCGTTTCAGGTCGCAAAAGCGTTCTGATCGCCGGAGGTGCCGGCTTCATTGGATCGCACCTTTGCGAGATCCTGCTCGCGCGAGGCCATCGCGTTTTGTGCGTCGACAACCTGCAAACCGGTACGGAGGACAATCTTCGGCACTTCGAGCGTGAAGAACGTTTTCGGTTCATCGAACAGGATATCTGCTCTCCGCTTCATCCGAAGCTGAAGATCGACCAGATTTATAATCTCGCATGTGCGGCATCGCCTCCTCATTACCAGGAGGATCCGATCCACACGATGATGACGAGCGTCGTCGGCACGCGAAACCTCCTCGAGCATGCCGCTCTTTTTGGAGCCCGCTTCCTGCAGGCGTCGACCAGCGAGGTCTACGGCGATCCCGAGCAGCATCCCCAACGCGAAACCTATTGGGGCAACGTCAATTCGATCGGACCGCGCGCCTGCTACGACGAAGGGAAGCGAGCGGCCGAAGCGCTCTGCTTCGACTTCCGCCGGTTGGGCAAGGTCGACGCCCGCGTCATTCGAATTTTCAACACCTACGGGCCGCGGATGCAGCCGGATGATGGACGCATAGTCTCCAACTTCATCGTCCAGGCGCTATCCGGCGAGCCGCTGACGGTCTATGGCACCGGCAAGCAGACGCGCTCCTTCTGCTATGTCAGCGATATGGTGCGCGGCCTCATGCGGATGATGGCCGTCGAGCCCGCGCCGAAGGGGCCGATCAATCTCGGAAATCCCGAGGAATATTCCGTCCGGCATTTCGCGGAACTGATCGTCGGACTGACGCAGAGCGACAGCAAAATCGTCTACGAGCCTCTGCCACAGGACGATCCGCAGCGTCGACGGCCCGACATCGGGCTCGCCAAGAAGGTGCTCGGCTGGGAGCCCAAAGTAGCCTTGGCAGAAGGCCTGCTGCCGACGGTCGAATGGTTTGCCCGGTGCATTGACGGCCGGTCGGAGCGCGATCGGGCCATTGCGGAACTCCGCGCCAGCGCCTGAGGAGATTCGATGGCTAGATATCTCGTCACCGGCGGAGCCGGCTTCATTGGTCGTCATTTGTGCGCGCAGCTCCTCGACGAGGGCCACGAAGTTCGCGTCGTCGACAGCCTCCTCGACCAGGTGCATGGCGGCCAACCCCGCGCGGACGTGCTGAACGAAGTCGAGTTTATCCATGGCGACCTGCGCGACCGCGCGATCACCGCCGCCGCAGTCAGGAACGTCGATGCCATTTTCCATCTCGCTGCTGAGGTCGGCGTTGGCCAGAGCATGTATGAGATCGACCGTTATGTCGGAGGCAATGATCTCGCCACGGCCAATCTTCTGCAGGAGGTCATCGCTCGTCCGGTCGAGCGCATCGTCGTCGCCTCCTCCATGAGCGTCTACGGCGAAGGCCTCTACGTAACGCCGGATGGCAATCGCATTGAAAATGCAGGCCGTACCAGCGAGCAGATTCAGGCGCGCCAATGGGATCCGGTGGGGCCAAACGGCGAGCGACTGACGCCGACCGCCACCGACGAGACGAAGCAGATATCGCTGTCCTCGATCTATGCCCTCACCAAGTTTGTACAGGAACAGCAGGTACTGATCACCACGCGCGCCTATGGCATGAGCGCTGTCGCGCTGCGGCTGTTCAATGTGTTCGGGCCTGGCCAGGCGCTCTCCAACCCCTATACCGGCGTCCTCGCGATCTTCGCATCTCGCCTGTTGAACAACGAACGGCCGCTGGTGTTCGAGGATGGCTGCCAGCGGCGGGACTTCGTGCATGTAAGCGATGTGGCCCGAGCCTTCCGGCTGGCGATGGCCACTCAGGATGCCAATGGCGAGGTCATCAATGTCGGCGCCGGTGAGCCCCACAGCATCTGCGACGTCGGGAAAATGCTGGCCCACGCCATGGATCGCGACATCGAGCCGGACGTTCTAAACGAAGCTCGGGCGGGCGACATCCGCCACTGTTTCGGCGACCTGTCCAAGGCCGAGCGAATTCTTGGGTTTCGGCCCGATTACAAGCTCTCCGACAAGCTCGGCGAACTCGCCGAATGGGTCGCCCGCCAGCAAGCGACAGACCGCGTCCGCGATGCAAAACGGGAGCTTGAAACCAGAGGCCTCGTGGCATGACTGGACCTGTTCTCATCACCGGCGGCGCAGGGTTCGTTGGCTGCAATCTCGCCGACAGCTTCTTGGGCGACGGGCACGATGTCATCGTCTTCGACGCGCTTTCGCGCCAGGGAGTGGAGACCAATCTGGCCTGGCTTCGAAAGAAGCATGGGGCGCGCGTGAGGGCTGTGATCGCCGACATCCGCGACGCAACGGCCGTCGACGAAGCTGTGCTTGATGCGAGCGCGGTCATTCATCTCGCGGCCCAGGTAGCCGTGACCTCGAGTCTCGAAGCGCCGCTCGAAGACTTCTCCATCAATGGTCAGGGCACGCTCAACGTTCTCGAAGCGCTCCGACGAAAGCGCGGAGAAACCCCGCTCCTCTTCGCCAGCACCAATAAGGTTTACGGACATCTCGGCCAGACCGCATTGACCAGCGCCGATGATCGTTACGAACCCCTCGACCACAATGTCCGGCAATTCGGGATATCGGAGGCTCAACCGCTCGATTTCGCTACGCCCTATGGGTGCTCCAAGGGTGTCGCCGACCAGTACGTTGTCGACTACAGTCGAACCTTTGATTTGAAGACCGCCGTTCTGCGCATGAGCTGCATCTACGGCCCGCGCCAGTTCGGCACCGAGGATCAAGGATGGGTGGCGCATTTCCTCATTCGCGCGCTTTCCGGCGAGCCGATCACGATCTACGGTGATGGAAGGCAGGTGCGCGATGTCCTGCATGTGTCCGACGCCGTCCAGGCCTACCGGTCCGTTCTGAACGCGATCGATCGATGCAGCGGCCGCGCCTTCAACCTCGGCGGCGGGCCATCGAATGCGGTCAGCCTGCGTATTCTGCTGAAAGAAATTCGCGCACTTCTCGGACGCGAGGTGATGGCCACCTACGCCGACTGGCGCCCGGGTGATCAGCTCTATTTCGTGGCCGACACGCGACGCCTGACGCGCGAACTCGGCTGGTCCGCGACGATTGGCTGGCGACAAGGTCTGCGCGACCTGGCTTCGTGGATCGAAGATCACGGCGAGGTCATCCGGAAGGCCAATCGGCCCGCTCCGGCGAGGCTCATTGCATGAACGCGCGCTGGTCTCTCTCGCCCGCGGGTCCGCGCCGCGTTCTCATGACTGTCGACGCGGTTGGAGGCGTCTGGCGCTACGGGATCGATCTATGCCGGGCCTTGTCGCTCGGCGGCGTCGACGTGCTTCTGGTCGGCTTCGGCCCAACACCGAGCAGCAGCCAGAACGCCGAGGCGCTCGCCATCCCTGGCCTCGAATTGTGCTGGACGGAACACCCACTGGATTGGATGGCCGACAAGCGATCGCCGCTTGCTCCAATATCCGACACACTCAACCGGCTCGCCGACAAGGGCGATGTCGATGTGTTTCATCTGAACCTTCCCTCGCAGGCAGTCGGAATCGAAGCCGGCCGGCCGGTTGTCGCAGCTTCGCATTCCTGCTTCGAGACATGGTGGCGCGCGGTACGGCCAAAGTATGCCTTTCCCGAGTATTGGATGTGGCATCGGGAGGTCACCGCCGAAGGTTTTCAGCGTGCCGATACCGTGCTCTCGCCGAGCCGCTCCCATGCCCGCGCGCTCGAGCAATGTTACGGAAACATCGAGCGCCTGAAGGTTATCCATAACGGCTCCGCCGCCTGGTTTCCCGGAGAGATGACGAAGGAAGAATTCGTCTTCTCCGCTGCCCGCTGGTGGGACCCCGCAAAGAACATCTCGACGCTTGATACGGCCGCATCGCAATGCCGGTGGCCGATCCTGGCGGCCGGCGACCTCCAAGGACCGGGCGGCGAAACAGCCGGTACGGTCCGCAATATGCGGACGTTGGGAACACTTGGGCGCTCGGGCATGCATGACATGATGTCGAAGACGCCTGTGTTCGTGTCGACCACACTGTATGAGCCGTTCGGCCTCGCCGTATTGGAAGCGGCCCGCGCAGGCGCGGCACTTGTTCTTTCCGACATCCCGACATACCGCGAGCTTTGGAGCGATGCCGCGCTGTTCGTGCCGCCGTTGGACTCCGGCGGCTTTGCACACGAACTGAACCGGCTGGCTGCGGATCCGGGCGAGCGTCTGCGTCTAGGTCGCGAAGCCCGACTGCGGTCGTCGCGATATCACCTGCACGCTCAGACTGAAGCCATGCTGAAGACTTATGCGGAGGTCTGTGAGCGGGTTGGCGGTTCCCCGATCCCGGCGGAGTGACAATGCAAATCGTCCTCTACACCCATTCCCTCATATCCGACTGGAACCATGGCAACGCGCATTTCCTGCGGGGTGTGCTGCGAGAACTGGAAGCGCGTGGCCATCGCACGTTGGCTCTGGAGCCCGAGGATGGCTGGAGCCGGCAGAACCTGATCAAGAACCAAGGCGTGCAGGCGGCCGCGAGGTTTGGTCGAGATTTCCCGGAATTGAGGGTGGAGACCTATGGTGCCGAGTTCGATCACGAAGAGGCGCTGGCCTCCGCCGACGTGGTGATCGTGCACGAGTGGACCTCGCCGGCGCTGGTCGAGCGACTGGGGCGCCTCCGCAGAAATGGCGCGCGCTTTTCCCTTCTTTTCCACGATACCCATCATCGCGCGATCTCACTGGAGCGAGAGATCGCGGATCTCGACCTCGACGGCTACGATGCGGTCCTGACCTTCGGCGAGGTGCTCCGCGAGATCTACTTGAAGCGCGGATGGGGACGCCGCGTCTTCACGTGGCACGAAGCAGCCGATGTGCGCCTGTTCCATCCGCATGCGGAGATCGGCCGCGAGCGCGATCTAATCTGGGTCGGCAATTGGGGAGATGATGAGCGCAAGGAGGAGCTTTCCTCCTTCCTGATCGAGCCGGCCAAGGCTTTGAAGCTCACCGGAACCGTTCATGGTGTTCGTTATCCCGAGAGCGCTCTGAAGAAGCTGACGGCTGCCGGTCTGACCTATCGCGGCTGGATTCCCAGTGTCGACGTAGCCGCGTCCTATGCGCGGCATCGATTCACGGTGCACGTGCCGCGCCGTCCCTACAGTCAATCGCTGCCCGGAATCCCGACCATCCGGATGTTTGAGGCGCTTGCCTGCGGCATCCCGCTGATTTCGGCGCCTTGGTCGGATTGCGAAGGCCTTTTCCGCCCGGGAGAGGATTTCCTCTTCGCGCGCAACGGCGAAGTCATGAAGCAACACATGCAGGCGGTGCTGAGCGATCCCGATTTGGCCGCGAGCCTTGCGCGCAATGGATCGGAGACCGTTCTGGCCCGCCATACCTGCGGCCATCGCGTGGAGGAGCTGCTGGCGATCCTGGCCGACATCGGGAGCGTTCCCGTTCCAACGAGCATGGAGGACGCATGATGCGGATCGCCTTCTACGGGTCCAGCCTTCTCTCCTCGTACTGGAATGGCGCCGCCACCTACTATCGAGGCTTGCTCAAACAGCTGGCGCGGCGCGGATATGAAATCACCTTTTATGAACCCGATGCCTACGACCGACAGAAGAACCGGGACATCGACCCGCCGGACTGGTGCAAGGTCGTGGTCTATCCGGCCAGCGCAGATGCCGTCGCCTCCGTCATTGCCGAAGCGCGTCACGCGGATGTGGTCATAAAGGCGAGCGGTGTCGGTGTTTTCGACAACGAGCTGATCACAGGTTTGGTCGCCGCGGCTCCACCAGACGCCCTGCGGATCTTCTGGGACGTCGATGCACCCGCGACACTCTCCGAAATTCGCCCGCAACCAGATCACCCCATCCGGCGCGCACTCCACGAACTCGACGCCGTGTTCACCTATGGAGGCGGCGAGCCCGTCGTGGCGGCCTATACCGCGCTCGGTGCAGCTGCCTGCCGACCGATCTACAATGCGCTGGATCCGGAGACCCATCATCCCGTCATGGCGAATGCGCGATTTGCCGCCGATCTCGCGTTTCTCGGCAATCGTCTGCCGGACCGCGAGAAGCGGGTGGAGGACTTCTTCCTGGCATCGGCCGCTGCCCTCCCGGATCGGAGTTTTCTCCTGGGCGGCTCGGGTTGGGTCGACAAGGCCATGCCCGCCAACGTGCGATATGTTGGCCATGTTGGCACGGCCGACCACAATGCTTTCAATTGCTCGCCGATGGCGATCCTCAACATCAATCGGGACAGCATGGCGGAGAACGGCTTTTCTCCACCGACACGGGTCTTCGAGGCCACCGGCGCCGGCGCTTGCCTGATCTGCGATTCCTGGACGGGTCTGGAGATGTTCCTCGAGCCCGGCGCCGAGGTCCTCGTCGCGCGCGACGGGGACGACGTGACGGAGATCATGCGGACGCTCACTCGCGAGCAGGCCAGTTCGATAGGACAGCGCGGATTGGTTCGGGTTCTGCGTGACCACACCTATACCAATCGCGCCGCCGAGGTCGATCAACTGCTGCGGTCGGGCCTCGCGGCGAAGCGACGTGGGAACGCCGCATGACCACTCCTCTCCGCATCGTCTTTCTTGGACTCTCGATCACGTCGTCCTGGGGGAACGGCCACGCGACGACCTATCGCTCACTCATTCGCGGACTCCATTCGCTCGGCCATGACGTTCTTTTCCTCGAGCGCGATGTTCCCTGGTATGCGGACCATCGGGACCTTCCTCGGCCGGAATATTGCGAACTTGGCCTCTACAACGACCGGGGCGATCTCATCCGCTGGGATAGCGAGATAGCTCGGGCGGATGCGGTCATTCTCGGCTCCTATGTGCCGGATGGAGTGGCGATCGCCGACTATGTCCTCGATACCGCTTGCGGCGTCACGGCATTCTACGACATCGATACGCCCGTCACGCTCGCCAAGCTCATGCGAGGCGAGGAGGAATATGTCAGCCGGACCGCCATCCCACGGTTCGATCTCTACCTGTCGTTCACCGGCGGCCCTACCCTGCGGCGGCTGGAGCAGGAGTTCGGCGCCCAACGCGCGGAGGCGCTCTACTGCTCGGTGGATGAAGAGCGCTATCGGCCTGCAGACGAGCCAGCAAATTGGGATCTTGGCTATCTCGGCACCTATAGCGACGACCGGCAACCGACGCTCGAAAGGCTGCTTCTGGAACCGGCACGAAAACTGCCGGACCGGCGTTTCGTCGTCGCCGGGCCGCAATATCCTTCGACCATCGCTTGGCCGGCGAATGTCGATCGCATCGAGCACCTGCCGCCTGAACGTCATCCGGAGTTCTATTCCAGGCAGCGCTACACGTTGAACGTCACGCGGGCGGACATGATCGCCGCGGGATGGTCTCCGAGCGTCCGGCTCTTCGAGGCGGCCGCGTGCGGAACCCCCATCATCAGCGATTATTGGCCGGGGCTGGATGAGCTGCTGCCCGCAGGAGAGGCCGCGATCATCGCGGCGGGCGCGGAAGATGTCGTCAGAGCGATCACGGGCAATACTGATGCCGAGCGCGTGCGCCTCGCGATCAACGCACGAAGTCGGATACTCCAAAGTCACACCGGCAGAGCCCGTGCGGCGGAACTCGCGTCGTGCCTGACTGAGGCGCGGTCGGCGGCGGGACGGCGACTTAGTTCGGTTCGAGTCAAGGAGCTCGACGAGAGTTTGGCGAGCATCGATTGACCGCTGTCTGGCGGCGAACGTCCGTCACTTCTGGCCGGAACCTGGCTCGGTCATTTTGCGGTGTTGGCCAGCCAGCATGCCGGCGGGTGTGATGTTCGCCATCGCGCTCATCAGCTTGTTCTTCCAGCCGGCGATGACATCGCCCTCCCCGTCCATCATGGCGTCGAACCCGACGCGGGCTACGAATGCGGGGTCGTCCTTTTTGCCTTGCGCCACCGCGGTATCCGCCATCTCGGCTCGATCGAAGAATTCGGTGTCGGTCGCGCCAGGCATTAGACAGGTGACGGTGACGCCGGAGTCCTTCAGTTCCTCACGCAGGGCGAAGGAGAAGCTGTCGATGAAGGCCTTCGTTCCGTTGTAGACCGCCTGGAACGAGCCCGGCGTGAAGCCCGCGATCGAGCCGGTGATCAGGATACGACCTTCCCCACGAATCCGCATCTCGCGCCCGATCCTGTGGATGAGGTAGATCGTGCCTGTGATGTTGGTATCGACGACCTTTCGGGCCGCTTCGAAATCCTGATCCAGGAAGGCGTGGCCAAGGCCCTGCCCGGCATTGGCGAGCAGGCAATCGACCGGGCGATTCAGCCCCCCAATAGTTTCGCAAAGGCGGTCCACACCGTCGGTAAGCGCGAGATCGACCTTGAGCGGAGTGACTTCGACGCCTGTGCTCCGAAGCTCGTGCGCCGCCTGCTCGATTTCTGGCAGGTCCGCTGCGACGACGAGATCCATATCGTGCTCGGCACAACATCTCGCGAGTTCGAAGCCAATTCCCGACGAGGCTCCGGTGACGACAGCAAGCGGGCGTTGCGGCATGACAGGCACCCCTTTGCGCTTTCTCAACATCGGCTTGGCCGGGCCGGATACCGGGAGAGTTGATCTTCCAACCTCAGGCAATCTGCTCCGATGCGGAACAAGGACGCTCAGTCAGCACCATTCTCCGTTGGACGCCTCGCACAGGTGAGGCTGCGAACCTGCCGAGGCGTCCATGGAGAGGCCGGATGGCGGCCGCTCTTGTCGTTAACCCGAAAGCGGCACATCAGGTTGCGAGCTAAAGCGTACCAAGCCGTCGCGCTTCAGGAGCAGCCGTTCCAGCGAGCCCTCCCGCGTCCTGGGACGAAGATGAAGTCACGCGGGCGCGACTACATAGCTTCTGTATGACTACTCGACCGTTTGGCGGTGACCGCTGACGGAACTTCGAACAAGCAACGTAGGTTAATTGCCGGACCGGCTTATCCTGACACAACGGACGCAATGCCTACGTACCGATTTCGTTTATCGCTTCCGCCAGATCCTGAGCCCCAGGAATTCAAGGACGGCGATGAAGCATGGCGGACGGCTGTCATCCTGATGGGAGAGACGGTCCGTGATCACGACGGACGTTTGAAGCCCAGACAAACATTGTCCGTCGAAGTCGTCGGCGAAGGAGAGCGACCGGTTCTGTCGCGTTCGCTAGAAGCGACTCATCGCGAATGACGTCCCCTGTTGACTTGCTCATTGCCAAACTGGAACAACGGGATCGACTTTCTGCTGACGAAAAGGAAACGCTGGCAGGAAGCATCGCCAGGCTAAGGCGCGTTGCCACTGATGACGACATTGTTCGAGAGGCCGATCGTCCTCGGGAATCTAGTCTCCTCGTGGAAGGTTTTGCCGCCCGGTACAAGATCTTGCCCAGCGGACGACGGCAGATCACGGCTATTCATGTGCCGGGCGACTTCGTCGACTTGCACAGTTTCCTGCTGAAGACGATGGATCACGGCGTAATGGCGTTGACCGCGTGCGAGCTGGCACTGGTTCCGCATGCGACGCTTCTCCGGATCACCGAAGAGAAGCCGCACCTAGCGAGATTGTTGTGGCTGGGCACGCTGATCGACGCCGCGATTCATCGTGAGTGGCTGACCATGATGGGCCGAAGCTCGGCCACCGCGCACATGGCCCATCTCATCTGCGAGTTGTTCTGCCGCCTTCAGCTGGTCGGATTGACCGATGGATGGTCCTTCCGTTGTCCGCTGACGCAGGAGGAGCTTGGCGATACGCTTGGGCTCTCGACGGTTCACGTGAACCGGGTGCTGAAGGAACTTCGCGAGCGGAAGCTCGTAAGCTGGCAGAACGGCATCGTGACGATCGCCAATTGGCAAGGTCTGCAGGATCTCGGCGAGTTCTCCGAACTCTACCTCAATCTTATTCGGGAACCGCGTTAGACGTCGGCTATTGCAGGTTCTCGGCCTTGAACGTGAGCTTCAGCAAGGTTTGGCGGGTCTCATCGGTCACATGCATCTGCCATTCCGAACCATCCCAGACATTGCGGGGTGAATGCCGTAGAATCTCGCCGGCTGTCTGGATCGCTTCAGCCCGGGCGGCTTCGATATCGCGAAGTTCGGTCCCCTCGTCATCGATCGTGAATGAATGGTCGACGACATGAAAAAAATAGCGCGGCATCTACACTCCCCCGGCGGGAGCACGATGTCTCTCAGTCACCGGCGCCTATTGATCACGGTGATGAGCAAATCATAGGGCAAAAGGACCAAAAAAAAAGAGTTCGGAAAAGCCAATGATAATCGGACGACGTGCTCCATGTTAATGGAAGAACCAGATGCAGTTTAGCGCGGTCGCTGATCACGATCTGTAAAGTCATCTGATCGACCGAGGCATAGCGCTCCCCGGCTGGGAGAGGCTATGTCGCTGCATTTATCGCTGATTTATCCATTGATCCGTAAGCTCGAGAGCATCTTCAATCTCTCGCCGGAAGAATACGACGCGCTCGCATCTTTGCCGCTTGTGGCACGCACAATCAGGGGCGACCAGGACATTGCTCGCGATCATGATCGACCGTCGCAATGCTGCATCCTGCTCGACGGCCTTCTCTATCGCTACAAGCTTCTCGGCGAGGGCAAGCGGCAGATCTTCTCGTTCCACATAGCCGGCGATATCCCGGATCTGCAGAGCCTTCACCTGCAGGTCATGGATCACAACATCGGGACGGTCGTGCAGAGCAGCGTGGCATTCGTGCCCCACGGAACGATGAACCGCCTGATCGACGAACATCCCCGGATTCGAAATGCGCTGTGGCGCGACACCTTGATCGACGCGGCCATCTTCAGGGAATGGATGGCCGGTTTGGGACGTCGCGACGCGTACGGCCGGATCGCTCATTTCCTTTGCGAGCTTTTCGTCCGCTACAGTGCGGTGGGCTTGTCCAACGGCCATAAGATCGAACTGCCGATCACCCAGGAAAAGCTCGGCGATGCGCTCGGTCTCTCGACCGTTCATATCAACCGCACCCTGCAGACCTTGAGAGCGGATGGCCTGATCCGTTGGGACAGAGGCCACCTGAACATCACCGATTGGAACGGCCTGAAGCGCGCAGCTACCTTCGACGACACCTATCTGCACCTGATATAAACTGAGCTGGCAGGCTTGACGCCTCTGCCAATTACTTCAGCGTTCGCTTGAGAACGACGCAGCCGCAGACTCGATACCCGCCCGTATCCTCCAGATTCTCGACGGACACGCTGGAGACGTTCAGAGCGCGATGCGCTCTGATGTCTTCCGCAATTTCAGAGGGTGAAAGGCCGTAAGCCGCTCCGGCGCGGATTATCTGGTTCACGATCGCTATCGCAGCTAAATCGTGGCACGTCAGTTCATGGTGAATTGTTATTTCGCCGCCCATGGCGCAACTCCATACCAACGAGACGCGCCCCACGGCCCTCGCGGACCGGAGCCCTCTTCTCGTGCAAAAGTCGTTGCGAAAAGCTTCGTCATTGGATTCGTCTCCTCTCTCCAGCCAATCGAGAAATCCGGGCACGCAATCAAAGGTTCACCCGCCGTGCGCTCGGTTCGCTACCGCTCATGACCGGAACAGAGATAGGGACTGGGGATGGTAAGAACCCGTGAGCGCGGCCGTTCAAAGAAACTGCCCTAGAGCTAGGAGCCTTCCATTCAACGCTCGTGGACGGACCGGCTCCCCGCGTTGAAGAGCTGAGAGCTTTTGACCGGCCTCATGTCCGTTAGCGTTTCGCCTCGGCGATGCGCGAAGGCCTCTGATTGAAGCTCACCATCGCCCAAGGCCCGGGTCACAACGGCCTTCAGTCCAGCCTACTCGAGGCGGCCAGGCGACATCGCATCACCCTGGCTGCTTCGAGTTGCGTTCACTGCAAGCCTTCAGCCAGTTATCGCGCTCGCCGCCGCTCAGCTTCAAATAGTCGGCCTGCTGCGTGCAGATCTTGGCCTGCTGTTCTTCCGGCACCTTGCCCGGTCCCGGAGGTGTTCCGGCAATCCCGGTAAGACACGCCATCATCCACTGCTTCTTCTGTTCATTGTCTTGGAGGTTCATCTCTTCCACTTGGGTCGTACAACTCCACATCGCCTCCTCCTGCGGAGCAGCCTTCTGGCGAGGGCTGGTGTCGCCCTCCTGAGCCATCGCCGCGCCCGCCAGACAAACGAACAGTGCGGATATAAGGACGTTCATGGGATAGCCTATTCAAAAGGTAACGAAGCACGCGACGCGCCCGATCGATGATCGACGCGGGCGTTCTTCCCCGGAAACCGTCAGAACGCCGGAAAAGTCCCGCCAGCTGCAAAATCGGTCCGGTAACGGACAGGTCGAACCTCATTGGCTTCTGTGAATTGAGAAGCAGGAGGACAGCACATGATCATTCGCATCCTAGCCATCGCAGCGGGACTCACCGTCAACACGGCCGCCTTCGCTCAGCAGACCGAAACGCCGCCCGGCAACGTCTCGCCGCCGGCGAATTGCGCGGCGAATACGGACTGCAAGGCAGCCAGGCCGGACACGACACAGAGCACTTCCGACAGGAACGAAGCGGGCCGTGCCGCGACCGGGACTGCTCCCACCAGCGGTAGCCGGGCCGACGGTGGCGGTTCCTATCGCGATCCATCTTCGATCCATAGCGGCGCGGGCACGAATTCGCAGTGAGGTGCAGGCCTTGCTGAACGGTGGGAATTTCACATGATCAAGCTTCTGATTTGGGCGATCGTCATCATTTTCGTTATCGGTCTGCTGGTCGTAACCGGCGTTCTGAAACTTCTCATTCCGGGTTGATGATGCACGAGCGCCCTGCCCGTCCCGAACAGCTCCGCGGAGCGATCGACGCCGGCCAGACGGCCGGCAAGGTTGCCTTTCCCGATCCGGCGGCCGTGCCACTTGGCGCCGACGACGAAGCGGCCGGAACGCCTCCGCCCGAACCGGCCGTTCGGCTGGCCATGAAGGGAGAGATACGCCAGCCACGGCAACCTCAATCGGAAGGGAGCGAACCGCCGTTCTGGCCAGGCGCGCTGTACGTGATCATCGGCAGCCTGAGTTTGGCGGCACTGATCGGTTGGCTCCTGCTCTAACCCGCCGTTTCCGTCACCCGAGAACACCAAATGCTGCGCTCACCCATAAAGCAGTCGGGGTCGCCACGCTGCTTCACGGGCAACTTGACCTCTCGATCATCGATCGAGTTCGGCGGTCCCGGTGCTTCGCCTTTCCAACACGCGATTGCAGACGGCTCCGTTTCCTTCCCGACCGTTTTCGGCAACGGCCTCAAGGGGCCACCGGGAGGCGGTCCCGATGAGCAGCCGAAATCATTACCATTGATGATGCGCCGCGTGACTGAGAGCGGAATCGTACCATGGCGAACCTCCAAATGTTCCTTGCGTTGGGTCGGGCTGGGTGAACGGAGGAAATGGGTGCGATGCGAGCCCTGGTTTGGCACGGCAAGGAAGACATTCGCTGCGACACGGTTTCAGACCCGGAGATCGAAGACGCGCGCGACGCCATCATCAAGGTGACGAGTTGCGCCATCTGCGGCTCAGACCTCCACCTCTTTCACAATCTCGTTCCGGCTATGCTGCCCGGCGACATCATGGGTCACGAGAGCATGGGCGAGGTGGTCGAGGTGGGCTCCGGCGCCAGGCACACCCTCAAGAAGGGCGACCGCGTCGTCATTCCTTTCACCATCACCTGTGGCGAATGCGAACAATGCCGCCGCCAGAATTTCTCGGTCTGCGAGCGGAGCAATCGCAAGAAGTTTTTGGCCGACAAAGTCTTCGGCCACGCGACTGCGGGCCTGTTCGGCTATTCGCACCTCACCGGCGGCTATCCCGGCGGGCAGGCGGAATATCTTCGCGTGCCCTTTGCCGATTCAACGCATGTAAAGGTGCCGGACGGCATTCCCGACGATAAGCTGCTCTTCCTCAGCGACATCCTTCCGACCGGGTGGCAGGCCGCCGTTCAATGCGACATCCAGCCCCGCGACACCGTCGCGATCTGGGGTTGCGGGCCCGTCGGCCAGATGGCGATCCGCAGCGCTATCCTGCTCGGCGCCGAACAGGTCGTCGCCATCGATTGCCTGCCGGAGCGACTGTCTATGGCCGAGGCAGCGGGCGCGACCACGATCGACTTCCTGAATGAGAGCGTGATCGAGAGGCTCAACGAGATCACCGGCGGCAAGGGCCCCGAGAAATGCATCGATGCGATCGGCACCGAGAGCCATGTCACGCTCTCCCAGCCAGATACCGTGCTTGATCGCGCCAAGCAGATGATGCTCCTCGAGAACGACCGGCCTCATGCGCTGCGCGAGATGATCTATGTCTGCCGTCCGGCAGGGGTGATCTCGATCGTGGGCGTCTACACAGGTCTCGTCGACAAGCTGCCGATGGGCATGGCCATGAACAAGGGCCTCACCTTCCGGATGGCCCAGACGCACGTCGCTCGTTGGACGGATGACCTTCTCCGTCTCATCGAGGACGACGAGATCGATCCGTCCTTCGTCATCACTCACAAGGCCGATCTCGCGGATGGGCCTGAGATGTACAGGACGTTCCGCGACAAGCAGGACAGCTGCATCAAAGTAGTCCTGAACCCCTGAGGTAAAGCATGAACGCGCTCGCCAATCTGTCGTCGCACATCGCCCGCTCGCCGGGAGATCCGAAGATCGTTCGATCCGGGCCAAGTTCGCTCTCCGGAGCCGATAGGCTCGCCCGCGCTCTTGGCTGGTTCAGCATCGGCCTGGGTATCGTGGAAGTCATTGCCCCCGGCGCCATCACCCGCACCCTCGGACTTCAAGGCAAGGAGAGCTTGGTAAGGGCCTATGGAGTGCGGGAGATCGCCTCCGCGATACCCACGCTTTCCTTCGACAAGCAGGTTGGTTTGGTGAGCCGGGTCGCAGGTGACTTGCTGGACGTCGCTACGCTGGCCCCTGCGCTGCGCCCCGAAAATCCGAAGCGGGACAATGCTGCCATTGCAATGGCCTTGATAGCCGGGATCACCCTGCTCGACATCGCCGCGGTCACGGCCGTTTCAGCGACGCACAGCGCCGGCAAAGGCCGCAGGCGGGACTACAGCGACAGAAGCGGCTTCCCCAAGGGCAAGGAAGCATCACGCGGCCTGGCGAGGGAGTCCTTCCAAACGCCGCGGGATATGCGAGCAGATCTGGCCCCTCGTCCCCGGCTTGAAGCGATTGAAGGCTGACGGCCGATCGCGTCGACTCGCCCTACGACGGGCACTCCGCGCCCGTCTCGATCCAGGCGCCGATGAGAGCGCTGAACTCCTCCTGCGTGCCGGGTGCCGGCCTGCGCCCTTCGCCGGGATGCCATGCCCAGCCGACCAGGTGATCCTCGATCGTATGCCGGTGTATCTGCGTCAGACTGCGATTGCCGTTCCGCGTCGGATCTTTCAGCTGCCGGCAGATATAGCCGAGCGTCTGCTTCTGCCAGCCCATGCTGACCGGCGCGAGCGACCAATGGGCATTACCGGGAACCGAGCCAACGCGGCTGCCTGGGATGGCTGGCGAATTCTCAGCACGGTGGCATGCACTGCACATCAGGCCGTCGGGGCCGATGCCAGGACCCGCGCCGCCTCCCGCGTTCATCAGCGGCACGTGCGGATGCATGCTGTCGCCCTGCGTCGGCTGGCGGTTCATCGGATGGCAGTTAATGCAGCGAGGGTCGGTGATGACCTTTGCCGCCTCAACGAAAAGCGCGCGTGAGCGGGTGCCGGCGTCTGCGATCGACTGGAACTCCGAAACGCTCTTGAGCCGGCGTGCGGGGTCGGGCGTGCCTTGCGACGTATCGGCGATGCCGCTGCTACCGAGGCTGAAAGTTGCGAGCCCGACGCCGAGCGAGGCGACCGCGAGGACGAGAACCTTGAGAAGACGAACGTTCATGGTCAGGCTCCCCTCAGCGCGCTGCCGTCTATCGGCAGATCGCGGAGCCGCTTGCCGGTGGCGGCGAAGATCGCGTTCGCCAGCGCCGGCGCGACCAGCGGCGTGCCGAGCTCGCCGACACCTCCAGGCGATTCCGTGCTCGGCACGAGATGGACCTCGATCGGCGGGCATTCGTTGATGCGCAGCACCGGCGAGTCATCGAAATTGCCCTCGACGATGGCTCCGTTTTTCATCGTGAGGCGGCCGTACAGAACGGCGCTGAGCCCATAGATGAGCCCGCTTTCGATCTGCTGTTCGAGCACCGTCGGATTGATCGCGATACCGCAATCGGCGGCGCAGACCAGGCGCTCGACCTTCAGAGCGCCGTTCCTATCGACATGGATCTGGGCGACGAGCGCCGCGAAGCTGCCGAAATCCGGCAACACGGCAACGCCAAGCGCCCGGCCGCGATCGAGCGGCGTTCCCCATCCGGCGCGCTCTGCGGCGAGGTTGAGCACCGCCAGCAGGCGCGGATTTCCCGCGAGGAGCTGGCGGCGATAGTCGACGGGATCGCGGCCAGCGAGATGCGCGGCCTCATCGATGCCGCCCTCGATGGCTGGCGCATTGCGATTGGGACCGACGCCACGCCAATTACCTGTCAGCATGCCCTCGGGCGCCTCGTGGCGCACATATTCGACGCGTTTGTTGGCGATGGCGTATGGGCTCTCGGCGCCGCCAGTGATGTCAAAGTCGACGCCGTCTTTGAAGAAGATCGGCAGGAACCGCGCCATGATGGCCGGCCCGACGATGCGGTGCCGCCACGACACCGGCATTCCGTCCGCGCCGAGCTTCACGCTGAGGCGGCTGAGATTGAGATAGCGGTAGCTGTCGTGGCGGATGTCCTCCTCGCGGCTCCAGACCACCTGAACCGGCCCCTGAACATGCTGCGCCACCCGCGTCGCCATGGTGATGCCGTCGATATCGAGACGGCGGCCGAAACCACCGCCTATGAGATGGTTGTGAACCATGACCTTCTCGACCGGCAGACCAAGCACCTCCGCGGCGGTTTTCCGCGCGCGGCCCGCCGCCTGCGTGCCGACCCAGACGTCGCAGGAATCCGGCCGGGCATGAACCGTGCAGTTCATCGGCTCCATCGTCGTGTGGGCGAGGATCGGCATGCGATAGACGACGTCGAAGCCCTTGGCGCCGGTCGCCTCGGCGGCGGTGACATCGCCGCTGTTGTGGGCGACCACGGCCTCGCCGGCCACCGCCGCTTCGATCCGCCGCTCGAGTTCCTCGCTGTTGAGGTCGCCGTTCGGTCCCGGATCCCAGGTGATCTTGAGCGCGGCTAAGCCCTTGCGGGCCGCGCCCGTATGATCGGCGACAACCGCCACGGCATCGCTCAGCTTCACGATCTGGCGTACGCCTTTGATGCGCAGGGCCTCGCTGTCGTCGACGTCCTTCAGCGTCCCGCCGAAGGCCGGCGAGATCGCGATCGCCGCGAACTTCACGCCGGCCGGATGCGCGTCGAGACCGAATTTGGCGGTGCCATTGACCTTGGCGGGCGTGTCGACGCGCGGCACGTCCTTGCCGATGAGCTTGAACTCCGACGCGGGCTTGAGCGCCACATTTTCCGGCACCGGCAGCCCGGCAGCCTTCGCGGCAAGCGCCCCATAGGCGAGCCGCCTACCGCTTTCGGCATGCACCACATTGCCGGACTCGGCGCGGCAGGAGGCCTCTGGAACGCTCCATTCACGGGCAGCGGCCGATACCAGCATGGTCCGCGCCGTCGCTCCGGCGCGCCGCATCGGCTCCCAGAAGCCACGGATGGTGACGGAGCCGCCGGTGAGCTGGTCGCCCAGAACGGGATGCGCATAGCGCAAGGGATCGGCCGGCGCGGCGACGACCTGAACCTGGTCGAGCGGAACTTCCAGCTCCTCGGCCACGAGCGTCGCGATGCCGGTATAGACGCCCTGCCCCATCTCGGCGGATGGAACCACGACTTCGATCTTTCCAGAGGGTGGAATGCGGATGAATGGGTTCGGCGCGAAACTGTCCTGGCTCTGAGCCGCGGCCGGCTGGATGATCCGGGAGCCGATCAGAAGGCTGCCGCCGGCGAGCGTCGCCGAGATCAGGAAGGAACGACGGGAGATTTCGCCGGAGAGTGCGGTCTGGACGATGCCCATGATCAGCCCTCCCTGCTGGACGCGAGCTTGATGGCGGAGCGAATGCGCGGATAGGTGCCGCAGCGGCAGATATTCCCCGCCATCACGGAATCGATGTCTTCGTCCGTCGGCTTCGAGTTCAACGCCAGCAAGGCTGCCGCGGACATGATCTGGCCCGACTGGCAATAGCCGCACTGGACGACTTCCTCCTCGAGCCAGGCTTTCTGGACGCGGGCACCGAGCTCGGCGTCGCCGAGAGCCTCGATTGTGGTGATATCGAAGTTGGCCGCATCTTCGACGGGAGTGATGCAAGAACGAACGGCCTGGCCGCTCAGATGAACGGTGCAGGCGCCGCACATCGCGATGCCGCAACCGAATTTGGTGCCGGTGAGTCCGATGACGTCGCGCACCACCCAGAGCAGGGGAATGTCACCGTCAACATCGACCGAGTAGGATTTTCCGTTGACGTTCAGCGCATAAGGCATCGGCGTCCTCCATGGCATTTTGTCGATGCTAGCTCCGCCAACCTCCCCTATTCAAGAACGATTCCAATAAACTTGCTTCTTTACATGGCCGTGACTTAACTCGCTCCGATATATGGGATCTTTATCGGGCCTCCGCTTGATGCCCCGGCCCGATCATCCTGTCTGCTCTTTCTTTCGCCCGCGGCAACAGGCCCGAACTGTCACTTGTTCGCTGTCCTCGCGGCTTGTACGGTGCGGCTTCGCATAACCCGCCAATTCACAGCCCCCATATGACAATTCGCGCCAATCTTCTCGACACCATCGGCAATACGCCGCTCATCCGGCTCAACCGCCTCTCCGACGAGACGGGGTGCGAAATCCTCGGTAAGGCCGAGTTCATGAATCCAGGCCAGTCGGTGAAGGACCGGGCGGCTCTCTTCATCATCAAGGATGCGATGGCGCGGGGCACGCTGAAACCCGGCGGCACCGTGGTGGAAGGCACGGCTGGCAATACCGGCATCGGCCTGGCGCTCGTCGGCAACGCGCTGGGTCTCAGGACGGTCATCGTCATCCCTGATACCCAGAGCCAGGAGAAGAAGGACATGCTGCGGCTGGCGGGCGCTGAGCTCGTCGAGGTGCCGGCCGTGCCCTATTCCAACCCGAACAATTACGTGAAGGTCTCGGGTCGCCTCGCGGAGAAACTCGCAACGACCGAGCCGAACGGTGCCGTCTGGGCCAACCAGTTCGACAATGTCGCCAACCGGCAGGCGCATATCGAGACGACCGGTCCGGAGATCTGGGAGCAGACCGGCGGCAGGATCGACGGCTTCGTCGCCGCGGTCGGGACCGGCGGAACGCTGGCGGGCGTCGGCATCGCGCTGAAGAAGCACAATCCGAGCATCAAGATCGCGCTGGCCGATCCGCACGGGGCCGCGCTCTATTCCTATTACACCTCCGGCGAGCTGAAGGCCGAGGGATCGTCCATCACCGAAGGGATCGGCCAGGGCCGCATCACCGAGAACCTCGTCGGAGCACCGATCGACCTTGCCTATCGCATTGACGACGCCGAGGCGGTGAAGATCGTGTTCGATCTCCTGGAGCACGAAGGCCTGTGCCTTGGCGGTTCGTCCGGCATCAATGTCGCAGGCGCGGTACGACTTGCGCGCGAGCTCGGGCGGGGTAGCACGATTGCAACAGTGCTCTGCGATTATGGTACCCGGTATCAATCTAAGCTTTTCGAACCGTCCTTCCTGCGCGAAAAGGGCCTCCCCGTTCCGGAATGGCTCGAACAGCCCGCCCGGATCCGGGCATCGGACGTCTTGGTCTGATGCAGCTTCGAACGCTCTGTGCGTGGCCGGCGACTAATCGTCGGCAACCAAACGCGATACTCGGCGTTAAAGGTTGGGTGTGTAGGTGTTGCTTGTCGACCTCGTATTAGTCGCCGCAGGGGAAGGAACGAAACGTGGATCTGTTGCCTCTTCATCTTTCGATCGCGTTTTTCGTTCTTACGGTCGCGGGCTGGGCCGCGCTTTGCGGTCATCTTTACTTCAAGCGTCGCCGTTCGCTCGAAGCCGGTATCGCAGCCCTCCGCGCCGAACTGGACGCGGCTGTTTCCGAGCCGATGCAGCAGGCTGCCTGAGCGGTCTCGCATCCAGACGCAAACGGCGCCTTCCGGCGCCGTTTTCGATTCGTGAGCCCCGTCAGATCCGCCAATAGGGATCGGTGTCGTAGTGTTCGTGGAGCGCACGCTCCGCGTTGCGGTCCGGTCCGCTTTCACCTTCGGAATTCAGCACCGGCGCGCCCTGTAGCTGGCCCTTCGTGATGTCCAGCACATAGGCATTGAGGTTCGGATCGTAGTCGAGCTTGGTCCACGGCATCGTGTAATAGCGCTCGCCCACGCCGAGCAGGCCGCCGAAGCTCATCACGGCATAGGCGACCTTGCCGCTGATCTTGTCGATCATCAGCCGCTCGATCTTGCCGATCTTCTCGCCGTCCGGCCTGCGAATGGTCGAGCCCTGCACGCGGTCACTCGCGATGAGCGGGTTTCCGGCCGCGCGAATCTTGGTCTGGGTATCAGAATCCATCTGATGGTCCTCCCGCTTGTACGGGATGAACACTCCCCTCCGAGGGTGGGTTCCGTCAGGCGGGCGCGGGAAGCGGCTCGGAGCGGGTTTCCGCAGACGTCAGACGCTGCACGTTCGCCACCGCATGGCCGATAACGGCCAGCGCTCCGAACTGATGGGCGAGCGCGAGCGAAATCGGCACAACCTCGAGCAAGGTCCAGATGCCGAGCACTGCCTGGCCAAGCACCATGCCGAACAGGACTTTCGCCGACTTCTCCGCTTCGGTGCCCCGCGCCTGGAATGCATGGAACGCGGCGACGGCGAACAGGAGATAGGCCGTCATGCGGTGCATGAACTGGGCCGTCATCGTGTTCTCGAACAGATTGCGCCACACCGGATCCATGAACAGCAGGCCGTCGACCGGCGGGATGAAACGGCCATCCATCAGGGGCCACGAATTGTAGGTCAGCCCCGCATCGAGCCCGGCGACGATGGCGCCGAGGAACACCTGGACGAAAGCGATGACGAGAACGATCCAGGCACCGGTGCGGACCGAGCGCGGGACGGATCTCGTCGCATGCTCCCGTAGGCTGCCCGCAATCCAGATCAGGGCCGCGAACAGAAGAAATGCGAAGGTCAGGTGGACCGCGAGCCGATAGGGCGCGACGGACACGCGTCCCGCCAGACCGGAGGCGACCATCCACCAGCCGATTGCGCCCTGAAAGCCACCGAGCACGAACAGCAGAGTGAGGCGCGGCGCGAGCGTCCGGTTCAGGTATCCGCGCCACCAGAAGAAGACGAGCGGCAGGAGGAAGACGAAGCCGATGACGCGGCCGAGTAGCCGATGGCTCCACTCCCACCAGAAGATCGTCTTGAACTCATCGAGGCTCATGCCTCTGTTGACCCGCTGGTACTGCGGAATCTCGCGATATTTCGCGAACTCCGCCTCCCACGCCTCGTTCGACAGCGGAGGCAACGCACCGGTGACCGGCTTCCACTCGGTGATCGAGAGGCCCGATTCGGTAAGGCGCGTCGCACCGCCGACCATTACCATCACTGCGACCATGGCAGCGACGATGTAGAGCCAGACGCGGACGGGTCGCATGGATTTGGCGGCGGCCGCCATGAGCTTGCATTCCTTGAGAGTTCGCCGGAGAGATAGGTCCCTCGCCTTTCGACCGCAACGCGACCTGTCGCCCCGCGCCATTTGGAGTAATCGTGCAGATCCGCACCCGCAAATTCATCGGCACCGTGCTGATGATCATCCTTGTGCTCAGCTGGGCGCTGTTCTTCATGGCCGTTGCACAGGGACGTGTGGCGCAGGCGGGCGCTATCGTGCAGTTCGTCTATTACGTCGTGGCGGGCGTCGGCTGGGTGATCCCGGCCGGACTCATCATCAAATGGATGTCGAGACCGGACTAGGCGACGTCGAGCCTGCGGAACCTGTTCTGCAGCGCGAACGGCAGGCCGGAGGCGAAGAGTTCGAGATAACGCCGTTCCTGGTAATTGCCGTTCAGCGAGATGCGCGGCAGCGCCGTGGGATAAGTGCCGTGCTCGGGAAAAAGCACGCCCTTCCGCGTGGTCAGCCCGCTGGCAAAGCCCAGTTCCCTGGCGATACGAAACTCGCGCGGGCCAGCCGAGGTCGGGTCGCCGACGGGATAGGCGAGGTGTCGGGGGGTGACGCCAAGTTCTTCCGTGATGCGGCGTTGCGAGGTCGTCAGTTCATCACGCACGTCCTGTTCGGTGGCCTTTGCGAGCATCGGATGGGAGACGGTGTGATTGCCGATCTCGACCAGAGGATCGGCCGCGACCGCGCGCAGTTCGCTCCAGTCCATGCAGACTTCGCGGGTTAGCGACAAGCCGTCGAAGCCGGAATCCTGTGCCATCCGGCTGATGATCGCGCGCATGGTCTTTTCGTCCGCGATGCTCCTGAGATGCCAGTAGATTCGATTCCACACGGCATTCTTCTCGGCGTCGCTCACGAGCGCGATCTGTTCCGGGCCGCCGCCGAAGTCGTAGGCCAATGACGAGCGGCGACGGAGTGTCTCTTCGAGGACCAGCCACCATAGCTCGGCTGTGCCATCGGCAAAGCCCGAGGCGATGAACATGGTGCAAGGCGCATCGTGCTTCCGCAGGACGGGCAATGCGTGATCGCGGACATCGCGGGCTCCGTCGTCGAAGGTGAAGACAGCGAAGCGGCGCTGGTCTTTCTCCTGAAGACGCTGAAGGGCGTCGCCGAGCGTGACCACGTCGTAGCCGGCCTCTTTCATCGCGACGATCGCAGTGTCGAGAAACTCCGGTGTGATCTCCAGGATACCGTTGGGATCGAAACGCTTCTCCCGCGCTGGGCGCACGTGGTGCAGCGTGAAGATCAGACCTGAACCGCGTGTGAGACGCGCAAGCAATCTCGTGATCCCGAGCGCACCCGCCGCATCAATGGCGTTCAATCCCAGTCGAAGAAGGCCTGTGCGCAGATCCACCGCGCCGCTCAGGCGGACAGAACGGACGAGGCCCGCGCCGGGGCATCGGGCGTGAGCAGCACGACGACATCGCTGATACCGCTGGCGAGCAGCGACGTATGCGCCATCGCGGTCGCTTCGTTCGCGCCTGTCGGGGCGACGAGAATGGCGGCGTCGGTTTTCTTGGCGAGTTCGATCATGCCACGGCTGGTGTCAGGCGACGGCGCGAGGACGACGACGAAGTCATAGGTGAGGCCGAGAGCATCGAAGACGACGCCGATGCGCTGGATGGCCGGCACGGTCAGCGCGCCTGAAGCCCCATGAGCGATGATATGCGCGGCCGAGGCGCGATCGCGCTGGATCGCTTCCCCGAAAGAAACATCGCCGTTGACGAGTTCGGCAATTCCGCCGGCCCTCGGCGAGGCGACCGTATCCGAGATGACGTCGGTGTCCGCAGCATCGATCAGCACGACCTTCCGGCCGGCTGCGGCAAGCGAACGGGTCAGTGACAGCGCGATCGTGCCGGCGTCAACACCGCCAGTCGCCCCAACGGTGAGGATGTTCAGGGCGCCCTCGCCCTTCGGCATCGCAGCGAGATGGTTCGCCAGATCTCCGAGCAGACGAAGATCGGCTGCCTCGACTTCCATCTGAGGCGAAAGCGGCGTTGCAGCCGAAGTTTGCAGGCGGCCGAACACCGGTAGTTCCGTCGTCGCCGCCGAAGCAGATGGCGCTTCCGGCGCGGTTACATTCGGCACCGTGACATTCGGCACGCGAGAGATGACGACTGGCGGGGGTTCGGGCTCGGCTTCCTTGCGCCGGAACCGACCGGTCGCGCCCGCGAGTGCGCCGCCGAGCGACCAACGGGCACGCGACGGTTCGACCACTGGGCTGGGTTCGGCGACCGGCGTGGGAACGGGCACGCGGACTTCCGGCGTCGGTGGAGTGCGCAGGAATTCCGCCACTGCAACCGCGATGCTCAGCAGTACGAACGTGGCGACTGCAGCCAGCGCCACGATCGGTATGGGCTTTGGGTAATAGGGCGTGTTGGAGGCCGCCGCACGCGAGATAATGCGGGCATCCGCAGGCGTCGCTTCGATGCGCTCGCGTGCGGCCGCGTCGCGGTAGCGGGCGAGAAACTGTTCCAGAAGATCCCGCTGAGCCTTGGCATCGCGTTCGAGCGCGCGGAGCTGGACTTCCTGTTCGTTGGACGAGCCGGTGACCTTGCGCTGATCGACGACCGCAGATTCGATGGAGGCCACGCGCGCGGCGGCGACATCGGCCTCGTTCTCGTAGGCACGGGCGAGCTTACCGGCTTCTTCCTTCATCTGCTGATCGAGCGATTCGATCTGGGCGTTCAGTTCCTTCATGCGCGGATGCGCAGGGAGATAAGTCCGGCTTTCACGCGCGATCGTGGAGGCAAGCGCGACGCGTTGCTCGGCAAGGCGCCCGATCAGGCCGGAATTGGCAAGATCGAGCGATTCCATCGGCTTGCCGCTCTTCAACGCATCGCGAATGGTCTGCGCCTTGGCGCGGGCATCGGCCTGCTGCGAACGGACTCGCGACATCTCCGCGGAGAGATCGCTGAGCTGCTGGCTGGTCAAACTGACATTGTTCGCACCACCGCCCATGAAGAGATTCGAGTTGGCGCGAAAAGCCTCGACCTTGGCTTCTGCCTCGGACACACGGCGGCTGAGCTGGTCGATTTCCGTGGCCAACCAGGCGGATGCCTGGCGCGTGCTCTCCTGCTTCGCGGTCTGCTGCATCTGCAGATAGCGTTCGGCGACGGTGTTCGCGACCTTGGCCGCCAGATCGGGATTCTCCGACGAGAACTCCGTGACGACGACACGGGAGCGTGCGACGGCGTAGACGCCGAGCTTCTTGAAATAGGAATCGAGCACACGCTCTTCGGTACTCATCTTGCCGGGATCGCGGATCACGCCGAACAATGACAGCACCCTGTTGACCGGCGAAGGACTGCCGCCGTCCGGATTGAATTCCGGAAGGTCGGCGAGACCGAGATCCCGCACGACGTCACGAGCCAGATCGCGCGACATCAGGAGCTGAACCTGACTCGTCACCGCAAGCTCGTCGGCCTCGACGGCCGCGTTCTGGGCCTGTTCGGTGCTCGGCCGCGTATAGGCGTTTTCACTCGTCTCGATGAGCAGACTCGCTTCAGACTTATAGAGAGGGGTGAGCTTGCCGGTGAGGAACAGCGCAGCGGCCGCGACGAGAAGCGTCGGGCCGATGATCAGTACCTTCTTTGCCCATATGGCGCGGCCGAGCGCGCCGAGATCGATGTCGCTCGGTGGCTGATCGCTGGGCGGTACGCTGAAACTGTTGGCGCCCGGCATGGCGCTCCCCTGCTCGAATGACCCAGCCTGTTGTCGCGGCTTATGGTTTCGAACGGGTTAACCCCGGGAAGAACCAAGGGTTTGTTAACCATAACGGGGCTAACTCGGCATCAGAGAAAAGCTACTGAAAGCCTGTCATGCCGCGTTTCCGCTGGGCCGTCATTCCGCTCCTCCTCGTCACCATTGGATTCATAGCGGGCTGCGCGCCAAAACCGCGCGGAGCAGAGCTCGCGATCGCGATGGTGGACACGCCCTATCTGCTCGGCAGCGGCGATAAGTTGAGAATCACCGTTCTCAACCAGGCGAATCTCAGTGCGACCTACCAAGTCGATCCGAGCGGGTTGATCACCATGCCGCTGCTCGGCCCGGTCGAAGCAAGTGGACGCTCGCCTTTCGAGTTGAAGGGCGCGATCGAGGCTAGGCTTCGGAAAGACTACCTTCGAGAGCCGAATGTCTCTGTTGAGATCGAGAGTTACCGGCCATTCTTCATCCTCGGTGAAGTGACGGCGGCAGGACAATATCCATTCGTCGCGGGCATGACCGCCGAGCAGGCAGTGGCGATTGCAGGCGGCTACTCACCGCGTGCCTACCGCAAGCAGGTCGAACTCAGCCGTCGCGACCAGACCGGCGTCACAAGCATGACAGTGCCGATGACGACATTGATCCGGCCGGGTGACACCGTCACCGTCAAGGAACGCTGGTTTTGACGCAGCACGCGACCGATCGGCCGCTCAGGATCGTTCACGTCTTCCGCTCGCCCGTCGGCGGGCTTTTTCGCCATGTGCTCGACGTTGCACGCGGCCAGGCCGAACTCGGCCACCATGTCGGCATCCTCTGTGATGCGAGCACGGGCGGCGAGCGGGCTGCAACGGCCTTGGAGGAACTCAAACCGCGTCTCGATCTTGGCCTGAGACGCATCGCGATGGGCCGCAATCCGGGCCTCTCCGATCTTGCCGCGACGCGCGCGGTTCGCGTTTTCGTCGAAGAGGCGAAGCCCGACATCGTGCACGGACACGGCTCTAAGGGCGGTGCCTATGCCCGGGTACCCAGATTGATCGACCGGAACTGGCCCGCGACGGTCTACACGCCGCATGGCGGCAGCTTCCACTACACGACCAAATCCGTCAGCGCCCGTGCCTATATGGCTGCTGAAACCATGTTGGCGCGCTCGACCGATATCTTCCTCATCGAAAGCGACTATATCGCCCGGCTGGCGAGGCCAGTGATCGGCGAGAAGGCGTCCCAGCGCATACGGGTCGTCCGCAATGGTGTCAGCACCGCCGAATTCAAGCCGGTGCCGCTCGAACAAGACGCTGGCGACCTGCTCTACATCGGCGAATTGCGCGTGCTGAAGGGGATCGACGTCTTGCTGCGGGCCGTGGCGCAGATCGCGGCCGGCGGCCGGGAACTGTCCCTTCTGATCGTCGGAGCGGGGCCGGACGAGCGGCAATTACATGACCTCGTTGCCGAACTCGGACTTGGAAACCAGGTCCGCTTCTCCCCTCCCCAGCCGATCCGGGAGGCTCTCGGCCAGGCCGGCCTGATGATCGTGCCGTCGCGCGCGGAAAGCCTGCCTTACGTCGTCATCGAAGCAACCGCCGCCGCGCATCCACTCGTCGCAACCAATGTCGGCGGCATTCCCGAAATCTTCGGACCGTTCGCGGATCGGCTCGTCCCGCCTGATGACAGCGAAGCGCTCGCCGACGCGATCGAGCAGCTTCTGTCGATGCCCGCCCCGGAAAAGACCGAGCAGGCGGAAGCATTGGCTGGCTATGTCCGCGAGAATTTCTCGATCTCGGAAATGGTCGCCGGAGTACTATCCGGATACCGCGAGGCCCTGACCTACAGGACCTGAGAATAAGCGTTTAATTGTCCCTATTAAGCCTTCTTCCACCCCTCTTGGCGATGATGCCCCGTCCCGAACCGCGTCTGGGTCTGTGCAGGTCTGTCATGAGTATTGCCGACATCGAAAGAAGAAACGCTGGGCGAAACCGTTCCGTGGCGCCATCCGCGCAGACTTTCGAAACCGGCAAGCCGACGGCCCTGTCGCCTCTGGCCGAAATGATCGCCAGCACTCCGGTTCCGGCAACCTATTCCCCCATCATCATCACCGGCCTCGTCAGGTTCGGCGAGGCGATCGGCCTGTTTCTGGTCGGCGTGGTTGCCCTTTCGCTGTTCTCCGGTTCAAGCGAATGGTTCTGGCTCGAGGCGCTGCTGCTTCCCGCCGTGACGATCACCGCCATCGTCCTGTTCGAGGCCGCGCATCTCTATTCGGTGCCGATGTTCCGCAACCTGAGCGCTCAGGCCATTCGACTCGCCTGCGCATGGACGGTCGCGGTCGCCGCGCCCTGGGTTCTCTTCGCCGCGCTCGGCTATACGACGCCCGGACCGAGCTGGATGCTGGCCTGGTGGTCCTGCGGTGTCATCGCGCTTATCGCCGGGCGAGGAATCGTCTGCGCCGTGGTGCGGCACTGGACGGCCGCGGGACGGCTCAAGCGGCGCACGGCGATCGTCGGCGGCGGCCCGGCCGCCGAGAACCTGATCAACGCCATCCAGGCTGATACGATGAGCGACGTCGACATTTGCGGCGTGTTCGACGACCGCACCGACGAACGCTCGCCGGACACTGTCGCCGGCCTGCCGAAGCTCGGCACCGTCAATAATCTCGTCGAATTCGCGCGCCGCACACGGCTCGATCTCGTGATATTCACCCTGCCGATCACGGCCGAGGGGCGCATCCTCGAAATGCTCAAGAAGCTGTCGATTCTGCCGATCGACATCCGGCTGTCGGCGCATACCAACAAGCTGCAATTCAGGCCGCGCTCTTATTCCTATCTCGGCTCGATTCCGGTCATCGACATCTTCGACCGCCCGATCGCCGACTGGGACGTGGTGATCAAGGCGATGTTCGACCGTGTCGTCGGCGCGATCGCGCTGATCTGCCTGTCCCCGGTGATGCTGGCGACCGCGGTCGCGATCAAGCTGGATTCACGCGGCCCGATCTTCTTCCGGCAGAAGCGCTACGGCTTCAACAACGAGCTGATCGAGGTCTTCAAGTTCCGCTCGATGTATACCGAGCATACTGACCCGACCGCGTCGAGGCTCGTCCAGGTCAACGATCCGCGCGTCACCCGCATCGGCCATTTCATCCGCCGCACCAGCATCGACGAGCTGCCACAGCTTCTGAACGTCGTGTGGAAAGGCAATCTCTCGCTCGTCGGCCCCCGTCCGCACGCGATCCACGCCAAGGCGGAAGACCGTCTCTACGACGAGGCCGTCGACGGCTATTTCGCGCGCCATCGCGTGAAGCCCGGCATCACCGGCTGGGCGCAGATCTGCGGCTGGCGCGGAGAGACCGACACGCAGGAGAAGATCCAGCAGCGCGTCGAGCACGATCTCTATTACATTGAGAACTGGTCGGTCCTGTTCGACATCAAGATCCTGCTGAAGACGCCGCTGTCGCTGCTGAACTCAAAGAGCGCCTATTGAGCGCAACGCACGCAACCGGCATCGCCGCGCCGCGACTGGCGGTCTCGCGGGAAGGCCTTGCCCGGTTCATGCTCTGGCTGTTCGTCTTCAGCGGCAGCTTCGTTCTGATCGAGCCTTCGCCCTATGAGGCGATGTTCATTCCAACGCTTCTCTTTTTCATGCTGGCCGGGCTGAGGCTGCACGCCACGGCCATGCCTCTCGTCATCCTGCTCGTCCTGTTCAATATCGGCGGGGCAATGGCCGCGACGCGCGTGCTGCAATATGAGGGCACGGTCGAATATGTGTTGATCTCGGCCTTCATGCTCGGCAACGCCGTTTTCTACGCGGCGCTGCTGACCGAGCACACGCTCGAACGGTTCGCGATCATCAAGACCGCCTATATCGCCACAGCGATGGTCGCCGCCGTCTTTGGAATAGTGGGTTATTTCAATGTCGCCGGCACGAGCGAGCTTCTGACGCTTTACAGCCGCGCCAAAGCCTTCTTCAAGGACCCCAATGTCTATTCGCCATTCCTGGTCCTGCCCCTCGTCCTGATGCTGCAGGACATGCTGCTCGGGCGCGCCCGGACGATCATGATCCTGTCGCTGCCCTACATGATCACGCTGATCGGCCTCTTTCTCAGCTTCTCGCGCGCGGCCTGGACGCACGTCGTCCTGTCGAGCGCGCTCGCGGTGCTCTTCCTGCTGATCTTCTCGAACTCGGCGCGGCTTCGGCTTCGAGTGATGGTCGTCAGCATCGCCGGGGGTGTGTCGGTGGCGCTCGGCCTCGTCGCCCTGCTCAGCATTCCCGCCATCAGCAAGGTCTTCGAGATCCGCGCCAGTCTCGAGCAGGACTACGACGTCTCGGATAGCGGCCGCTTCGCCAACCAGGCGCGCGGCCTCGCCTATATCATGGACAACCCGCTCGGGATCGGCCCGCACGCGTTCGCACGCATCTTCGAGGCCGACCCGCACAATGTCTTCATGAACGCGTTTTTCTCGTATGGCTGGCTCGGCGGCTTCAGCTACGCGGCGACGATCGTGCTGACCTGGGCGGTCGGCTACAAGGCGTTGTTCAAGCCGAGCCCATACCGGCTGCCGTTCGGCGCAGTGCTGGCGACGTTCACCGTGCTATCGCTGCAGGGCTTCATCATCGACACCGACCACTGGCGTCACTTCTTCCTGCTGCTCGGCCTCACCTGGGGCTTCATCGCCGCCGTCAGCAAATACCAGCAGCAGTCCGGATCCTATTTCCGGACCACCGCATAGGCGTAAGCGGACAGCCGGCCGAAATTGGTGCGGCGGGCAAGATTACTGACCAGAGCGTCGATCTCGCGCACGACCGGAATATTGATGAAATACTCGTGCCCGTAGAACGGCATCACCGCGACATCGCGATAGCCGATGTCACGCAGCATCGGCTCGACCAGACCCGGCGCGCCATAGCAATGGTCATAGAAGGCGGGGAATTTCGGATCCTCGTCTGCAGTGCGGTGCTTGTAGAGCAGGTTGACAATGGCCGAGGACACGCTCTCGGGGATGAACTTGTTCACGACAAAGGGCGGGCAATAGAGCGTCGGGTAGAAGGCGATGGCGACGCCACCGGGAGCGAGCAGCTGGTAAAGATTGGTCCAGGCCTGCTCGACGTCCTTCACGTGTTCGAAGACCATCCGGGAATAAGCGAGATCGTAGGCGCCCTTGGCGATGCCGGTCGAGCTGATGTCGCCGGAGACATCGAAACAGGCCGTGCCGAAATTGGCCTTCATGTTCTCGAGTTCGACCGACGAGATGTCGTTGATCGTCACCTGAAAGCCGTGCTCGGCAGCCTCTTCAGGAGAAAACGACGGATCGCGGCCGCCGCCGATTTCGAGCAGGCGCGTCAGGCCGTAGGCCTTGGCCAAAGCCACGATGGTCGGCTTGTAGCCGTCCCAGCACCAGTCGCCATAAGGACGGTATCCGGACGCCTCGATGACGCTGCGAAGAGAGGAATTCGCGCTAACCTCAGGGTGCGCGACATCATCGGCAACGTCGAATTTTGAAACAGCGGACACGAACGCCTCCCGAATATTCGCCGAAAATTCTATCGATCGACGGGAGTTTACAAGTTCAACGCTGAAACACTGTTAATCTCGAGGAAAAATCATTCCGACTGAAGGTTTCTGCGGATCAGTCGCCAGCCTATCGCGCCCACGGCGAGATAAGCGATCGCCGCCAGCCCGAGCCTGACCGCAGTCGGGAGAAGGTCGGGTAAGGAGGGGATCAGATTGGGCAGGCGGGCCATTTGCGGCTCAAGCCCGACTAAGACGGCCGCCATCGCGAAGGAGGCGGCAATCGATAGCAGAAGAACCCGGACGAGCCTCTGGTCGGCTGCGAACATCCCGCGCCTTGCGAGCAGGATCGCGAGAAGGATCGCATTGATCCACGCGCCGACCGACGTCGCGAGCGCAAGGCCCGCACTCGCGAGGTGTCCCATCAAAACGATCTTCAGAAGCACGTTGATGGTGATCGAGATCGCCAGCACCTTGACCGGCGTCGCGGTGTCGCCGCGCGCGTGGAATGCGGGCGTCAGGGCACGCAGCGCGACCACCGCGGTGAGACCAATCGCGTAGGCTTCGAGCGCGCGAGCGGAACCCGCGACCGCATTCGCATCGAACGCCCCTCGCCCGAACAGCACCGCCATCACCGGTTCGGCCGCCAGCAGGAAGACGACCACGCATGGAAGGGTCAGGGCGACGATGCCTTCCAGCGCCCGGTTGAGTCCACGCCGGGCGCCCTCCTCGTCTCCCGCCGCGACGCGGCGCGACAGCGCCGGCAGCAGCACGACGCCGACGGCGATGCCGATGACCGCAAGCGGGAGCTGGTAGAGCCGGTCGGCGTAATAGAGATAGGACACCGAGCCCGACGGCAGGAAGCTGGCGATGATAGTGTCGGCGAACATCGCGATCTGTACGCCGGCCGAGCCGATCGTCGCCGGCCCGAACGCCTTCAGGAATTTCCGCATGTCCTCAGTCATCGAGGGGCGGACGAAGCCGAGCGTCTGGCCCGTCCGGCGCAGATCGAGCATGACCCAGAGGAGCTGGCCGAAACCGGACAAAGTCACGCCCCAGGCGAGCGCATGGGCCGCGGTCGGGAAATACGGCGTCAGGAACAGCGCGCCGATCATGAAGATGTTCAGCAGGATCGGCGACGCCGCGGCGGCGGCAAACCGTTCATGGGCATTGAGCATGCCGGAGACGAGCGTCGCGACGGCGATCAGCGCGAGATAGGGAAAGGTGATCCGCGTGAGATCGATCGTCGTCGAAAACTGGGCGGGATCGTCGACGAAACCCGGGGCAAGCAGCCGAACGAGTAGTGGCATCGCCGCGAATGCGAGCGCCATCAGGATGAGCTGGACGATCAAGGTCAGCGTCAGGATCGCACCGGCGAAACGTTTCGCTTCCTCGGCGCCGCGTTCGGTCAGCACAGCCGAGTAACGGGGCACGAACGCGGCGTTGTAGGCACCCTCGGCGAAGATCGCGCGGAAATGGTTCGGCAGCCGGAACGCGACCATGAACGCGTCGGACAGCGGGCCCGCGCCGAGCAACGGAGCCATCGCGACGTCACGGATGAAGCCGAACAGGCGCGAGACGAGGGTCAGCCCGCCAACGGACGCAATGCTGCGCCACATCGCCATCAGCCTTTGGATTGTCCACTGGACACCGAGGCCTTCAGCTCGGCGAGATCCTTCCGGATTTCCCGCAGGACGTCGCCAAGGTCATGGTCGAGCTCGCGGCGCAGTTCGGCATCGCGCTCTTCCTCTTCCTCGGCCACCGCGGCCCGGACGCCGCTCTGCATGGAATCGACGATGACGGCGACGACGAGATTGAGCACCGCGAAGGTCGCGATCAACACGAAGGGTACGAAGAACAACCAGGCAAAACGATGCTGCTCCGCGACATCGCGCATGATGTCCGCCCAGCCTTCCAGGGTGAGGATCTGGAACAGGGTTAGCAGCGAGCGGCCGAGATCGCCGAACCATTCGGGATGCGTCGCGCCGAACAGCTTGGTGGCGATCACGGCGCCCACGTACAGAACCAGCGCCAGAAGCGCCGCCACCGAGCCCATCGCCGGCATGGCGCGCAGGAGCGCGTCCACCACGGACCGAAGCGCCGGCATTGCCGAGACGAGGCGCAGCACCCGCATGACACGCAGGGCGCGGAGCGCGGATAGGCTGCCCGTCGCGGGCAAAAGAGCGATGCCGATCACTGCGAGATCGAACACCGACCAGGGATCGCGAAAGAAGCGCGAACCGAATGCAAACAGGCGAGCCGCGATCTCTACGACGAAGACCATGAGGATCGCGTGGTCGAGCGCATAGAGCACGGGCCCTATCGCCGCCATGACCGGCGGGATCGTCTCCAGGCCGAAAATGACCGCGTTCACCAGGATCAGCGCGATGATCCCGGTCTGGGCCGGCGATGATTCCAGGAAGTCTGCGAGGCGGGTGCGGAACGAGACAGGCGTGGTTTGAGCGCGCGCCATTGTGCCCCCGTGAAATGAAATGGTCGGAGCGGCGGGATTCGAACCCACGACCCCTAGTCCCCCAGACTAGTGCGCTAACCGGGCTGCGCTACGCTCCGACGCCCGAACGTCTAGTTTATCAAGGTGATTTTTGGAAGGCCGGAACGGGGAAGAATTTCAGAATGGGAACAGAACGGCATTCACGGGACCGGTTTGGTGCGGAAAGCCCCACGAAAAGTCCCACGAATGTTTATGGCTTGTTCCGGCCCTGGCGGAACCATTCCGCCCGATCTGGACTCCACCGGCATGTCGCGGCTGGAGTTCATAGGCATCGTCACATGCGCGTTCATTGCTGCCGCGGCCATCTCGCAGCTCATCCGGGGCATTCAAAACTTCTTGTCAGAGTAAGCCGCCGTCCGCCAATCCCTACACTGTTGGTCAAGACACGGCCGCTCGCAACGGAGCCCTTCAAACGGCTATCGCTTGGTCCAAACGAAAGCCGCCGCTGTTGCCAGCATCATACCGCCTGCCAGATGTAGAATCAGGTTCGGCCAGGCGGCCGATCCCATCAACGTGGCGACGAGCACGCGTTTCCGATCAGGAGATGTGGACGGCGGATGGGCGACAACGACACCCTTCGTCTCACCTAATGAGGAATGCGCCTGAACAGCGATACCCATTAGGCGTCAGGTATTGCGATCTCGAACGACAGCATCGCATGGCAGAAGCCTATGGACCTCATTGAGTCCCCTGGCGTGATGGGCGCCCCATTCCTGGAGAGAATTCAACACGGGCCGCAGGCTTTCGCCGAGCGGGGTGAGCAGGTATTCGATCCCCTGACTGTCGACGGCGCTGGGCTGTCTGCTCACGATTCCATGTTCATCGAGCGCTCGAAGCTGCTCGATCAACACCTTCTGTGAAATGCCGACGATGCGGTTTTCCATGTCGCATATGCGTTGCGGGCCATCCATCAGCACGTGAAGAATGACCGCCTTCCAGCGTCCCGAAAGGACGCCCAGGGCACGCTCGACCGGCAAGCCCGGTAGTCTCTTGATGATCTTCATCCGCCGACCACTGACCAATCAGTGTGTAGATAGGAATGGCTACCGAACATAGATCTTCGGCAGAAATCCGCTCGAAGGTGATCTATGTACGATTTGTTCGAACCTCAACTGCTTGGCGGCACCGTCTCGCTGAAGAACCGCATCGTCATGCCGGCCATGACCCGCACGCGAACGTCCGAGGGCGACCTCCCGACCGATGGGGATCTCCCGAACGAGATGATCGCCACCTATTACGGCCAGCGAGCCAGTGCCGGTCTGATCATCACCGAAGCCACTGACGTCGACCAGTCCAGCCACGGTTACGCGAGGACACCCGGAATCCACTCGGAAGCCCAAATGCAGGGCTGGCGTCTCGTGACCGATGAGGTTCACCGTCATGGCGGCACGATATTCATGCAATTGTGGCACGTCGGCAGGATGGCCCATTCCTCGATTCTGCCGAGCGGCCAGGCCCCGGTGGGCGTGACTGGGCAACGGGCAGAGGGCTCGTCGGTGTTTGCCCACGGCCCGGACGGCCGATTGGGCTATATGCCGACGGCGACACCGAGGCCCCTCAGCACGGATGAAGTGTCGGCCATGGTCGGCACCTTCGCCAAAGCCGCCGCCAATGCACGGAAGGTCGGGTTCGACGGTGTCGAGATCCACGCGGCCAACGGCTATCTGTTCGAGCAGTTCATGAACTCGGTGCTCAATACGCGCACCGACCGTTACGGCGGGAGCAGCATCGAAGATCGCACGCGCTTCCTGATGGAAGTCGTCGATTCGGTGGTGGCTGAATTCGGTCCGGGGCGCGTGGGTGTTCGTCTGTCTCCGTTCGGCAAGTACGGCTCAATGCCGGTTGATCCTGTTACGGAGGAAACGTTCCTGTATGTTGCCGAGCAGCTGGGACGCCGTGGCGTGGCATACATCCATCTACTCTACGAGTTGATGCCTGACGGAAACATGGAGACGGCGGAGTTCAAGCCTCGGTACCTCGACCATGCTCTGCTTGCCAAAGCTCGGGCGGTGTTTCCCGGCGCGTTCATCTGGTGCGGCGGCTTCAACGACAGCGAGCGTGCCCAGGCTTCGCTCGACACCGGATTGGTGGATTTGATCGCTTTTGGCAGGCCGTATATCGCGAACCCGGACCTCGTTGAGCGTCTTAAGCACGGCTGGCCGTTGGCCGTAGCAGACCGGTCGACCTATTATACCCGCGATGGCGAGGTGGGTTACACGGACTTCCCCGCATGTTCGAACGATATAGCTGCAAGCAGCGCTGCCTGACGCGGCGATGGGTCGGAGCGGGGGGCGGGGCCGGGCGGTTCTGCGAACCCCTGCTGGTCGACTATGGAAACTCGGCCGCCCCTGGCGAGGTCGTCCTGATCTCCCCGTAATCCCGGATCAGGTGCGCTTGGCCACCCTTGTTCATGACAGGTAGAGACATCATGACGAAACGAACGTTTCTCGTCACCGGCGCCAGCAAGGGCATTGGCCGCGCACTCTCAACGCGGCTCGCCGCTGCCGGGCATCATGTGGTCGGCGTCGCTCGCGGCGAGGATCGATCCATGCGAGGAACGTTCGCTCGTTTGCCAAAGAGAACCGATAGTTCAGCCGCTTCCCGGTTTTCCGCCAAGGAGGGTCGGCGTCTTGGTCGTTCCGCTTTAGGAAACGGAACATCAGTTGTTCACCAACTCGACGCTGTCCTCTTTCGTACCGCGCGCGACGATCGTCAGTGCCTCGTCCGGCAAAGGCCGTTGCAGCAGACCGGCCTCGCTCCACGGCGCCCGCATCAAGATTTCGAGCTCTTCGATCGTGGTCGGCAGAGGGCAGCGACCAATGCGCGTATCCGTGGAGTTCGCCGAGATCACGTCATCCTCCGCGCCGTGCCTTCTCCGCCGCCGCGTAGCCCTTGATGCTCACCTGCACGTGCACGTTCTGGTTCTGGGCCACGTAGGCGATCAGCAGGCTTTCGTTAAGGCGGCCGATCACGTCGAGAACCGCTCCGTCCACATCGGCCACCGCAAAACACCCTCCCCCTTGGCATTGTGTGTACTGAAGGGAGGCTATTTCCTTCTTGGTTTCGTCTAAGAGCCTCACTCCAGACGGCAGCCAGACGCCGAGCGGAAGCTGCACCAGGATTTTGGATTTCGGCTCCCCTGGCAGCTGGCCGATGACGATCGAAGCCGCCTGCGCGATCGTTCCGCTCGAGGTCTTCACGTTAACCGCACTTGTGCTCTCGCAGATCTTGCCGGTGTCCGTCACCTGGCAGCGAACCACCCAATCGTCGAACGTGGCAGTCGTGGCCGACTGGCCAGGCGCAGCTTTGGTCATCGCAGCCAACAGCAGCAGCGAAGAGAATGCGGTTCTAATTCGAAGCCAACTCACCACTTCATCCGGAAGCCGACGGTTCCACCGACACTGTAGTCTTCGCCGAGATCTTCAAGGCTGGTAACGGCGGTCGCCTCGCCGTAAACGGCGAATTTGTCGTCGTTCCAACTATAGCTGCCGCCGAGGCCGACGCCACCGGAGAGCCGTTCGTTGGTGGTCGCGAACGGCGTGCCGGCAACGTCCACATCGGTGTTGTCGAGGAACTCGTGATAGAGATTGGCGATGCCGTAGAAGCTGGCCCGGCTCGTCTGCCCGGCCGCGTCCTGCCACGCATTGCGGTAATCGGCCGAGAGACCAAGGCGACCCGTCAGCCGCTCGGCGCCGTCGAGCGACACCGGGGTACCGAACGCATCGGTGAAACTGTCCTTGACCGCGGCGTAGACGAGATGCGCCTGTGGCATCAGCGACCAGGCGCCGCTGACAGCAAGGCGGCGGCCGGTCTCGATGCCAAGCGCATAGCCGCGGCCGGCATTATCTGTGGCGAGACTGCCGGCAGTGTCGGAGGACAGATCGCTGTCGAAAATGGTGAACTGCGCCTGGCCGTCGACATAGAAACCGTTATCGCCGTACCAGGTCAGCGTGCCGCCGACGCCGTAGCCCGCCGCCTCGATCGTGCCGTCGCCCCAGAACGAACCGATGTCGGCCGAGACTAGACCATACTGCGCAGTCAGGCCGCCGATGAGGCGCCCTTTCTCACCGTCGTGCAGTTGCGTGTCTAGGCCGACCTGCATCTCGACTTCGTCGGCCTCGTAACTCAGACCCGATGTCGAGCTCGACGGTTCAAACCTGCTGTGCGTCGTCTCGATGCGGCCCCAGATCGGAGACGCCGCATCCCCTTCGGTTCCTCGGCTCGGGCCCGCGGCATCGTCATCCCGATAGCGATTGCCGACGCGCTGCTGCAGCGTCGGCAGATCGGCGAGACTGAGCAATGCCTGCGGCATCGCCTCGTACAAGGCAACGCCGGCCTGGAAGGCGGCGCCGACGACGCCGAGAAAGTCCGACCGCAGATACCAGTCGCCGTCGGCTGGCGTGCTGACGCCGCCCTGATAGAGACGATAGGCATAGGCGCCGCCGACCACTGCCTGCTGGCCCTTGAAGACATAGTCACCGAGCAGAGAGAACGTGCCGGTAGAGGCAACAGGATCGAGGACATCGACGATCTTGATGCCTTCATTCGTCTCTCCGCCGCCACCGCCGACATTCGTCACGCGCAGATTGCTCGTGCCCAGCACCGTCGTCGCCACGAGGCGGTCGGTGACCGACAGATCGCCGCCCAGCGCCGTATTGACATGGAGCGTGCCGCTATCGCCGTTATAGGTATCGACGGTGAGCACCGTGCCCGGTGCACCGCCGGTCCGCACCGTGCCGGCATTGTTGAGCAGACCGAGCGTCTGATCGAAGCCTTTGAGATCGAGCGTTGCGCCCGGATCGACATAATGATCGGAGGCGGCGCTGAACGCATTCGCCGCACCGGCGCGCAGCGTGCCGGCCCGGATCGTCGTCGCGCCGGTATAGGTGTTCGCGCCTGTCAGCACGGTCGTGCCGGGACCGTTATGGTTCACCGCGCCGCCAGTGCCCGACATCGCGGTCGAGAAGAGATAGTTCGTGTCGGTGTGATTGAAGTTGACGCGTGCCGTTCCGGGGCCGAACGTCAAAGTCGCCGCGTCGAGTGTGCCCGCGCCGGTCGCCGCCTGCCCCTCCGCGCCGCCGATATTGAGGATGCCCGTGCTGCTTGCGCCGCTCGCCAGCGTGAGCTGGTCGCCGACCGTCATGAGCGCGCCGTCGGCCAGCGTGACGATGCCGGTGGCGCTACTGGCCCCGATCACCTGGTCATCGCTGACGGAATAGGTCGAGCCGGCGCCGGAAACCAGCAGATTGGCGGTACCACTTGTGCTGCCGATGCGCGATGTCGTTGCGTTCGCTGCGCCGCCATCGAGGATCGACACCGATCCGCCGCTTTGGAGATTGAGCTCCCCGTTCATCGTCCAGCTCGAGCCCGCATCCGAGATCAGGACCGACTTTGTGCCGGTCGCAGCAGAGAAAGAGCCGACGGTTCCGTTCAGGCTCCGGACCGTGCCTCCGTTGGTAACGTTCAGAAAGGTGTCCGAAGCCCCATTCTGATGGCCGACGCCGAAATTGCCGGCGAGATCCAGGAGCGATCCCGCGCCGTCGACATTGACCGTCGCTGTTTGCGCGTTGGGGCCGCCGATAGCCGCCGTCCCGTTGATCGTCGTCCTGACGACACCGCCGTTCAACACGTTCAGGGTGGCGTTGCTTCCGGCGGTGACACCTCCTACAGCCAGAGTCCCGGTTTCAAGGAGCGAGCCGGTCCCGCTCACCGTCGCGGTCACCCCCGGGCCGCTCAGCCCCATGTGACTGGTGTCCGTGATCTTGCCGCCGTTCAGCAGCCGCAGATGGCCGGTGCCCGTCACGTTCGTGATGCCGGTATAGTCGCTCGTGCCGGTGAGGGTCTGCGTACCGGCTGAAACGCTCACGCCGCCGGTGCCGGTGATGGAGCCTGCGAACGTGTCGCCGGCATTGGTCAGCTGCAGCTGCTTGGCGCCGAGATTGACAGTGCCACTGCCAGCAAGGCTCTGGATGCTTGCGCTTGTCGGCGTCACAGCGGAAATGTCGAACGTGCCATCGGCGACGACGCGGCTGGAGTTGGCGATCGACCCGGCGCCGGACAAAGCGAGCGTGCCGGTTCGGATCCATGTCTCGCCGGAATAGGTGTTGGCATTCGTCAGCGTGAGTGTGCTGCTGCCGGTCTTCGCGAGCGCGCCGTTGCCGTCAATAACGCCCGACAGCGTGAGATTGGCGTCGGTCTGGAACGTGCCGCCGCCCGCGTTCAGCGTCACCGGCAGCGCGGTCGTGAATGCACCGGTGTTCTGCAGCGTGCCGCCGTCGAAGCTCAACCCGCCGGTGCCGAGATTGGTCGCGGATGCAACCGAAACCGTGCCGGCATTGATGGCCATCTCGCCGGAAAAGTTGGTGCTGTTTGCGCCGGTGAGCGTCAGCGTGCCCGCGCCGATCTTGGTGAACGTGCCGGTGCCGCTGAAGGGCGAGGACGCGGTCACGTTGAACCCGGCCGTATCGACGGTCAGCCCGCCGGACGCGATGTTGAGTTCCGTGCCGGAAAAGCCGCTGACGAAGCTCGTGGTATTCGTTTTCGCACGCAGCGTGCCGCCGTCGAAATTGACCTGAACCGGACCGGTGCCACGCAGAAGCGTCTGCGTTTGTAACGTGCCGCCACTCGTGACGTTGAGAGTGCCCTGGCTCGCGGAGGTTCCGACAGTCGTAGAGGTCCCGACGTTGACCAGCGCGTTGTCGCTGATCGTCAGCGCACCGGGGCCGCCGTTGCCGATGAGCAACCGGCTGGCGATTGTCCAAGTCGAGCCGGTTCCTGAGATCAGAGCGGTCCCGTTTGAGCCACCGAACCTACCGATATAGCCGTCGCGACCGGTGGTCAGCGTGCCGCCGCTGGTCACGTTCAGGAAGCCGGTGCCGTTCGTCTCGGCGACGACGATGTCTCCGGCTGTTTGGACGGCGCCGCCATTACTGATGTTGAGCGTGCCTGTTGCGCTTCCGCCGCCCGACGCAACGCTGCCCAGCAACAAGGAGACAGCGTTGGGGCTGCCGTTGATGATCCACTTCGATCCCGGACCGGTCACGTTCATGACGCCGACCGATCCCCCGTTTAATCCAACGTAGGAGTAACCAGTCGCATTGCTCGTGAGGGTACCGCCATTCTGGATCGTCAGGCTGCCTGGCCCGCTGCCGAAGCCGACAACAACATTTCGGCTCGTAGCGGTCGCAGCGCCGGAGACGCCCAGAACCGTCGGATTGGGCGAGGTCGTGGCAATCGTTACGTTGCCGTTGGTCGGCACCGCGCCGCCGGACCAGTTGCCGCCAACCGTCCAGTCGCTGCTGGTGTTGCCGGTCCAGGTTTGCGCCTCGGCGGTCTCGGAGATGCAGACCGCCAGCGCCAGGATCGAGCATGAGACCAGAAGAGGGGCGACCGAAGCGCGGGCTAGGCGCCTCTGCAGGGAAGCGTGATGCGCCTTTGCTGAAAGGTTCGTGCAAGTGCCCGGCGCGGTTTTCAAGGCCTGTTCCGCCTCCAATCCGTCACCGAATCTCCGACGCGAGCAAGCACCCACTTACCGCTCCCTCATCCGCCTGAGCGGAAGGACCTTTTTCGAATCCCAATAAGGACAACATACCGGTCGCCAAATTCGTAGGTCAGGTACCGTTTAGAATGTGTAAAAGTAGGCTAACTTGTCTCGGCCAGGCCGTTGCACCGGGAACACGGCGACGGACGTCGCGGAAGCCCGGATTGACTCCGGATCGCCATGAGAACAAATCTGGAACATGGGTGTCAAAGCGCTACCAGGCCAAGCATCAAGGGAAACGGCCAAGCTCAACGATTTCATGCTCGCTCAGGAGATCGAGCAGCGGGTGAAGGACGGCCGGTCGATCCGCCTCACTGCTGAGACAGCGATGCGCCTGGTCCAGGCCATGCGTTGGAAGATCGCTTATGAGGGCGGCAAGCAGGGTGCCTATATGGTCGAGAGCTGGGAAACTGAGCGCGCGATCCGAGGCCAGCTAAAGAAAAGCTTCGGCACCCTCAATAATTTCTGGGCCGCGATCAGCGCCTACGAGGGTGTCGCCGAGCAATTTCCGAACGAGCACATCACCTGCCGGGGGAAGGCGCGTATACTCCGCCAACAGAACGAACCGCCGACGCGGCCCTGAAAACGCAAAAAGCCCCGCCCGGCCGAAGCCGAGCGGGGCATGTGGTCAGGGCAACTGCTTAGTCGAACAGACCGCCGGGGACGGCTTTATCCCCGACCGGCGAAAAGCCGGAGACCTCTTGGCGGATCGTCAGTTCGCAGGCCACGGGAACGAATTGACGGTTTCCAGCTTCTACCCGCAGGAGGCCCCCAATGGTGTCAACGACTGCACGCCGCGTTCCTCTTCACACAGCCGCTCAGGTCAACCTCCGCATCCGGCAGGAGACCGAAGATCGACTCGCCTATTTTGCCGACCATCTCCAAGAGATCGAGGGTCGACTCAACGAACTCGACCGCGAATGGGACATCGAGCGCACGATCGAGGCCAATGCCTCCACACTCGCTTTTACTGGTGTCGTCCTCGGCGTATCGCTCGACAGGCGTTGGCTAGCACTACCAGCCGTCGTCACAGCTTTTCTGTTTCAGCACGCGGTTCAGGGATGGTGCCCTCCTGTACCGGTTCTACGCCGGATGGGCTTTCGCACCTCCGACGAGATCAACCAGGAACGGTATGCGCTGAAGGCTCTCCGAGGCGATTTTCAACTCCTTCAGAAGGCCCAGAATAAAGAATTGGCCGTACTGCAAGCAGTAGGGCTTCGCTAAAGCAACTCATGAAAAAGCCCGCCGAAGCGGGCCGTTGACGTTTAGATTTGTGAAGGTCAGGCGCCCGTTCGTCGGCGCAGGCGTGCCGATCCTCCGGCACGCGAGGTCAGCCCTGCTTGCTGCCGCACCACGGCAGCTTCGACGGGTCGCCCAGGGTCGCGCCGTCGCTCTTCAGGCACGCCGCGAGCTTCGCCTTGTCGCGGATCTCGTGCAGCCCCTGCTTGCGCTTCGCTTCCTCGAACCAGGGAATGAACAGCGGCGACGCCGGCAGGATCCCGGCGGCCTTGCCGGCATCAAGCGCGAACAACGTCTTCGGTCCGGCGATGCCGTCGACCGACAGACCGTGATCCGCCTGGAACGCCTTCACCGCCGAGATCGTGGCGCGCCCGAACACACCATCGGCGCCGGCCGAGCCAACGGAATAGCCGCGCGCGATCAGCGCGAGCTGCAGGGCAGTCGTCGTCATCAGAGATCTCCGGAAATGAAAAAGCCGCCTCGGAGGGCGGCTGGTTGAGAAAGTACGGTTGTGCTAGGCGTCACGCTTCATCGGCTGAGAGGAACAAGATGCTCGTTCTCGGACTTCACAAGGATCCTTGGCACAACACAGGCGCCTGTGCGGTCAGAGAGGACGGTGGAAAATTCTCGATCGCAATGCTGTCCGAAGAGCGGCTTGACCGACTAAAGGATTCTCGCGCCTTCCCTCATCACTCGGCAATGGCGTGCCTCAGGGAAGTTGGCGCACATGCTCCCGAAGAATGTGACAGCATCATCCTCGACCACATCGTCAACAAGAGCGATTGGAGGAAGGATCAATTTCGCCGCTCATGCTCAAACGTGAACTTCCTCGCCGAGGTCGACCAAAGCAAAATCGAGATGATCAATCATCATCTCGCGCACGCCTGTTCCGTCTTCTACTCCTCTCCGTTTTCCGAGGCTGCTGTTCTGGTAGTAGATGGTCGAGGCAGTGACCGCGAAACGCAAAGCCTCTTCCATGCGACCGAGGACGGCATCCGCCTGATCACTTCGACGTCCAAGATCGGAATCGGCCTTCTCTATGCGGCTGTCACCCAGGCGATCAAGTTCGGACTACTTCAGGAGGGCAAAACCATGGGTCTCGCGCCTTTCGGGAAGACGAACAGCCAACTCTTCAACTTCGGCGGTCGGTTCGATGGAATTGTGACCGACTACGAGGGCTTCTGCATCGACGGTAGCTACGACATTGCTCATAGCTATGAACCGCTCGATTCCTTCGAAAAGAAAGCCGACGCAGCCTTCGCGGTGCAGGCTGAATGCGAGCGGGCCATGTTACATTTGGCGCGTTTCGCAAAAGAGCAGACGGGCGCGAAATATCTCTGCATCACTGGCGGCGTCGCGCTCAATTCCGTCAGCAACTACCGGATTCTCGAAAGCGGCCTGTTCGAAGACATCTTCATTAACCCCGCCGCTTCAGACACGGGCATTCCCTTGGGCTGCGCCCTCTACGGCTATTACACGAAGGGCGGCAGGGTGCGCGAGGAGATATCGCCCTATCTCGGCCCAACCTATTCGGACGCCCAGATCGAGGACGCGATAAATCGGTTCGATGGTTACGAAATCGTACGAGCATCAGCGGTCGACCGGGCCATTGATCTGCTGGCAGCAAACAAGATCGTTGCACGTTTCGAAGGCCGCTCCGAGATGGGTCCTCGCGCCCTTGGCCATCGCTCGATCCTCATGAGCCCCTTGCTCGCGGAGAATAAGGACGTTCTCAACGCTCGCGTAAAATTTCGCGAGTCCTTCCGCCCCTTCGCCCCGATCGTCTTGGAGGATCGGGCCTCAGAGTTTTTCGAGATCGATCGCCCTTGCCCATACATGCTTCTCATCCCGCCGGTGCGGAAAGAGATGAGGTCTGTTGTTCCAGCTATCACACACGTCGACGGAACGGCCCGCCTTCAAACCGTCACCCGTGAGCGGAACGGAAATCTGTACGACATCCTTCAGGTTTTCGGAGAGCGCACCGGTGTTCCAGTGCTGTTGAACACCTCATTCAATATTGCGAACGAGCCAATCGTTGAGTCTCCGGTCGATGCCATTAAGTGCTTTATGGGGACCGACATCGACGCACTGCTGATCGAGGACATTCTTCTTCTGAAGATCTAACAGTGACCAGCGCAAGCATGCCAGGAGAAAAACTGATCGTTGCCTTCCCCATCTACAATGGGGAGCGGACGATGGAACAAAGTCTTCAATGTATCGCCGATCAAGACTTCCGGGACTTCAGAGCCGTCATCGTCGACAACAAGTCGACTGATCGCACGGCAGAGATCGCGAAGGAGTTCTGTCGAAGGGACCCGAGATTTGAGTTGATTGAAGCGGACGAGCACGTCGCTGGCGTTGATAACTTCGTGCGTACCATCAAGATCGCCCGCGAGCGTGGCGAATTTTTCTGTCTTCGGGCGTGCGATGACCTCTCCACAAGGGATTATCTCGGCAAGCTCCTATCAGCTCTCGAAACTGATCCAACAAAAATGCTGGCAGTTGGCTCTGTGGAGAGACACGCAGGAGATCAGGTCACTTATCTAACGCCCAAGGACGATATATTCGATTTCTCCACGCGGATTGCGTCCGGCCGCATCCCCCGCGGCCTCATGTTCCCTTCTGAGTGGTTCTACGGGATTGTTCGATCACACGGCGGCTCGGAGATCATGCTGAGGCGTTGGCCTGAATTAGGCACTCCATGGTGTGCGGCATCCTATACAGTGGCCGAATTCGTGGTCCGGGATTTGGTCGTCTACGTGCCCGAGCCGAGATTCCATTTCATTCGAGGCTCGAACTCGGAGTCGCTCTACAAAGTCACCAAATTCAAAGATCGTTTCTTAGCACGCTGGAATTACACTATAGGTTGCTTCCGCATTCGGGAATCCCTCGGCCCCCTATCGGCCCGCGCAAAGTACAAGCTCTTCCGCATGTTCTGGCGGGATGCCCGGAGGAAGACCGGATACAAATTGTTCTGGAAGCTCTGAGCTACCAAGCCGACGGGCGCAAAGGCCACTTCTTTTTGGGATTGTCCTGCCGTGTTATCGAAGCGGATCTCGGCATTTAGGCAGACATATGGCTTTCGGAATTGGAAGAACGATCCGCCGCTCTCTCGGCATCAAGAAAAAATGGCGGCCAGACTACGTCGGTGACAATGTCGGAGTACGCCGAAAGAACCTGGGATTTATGTCAGAGCCGTCCTTCGCATCGGCATGGGAGAGGGCTGCTGAGGGAAATCGGCCCGCCTGGGACGGACGAGTCAAGGACGTTCGCTGGAGAGCCCACACCGCTGTTTGGGCGGCGCGGCATGGCCTTCTTCTACCCGGGGATTTCGTCGAGTGCGGCGTCAATCTCGGCGCCTTGTCGATGACGATCTGCCACGCGCTGGATTTCGCAAAGGTCACGAAAACGTTCTATCTCTTCGACACCTACGAAGGCATTCCCGACGACGGCCGCGAGATCACTCAATCGCGCAACGGCTCGCTTTACTTCGACTGCTATGCCTTGGCCGAGAAGAATTTTGCGCCATTCCCGAATGCAAAGCTGGTCAAGGGGTGGCTTCCAGGTACTCTCGACCAGACCTCACTTGATCGGATCGCCTATCTATCAGTCGACCTCAACCATGCCGATGCAGAGAAAGCCGTAATGGACGAACTCTGGGACCGGCTCAGCCCGTCCGCCATCGTTGTCATCGATGACTATGCCTTCGCAACCCACGAAGATCAGCATGAGATGTGGGACGAATTCGCAGCCTCCAAAAAATCGTCTGTGCTGACTCTGCCGACTGGACAGGGGCTACTCGTGAAGCCAGCATAGCTTGGGTTCATGCGAGGCGACGTATAATAACTTCAGCATAGATTTCGATAACGCCGGCGTTGGTTGCCACGCCGAAACCATCGGTGTTTCTGGTCGTATTGCACCAGTGCTGAAGCGCGAACGTCGGCCGCAAGAGCTGGTGGCGGAAGTTCAAGAAGCGGATCGACCTGTCGAAGTACCGCTGGCACGACAACCGCCACACCGCCGGGACGCGGCTGTTGCGCGAGACCGGCAACCTGAAACAGGTGCAGCACCTGCTCGGACATTCGAAGATCGAGACGACGACGAAGTATGCGCACGTCCTCCTCGAGGATCTTCGCGCAGGCATGGAGGCGGTCAGCGCCCGGCGTAGCCAGACCCACGAAAATCCCCACGACAGAATAGACCGGACGGAAGAAGGCCAAGAGCTTCTTGGGAAAGAGGCATAATGCCTCCCATTCCCCCAGACTAGTGCGCTAACCGGGCTGCGCTACGCTCCGACGCCCGAACGTCTAGTTTATCAAGGTGATTTTTGGAAGGCCGGAACAGGGATGTTTTTCGAGATCAGCAGAATGATTCACTGAGGCGCCAATCATGCCTATCGAAATCACGCCCCCTGCCTCCAGAAATCACGGCCAGATCACGCCAGGCCGCCATCTTCCCCAAGCCGAGATTGAATCGCCCGGTTTGGGGAGGCAACATGTCGAAGATCAAATCTCGAAAAGCTCGCGTGATCGGCGCCCAGATCCCGGTTGAGTTGAGCGTCGCCGTCGATGCATGGATCGAACTCCAACCTGAACCAAAGCCCACTCGTTCAGACGTACTGCGGCTTGCTCTTAAGAGGCTTGTCGGCTCCAAGAGAGTGATCAAATGCCCTCAGCCGAGCATTCGATGGGAACGAGGCACCCAGAGCCCGACATGGCGATAAGAGCAAGCCGCAATAGGTCCGAACGGGAATCCTGCCCCGAACGGGGATAGTTCCAGGCTATCCTCATGATCGGTTTATGAGATTAGACGTGGACTGTCAGTTAAGTACGCTGAGGTTGCGAGGCGTCCCGTCTGCAACAGGCTGCATCGCCGGGTCGCCGCCCGTGGCTATAGAGGGTGGCGACCTAGCCTTTAGCCAGCGCTTAGCTGGCGCATCCCTGCATGGCCGCGAGGCCTGCAGGCGGGCCGCCGCTTTCTCTGCATGGGGTGGCGGCCCGCACCAACGAGCAACATACCCGCCCGGCTACTGCGAGACGTCCAACAGCCGCCGGCATTCCGCGAGTTCACGAAGCGCCGCTTCCAGCCTGTGCCGCCCGCCGAGCGCGATGCTCGGACGGCCGTTCGAGGCGCCCGTCAGTTCGAGATGAGGTGCATGTTCGAGCTCATCCGGTTCGTCATGATCATCGACGATCGGCTCGAAATTCGACCGCCGGGCGATGACCGCCGGATTGACCGCGAATGTATCGATATGCTTCGGAGCGAAGGCTTCCGGACCTGGCCGCTCCTCCATGCCGAACATGGGCTCGTGGCGCTGCTCGCCACGATCTGCGCGCGGGGCATAGTCCTCGGCATGCGCCTGTGAGAGCGCGGGCAACTCCTCTTCGAGGTCGTCGCGCCAGACCATCTGGACATAACGCAGCCCCTGTTCCTTCAGGATGCGCTGAACGCCCTTGATCGTGTAGCCCTCGCCGTAGAGCAAGTGCTTGATGCCGCGCAACAAAAGGACGTCGTCCGGGCGGTAATACCGCCGTCCGCCGCCGCGCTTCAGCGGCTTGATCTGATTGAAGCGCGTCTCCCAGAAGCGGAGAACATGCTGTGGCAGATCGAGATCGTCCGCGACCTCGCTGATAGTCCGGAACGCGTCGGGAGACTTATCCACCCCTACCCCCTACTCCAGATCAATCCTCTTCGCCGACGGCCTCTCCATTGATGCGGCCCTTCAGGATGTTGCTCGGCTTGAACACGAGCACCTTGCGCGGCGGAATTGGCACTTCCTGGCCACTCTTCGGGTTACGGCCCACCCGCTGTCCCTTCGGGCGAACGACAAAGGACCCGAACGAAGACAGTTTCACCATCTCACCCTGTTCGAGACAGTCGGCAATCTGATCCAGCACCATTTCCACAAGAGCCGCGGATTCGGTCCGCGACAGCCCCACCTTCTGATAGACGGCCTCGCTCAGATCGGCGCGGGTTATTGTCTTTGTGGCCATCGGCTTCCTCCCTAGGGACCGGTTATATTTATTACCACGAGATGTCAGCGTAGACGTCTGGTGTAATTGGTCAACTCGTCTTGCTACCAGCGCAGCAGGGCCGAGGCCCACGTAAAGCCGCCGCCCATTGCTTCGAGCATTACGAGGTCGCCACGCTTGATACGGCCGTCATCATAGGCGACCGAAAGCGCGAGGGGGATTGAAGCCGCCGATGTGTTGCCGTGGCGGTCGACGGTGATAACGACCTTGTGAGCAGCAATCCCAAGCTTATCCGCGCTGGAATCGATGATCCGCTTGTTCGCCTGGTGAGGGACGAACCATGTCAGGTCTTCCGAAGTGAATCCTGTTGCTTTGTAAGCATCTTCGATCACATCCGTGATCATCCCGACCGCGTGTCGAAAGACCTCCTTGCCCTCCATCGTCAGGACGCCCACCGAACCTGTGGACGACGGCCCGCCGGTGGCGCAGAGCTTCGGTCCGTGCCGTCCGTCGGAGCGAATGTGAGTCGTGAGGACACCGCGGTCAGTCTTCACGTCACCCGGCTGATCCTGGGCCTCGACGACCATCGCGCCGGCGCCGTCGCCGAACAGGACGCAGGTCGTGCGGTCTTCCCAGTTCAGGATTCGTGACAGCGTATCGACGCCGATGACCAGTGCGCATTTGTGACTGCCGGAAGACAGGAATTTGTCGGCGATTGCGACGCCATAGACGAAGCCGGAGCAGACCGCCTGCACGTCAAAGGCGGCACCATGGAAGATGCCGAGCCTGGACTGGATCTGCGTCGCGGTCGACGGGAAGGTGAGATCCGGCGTCGTCGTCGCGACGATAATGAGATCGATATCCGCAGGCGTCTTGCCCGCGTTCTTCAGCGCGGCCTCGGCCGCCGCGAGGCCGAGAGTCGAACTGGTCTCGTTCTCACCCGCGATGTAGCGCTGACGGATGCCGGTGCGCTGGACGATCCATTCGTCCGAAGTGTCGACTGTCTGGGCGAGTTCGGCATTAGTCACAACACGCTTCGGCAGGGCGCTGCCAATGCCCAGCACCACGGAACGCTTAACTGTCACGATATAGCGGCTCCTACCGCGGGGGCCTCTTTCAGGCGATCATAGGTCGCGAGGCCGGCCGAAATCTTGGCGAGAAGGTCGTAGCGGGCCATGTCATGCCCGAGTTCAACGGCGGCGGCAAATCCTTCCGGATTGCTGCCGCCATGGGCCTTGATGACAATGCCGTTCAGCCCAAGGAAAACGCCACCGTTGTAATTATTTGGATCCATCTGTTTGCGCAGCGCATTAAATGCCGGCTTGGCCAGGAGATATCCCAGTTTGGTCCGCCAGCTCCGGCCGATTTCCTCGCGCAGCACCGTCGCGACCTGCCTCGCCGTTCCTTCGGCGGTCTTCAGGGCGATGTTCCCGGAAAAGCCCTCGGTCACCACGACATCGACAGTACCCTTGCTGATGTCGTTGCCCTCGACGAAGCCTCGATAGATGAAGTCTTCGCCGTGCTCGCGAAGGATAGCCGCGGCGCCCTTCACCTGCTCGACGCCCTTCATCTCCTCGACGCCGACATTCAGCAGGCCGACGGTCGGCCGATCGAGGCCGAAGACGATTTTCGCCATGGCGGCGCCCATGACGGCGAAGTCGACCAGTTGGCGCGCATCCGCGCCGATGGTCGCGCCCATATCGAGCACGATGCCGCGGCCGCGGGCGGCGAGCGTCGGCCAGATCGCGGAGATCGCCGGCCGCTCGACGCCGGCCATGGTCTTGAGGTGGACGGTCGCCATCGCCATCAGCGCGCCGGTGTTGCCGGCGGAGACCGCGATATCCGCCTCGCCCGATTTTACCGCATCGATTGCGAGCCACATGCTGGACGTCTTGCGACCCTGGCGAAGTGCCTGGCTCGGCTTGTCGTCCATCCGGACCGCGACGTCGGTGTGTACGATGCGACACACTGCCTTGAGCGCCGAATGTTCGTCCAGCAACGGCGCGATGGCCCGTTCGTCGCCGTAGAAGACGAACGCACTGTCCGGATTGCGGCGAAGCGCGATGGCGGCCCCGGGGACGACGACCGAAGGGCCGATATCCCCGCCCATGGCATCAAGCGCAATACGAACGGGCTTAGACATCTAACATGCTTTGCGGGGGACCTGATTGTCGGGCGGCCCGACGGAGGGCGGACAATAGCGTCTCGGAATCTAGGCGCAAGCTTTGCAACCCGGGCCGCGAACTTTCACTTATTTTCGTCGTCCTTGCGACGAACGAGGTTCTCCAGCCCGGCAAACGGCCGATAGGTACCTTCAGACGGCGCGTCGACCTTCGATTCTTCCGGCGGCGAGAATTCCGCGCCGGGCTTGCGAGGATAGGGGTCGAGTGACAGCGCCAGAAATTCCGCGATCACGGTGCCCAGATCGACGACACCGTTTTCCAAAACGTCCGGAGCGTCGAGGTCGGATTCGAACTCGCTGCCGATTTCCTCCTCGGAGGGCATCTCCTCCTCCGGCACGAAGGTGAGGTTGACGTCTTCGGCGATGTCCACATCGAAGGGATCGACGGTGACGACGCACACCTGTGTAACCTTGCCTTCCAGCCGCCCTGTCACCGCGAGACCGGAGCGACCCCAGGGCTTCACCGCGAGATCGGCGGTCAGGCGCTTTACCGCCGGGATCTTCAATTGCTTGGCCAATGCCGAGCGCGCGGTCTCGTCGGCGTCGATCACAACGCGCGTACCACGCGGCGGGACATCCGAGATGGCGATGGGTCGGCTGAGGGCTGCTTTCGCGGTCATGCGGCGGTCTCCGGGGCGGGGAAAACCGGGCCCTTGTCGATCAGGCTGTCGCTCGGCTGCTCACTGAGCGCCTTTACAGCCGAGCGGACATAGGCTGCGAGCTTCCGCGCCCTCGGATCGACACCCGAATCACCGTCGAACACATTCCGCTCGATCGCGGCCGCAAGTTCTCCGTCATCCAACTGAAGCGCCGAATCATAGGCGGCGGTTCGACCATAGAAAGCCGAAGCCATCTTTTTGATCTTCTTCGGCACGGTGAGGTCGCCGACGCCCATTTCCCGCAGTGATCGATCCATGTCGGTAAACATCAGATCGAACACCCGCTGGCCGGCATCACGCACGGAATCCGGCTCGGATTTCAGCCTGTGCATGAAGAGAAATGCATGCAGCATCAGCATTTCGTAACGCCCCTCGGGCGTGTCCGGCACACCAATGTCACGATAAAGCTCGGCTTGCCGCGCCTGTGCCACGATCAGCGAATAGAGCCGCATCGCCTGCTTGTCGTCGGCCGCCTGCCGGAACAATCCGAAGATCATGGATACCTCCGCGCCGGGCGCAAAGTTGCACAGTTCATGTGGGCGGGTTAGGGCAAGGCGCCGCAGCGGGCAAGTCGCGTAGTCGTTTTGGGGGATGGGGATGGCCGGTTCAGCACGTTCGCTTGGTCTCGCCGGGGCCATGTCGCTCGTCATCGCCGCTGCCGGATGCAGCGCGGTCGAGACGACCCAGGTCAAGGGCTATATGTTCTCGCAATCGGCGCTGGACCAGATCCCGGTCGGCTCGAGCCAGGAACAGGTTCTGGTCGTCCTCGGCACGCCCTCTACGACGGCAACCGTGAACGGCGAGGTCTTCTACTACATTTCGGCCACCGAGAAGCGCGCGATGCGCTTCATGAAGCCGAGCGTGACCGACCAGAAGGTGGTGGCTGTCTATTTCGACAAGAACCGCAAGGTCGAGCGCCTCGCCAATTACGGCATCCAGGACGGCGTGGCGTTCGACTTCATCAGCCGAAAGACGCCGACGCCGGGCGTCGAGAAGACCCTCGTCAGCCAACTCCTGGGTCTGGTGAGCTTCTAAGCAAAAAGCCCCGCCGAAGCGGGGCTTTTTTCTTCGTGAGCGAGTCGATCAACCGTGCGCAAGCACTGCGAGGAGCAGAAGCGCCACGATATTCGTGATCTTGATCATCGGGTTCACGGCGGGGCCGGCGGTGTCCTTGTAGGGGTCGCCGACCGTGTCGCCGGTCACGGCCGCCTTGTGGGCATCAGAGCCCTTGCCGCCGTGATTGCCGTCTTCGATGAACTTCTTGGCGTTGTCCCAGGCGCCGCCGCCGGCCGTCATCGATATGGCGACGAAAAGCCCGTTGACGATGACGCCGAGCAGCATCGCGCCGAGAGCCGAGAAAGCCGCCGATTTACCGGCGATGCCGAGGATCAGGAAATAGCCGATGATCGGCGACAGCACCGGCAACAGCGACGGGATGATCATTTCCTTGATCGCCGCCTTGGTCAGCATGTCGACCGCGCGGCCGTAATCCGGCCGGTCGGTGCCTGCCATGATGCCGGGCTTCTCGCAGAACTGCCGCCTCACCTCCTCGACCACCGCGCCGGCGGCACGGCCAACGGCGGTCATGCCCATTGCGGCGAACAGGTACGGAAGCAGGCCGCCGAACAGGAGACCGACGACGACGTATGGGTTGGCCAGCGAGAAATCGACCGTCACGCCCTGGAAGTATGAGAATCGCTCGGGCGTCGCATTCGCGATGAAGAAGTTGAGGTCTTCCGTGTACGCCGCGAACAGGACCAGCGCGCCGAGGCCCGCCGAACCGATCGCATAACCCTTCGTAACCGCCTTGGTGGTGTTGCCCACCGCGTCGAGCGCGTCGGTCGTGCGGCGGACATCGTCCGGCAGGCCCGCCATTTCGGCGATGCCGCCGGCGTTGTCGGTCACCGGGCCGAAGGCGTCGAGCGCGACCACCATACCGGCAAGGGCGAGCATTGTCGTGACCGCGATCGCAATGCCGTAGAGGCCCGCCAATCCGTATGTCGTCAGGATGCCGGCGATGATGATCAGCGCCGGCAGCGCGGTCGATTCGAGCGAGACCGCAAGGCCCTGGATGATGTTCGTGCCGTGACCAGTCACGGACGCCTTGGCGATCGACTGCACCGGGCGGAAATTCGTGCCGGTGTAATACTCGGTCACCCAGATAATCAGGCCGGTGATGACGAGACCGGTCACGCCACAAAGGAAGAGATCCAGTCCCGAGAAGCTGACCCCGCGCGTCGTGGTGAACTCGGCGCCAAAGCCGATCAGTCCCCAGGTGACGATGGCAAGGCCGAGGATCGAGAACAGCGCCGAGGCGATGAAGCCCTTGTAGAGCGCGCCCATGATCGAATTGGTCGGGCCGAGCTTCACGAAGAAGGTGCCGATGATCGAGGTGATGATGCAGATACCGCAGATCGCCAGCGGATAGAGCGGCATGACGTTCACCGCATCCGACCCGGCGAAGAAGATCATGCCGAGCACCATCGTGGCGACGACCGTCACCGCGTACGTCTCGAACAGGTCCGCCGCCATGCCGGCGCAGTCGCCGACATTGTCGCCGACATTGTCCGCGATGGTGGCCGGGTTGCGCGGATCGTCCTCCGGAATGCCGGCCTCGACCTTGCCGACGAGATCGCCGCCGACGTCCGCGCCCTTGGTGAAGATGCCGCCGCCGAGACGAGCGAAGATCGAGATCAGGGAGGCGCCGAAGCCGAGGGCGACGAGACCGTCGACGATGACGCGGTCTCCGGGCGCATAGCCCTGGGAAGTGAGTACGGCGTAGTAGCCGGCGACCGCGAGCAGCGCGAGGCCAGCGACGAGAAGGCCGGTAACCGCTCCGGAGCGGAAGGCGATGTCGAGACCGCCCGCGAGGCTTTTCGTGGAGGCCTGCGCGGTGCGGACATTGGCCCGGACGGAGACGTTCATGCCGATGAAGCCCGCCGCGGCGGACAGGATCGCGCCGATGGCGAAGCCGATCGCGACGGTGATGGAAAGCAGCCAGGCGACGAGCGCGAAGATGACTACGCCGACGATACCGATCGTCGTGTACTGGCGCGTCAGATAGGCCTGCGCACCCTCCTGAATCGCCCCCGCGATCTCGCGCATGCGCTCATTGCCCGCGTCCGCCGCCAGAATGCTCCGGACGGTCCAGACGCCGTAGACGATCGACAATGCGCCTGCTGCTAGAATAGCCCACATAACCGGCATGTTTGATGTCCCCGCGCGTTACCTGGGACCAGGGCGGTCCCTCCCAAATCACTCGGTTTATTTGCATTTTGATCGGCCCCGAGCCGGCCGTGCGGGGAGACTGCCAGAGCTTCGGACTGGTCGCAATCGTCACATGCGACTTGCCGACGCACTTATTTCAATGATTTGAAGCGATACGCGAAGTTCGGCTCAGAAATGCCGGAACGCAAGCCTGTCCAGGACGAGCGGATGGCCGTGGCGCTCTATCCGCACGCGCCCCGCGAAGGACGGCATGATCGTGCCGATGGCGGCGACCTGAAGCCCTGCCCTTTTGGCCGCGCGTTCGAAGGCTTCGGTGTCGTCCGGGTTCACCGTCGCCAGTACTTCGTAGTCGTCGCCGCCGGTCAGGACGGTGGCGAGCGCCGAGGGATCGGCCGCGACAGCCTTGGCGGCTGCCGGAGACAGCGGAACGCGATCGGCTTCGAGGACCGCCCCGACATCGGATGCCGCGCACATGCGCCCGAGATCGCCCGCCAGTCCGTCGGAGATGTCCATGCTGGCGGTCGCGAAATTCGCGACGATGGATGCCGCCTGAACGCGAGGCTCGGGCAGCAGATAACGGTCAAGCAGATGCTCGGCGTCTGTGGCGCTCAATCCCCAGCGGCCCTTGAGCGTCTGGTCGAGACGGATCTTCAGGCCGAGCGCGGAATCGCCGATCGTGCCGGTGACGTAGATGCGCTGCCCGGTGACGGCGCGATTGCGGCGCGGCACGTGCCCCTCGGTGGCCAGACCGAAGGCCGTGACCGAGATCCACAGCGGTCCCGGCGTGCGGACGGTGTCTCCGCCGAACAGCGAGATATCGAACTCTTCTTGATCCGCGCCGAGCCCCTCGACGAAGCTCTCCAGCCAATCCGGCGACCAGTCTTCGGTCAGCGCGATGGTGAGAAGATAGCCGACCGGCCGCGCACCCTTGGCGGCGAGGTCGGAGAGATTGACACGAAGCGCCTTGCGGGCGACGGCGTCCGGGGGGTCCTCGGGAAAGAAATGGACTCCGGCCACCACCGCGTCGGTGGTCAGGACCAGTTCATGGCCTTCCGGCGGCTGATAGGTTGCGGCGTCGTCGAGAAGCTGCGCGGCGCCGGGCGCGGTCGCGAGCGGCCGGAAATAGCGGGCGATCAGCCCGTCCTCGTCTGGCCGCCCGATGCCGGTCATTGCCCGTTTTCTCGCGCTCCCGCTTCGAACTCCTCGGCCCGCATCAAACGAGCGAGCGTGTCGAGGACAGCATTGGTCATGCCGACTTCCTCGCGATCGACGAAGGCGTCGGCCACGTCGACATATTCGGTGATCACGACACGCGCGGGAACGTCGCGGCGGACGAGCAGTTCGTAAGCCCCTGCCCTCAGCGTCGCGCGGAGAATCGCCTCGATGCGCTTCAGCGGCCAGCCCTTGGCGAGCGCGGCATCGATATCGCGGTCGAGTTGGCGCTGCTCGCGCACCACGCCCTCGACGATGTCGCGAAAGAAGGCGATCTCGGCCGGCTTGTAGGACTCGCCCTCGACTTCCTGGCCGAGCCAGAAGCTCTCGAATTCGGCGAATACATCGGTCATCGCCGCGCCGGCGATGTCCATCTGGTAGAGCGCCTGCACCGCGCCGAGACGGGAGGACGAGCGTTTTTCGCCGCGCGACATCTCACTGTCCTCCGATCATGCCGGGAAGCTTGCGCTTGGCGCGGATGAGCATGAGCGCCGCCTCGACGGCGCCGCCGCCCTTGTCGCCCTCCGCGACCCGGGCGCGGACCCATGCCTGCTCCTCGGTCTCGACGGTGAGGATGCCGTTGCCGACGGGGATGCGGCGTGCGACCGAGAGGTCCATCAGCGCGCGCGAGGATTCACCGGCGACGATCTCGAAATGATAGGTCTCGCCTCGGATCACGGTGCCGAGCGCGACCACGCCGTCGAACGGACGGCCCTGCGCCTCGGCGGTGTCGAGCGCGATGGCGACAGCGGCCGGAATTTCCAGGGCGCCCGGCACGGTGATGCGTACGCTGGTCGCGCCGGCCTCGGCGATCTTCGCCTCGGCGCCGCGCAGGAGTTCGTCGGCCAGTTCGTTGTAGAAACGGGCCTCGACGATGAGGATCGACGCGCGTGTGGGTTCGGTCGCCACGTCGCGGCGAGGTTCGGCAATCATGATGGTCCTCGAATGTCGGGGCGGCTTAGCGGACGCCGCTCGCCTCCGCAAGCCGCGCCGCGTAGCGAGCCATCAGATCGACTTCCAGATTGACGGCGTCGCCGGGTTTCCAGTCGCCGAGCGTCGTGACGGCAAGCGTATGCGGGATGAGTAGAACGGAGAAACGGGTACCGTCGACGGCGTTCACGGTGAGCGAGACGCCATCGAGACAGACGGAGCCCTTGGTCGCGATGAAGCGGGCCAGTTCGGGCGCGGTCTCGAAGCCGAAACGCACGGCGTCGCCGATCTCGTCGCGGCTCAGAATCGAGGCCGTGCCGTCGACGTGTCCGGCGACGATATGGCCGCCAAGCTCGTCGCCAACCTTCAGCGCACGTTCCAGATTGAGGCGCGTTCCGGTCCGCCAGAGCGCGGCGGTCGTGACCGCCAGCGTTTCGGGAGCGGCATCGAATTTCACCAATGTACGGCCATCGAGCTCGCCGGTTTCGACAACCGTCAGGCAGACGCCCGAGCAGGCGATGCTCGCGCCGATGTCGATGCCCTTGCGCTCATAGCGGCAGCCGACGGTCAGACGCGTCACCGCGTCACCGACCTCGGTCTCCAGCACTTCGCCGATATCCGTCACGATCCCCGTAAACATCACGCCCGCCTGTAGATCTGCATCAGGTCGACACCCGCCTGATGGTGCTCAGATAGTCCGAGACCAGCCTCGTTCAAAACCCGTTCGACGGGTCCCGGCAATGCGGGGACCGCATCCTCGCCGAGATTATTGGGGCTGGTGAAGATCACCGCCTCGTCGACGAGGCCGGCCTGCAGGAAGGAATCGGCGAGTACCGGCCCGCCCTCCACCATCAGGCGCGTGATGCCCCGCCGCGAGAGTTCGGTCAGCGCCTTGGCGATGTCGATGCCCGCGTCGTCGATGCCGCTGCGGATGATCTCGACGCCATGCGGGGCAAGCGAGCGCTCGGCGTCATGGCTCGCACTGTGTTCGGTGACGACCCAAACCGGCGTTTCGCGGGCGGTTGTCACGAGCTGGGAGAAGCGGGAGAGCCGAAGCGACGTGTCGAACACGACGCGGACCGGGGAGAGTTTTTCGAGATCGGGAAGACGCGAGGTCAGCACCGGATCGTCGGCGATCACCGTGCCGATGCCGACCGCGATCGCGTCGGACTGGGCGCGCATCATGTGGACGAGATCGCGGGCGACGTCTCGAGTGATGGGAGCAGGGCGGCGACCTGCGAGGCCTGCCTTGCCGTCGGCGGAAACCGCAAGTTTGAGTGTCACATACGGACGGTTCTTCGTAACCCGCATGATGTGGCCGGCGTGAATTTGCCGAGCCAGGTCGGCTCCAATACCGACAACCACGTCGAGACCAGCCGCGCGCAACTGGGCATGCCCCTGCCCGGCCACCAGCGGGTTCGGATCCTCGATCGCCGAGACGACGCGACTGATGCCGGCGGCGATGATCGCATCGACGCAGGGCGGCGTCTTGCCGTGATGGGAACAGGGTTCGAGGCCGACATAGATGGTCGCGCCACGCGCCCGCTCGCCGGCCTGCCGCAGCGCGATCGGCTCCCCGTGCGGGCGACCGCCATCGGCGGTCCAGCCGCGCCCCAGAACCTCGCCGTCCTTGACCACCAGCGCGCCGACGGCCGGGTTCGGCCAGGTCCGGCCTAGACCACGCGCGCCAAGCCTGAGCGCCGCCTCGATGAAGCGGACGTCATCCTCGGTTGCGGCTCCGGCGGCCGCATGCTCGACCGCCTGGTCCGTCATGGGGTGCGTGTATCGTCTTCGGCAAGTTCGGCGAGGGCCTGCTCGAAATCCCTGGCCTCGCGGAAGTTGCGATAGACCGAGGCGAAGCGGACATAGGCGACGGTATCGACCGCCTTCAGCTCATCCATCACGATCTCGCCGATGGCGGAGGATGCGATTTCTTCGCCCTCCCCCTCAAGCCGGCGGACGATGCGGCTGACGAGCGCCTCACGCTGGTCGGCGTTGAACGGCCGCTTGCGCAGCGCGATATCGACCGAGCGCTCGAGCTTCTCGCGTTCAAAGGGGACGCGGCGGCCGGAATTCTTGACCACCGTGATCTCGCGCAATTGCACGCGCTCGAAGGTCGTGAAGCGGCGATTGCAATCGGGACAGATACGGCGACGGCGGATCGCCGTCGTATCCTCGGTCGGCCGGGAATCCTTGACCTGTGTGTCGAGGCTTCCGCAGTACGGACACCGCATCTGTCGTTCCGATCCTCAGCCCTTACGAATTATAGATCGGGAAGCGAGCGACGAGCGCCTTGGCCTTCTCGCGGACGGCGCCCTCGACCAGGCTGTCCTCTTCGGTGCCCTTCTGCGACAGCACGTCGAGAACTTCCGCGATCATGTCACCGACTTGCTGGAACTCGGAAATGCCGAAGCCGCGCGTCGTGCCGGCCGGCGTGCCGAGGCGGATGCCCGACGTCACCATCGGCTTTTCCGGATCGAACGGGATGCCGTTCTTGTTGCAGGTGATGTGGGCGCGACCGAGCGCGATCTCCGAGGTCTTGCCGGTCAGGCGCTTCGGACGGAGGTCGACGAGGATGAGGTGCGTATCGGTGCCGCCCGAGACGATGTCGAAGCCGTGTCCCTTGAGGTTCTCCGATAGAGCCTTGGCGTTCTCGACCACGTTCTTCGCATACATCTTGAAGTCTGGACGAAGCGCCTCGCCGAAGCAGACGGCCTTGGCCGCGATGACGTGCATCAGCGGGCCGCCCTGCATGCCCGGGAAGACAGCCGAATTGATCTTCTTGGCGATGTCCTCGTCGTTCGTCAGCACCATGCCGCCGCGCGGGCCGCGCAGGGTCTTGTGCGTGGTCGTCGAGACGACATGGGCATGCTCTAGCGGGTTCGGATGCTGGCCGCCCGCGACGAGACCGGCGAAGTGCGCCATGTCGACGAAGAAGTAGGCGCCGACCGCGTCCGCGATCTTGCGGAAGCGGGCGAAGTCGGGCTGGCGCGAATAGGCCGAACCGCCGGCTATGATGAGCTTCGGCTTATGCTCATGGGCCAGACGCTCCATCTCGTCGTAATCAATGACATGGGTCTTCGGGTCGACATTGTACGCGACCGGCTTGAACCACTTGCCCGAGACGTTGACCGGCGCGCCGTGAGTCAGGTGACCGCCGGCGGCAAGGTTGAGGCCCATGAAGGTGTCGCCTGGCTGGAGCAGGGCGAGGAAGACCGCCTGGTTGGCTTGCGAGCCGGAATTCGGCTGGACGTTGGCGAACCTGGCGTTGAACAGACGGCAGGCTCGCTCGATCGCGACCCGCTCGACGATGTCGACATACTGGCAGCCGCCATAATAGCGGCGGCCCGGATAGCCTTCCGCATATTTGTTGGTGAGGACGGTGCCCTGCGCTTCGAGCACGGCCTTGGAGACTATGTTCTCCGAAGCGATCAGTTCGATCTCGTCGCGCTGACGGCCGAACTCGAGCTGGACGGCGTCGAAAATCTCATGATCGGACTCGGCGAGCGAGGCGGAAAAGAAGGCGCTGGCGCCATTCGCGGCGCGGGTGTCGGTCATGGACATAGTTTGCTCCTGGCCGACGGCGATCTATCGCGGTCCCGGCTCTTTGTCGATGCGTGGCGTACCATATCGGCCGTCGCGCCGCCAAGTTGCTACGAGGGCTATCTGGGTCGTGCTCCGGTTCGACCGGAGCATCCACCAGCGTCGAATATGGATCCTCCGGTCAAGCCGGAGGATGACGGCTCTAAGATGGACGCCCCAGTTTCATTTCCAACTTCCGCAGGGCCAACCTCTGTAGGTCGGCCCGGGATGCATTCACCGGCCCGACGATCGACACTTCCGTGCCTGTTTCTGGGCAGATGGCCGAAACCTTCATCGAGCCGCCTAGCGCCCGAAACTCGAAATAGACATCGCCATGGCTTCCCCGCCTGGCAATGCCTCTTTCATTGTGCGGCGGCGATCTGTCCGACGCCATCGAGATTGTAGATATCATCGCGGAACTGGACCACGCCCTCGGAGTCCGCCCAGGCCGAGATGTAGACCCAGTGCACCGGCGTCGCCTGCGCGAGTTTGGCATCGATACGCTGGCCGGACTTGATCGCCGCATCGACCTGCGAACGGTCCCAGTTCGGCGTCTGACCGAGGAGCCAGGCGGCGAGCTCGCGGACGTTCTGGACACGCACGCAACCGGACGAATGGAAGCGCGCGTTCTCGCCGAACAGGCCCTTCGACGGGGTATCGTGCATATACACGCCGTCTTTGTTCGGCATGTTGATGCGCATCGAGCCCATCGAGTTCAAATCGCCCGGATCCTGCGTGAAGCGATAGTCCATCGCCTCGTCGGACTGCCAGTTGACCTGCTCGGGCTGCAGTTCCTCGCCGCGCTGCGTGAAGATGCGGATGTTGTTCTTCGTCAGGTAGTCCGGCTCCTTCTGCATCTTCGGGATCAGATCCTTGCGGATGATCGAAGACGGCACCGTCCAGTACGGGTTGAAGTTGACTTCCTGGATCTTGACGTCGAGCTGCGGCGACTGGCGGTCGATCTTGCCGACCACGGCCTGATGGCGAAGCTCGACCACGCCCTCGTTCACCGCCTCGACCTGTGCGGCCGGGATGTTCACCATCACGAAGCGGCGGTCGATCTTGCGGGTGAGAGTCGCGAGCCGGGCGAGGCTCGCCTCCATCTGGTGGCGGCGCACCGACGCCGGAACGTTCATGGCGGCGCGGCTGTCGGGGCCGACGGCGCCGTTGGCGATCAGACCATGACGGGCCTGGAAGCGCTTCACCGCGGCATCGACATAGGAATCGAAGACATCGGAATTGCCGGCGTTCGCCGGCAGGTCGCCGGAGACCATCAGGCGCTGGCGGACGATGCGCACCGCCGGATCACGGCTGCCAAGTTTCAGGACCGGCCCGGGCGGAATGGCAGGCCAGCCGCCCTGGTTCTCGATCTGGATGTACTGCTGGAGCGCGGCGGTCGTCGATGCGAGCGTCTGCTCGCTGATGATCGGCACCGTGGTCTTCGGCATGCGGGCTGCGGCGGGAGCGGAGTCGAAGCGATCGCCCCACTCGACCGAGACGCCCTGCATCGCCGTCTTCTGCTGTGCAAAAGCAGGCGCGGCGGCGGCCACAATGGCGAGGCCGAGGAAAGCGGCCACGCCGCGTCTCGTGGTCGACATGCTCAACATCATCGGCTGACTAACCCTCGCCGCAATACGTGCCCTTGCCCCGATCATTGGGCGTAACATGCACAAGGTTAATGAACAACGAGTTCGCCCCTCGGGCACGCCTCGTATTGATCCCTAGACGCCATCGATTTGGGGCGGAACCATGATGCGGCGCTGGTTTTATACAGTCCTCCACCAAGTGTTGCGGAAGCGACACATTCCATCCGTCATACCGCGAGCGCGAAAAACTCCTTCGGCATCGACTTCATCCGGGCGATATCGCGCATCGGCGGCGCGCCGAAAACGCGCGCATATTCGCGGCTGAACTGCGAAGGACTGTCATAGCCGACGGTATGGCCGGCCGTGGCGGCATCCGCCGCCTTGCTGAGGATCAGTCGGCGGGCCTCCTGGAGGCGGAGCTGCTTCTGGTACTGAAGCGGACTCATCGTCGTCACCGCCTTGAAATGCGCGTGCAGCGCCGACGGGCTCATGCGGGCTTCGGACGCAACCGTCTCGATGCTGAACGGCTCCTTGAAGTTCTGCTTGATCCAGCCGATCGCACGATTGATCTGCTGCACTTTGCTTTCGGCGACCGCGATCTGGCGGAGACGCGTACCCTGCTCTCCAAGCAGCAGGCGATAGAGGATTTCGCGCTCGGCCAGCGGCGCCAAGATCGGGATGTCGCCCGGTGACGAGAGCAGGCGCAGGAGACGGCAGGCCGCATCAGTGAGCTCGGTCGTCACAGCGCTCAATGTCAGGCCGGGCTCCGAATTCTGCCGGACGGGCGGCGATCCGGCATCCATCATGAGCTGGCCGAGCAAACCGGGATCGAGATCTACCCGTAGACAGAGATAAGGCTTTTCCGGCGTCGCCTCGGTGACCTGGCCGACGATCGGCATATCGACCGAGACGACAAGATATTTATCGCGGTCGTATTCATAGACCGCATCGCCGAGGATCACCTGTTTGGCGCCCTGCGCGATGATGCACACGGCCGGTTCGTGCAGCGCGTGGAGCGGCAGGGTCGGCTGGCTCGAACGGAAGAGAAAGACCCGGGGAATGGCGGTCGGGAAGACGCCATCGGTCCCGGTGTTTCGTTCAATCAATTCGGCGAATTCGTTGCGGGCGGCCATGGCGATGTTCCTGGGTAATCAGCGGAGCGAAGCATACGCGCGAAGACCGCTCGGCGGAAGCCAAAGGACGAAAAACATAGAGAATCGGGCAATAATCGTGGAGGATCATGAGATTGGCGCAAGTCGCTGATGCACTTGAGCATTCATGATCACGTCATGGTCGGATCATCGCATCACGATTATCTGGTGGCTGGATTTTCAGGGCATATTTTCGGGACATAATGAATTTGCTGATCGGTAGGGAGCGATCGGCGCACCTTTCCATTCGACGATTGTCGGCTCTTTCCTGACCGCCTTGGACAATCGAGCAATCTTTATAGGATCGGGCAATTTCCCGCGAGCATCGATCTACCGCCTGAAACGTGACCTAGAACAAGCTCTCCTCACACCGAAACGCACAGCGCGTCCGGACCCCAAAGAGGAGAAGTCAGATGTCGAGCATTTCTGGAAAAGTCATCGCGATCACCGGCGCCTCCAGCGGCATCGGCGAAGCCGCCGCCCGCCTGCTGGCCCAGCGCGGGGCCAAGGTCGTGGTCGGCGCCCGCCGCACCGACCGTCTTGAAGCCTTAGTCAACGAGATCAACGCCGCCGGCGGCCAGGCCCGCTTCAAGGCTGTCGACGTGACGAGCCGCGAGGACACCAAGGCTTTCGTCGACTTCGCCAAGTCGGAATTCGGCGCGGTCGACGTCCTCGTCAACAATGCCGGCATCATGCCGCTGTCGCTGATGGAAGAGCTGAAGGTCGATGAATGGGACCGAATGATCGACGTCAACATCAAGGGCGTCTTGAACGGCGTCGCCGCAGTGCTGCCCGACATGAAGGCCCGCCATAGTGGCCAGATCATCAATGTCGCCTCGGTCGGCGCGCATATCGTAGTGCCAACCGGCGCCGTCTACTGCGCCACGAAATACGCGGTCTGGGCGATCTCGGATGGTCTGCGCCAGGAGAACCAAGACATCCGGGTGACGACGATCTCTCCCGGCGTCACCGCGACCGAGCTCGGCAACGACATCTCGGACCAGGCGGCGAAGGACTATCTCGTCGAGCTCCGCAAGACCGCCCTGACCCCGGATGCGATCGCCCGCGCCATCGCCTATGCGGTCGAACAACCGGACGAGGTCGACGTTAACGAGATCGTCGTCCGCCCGATCACCAGCAGCCTGTAATCATTATACCAAAGTCGCATACTACGGTCGGCCGCGGCGTTCCGCGTCGCGGCCGGCAAAATGGGAGAAGCGAGATGTTCAACACGCTGCGGACACGCCTCGCCGGACTGGCGGTGGCGCTGGTGGTTCTGATTCCGATGGAGAGGGCAATGGCCACGACCGACAACACGGTCGAGACCCGCAACAAGGCGATTGTTCAGGCCGGCTTCGACGCCTGGAAGAACGGTACGGGGAGCCCCTACGACAAGCTCGCGGCTAACGCGACCTGGGAGATCGTCGGCAATTCGGCGGCCTCACGCATCTATAAGGGCAAGGAAGACTTCATGACCAATGTCATCCGGCCGTTCAACGCGCGGATGTCAAGCCGGCTCGTCCCGACGGTCCGCAACATGTATGCGGACGGCGACACCGTGGTCGTGTTCTTCGACGCGGAAGGCACGGCGAAGGACGGCAAGCCCTATCGCAATACCTATTCGTGGTTCCTGACGCTCAACGACGGCGAGATCGTGAAGGCGTCGGCGTTCTTCGATAGCGTGGCGTTCAACGATTTCTGGGAACGGGTGAAGCCGTGACCTTCAGCCTTCGCGGCCGGTCCAATAGCTCTTGGGCTTGGCCGCGAAGGTCTCCGGCAGGTTGCGAACGATGGCGGCGAGCGCGGCGTCTATATCGTGCAAATATTGCGTCCAGTCGGAGTATTTGCTGATCGGATCGCGTCCGTCGGAGATGCCCCGCAGACCGATCATCGAGGCGCCGCACAGCGAGGCGGCGCGGAATACGGCATAGGTCTCCATATCCACCATGTCGGCGGCGATGGCGACGTAGGCCTCGCCGTTGACGATTGCGCCGCCGGTGCTGAGGCTCGCTTCCGGGATGCCCGGCAGACGCTGGAAGATCGGCAGGACCGCCGGCAGGCCCAGGAACGGCGTGAGGCCTTTCTCGAAGCCCAGCGGGCTCGCGTCCATGTCGCGGTAAGCGACCGACGACACCTGATAAATGCTCGCCTGGGAAAGCAGACGCGATCCCGCCGAGCCCATGCTGATCACGAGGTCGGCCGGGTCTTCCGTGAGAGCGAGGGTCACCCGGATCGCGGCCTCGACCGGTCCTACCCCCGTGATGATCGGCTTGATCAGCGTCCGCAATTCCGGCCCGTATTCCGGCTCGGCCGCCATGACGAAGAGCACGCGGAGATCGCCATCGGCGGCGCGATAAACTGCGGTCACGATTGATCTTTCAAGAACGAAGGGCGGCCGAGAAAATGGTCAAACCCCGTCATCGTCAAGCCCCGGCGGCTGCCGGATTGGCGGCCACCTTCGCGTCGGCAAGTCGGTTTGCAGTTGCCGACGCGGCAGCGGCCGCATCCTGTCCACCGCCCGAGACCTGTACTGTCGGCACCGCGAACTTGATGCCGTTCTCCTCGAAAGCCTTCTTGATCAGCACATAGGCCTTGCGCCGGATGATGAATTGCTCGCCGGGCTTGGTCATCATCTTGAGGCGGATCTGGATCGCGAATTCGCCCATCTGGTCGACGCCCTGCATCTTCAGCGGCTCGATGATGTGGTGTGCGTATTCCTCGTCCTCGGCCAGTTCCTGACCGATCTTCTTGATGAGTTTCCTGACCTTTTCGAGGTCGGTGTCATAGGTGACGCCGAGGCTCATCTTGTCGATGACCCAGTCTCGGCTTTCGTTTCTCACCGAGCCGAGCTCGCCGAACGGCACCGTGGTGATCGGACCGCGATGGTGGCGGAGCCTGACGGATCGGAGCGAGAAGCCCTCGACCGTTCCCTTGTGGCTGCCGGCGACGATGTATTCGCCGACGCGGAAGGCATCGTCCAGGAGGTAGAAGACGCCGGAGATGATGTCCTTCACCACCGTCTGTGCGCCGAAGCCGACCGCTATACCGATCACGCCGGCACCGGCGAGCAGCGGGCCGATCTGCACGCCCATGGCGTCGAGCGCCATCAGCACGCCGACCACAGCGACGAGGACGAGAAGCACGTTGCGGAGGATAGGCAGCAGCGTCGCCAGCCTCTGTCGGCGGCGGGCCTCGGGGCTGTCGTCATAGCCGTGGGCCGCCGTTGGAGCCGGCACGATGTAGCTGTCGATCAGGGTCTTCACGAGCTTCCAGGCGAGATCGACGGCGAGCAGGACGATGACAATGCGCAACACGGCGCGCAACACATAGGTCGCCCCTGTCTCGCCCATGGCGAGGTCGTTCAGCCTGATCCCCCAGGCGCGGGCAAGGACGATCGCCGCGATCGCCACGAACACCACGCGGAGCGCGCGCTCGGCCACGACCGACCAGCCGAGTATTGTTTGATCCGCTGTCTTCTCGGGATCGTCGATACCCGCGATGTGGCGAACCGCGTCGCGCGAGACGACGAGGACCACCGGCAGGATCATCGCGACGAGCGCCGTCCAGAACAATTCGTCGAGGCCCATCAGAGCGAAGATCCAGGTCAGGACGATGCCGAAGGTCAGGACGAGCGCGGTCGCGCGGTTGGATTGCGGATCGGCCTCGCGGCACTGCCGTCCCCAGACCATCAGGATCGCTGCCCCGCCAAGTATCGCGAGCCACAAGGCCTCGATGACCTCGTGGGAGGCGTAGGGCACGTTGATAATAGCCAGAAGACTCAGGATCGCCACGCCGGCAGCCGCAATGCCGACCAGCCAGACCGACCAAAAGAACCAGAACTTCGCGAGCTCGGTCGTCAGCGGCAGCATGCGGTAATGGCCATACCGGCCTGCCGGCGCCAGAACGACGCGACCGATGAGAACGCTGAGCCTCGTGACGAACACCGCGACGAGGAGGATCAGCACGATCTCGCGGAACACGGGAGGCCACGGGAACAGGAGGAATGCACCGAGGCTACCGACCAGGAAGGAAACCGTCACGAGCAGGCCGAGCGACAGCCGGACACCGTGCACCTTGAGCCGATCGAGAACGGTCTCGGACGGCGCGACGAAGATATAGTTCAGCATTCCCTTGCCGGCCCACCAGCCGATCGCCTGTGCGGCGAACCCGCCGGCAATGAAGACGACGACCGCCCCGACAAGCCAGAGCAGATCGATCTTGTTCTCCATCATCTGGAAAGAGTTCGCAGAGGCGGCGATGTCGGTCAGCACATTCGGAGCGGCCGTCGCCAGCGTCATCGCGCGCGTTCGCAAGTTATGAAGATGGGTCGCAAGCGACGACATGCCCTCGCCCATCGCCCTGGTCGAGCGCGATTGCTCGGTCGATTGCGGCGCCGGAGCAGCGGGCTGTGCTGCTGTCGTGTGCCTCAGCTGGTCCTGCGCAAGTGCGCGACCGTGTTCGTCGTTCGGCACTTCAATCGTGAAGCGGATCGGAGGCGACGGGACCGGCTGTTGCGCGACAGCCGCGCCCGTGGTTGCCAGCAGCAGGCAGAAGAAGAGGGTCGAACGAACGCGGCGAATGGACATTGGATGTTTTCCAGCGGGCTGTCCGCCAAGGGGATCATACATTCCCTTTCGCTGAAGGGCAGCCGCCCGTTACGTCCCTTCGTGTCGTCGCGATCACACGTTCTGCGCCGTTGAAACAAATCGGCACCGCGACGACCTCGTCCGGAAACAATCCATCTTTATTTGACGCCGCCAACGAAATTCGATGGCGCCACGCGCCGTTATTTAGGACTGCCCAGACATGAAGCGGCTCGGCCTGCTTTTGCTTGCGGTCGGTTTGTCCTGCGGCCAGGCCCAGGCATCGACCGCCCTGATGGATCAAACCCCTGTCGAGATTCAGGCGGGGATCGAGGCCAAACATCCGGTGGCATATCTCATCGTGGCGACGAAGTTGTTCGAGAGCAGCAGGAAGGACGAGGCCGTGTTCTGGTTCTATCTCGGCCAATTGCGCTATCGGACGCATCTGATGGCGCGGCCGAAACTCGATCCGACCGGCGATGCCGCTCTGTTTTCGTCACTGTTCTCAAGCATGGGGCCGGCGATCAATCGCTACGCCTATGCTGATCCCGGCAAGCTGACGAAGACGATCGACCGCGTTCTCGCCTGGGACGACGCCCATGACGACACGTTCACGTCGAAAAAGACCTACGCCGCCGAACGCGAATCCATCCGCAAGGGCTTGATCGAGCTTCGCGAATACAACCTCGCGCAAGCTGAACGGATCAATACCATGCGGAGCGCGAACGGACTCGAGAACCACTGATGAGCTGGACGAGTTACCTGCCGATGCCCGCAAACGACGAACCCATGCTTCGCCGCCGCCGTGTGCGCTGGCTCGCCATCATCCCGCTCGCGATGATCCTGTTCGTCGTGCTTTGCACCTGGACGCTCGTTTCGGTGTTCAACGCGGGCCTGACACTCGGCCTCATGACGTCAGGCGCGGTGCTGCTCGCCTACAGTGTGCCCGCTACCCTGTTCGAATGGCCGCGGCTGACGCTGGAGGCCATCGGCGCGTTGTTCGAATGGCTGTGGGATCTGCTGACGTCCTGGTGGAACTGAACATCAGGTCCCGGCCGACGAGATGCGGCGGCACGGAATGCCTTCGAACCGGCACAACGCGTCGTAGACCTGCTCCGAATGGGCGCGGTCGCGTGTCTCGACCGTGATGTCGAGCGTCGCGCCCTTGGCCGGGACGTCGAGATAAAGCCGGCCGTGCGAGACTTCCAGAATATTGGCGCCGAGTTCGCCGAGCCGCGTCGCGATGCGGCCGAGCACGCCCGGCTGGTCGTTGATCGTCAGCCGGAAGCGGGCGATACGGCTTTCGCGCTCGAGCTCGCGGACCATGATCGAGGCCATGATGCGCGGATCGATATTGCCGCCGCACAGAACCAGGCCGACCTTCTTGCCGTAGAACCGGTCCGGGAAGGCGAGGAGTGCCGCGAGGCCTGCCGCGCCTGCGCCTTCGGCCATGGTCTTCTGATAAAGCGCGAACGCGTTCACCGCGCGCTCCAGATGCGGCTCGTTGACCAGCAGGACTTCGGAAACAAGCGCCTCGACGACCGGCAAAGTGAGGTTGCCGACATTCTTGACCGCGATGCCTTCGGCGAGCGTCGGCCCGCCGGCTGGACGCGGTTGACCAGCCATCGCGTTGATCATCGACGGGTATAGCGAGGACTCGACACCGACGATCTCGATCTCCGGCTTGATCGCCTTGGCGGCGATCGCAATGCCCGAAATGAGTCCGCCCCCGCCGATCGGCACGACGAGCGTGTCGAGGTTCGGCGCATCTTCGAGGATTTCGAGACCGGCAGTGCCCTGCCCGGCGATGATGTCCGGATCGTCATAGGGATGGATGAGCGTAAAGCCCTCGTCTTTCACCATCTGTTCGGCGCGGATCTGGGACTCGGCGAGCGTCTCGCCGTCGAGCACCACGCGGGCACCGTATGCCTCTGTATTGCGGACCTTCACCTGCGGTGTCTGTTCCGGCATGACAATGACAGCCGGGATGCCGAGACGCTGGGCATGATAGGCGACGGCCTGGGCGTGATTGCCGGCCGACATGGTGATCACGCCCTTGGCCCGCGCCGCTTCGTCGAGCCGCGACAGCCGCACGAAAGCGCCGCGGTCCTTAAAGCTGTTCGTGACCTGCATGTTCTCGTACTTCACCCAGACCTCTGCCCGGGTGAGCGCGGAGAGCTTTGGCGCCGGAAGCGTCGGCGTGCGGAGCACCTGACCCTTGAGGACCTCCCGCGCGGCGCGGATATCGTCGACGGTGACGGGGAGCTTTGAGTCAGGTTTCGTCAGCACGGGCGGATTCCAGCGAGTCGCATAAGAGAAGTCTAGCGCGGAGAGGACGGGAGGGCATCCCGGCAACCGCCGTCGTCCTGCGGCTTGACCGGAGGACCCATCCGGCGCCGTACATGGATGCTCCGGTCAAGCCGGAGCATGACGGTCGCTCAACCCCGCTTCAGCTTCTCGGCCACCACGGGCGCGAAGTAGGTCAGCACCGCGTCTGCCCCTGCCCGCTTGAAGGCAAGCAGGCTCTCCATCATCGCCCGGTCGCCATCGATCCAGCCGTTCTGGGCGGCGGCCGTGATCATCGCGTATTCGCCGGATACCTGATAGGCGAGCACCGGACGCTCGAAACGGGTCTTCAATCTATGGACCATATCGAGATAGGGCATGCCCGGCTTCACGATCATCATGTCCGCGCCCTCGGCGAGATCAAGTTCCGCTTCGAGTAGGGCCTCGTCGCTGTTGGCGGGATCCATCTGGTAGGTGCGCTTGTCACCGATCAGGACGGTCGAGGTGCCGATCGCATCGCGGAACGGACCGTAGAAGGCAGAGGCATATTTCGCCGTATAGGCGATGATCTGGACATCGGTCCGGTTGGCGGCATCGAGCGCCGTACGGATCGCTCCGATACGTCCGTCCATCATGTCGGATGGCGCGACGGCATCCGCGCCGGCCTCGGCGTGAAGGAGGGCCTGCCTGACAAGCACCTCGACGGTCGCGTCGTTGACGATCTCGGCCCCGTCCAGCAGGCCGTCATGGCCATGACTCGTATAGGGATCAAGCGCGACATCGGTGATGAGGCCGATCTCCGGAACCGCCCGCTTGATCGCGCGAAGCGCGCGGCAGACCAGGTTTTCCGGGTTCTGGGCTTCCGAGCCGCGGGCGTCGCGCAGCATCGGATCGGTGAAGGGAAACAGAGCCAGGGCCGGGATGCCGAGGCTCGCGGCGCGCTCGGCCTCGCCCACGGCTTCGTCGACCGACAGGCGCTCGACGCCCGGCATGGAGGCGACCGGCTCGCGATGGCGTTCGCCCTCGACGAGAAAGATCGGCCAGATCAGGTCGGAAACGCTCAGCGCGTTCTCGCGCACGAGGCGACGCGACCAGTCAGCCTTGCGATTGCGACGCGGCCGGATCGGCAGATCGAGCGTGGCCTGGCGGAAACGGCTGGTCTTCACGTCTCCCGCGGCGGCATCGCCAGTAAAGGGAAGGCGGCCCACCGTATCGTGCATCTCATTGTCCTTCCGCGGCCCTCGCCGCATCAGCCCTGTCCCTTGCTATCATATTGGAGCTTTTCCAGACACCGGGAGATTGCCGCACGCATGTTTGACGACGCGGATGCGCGCACCTAAAGCTCGGCTCCGCAATCGAGGCAGGCTTCCGTGATCCGCTTTCTCCGCCGCAAGGAACCCAGCACCCTGAACGGCGACGAACAGCCGGTAATGGACTGGACGCAGAACCTCGTCCTGTTCTTCCGCGTGCTGGCCGTCTTCCAATTGTTCAAGGGCCTCGTCCATTGGGCGCTGCTGCTGGGTGCGGGCGGTGACCCGCTGGGTTCCAACCAGGCCGTCGAATTCCTGTCGGCGAATATCTACTTCGCCGTGCTCGACCCGGTTTCGGCGGTCGGACTCTGGCTGACCTCCTCCTGGGGAGCCGTGCTGTGGCTGCTGGCGGCGGTCAGCCAGCTTGCGATCTGCATCGCGTTTCCGGAGATATTCGGCTCGCTCTGGCCGCTGATCCTGATCGAAGCGATCGCCATCGGCGGATACATCTTCCTGACCTTCAAGGTAGCTCAGGTTTCGGACGACTGATCTCGCATCGTTACCGAAAGCTTATCCGGTATAAGATTTGATTCAGCACGCGAAGTTACCAGTTGTTCAGTACGAGAAATAAAGACAAATTTAGTCAAGGCTTTTAAGCGCATTTTCATATGCGGTACGTATCTTACAGTGGAAAGGTGGCGGAAACCAATAAAGCGCCATCGTCATTAGCAAGAGGCGTACAGATGTCTAATGTTGCTCGCGCGGCTGCTTCGGCAACCCCCGCAAACCAGCCGGAAGATGTTCGGCCGCTCTACCTTGAAGCGCTGACGCTCGTCGAGCGCCTGCATCGCCGTCTTCTCGACGTCATCAAGGACGAGTTCGACCGTCGTGGCCGGGCCGATGTCAACAGCGTCCAGGCGCTCTTGCTGTACAATATCGGCGATGCCGAACTGACGGCCGGCGAGCTCCGCACCCGCGGCTACTATCTCGGCTCCAACGTTTCCTACAATCTCAAGAAGCTCGTCGAAGCCGGCTTCCTGCACCATCAGCGCTCGCGCATGGATCGCCGCTCGGTCCGCATCAGCCTGACGCCGAAGGGCCAGGAAGTGCACGACATCGTCAACCAGCTCTACGAGAAGCACATGCGCTCGATCGAGCAGGTCGGCGGCATCGGCTCGCAGGATTTCCTCACGCTCAACAAGGCGCTCGTCCGCCTCGAGCGCTTCTGGACGGACCAGATCCGCTATCGTCTCTGATCCCGGCGACGGTGGGTGAATGCGGGGCGCCTCAGGCGCCCCGTTTTCGTTTTACGGCCACCATCTTGTCCGTATGATCGGCGATCCCACATCCTTGGGATGAAGGAAATGCCGTGATGACGACCCTCGATAGTGCTTACGACCACAGCCGCCTCGATGGCGTGCGCCGCAAGCGCATGCTGGCCTTCCTGGTCGATTTCACCTGTATCTGCATTCTCTGGCTAATCGCCTGCGTGGTCGTCGGCTTCCTCGGCATCATCACTCTTGGTCTGGCCTGGCTGTTGTACGGCGCCGTGTTCCCGATTGTTGCCGTGCTTTATTCCGGCATCAGCATCTCGAACCGGAGCGCAACGCCCGGCATGCGCGCTGCCGGACTGATCTTCCGGTCGGAGACCGGCGAGCCACCGAGCTTCATACAGGGCGCGGCCCACGTCATCCTGTTCTACGTGACGGTGACGTTCCTCACCCCACTCATTCTCGTGATCAGCCTATTCAACAGCCGCAAGCGCCTATTGCACGATATGCTGATCGGCGTGACGGTCGAGAACGCGTGAGCCGGCCAAAAGGGCCATTTTCCCGCCGAAAGCTCGGTGTTATCGTCGGAGCATGGATTAAGCTCCTGAGAACGTGACCGAACATCCTCGCGACACACCGCAGTTTTACATGACTGCACCGGCTCCCTGCCCCTACCTACCGGGGCAGGTTGAACGGAAAGTGTTCACACACCTCGTGGGCGAGCGGTCCACCGGTCTCAACGATCTTCTCAGCCAAGGTGGCTTCCGCCGCAGCCAGACGATCGCCTACCGTCCGGCCTGCGAGAACTGCCGTGCCTGCGTTTCGGTACGCGTTCTCGTACGCGAGTTCGACTGGACGCCGAGCTTCCGCCGCATTCGGGCCAAGAACTCGGATCTCGTCGGCGATCTTCGCGCCGCCGTCCCCTCATCCGATCAGTATTCGCTGTTCCGCCGCTATCTCGATTCCCGCCATTCAGACGGCGGCATGGCGTCGATGAGCGTGCTCGATTACGCGATGATGATCGAGGACACGCATGTGAAGACGCGGCTGATCGAATATCGGCGCCGTGGGCCGGACACCGCGATCAACGGGCGAGGCATGGGTCCGCTCTATGGCGTGGCCCTGACCGACGTCCTCGCCGACGGCCTGTCCATGGTCTACTCGTTCTATGACCCGGACGAGGCGCATCGCAGCCTCGGCACCTGGATCATCCTCGACCACATCATGCGCGCGCAGGCGATGGGCCTGCCCTACCTCTATCTCGGCTATTGGATCGAGGGCTCGCGCAAGATGCACTACAAGAGCCGGTTTTTGCCGCAGGAGCGACTGGCGCCGGCGGGTTGGGAGCGGGTGTAGGACCTCATTGGTCGTCATGCCAAGGCTGTCCTTGGCATCCACGAGTTTACTTCCTGTCGAGAGCAGCCAAGCCCTGCCATGACGTAGCTAATCCGGCTTGAACTTATTCGTCCTCGGGAAGCCCTTCGGAGCCAGGCGGCCGGCGTCGGCGCGGTTGCCCATCCAGTCTCGTAGCTCTTCGCCGGCGAGCGTCCATGTCCGGCCGGACGTATCCAGCCAGGTCAGGCCCTTGGCGCTCTCGAACGTCCTGGCATCGACCACCGCACCGTCCTTGTACTTCTGCAGTCGAACGCCGCGCCCGCGGGACATTTCGGCCACCTGTGCGATCGGGAAAACCAGTAGCTTCCGGTTCTCGCCGACGATCGCAACCATGTCGCCTTCGACACGCGGGGCAAGGCGCGCCTCGCTCTTCATGTCGAGGTTCATGACGTTCTTGCCCTTGCGGGTCGATGCCACGAGATCGTCCTCGGCAACCACGAAACCGCGCCCGTCGGTCGCGATGACGAGGCGCTTGGTGCCCGACGCGTAAACCCAGACCAGAGCGATATCGGCGCTCTCCTCAAGATCCACGTGCAGGCGGATCGGCTCGCCCTGCCCGCGCCCGCCCGGCAATTTGGACGCTTCGAGCGTGAAAACCTTGCCGTTCGTGGCCATGACCATGATCTTGGCCGTGGTCTCGGTCATGAAGGCGGCGCGGAGCTTGTCGTCGGCCTTGAACTGCAGGCCGCTGAGATCCTGCACATGGCCCTTCAGTGCCCGGATCCAGCCCTTGTCGGACACCACGACCGTGACCGGCTCGCGCTCGACGAACGCTTCGGTCAGGGCGGCGACAGGACGGTCCGGCGCCTCGGCGAAAGTAGAGCGGCGCTTGCCGAGCGCCGTTTCCGGGCCAAACGACTTACGGACCTCGGCGATCTCCTTCTTCACCTTGGTCCACTGACGGCGATCGCTGCCAAGCAGCGCCTCGATATCGGCCTTCTCGGCGCCGAGTTCGTCGTGTTCCTTGCGGATCGCGATCTCTTCGAGCTTGGCCAGAGCACGCAGGCGGATATTGAGGATCGCCTCGGCCTGGATCTCCGTCAGCTCGAACTGACGGATGAGTTCGGCCTTCGGATCATCCTCATAGCGGACGATGCGGATGACCTCGTCGAGGTTGAGGAAGGCAATGAGCAGGCCGCCCAACACCTCCAGCCGGCGGTCGATCGCGTTGAGACGGAACTGCGCCCGGCGGATGACGACCTCGCGGCGATGGTCGAGCCACTCGCGTAGAGCAGGCGCCAGACCGAGCACCTGCGGGACGCGTCCCTTCACCAGCACGTTCATGTTGAGGCTGATCCGGGTTTCCAGATCGGTCAGCTTGAACAGGCTTTCCATCAGGATTTCGGGATCGACCGTGCGGGCGCGCGGCTCCAGCACGATGCGGATGTCGTCGGTGCTCTCGTCGCGAACGTCGGCGAGGATCGGCACCTTGCGGTCTATGACCATCGAGGCGAGTTGCTCGATCAGCCGGCTCTTCGGCACGAGCCACGGAATCTCCGTGACGACCAGAACCCAGGTGCCGCGACCGGCATCTTCCTTGTGCCAGCGGGAGCGTACACGGAAGCCGCCGCGCCCGGTGCGGTAGGCATCGCGGATGCCGCTCTTCGGCTCGACGATGATGCCGCCGGTCGGAAAGTCGGGACCCGGGACGAATTGCAGGATGTCATCGGTGCCGGCAGCCGGATTGTCGATCAGGTGGACGGCCGCATCGAGCAGTTCGGCGGCGTTGTGCGGCGGGATCGATGTCGCCATGCCGACCGCGATGCCTTGCGAGCCGTTGGCCAGCAGGTTCGGGAAGGCGGCGGGAAGGACGATCGGTTCTTCTTCCGAGCCGTCATAGGTGTCGCGGAATTCGACGGTGCCTTCGTCCAGGCCGTCGAGCAGGAGGCGCGCGACTTCGGTCAGCCGAGCCTCGGTGTAGCGCATGGCGGCGGGGTTATCGCCGTCGACATTGCCGAAATTGCCCTGCCCCTCGACCAGCGGCCAGCGCTGGGCGAATTCCTGCGCGAGGCGGACCAGCGCGTCATAGACCGACTGGTCGCCGTGCGGGTGGTATTTGCCGATGACGTCGCCGACGACGCGGGCAGACTTCTTGAACGCCTGCCCCGGATCGAGCCGCAGCAGCCGCATCGCGTAGAGCAGACGGCGATGAACCGGCTTCAGGCCGTCGCGGGCATCCGGCAGCGCGCGCTGGGTGATGGTCGACAGCGCATAGGCGAGATAACGCTCCTCCAGCGCGGAGCGCAGATCGACGGCCTCGAAACCGTCCGGAGGGGTGACTTGCTCGCCCATGGGACTTGGCTAGCGGAAGGCCCGAGTCGAGGCAATGGCCGGTGGGCTACAGTCCAACGCCACCGACAGGAATGGTGGTTGCGCCCTTCTCGAAACCGGCGATCAGGGGCATGGCCTTGCCGATCGCTTCCTTAACCGCCGGGATTGCAAGGGACGCCTTGTGGCTGTCCTCGTCGTCCCACACCTCGGTGACCCAGATAACGTCCGAACTTTCGGCGTCCTTCGCCACGATATAGCTGACGCAACCGGGCATTCCGGCGCTGCCGGCGAGAACCAGGTCGATCAGCGCGTCCCTGTGGCCGGGAACCGCGATCATCTTGGCGATCAGACCGTACATTCGAACCCCCTCTACTAAACCATGGCCGCGGCTGCGATATATGCTGCCCTTACGTCGGGAACAGGAATACCGCGCGGTTCATAGACATCGCGCGACAGGAAAAAACCGGTGAGCTGAAAACCGGCGTCTATGTCCTTGTCGTCAGGCGCGGCATTGCCGCCCGAGCCGACCAAGAAATCCGGAAGCTTCAGGAGGCGGTCCGCATAGGGAGCGCCGGCCATAGCGCTGACGGCCCTGCCCGACTTCGGGGACACCCAGACCAGATCGGCTGATGTACCGGTCGCGGCACATGACGACAGATCAAGACCGAAGCCGAGCTCCGACAGCATGGCCAGTTCGAACCGGATCAATAGCGCCGGAGCGATCTCGTTGTCTTCGAGATGGTCGAGGACGAGGCCAAGCGTTTCGAACACGGCCGGATGCGGGTCGCGCTCGGGGAGCAATCGCGTGAGCGACGACAGCCAGGAGAGGCCGAATACGGAAGCGCGTGCCTCCATCAGCCGGGCGGCCCTGAGCGTCAGGCCCTCCAGCGCGAAATTGCCAAGATGCTCGTCGAGCCGAGCCCGCCATTCGGCTCGGACCAGATTGCCCGGCTGAAGCACCGGCCGCTGGGTGCGCGAACGACCGCCTCTGACGAGACCGAGATGGCGGCCGTGGTCGCGCGTCAGAAGTTCGACAATGACGCTGCTCTCGCCGTGGGGACGGGCGGAGAGAATTACGCCTTCGTCGGTCCAGTGCATCTAGCGCGGGAACTCCAGTCCCATTTCTCGGTAACGTTCGGGATCGTCCGACCAGTTCTCGCGCACCTTCACGAACAGGAACAGGTGGATCGGCTGCTCGGCGATTTCGGCGATCTCGTCGCGCGCGGCCATCGAGATCGACTTGATGGTCTGGCCACCCTTGCCGATGACGATCTTCTTTTGGCTTTCGCGCTCGACATAGATCGTCTGCTCGATCCGCGCCGAGCCGTCCTTGCGGACCTCCCAGAGCTCGGTCTCGACGGTCGAGGAATACGGCAGTTCCTCGTGCAGACGCAGGAACAGCTTTTCGCGGGTGATCTCGGAGGCCAGCATACGCAGCGGCAGATCGGAGAGCTGATCTTCCGGGTAAAGCCACGGCCCTGGCGGCATCTCGCCAGCTAGCCATTGCTTGAGATCGTCGACGCCGTCGCCGTTCTGCGCCGAGATCATGAAGACGCGAACGAAGGGATGCTTTTCGCTGGCATCCTGGGTGAGCTTCAGGAGTTGCTCGCGTTTCACGAGGTCGATCTTGTTGAGGATGAGGAAGACCGGCTTCTTCACCTGTCCAAGCCGTTCGAGGATTTCGAGCGCTTCGTCGTCCAGCCCCTTGCGGGCGTCGACGAGGACACCGGTCAGGTCGGCGTCCTTCGCACCGCCCCAGGCGGTTGCGACCATGGCCCTGTCCAATCGCCGCTTCGGCGCGAAGATGCCGGGCGTATCGACGAAGATGATCTCGCTGTTGCCCTCGATGACGACGCCGCGCACCAGCGCACGCGTCGTCTGCACCTTGTGCGTGACGATCGACACCTTGGCGCCGACAAGGGCGTTCAGGAGCGTGGATTTGCCGGCGTTCGGCGCGCCGATGAGCGCGACGAAGCCGCATTTCGTATCTGCAGGCGGTGTCTCGATGTCAGTCATGTACCGCCTCGTTGGTCCAAATTCCCTCGCGGATCAAGAAGGCTTCCGCGGCTGCCTTCTCCGCGACGCGCTTGGTGCGCCCCTCTCCCCTCGCCGGTTCCCCGCCGCTGACGAAGACCTCAACCTGGAAGACCGGATGGTGATCCGGGCCGGTGCGGCCGATCTCGCGATAATCCGGCGTCGCCAGCCCCCGGCCGTGCGCCCATTCCTGCAGCGCCGTCTTGCCGTCACGCAGATGCTTGCGCGGACGGAGCATGCGGCCTTGCCAGTTGCGATGGATCAAATCTCGCGCCGGCTCAAGTCCACCGTCGAGATACACGGCCGCTATCACGGATTCGCAGACATCCGCCAGCAGCGCCTTCTTCTTGCGTCCACCGCTGCGAGCCTCGCCCTCGCCCAGCTTGACCGCCTCTCCAATACCAAGTTCGGCGGCAACCTGAGCGCATGTCTCCGCGCTGACGAGTTCCGACAGACGCTGCGACAGCTCCCCTTCCGGAACATCGGGAAAGGTCTTGAACAGCAGCTCGGCCACGACGAGACCAAGGACACGATCGCCGAGAAACTCAAACCGCTGATAGCTGCCCGTCCGCGGATTGTCACCCTTCACCGCCGAGACATGCGTCAGCGCATGGTCGAGGAGTGCAGGATCGGCGAACTGGTAGCCGAGCCGCGCCTCCAGACCCGAGCGGGCGGCGGCACGAGGGTTCTTCATCAGAGCGTATTGAAGATCCGCGACCAACGGACAGTCCAGGGCCAATTCCAGAAAGCCCAGGCATGTTGTCCCTCTTCCACCGAGAAGAAGATGACCTGCGCCTTGCCGACCAGGTTCTCGTAGGGGACGTAGCCGACCGCCGAGAGGACACGGCTGTCGGTCGAGTTGTCGCGGTTGTCGCCCATCATGAAGTAATGGCCTTCCGGCACCTCATAGACGGGCGTGTTGTCGTAGAAACCGTTTTCGACGAGATCGAGCGTCTCGTAGACGACGCCGTTCGGCAGCGTCTCCTTGTAGCGCGGAACGCGGATCGGACGGCCGGCGTCGTATTCGACGTAGTCGTCGATCCGCTCCTTCGGTACCGCCTTGCCGTTGATGTGCAACACGCCGTCGAGCATCTGGATCTTGTCGCCCGGCAGGCCGATCACGCGCTTGATGTAGTCGGTCGAATTGTCGGTCGGCAGCTTGAAGACGACGACATCGCCGCGCGTCGGTTCGGCACCCCAGATGCGACCCGAGAAGATCGGCGGCGAGAACGGGATCGAGAAGCGGCTGTAGCCGTAGGAGTATTTCGAGACGAACAGGAAGTCGCCGACAAGCAGCGTGTCCTTCATCGAGCCCGACGGAATGCTGAAAGGCTGGAACAGGATCGTCCGGATGATGACCGCGATGATCAGCGCATGCGCGACGACCCGGAGGGTTTCGAGGATCCCCCCCTCGCTCTTCTTCTCGGTAGTCACGCTCATATCGCCTCGCATCACGCTGCTCGCATTCTCAGGGGTTCGAGACGGCCGCACCACGCCGGTCTCTGATAGACGTTTGCAATCCGCCTCACAACGATTCGGCCGTTTCGGCTGGTACGGCGCTGATCATCACGAACGCCTGCGCCATCGGGAATTCGTCCGTGATGGTCACATCTATCCGCGCCCGGTAGCCCGGGGGAATCATTCTTTCGAGATGAGCCCGCGCGCCGCCGGTCAATTCCATGGTGGGCCGGCCGCTCGGAAGGTTCACGACGCCCATATCGCGCCAGAACGTCCCGCGACGAAAACCGGTGCCGAGCGCCTTCGAGCAAGCTTCCTTGGCGGCGAAGCGCTTGGCGTAAGTGGCGATCCGCTCGGCACGGCTCTCGGCCTTCTTTTGTTCGAGCGGCGTGTAGATCCGCTGGATGAAACGGTCGCCGAATTTCTCGATCGTCTTCTCGATGCGGCGGATATCGACGAGATCGGAGCCGATACCAAGGATCACGCGGCGGATCCCAACCGGGCACGGCCAGCGTTCATGGCGGAACGCATGCGGGCAATGGAATTGCCGAGACCGACGAAGATGCCCTCTCCGATCAGGTAATGGCCGATATTCAGTTCCGCGATGTCCGGAAGCTCGGAAATGGTCTCGGCCGTCGCATAGTCGAGGCCATGACCGGCATGAATTTCAAGCGACAGTTCAGCGCCTAGGAGCGAAGCGCTCTTGATCCGCTCGAACTCGGCAGCAGCCTGCGCGGTATGGCCTGCGACCACCGCCTCGCACCACGTTCCGGTATGCAGTTCGACGACCGGCGCCCCGAGTTCGGACGATACGCGCAGCACGTCGGGGGATGGCTCTACGAACAGCGAGACTCGGATGCCGGCCTTGTTGAGCGCGGCGATGGCAGGGGCCAGCGAATTTCGCTGTCCGATGACATCGAGCCCGCCTTCAGTCGTCCGTTCCTCGCGTCGTTCGGGGACGAGACAGCAGGCGTGCGGCTTCAGACGCACCGCGAGAGCGACCATTTCGGGCGTCGCGGCCATTTCCAGGTTGAGCGGCGCGGACAGTGCGCGAAGCCGCTCGATATCGTCGTCACGGATATGCCGACGGTCTTCGCGGAGATGAGCAGTGATGCTGTCGGCACCTGCCTGAATCGCCAGAGCGGCTGCGCGGACGGGGTCCGGCAATGATCCGCCACGCGCATTCCGTATGGTCGCTACGTGGTCGATGTTGACGCCGAGGCGGATGGGTCTGGTCATGCAGCCCCCCGTGCGCGAATGGCGCGAAGAGCGAGCTTCCTGTCGTGCTGAACAGTCATGAGCGAGCGAACGATGAAATAGGTCACGGCGCCAAGCACCGCGCCGAGGATGACGCTGCCGATCAGAAGCGGCGCGATGAACGGCTCGAGCGCCGCCCATGAATGCTGTTCGATCAGGTCCTTGGCGGAGAAATGATGTGCGCCGTGGACAAAAAGACGACCGACTTCATATGACGCGGCCCAGAACAACGGAAGCGTCAGCGGATTTGCCAGCGTCGTCACCGCAGCCGCGGCAATGATGCTGCCACCAAGCACATAAGCGACCGCGCAGGCGATCACGTAATGCAGGCCGAACAATGGGCTGAACGCCGCGAAAATGCCGGCAGCCGTTCCAGCAGCGACGGCATGTGGAGATCCCGAAAGCCGCATCAGCTGAAGGCCGCGATATTTCAAGGCTCGTTTCCACCCCATGCGCGGCCAGACCGCGTCCTGAACGCGGGCCGAGAACGGCTTCTTGGTGCGGCTCTTGAATTTCATCGCGGGTCTATGCGGGCCGCCGGTGTCAAAGTCATGGCGCGAACGCGCTCTTGCCAAGCCCGCGGCTACCGGGCTTCGTCGCCGGGATCGCGGCCAGTTCGGGCGGCAAGTCGTCGGCGTGATAGGTCGGGATTTCCAGCGTCGCCAGCGCGACCAGCGGCACGCCGAGGTCGGCATTGCCGCCCGAGCGATCGATCAGGCAGGCCGCGCCGAGGATACGGCCGGGCGTGTCGCGGATCGAAGCCAGGCATTCGCGAGACGACAGGCCGGTCGTGACGATGTCCTCGACCATGACGACGCGCGCATCGCGCCGGATCTCGAAGCCGCGACGAAGGCGGAACACGCCGTCCTCGCGCTCGACGAAGACCGCCTTGGCACCGAGATGACGCGCGGTCTCGTAACCCGGAACGATGCCGCCGACCGCCGGTGAGACCACGACGTCGACCTTGCCGAAGGCAGCCTCGATCTTCCGGGCCAACGCCTTGCAAAGGACTTCGGTACGGACCGGGTCCTGGAAGATGAACATCTTCTGCAGGAAGACCGGGCTGTGCAGGCCCGAGGACAGGACGAAATGTCCTTCGAGAAGCGCGCCCGCCTCCCGGAAATTCTGCATCACTTCGTCCTGCGTCATCGCTCTTTCCCGTCTTTGCCGCGTTAGCCGTTCACCCGCTCGACGCTGCTGATCACAGTCGAGCGTTTGAGATCGCGGACGATGTCGTTGAGGTGCTTCAAGTCGTGCACACCCAGATCCAGCGTGATCTCATGGAAGTCGGACGAGCGCGCGACAAGTGAAATATCGTCAATGTTGCCGTCGTTCTGCGCGATCGTGCCGGTGATATAGGCGAGCGAACCCGGCTCGTTGATGCAGGTCACCAGCAGCCGCGCCGGGAAACGCAGGATCGACGCCGCATCCATGTCCCAGCGCACGTCGAGCCAGCGCTCGGGCTGGTCTTCGTATTGGGCGAGGACCGGCGACTGGATCGGGTAGATCGTCACGCCCTCGCCCGGCGTCATGATGCCGACGATACGGTCTCCTGGAACGGCGCCGCCATCCGGGGCGAAACGAACCGCGATGTCGGTACGCAGGCCCAGGATGGGCAACATCGAACCATTGTGGCCCTCGATCCGGCCGGGCTCGATCGAACGCAAAGTCGAGCCGTGCTTGACCGCCTGCGCTCCGGGGACTTTCGAGGTGCGGCGCGCGGCCGGACGATCGGCTTTCACTTCGGGATAGACGGCGCGGACGACATCGTTGGCCAGCATCTCGCCGCGCCCGACTTCCGACATCACCTCCTCGACCGAATGACGCGCCAGGCGCGGCAGCGCGAGCTTCAGCATGTCGTCCGAATAGGCCTTCTCGGCGCGCTCGAAGGCGCGTTCCACGATCTGGCGGCCGAGACCGGCATATTGGGCGCGGACGGCGGCCTTGGTGGCGCGGCGGATGGCGGCGCGCGCCTTGCCCGTACGTACAAGCGATTCCCATGCCGCCGGTGGCTGCTTTGTCGCGGCGCGGATGATCTCGACCTCGTCGCCATTCTTCAGCTCCGAAACCAGCGGCGCGTTGCGGCCGTTGATCTTGCAGCCGACGCAGGAATTGCCGACGTCGGTGTGGACCTCATAGGCGAAGTCGATCGGCGTCGCGCCGCGCGGCATGGCGATGAGGCGGCCCTTCGGCGTGAAGCAGAACACCTGGTCCTGAAAGAGTTCGAGCTTGGTGTGCTCGAGGAATTCTTCCGGGCTGTCGCCCTCGGCGATGATCTCGATGGTCCGCCGCAGCCATTCATAGGCGCGGCTGTCCTTGGTCAGGGCGGCGCGATCCTCGTCGGTCGTTCCGTCCTTGTAGAGCGGATGCGCGGCGATGCCGTATTCGGCGACCTGATCCATGTCCTCGGTGCGTATCTGCAGCTCGACGCGCTGGTGGCCGGGTCCGATGACCGTCGTGTGCAGCGAACGGTAATCGTTCTGCTTCGGCGTCGAGATGTAGTCCTTGAAGCGGCCGGGCACAGTCGGCCAGGTCGTATGGACGATACCGAGCGCGCGGTAGCAGTCCTCGGTCGAATCCGTGATGACGCGGAAGGCAAAGATGTCGGAGAGCTGCTCAAAGGCGATCGCCTTGCGCTCCATCTTGCTCCAGACCGAATAGGGCCGCTTCTCACGTCCCTTGATCTCCGCCTTGATACCGTATTCCGCCAGTTTCTTGTCGAGCGCGCTCTCGATCTTGGCGATGAGATCGCTCGACTTCTCGCGAAGCGTGAGGAGCCGCTCGGTGATGGTCTTGTGTGCTTCCGGAAAGAGATGCCGGAACGCCAGATCCTCCAGTTCCTCGCGCATTTCCTGCATGCCCATGCGACCGGCGAGCGGCGCATAGATGTCGAGCGTCTCCTCCGCAATGCGGGCGCGCTTCGCCTCCGGCACGTAATGCAGCGTGCGCATGTTGTGGAGACGGTCGGCGAGCTTCACCATCAGGACGCGAACGTCTTCCGAGATGGCGAGAAGGAGCTTGCGGAGATTCTCGGCCTGCGCTGCCTGCTTGGAAACGAGATCGAGCTTCTTGAGCTTGGTCAGGCCATCGACCAGACGGCCGATCTGCGTGCCGAACAGCCGATCCACCTCATCCTTGGTGGTATCTGTGTCTTCGATCGTGTCGTGCAGGAGGGCCGCGACGATCGACGCGTCATCAAGCCGGAATTCGGTGAGAATGCCAGCGACTTCAAGGGGATGGGAGAAGTACGGATCGCCCGATGCGCGCGTCTGACCGCCGTGGGCCTTCATCGCATAGACATAGGCGCGGTTGAGAAGCGCCTCGTCCGTATGCGGGTTGTACTTCCGGACGCGATCGACGAGTTCGTATTGACGGATCATACCTTACCTGGCGGCATAACCCGCCGCCGCATCTCCCGGTCGTATATGAGGTTTCGCCAGAGCCTTCGGCAAGGGCAAACACATGGTCAGACGGCAGACCTTCGTTTGGCAAGGAGCGCACGGGCTCCCAGCGCAATAAATCCGACAACGAGCCCCCAGAAGGCCGAGCCGATGCCGAACAGAGCGACACCGGACGCGGTTGCCGCAAAGGTAAGGACCGCCGCCTCGCGATCCTCGGGCACGGCGACCATGTTGACCACCGCATTCGTCAACGGACCGAGCAGAGCGATGCCGGCGATCGCGGCGATGGTCTCGGGACGCATGGTCATGAACAGGCCGATCAGCGGCGCGGAGAAGAGCGCGAGCAGGACATAGAAGCCCGAATAGATGATGCCGACGACCCAGCGGCGTTGCTTGTCGGGATGAGCGTCCTCGCCCGTGCAGATCGCGGCGGTGATGGCGGCGAGGTTCGTGCTGTGGGCGCCGAAGGGTGCGAGCACGAGCCAGAGCAGGCCGGTCGTGAGCAGGATCGGCTCCGGGCGCGGCTTGTAGCCGGCGGAGCTCAGCACGACGAGGCCAGGCAGGTTCTGCGAGACGAGCGTCACCAGGAACAACGGCACGCCGAGGCTGATGATGGCGCGTGGATCGAATTCGGGCGTCGTCCATTCCAGCATGCCGAACAAAGATGATGAGGACAGCCCGCTCGCATCCCCTCGCCCGATGACGATGCCTACGGCGACGACGAGCACGATTAGCATGGCGTAGATCGGCAACCGCTGGCGCACCACGACGAAGACCAGAAGCAGGGTCACCGCGACCAGGAGATCCGACTGCAGGGTGCGGAACAGATTGAGGCAGAACGGGAGGAGCACTCCTGCCAGCATTGCGGCGGCGATCGAGGACGGAATACGCGCCGCGAGCCGCCCCAAAGCGGGGATGAAGCCGAGCAGCACCATCAGCGTCGCCGCAAAGACGAAAGCGCCTATCGCGACCGGCCAGCCGGGACTGAGCGTGCTCGCGGCGATGAGCGCAGCACCCGGCGTTGACCAGGCGAGAACGATCGGCATGCGGAAGAACAGGCTCAGCCCGCTTCCGGCGATGGCAATTCCGAGGCAGAGCGCGGTAATCGAGGACGAGATGTCCGCCAGGCTGCCGCCCATGGCTTGCGCGGCCTGGACGTTGATGGCGACCGTACTGCCGAAGCCGACCAGAGCGGCGACGAGCGCTGACGTGAACGCCGAGAGCGGAACCAACCCGCCTGCCCTCTTGTCTTCTGCCTCGTCAGCCATGGCGAATGACCCAAAGCCGCCATAAAAAAATGTCCCCGCCGATGGGCGGGGACATGACGTTCAGTTCAGGACCGACTAGTCGGCGCCGTCGTCGTCGTTGCTGGTGTCGACCGGCGGGGCCAAGCCTTCGAGGCCGCGGAGAAGGTCTTCCTCGGTCATGCGATCGAAAGCGATATCGTCGTTGCCGCCGGCGGCAAGCATCGGAACGGGCTCCGGCTCGGGCTCGTCCACCTCAACATGCTTCTGCAGCGAATGGATGAGATCTTCCTTGAGATCCTCGGCCTTGATGGCGACATCGGCGATCTCGCGGAGTGCGACGACCGGGTTCTTGTCGTTGTCGCGGTCGACCAGCAGCGGCTGGCCGCCTGCAATCAGACGAGCGCGGTGGCCGGCGAGCAGGACCAGCTCAAAACGGTTTTCGACCTTGTCGATGCAATCTTCGACGGTAACGCGGGCCATGGGCGGCCTTTCTCAGGATTCGGATCGGGAGATTGACTCGTCACATAACCTGCATCTGCGTCAGGTTCAAGGCTGACGGGATAAGCCTGCCGCGCGCTTGACACATCTCGACGCGAGATCGACATCTTCAGAATGATTTCAAATCACGGACGCGGATTTTTCGTCCGACGGTTTTTCAGGCGATCCTTTTCTATTTGGTTGCGCTGATCTCGTCTCAAGGCCGCGTCCGGTAAACCATTGCCGGGACCATGACCCACAACGTGCCCAGGATCGCCCTGTTCATCGACGGCGCCAATTTCTATTCCAGCGCGAAAACTCTCGGCTTCGATATCGATTATCGCAAATTGCTCAAGGAGTTCGGCAGCTACGGCCAGCTGATCCGAGCCTATTATTACACCGCCATGGTCGAGGATCAGGAATATTCCTCGCTCCGGCCGCTGGTCGATTGGCTCGACTACAACGGCTACACGGTCGTGACCAAGCCGACCAAGGAATATGTCGACGGCTCGACGGGTCGCCGCAAATTCAAGGGCAATATGGACGTCGAGCTGACGGTCGACGCGCTCGAGATCGCTGAACGCGCGGATCACATCTATCTGTTCTCTGGCGATGGCGACTTTCGTTCCCTGGTGGCGGCGCTCCAGCGCAAGGGCGTACGGGTGACGGTCGTCTCCACGGTGGCGACCCAGCCGCCAATGATCTCCGACGACCTCCGCCGTCAGGCCGACGAGTTCCTCGATATCTCCGAGCTCAACACCAAGATCGGCCGACCTCAGGCCGACCGTCCGGATCGGCTGCCCCGCTTCGTGCGCGGGCCCTCGGCGGACGATGTCGAGGACTGACCCATCACTCCCGTTCAGCCACCGCACGATTGTCCGCTCTGCCCGCGTCTCGTTGCCTTCCGCGAGACGTGGCGCGAACGCGCGCCGACCTGGCACAACGCACCGGTCCGGAGCTTCGGGCCCGAAAATGCCGAGCTTCTGATCATCGGCCTCGCGCCGGGATTGCAAGGCGCGAACCGCACCGGCCGCCCTTTCACCGGAGACTGGGCCGGCGATCTGCTTTACGCGACGCTGCTGGAATTCGGCTTCGCCACGGGTGTTTACGACGAGCGGCCGGATGACGGGCTCGAACTCGTCGGCGCGCGGATCGTCAACGCCGTGCGCTGCGTGCCGCCGCAGAACAAGCCGGTCGGCGCCGAGATCAATACTTGCCGCCAGTTCCTGACCGGCGAGTTCGAAGGACTGCCGAACGTGAAGGCCGTCGTTCTACTGGGGCGCATCGCTCACGAGAGCACGCTTCGCGCGCTCGGTGCACCGATGAATGCCGCCAAGTTCGGTCATGGCGCCGAGCACGATATCGGCCGGATCAGGCTTTTCGATAGCTATCATTGCTCCCGTTACAACACGAATACCGGCCGGCTAACCACCGATATGTTCAGGGCGGTGTTCGCCCGGGTGCAGGAGTATCTGTGCTGAGGGAGTTTCGGTTTCGGTTAGTTCACCCAAACCTATGGATGATTCAGGACCGGGAGAGCGCCCGCTAGTTTAGTGGGCAAGAGCAATTCCCTCCCTGTTGCTCTTCTTGGCAGAAGCCCCGCCCCGCCTCCCGGCGGGGCTTCTTTTTAGCCTCGGTCCCTGAGCACTCGTGCTTTTTCGCGGTTCCAGTCGCGCTTCTTCTCGGTTTCACGCTTGTCGTGCAGCTTCTTGCCCTTGGCGAGCGCGATCTCGACCTTCGCCCTGCCCTGCTCGTTGAAATAAAGCTTGAGCGGAACGACCGTCATGCCCTCGCGCTGGACGGCATTGGCAAGCTTGGCGATCTGGCGGCGATGCAGCAGCAGCTTTCGCGGCCGCTTGGCCTCGTGATTGAAGCGGTTGGCCGCGAGATATTCCGGGATATAGGCGTTGTAGAGCCACATATCGCCATTCTTCTCGGCGGCGTGGCTCTCCGCGATCGTCGCCTTGCCGGTGCGCAGCGATTTGACCTCGGTGCCGGTCAGCACGATGCCGGCCTCGAAGACCTCGCCGATCTCATAGTGGTAGCGGGCCTGACGATGGTCGGCGACGAGTGTGCGCTTCTGCTCCGCCTTGGCGGCACTCATCCGTTTAACACGCCCGCATGCACCATCGCCTTACGGACGGCCTCTTTTGCTCCGACGGTGGCGGGCATCAGGGGCAAGCGGACTTCGTCAGCGACCCGGCCGAGAATCGACAGGCCGGCCTTGGCACCGGCAACGCCCGGATCCATGAAAACCGCGGCGTGGAGCGGGATGAGCTTGTCCTGGATATCAAGCGCCTTGGCGTAGTCGCCAGCCTGCGTCGCGAGCTGGAGCTCCGAGCAGAGGCGCGGCGCGATGTTCGACACGACGGAGATGCAGCCCTGCCCGCCGGCGGCGTTATAGGCGAGCGCGGTCATGTCCTCGCCCGAAAGCTGGATGAACTCCTTGCCCATCGCGGCGCGCTGCTGGCTGACGCGAGCGAGATTGCCCGTCGCGTCCTTCACGCCGACGACGTTCTTCAGCTCGAACAGGCGGGCCATGGTCTCGACCGAGATATCGACGACGCTGCGGCCCGGTATGTTGTAGATGAAGATCGGAATGCCGATGGCGTCGTTGATCGCCTTGAAATGCTGGAACACGCCTTCCTGCGTCGGCTTGTTGTAATAGGGCGTGACGACGAGAGCTGCCTGGGCACCGGCCTTTTCGACATAGCGGGCGAGCTCTACGGCTTCCGCTGTGGAATTGGAGCCCGCACCGGCGATGACCGGCACTCGACCGCGCGCTTCGTCCACGCACATGCGGATGACGGCACGGTGCTCCTCATGTGTGAGTGTCGGCGTTTCTCCGGTGGTGCCGACGGGAACGAGGCCGTGGGTGCCTTCCTCGATCTGCCAGCTCACCAGCTCACGGAACGCTTTTTCGTCGACGGCGCCGTCGCGAAAAGGCGTGACCAGAGCAGTGAAAGAACCCTTGAACGGGTGCGACATCTCGATGTTCCTCAGAATGGGCGGTAAGCTTTAATCCCGCCGAGCTTCCGGGGGAAGCCCCTCGCCGCTGAGGTGTAGGGTCACGCTTTTGCCCGCATTGCGGCCTACCTGACCGTGGCGGTTAGCGTTTCGTAAACAATCGCGCGTAAGACTTGGGGGCATCTACGGAGATATCGCGTGAGATCGAGACCGCTCGTTACCGGCCTCTCAATTCTGCTTTGCTCCACCGTGCTCGCCTCTGCGGCTGAGCGCGTTCCCATGCCCGCGCCCCGCCCCTCGACCGAGGCGACCTCATCGATTCCCGCGGCCACCACTCCGTCTGCCGTGGCTCCGCTGCCAACGCCCGCGCCGCGCCTGCAATCAACCGCATCACAGCCCGCTCCGGGCCCCGGCTCGCTCGGCATTCCGGCCCAGCTGTTCACGGCGCCGCCCGTCCAGGCCAACGCCTTCGCACCGAGTTCGCCCGCCGTCAGCAACGGTTTGTCGTCGCTGCTCGGCGCCTCGCGCGATTCCTCGACCGGCATCAACCAGTCGGACGTCGTGCTGATCAAGACCGCGATCGCCTATCTCGACGGCGGAAAGCTCGGCGATGCCCAGCCGATCCGCGACCAGCTTCGCGATCGCGCCGCCCGAACCTTGTTCGACTGGCTGACGATCCGTGCCGCGTCGCGCCAAGTCGGGTTCTCGGCCATGGCCGGCTTCCTGAACGACAATCCCGACTGGCCGGCCCGCGCGCTGATCACCCGTCGTGCTGAGGAAGCGCTCTACCTCGAGAACCTCGACGCGGGCACGATCCGCGCCTTCCTCAGCGGCCGCACGCCGCAGACCGGTCTCGGCAAGCTCGCCCTCGCCCGCATCTCCGACCGCAACGGTGCCGCGCGCTTGGTCAAATCGGTGTGGCGAGAGGAAGACCTGACACCGGACATTGAGTCGAAGGTGCTGGACGAGTTCGGTGGTTTGCTGACCGCCGACGACCATGGCGCCCGGGCCGACCACTTCCTCTACGACGGCGAGACCGCCAACGGCATGCGCAACGCGGCGCGGGCCGGCTCCGGCTATCAGGCGATCGCCAAGGCTCGCATCGCCGTGGCGCGCAAGACGAAGGACGCCGCGTCTCTGATGGCGGCGGTTCCTTCCAATCTGCGCAAGACGCCGAGCTACCGCTTCGCCCAGATCAACCTGCTCCTCGCGCAGAACAAGGACGAGGAAGCGGCAAAGCTGATGGTCGAGGTGACGCGCGATCCGATCGCGCTCGTAGACGAAGGCGCGTGGTGGGAAAAGCGCCGCTGGCTCGCCCGCGATATGCTCGATCTCGGCGATGCGAGAATGGCCTACCGCGTCGCCGCCGGGCACGGGAACGTCAAGTCGGCGGATATCGCCGACGCCGAATGGCATGCCGGCTGGATCGCTCTGCGTTTCCTGAAGGATCCCACGCTCGCCAAGAAGCATTTCGCTGAGATCGCCCGTGTCGGCCTGACGCCGATGACAAAGGCGCGCGGCGATTACTGGCTTGGCCGCGCCGAGGAAGCGTCCGGCAATATGGGCGCGGCGCAGTCCTACTTCGCGTCGGCGGCCCGCTACGGCACTTATTATTACGGCCAGCTCGCTCGCGCCCGGCTCGGCGGCAATCATCCCCCGATCCAGGCCATGCAGCCGTCGGCGCAGGCCCGCGACGCGTTCAACCGCAATCCGGGCGTCCGCGCCATCCGTATCCTTTATGCGGCGGGTGCGCGCGACAAGGCTATCCCCCTCTTCAAGGAAACGGCCGACGCACTTCGCGACACGGCCAGCCTGACGCTGTTGGCGGAAATCGCCGAGAGGAACAACGATCCGCGCGCCCAGCTTCTGGTCGGCAAGGCGGGCATCCAGAACGGCTTCCCGGTCGAGGTCGCGGCCTGGCCGACGAATGGCGTTCCCAAGTTCCAGCCCGTCGGCATGCCGGTCGAACTTCCGGTCGTCCACGCGATCGCGCGGCAGGAGAGCGAGTTCAACGCCAGCGCGGTCTCGCACGCCAAGGCCCGCGGGCTCCTGCAGATGCTGCCGGAGACGGCCAAACGCACTGCGGCCAAAGTCGGCGTGCCGTTCGATGCGAGAAAGCTGAACGACGCCACGTTCAACGCGACCCTTGGCGCGGCGCATCTCGGCGAGCTGATCGACAATTACGACGGCTCCTACATCATGACCTTCGCCGCCTACAACGCCGGCCCCGGCCGCGTGAAGGAATGGGTGGCGCGCTACGGCGATCCGCGCGACCCCAATGTCGACCCGGTCGACTGGGTCGAGCGCATCCCGTTCACCGAGACCCGCAATTACGTTCAGCGGGTGATGGAGAACGTGCAGGTCTACCGCATGCGGTTCGGAACGCGCGCACCGCAGAACATCGAAGCTGATCTCCGCCGCGGGCGGAGCTGATCTCTTTTCACATGACAGAGCCGTCATCCTCCGGCTCGACCGGAGCATCCATGTTGCGAGCTCCTGTGGATCCTCCGGTCAAGCCGGAGGATGACGAGCAATGGGCGCTGCAATAACCGCCGGCGGACGATGCAGGCGAGCGATACTCCGCTGCGTTCCCCGGACAAGTGCGCGGAGCGCACGCCGATCCGGGCCCAGTGCATGAGTGGCCGCAGGCGCTCAATAGCTGAAGTGCGGCTTCGCCGCGAGGAACGCTGGGTCCCGGTTCTCAAGATGCAGCTTTGCTGCACCCGGACCGGGACACGGCTGGTGTACGCGCACTCCTAGTCCTCCCCCATTGCATGAGGGGTGAGTGGCCTGCTTGGGCATCATGATGTCGAGGGACAAAAGAAAACCCCGGCGGTTGCCCGCCGGGGTTCTTGAACCTTGATCGGTTGGCTGATCGTGAGATCAGCCCGCCAGATCAGAAGTTGCGCTGGATACGCGACTGGATGCGGAGATCGTCTTCTTCGAAGTCGGTCGGGAAAGCCACGCCAGCGACGTCGAGACCGGTGAAGTCCGTGTGATCCACCGTGATGTACTCGCCTTCGAGGAAGATGTTCAGGTTCTCGACCGGCTTCCAGAGGATACCAACAGCAGCCTGGATCGCTTCGAACGAGCCTTCGAGACCGTCCTTACCATCGTAGTCGATGTAAGCAGCCGAACCGTACAGAGCAACGGTTTCCGTCGCCTGGAAGTTCACGCCACCGCCGACAGCCCACTGCTCAGTGGATTCGCCATCAAGATCGAAGTCCGCACGCGGAGTGAGCGTCTGCAGGAAAGTGCCGAGATAACCGTAGTCAGCGGCGCCCTCAGCGTAGGTGCCCTGCGCCCAAACGTAGGAACCTTCAACAGCGGTCGGCAGGTTGATGGCAACACCTGCCTGAACGGCCCAGCCGATATCGGCTTCGTCGGTCGTGACGATGTTGTCGTCGCCGGCGTTATCCTTGACAGCAGCCGACAACTGAGCCGAACCCCAAGCCTGCTCGACGCGAAGAGCAGCAATACCTGCCGGCGCATCGCGGGTGTTGTCCGTTCCCTCGATTCCATCGCCGAGGGGGGAGAAGTCGATAAGGGTAACCGGGCCGAGGAAGCGGCTAGCCGCGTTCTCGATACCGACCGTCGCCGAGAAGCCGTCGCCGAACGACCACGTATAGGCAACAGTATTGACCTGGTTATCCGAGAAGAAGTCGGCGACCGTAGCCGTCTGCACGAAGTCGTAGAACGACGAGGTGCGACCAACCGTGAAGCCGGCGAACTGGATGTAGGCGCTTTCGACGAAGTCGTTGCCGTCGCCACCGTTCTGGAACTCGTCGGAGTCAGCGTCCGAACGGAATTCGAGGAACGAACGCAGCGTGCCCCACTCGGTCTCGCTACGGGCATCGAGCTTGATCGAGAGACGGGCGCGGTTGCTGTAACGCTCCGAAGCTTCGTCGCCCGCGAACTCGTCTTCATCGAACGGCGAGAACGAGTCGCGATCGCCGAAGTCATAGCGCTGGTCGAAACGGACGAAGCCGCCGACCTTCAAGCACGTGTCCGTGCCCGGGATGTAGAAGAAGCCCTTGCCGTACGTGTCGCAGATCCTCACGTACTCGACCGGTTCCGCCATCGGAAGGTCGGCTGCCTGTGCCCCGGTGAACGCGACGAATGCTGCCGCCGAACCGAGAAGAAGGCTTTTCACCGTCTTCATATTAGTCCTCCAAAAGTTTCGAGACCCTCAGGGAAGCGGCTGGTCCGTCTCAGTGGATCCTGCCGTTTTCCCCCCGTATCCCACCTGACTGCACCAGGGCCACCAGACGAGACGACCCGGGGCAAACCCCTTCGTCGTGTGAGGACCATGACTTTTCGCTTGCCGCGTCGCAACAGGTTCCGCCGTCTCTTTGCCTCATTTGGGACGGGGTGTTGCACTGATGCCACTGTAGGTTTTCGGGGCGATTTGGAGGAGTTGCAGGCTGTCCCGTACGGACAGACCCGCTCGGAGAACCGCGCCGGAACCCAGCCGGCGTAATTGAAATAAGGCACTGAAAAAGCTGCGTTTTACTCGGCAGGCGCCGCGTGCTCGATGCCGGCTTCGGCCTCATGCCTGTGGCTACGCCCTATCAGCGAATAGACCGTCGGGACCACGAAAAGCGTCAACATTGTGCCGAGCGTCATGCCGCCGACGATGACCCAGCCGATCTGCTGGCGGCTCTCCGCGCCCGCTCCCGTGGCCAGCGCAAGCGGTACCGCGCCGAGCACCATGGCGCCCGTGGTCATGAGAATCGGCCTGAGTCGCAGCACCGCCGCCTCGACCACCGCCTCGATTCGCTCGCGACCGGCTTCCTGCTGCTGGTTCGCGAACTCGACGATGAGAATGCCGTGCTTGGTGATCAGGCCAACGAGCGTGACGAGACCGATCTGCGAATAGACGTTCAGCGTTCCTCCCGCGAACCACAGCGCGGCGAGAGCACCCGTCATCGAAAGTGGCACGGTGAGCAGGATGATGAACGGGTCGACGAAGCTTTCGAACTGCGCCGCCAGCACGAGGTAGATGAAGAGAATCGCCAGCACGAAGACGAGCGCGAGACTCTGGCTCGACGACCGGAATTCGCGGCTCTGGCCGCTGTAGTCGACCTGGGTGCCCCTCGGCAGGATCTCCTGCGCGGCGCGCTCGACGGCCTGGAGCGCACTGCCGAGCGTCGAACCAGGCGCGACGTTCGCCGTGATCGTGGCGGCGCGAAGCTGGTTGAAGCGGCGCAGCTCGCGCGGCGCGACCGATTCCTTCACCTGCACGATGTTGGAGAGCTGCACCATGTCGCCCGAGGCGGTGCGCAGATAAATGGTCGACAATGTCGACGGCGAGCCGCGGTCCTGGGCCGCGAGCTGGACCATGACGTCGTATTGCTCGCCATCCTTGTCGAATCGGGTGACCTGACGGCCGCCGAGGAGCGATTCCAGCGTGCGGCCCGCGACGGAAACGTCGATTCCAAGATCGGCGACCTTGGAGCGATCGAGTGCGACCTGGATCTCCGGCTTGTTGAGGACGAGATCGCTCTCGACGTTCTCGACGCCCGGCTCGCTTTCGAGCCGCGTCACCAACTGGTCCGCCATCTGGCGGAGGTCTTCATAGGTGCCCGAGCTCTGGATGACGAAGTTGACCGGCTTGTTGCCTAGCCCCTGCCCCTGGCCGAGCGAGGGCGGGTTCGATGCGAAGGCCTGCACGCCGGCGATCCGGCCGAGCTTGCGCTGGAGTTCGCTTGTGATCACCTGCTGCTTGCGATCGCGGTCGGCCCAGTCGTTCAACAGCACGAACCCGAACATATTGGTTACTTCCGGCGAGCCCGAATTGACCAGGAAGGCGCGGACATCGGCGGTTTGACCGAGGATACCTTCGACCTGACGCCCATAGCGGGACGTAAAATCGATCGTCGAACCCTCCGGCCCGCGTCCGAACAGGCGAATCGTGCCCCGATCCTCGACCGGCGCCAGTTCCTGGGACAGGTTCGTAAAGAAGTAGACACTGCCGCCGGCAACGACGACGCCTGCTAGGATGATCAGCGGCCGGACGCGCAGCGAGCCGCGCAGCACGGCGCGATAGCCATGCTCCACGCCGTCGAACACCCGCTCCAGCATGTTGAATATGCGGCCGTGTTTGGCCTGATGCTTCAGGAGCTTCGAGCACATCATCGGCGTCAATGTCAGCGCAACGAAGCCCGAGACCAGAACGGCGCCGGCAAGCGTCAGCGCGAATTCGAGGAAGAGGCGGCCGGTCCGACCCTCGGCAAAGGCGATCGGCGCGTAGACGGCGGCGAGCGTGATCGTCATCGCGACAACCGCGAAGCCGATCTCCTTGGCGCCCTTTAGAGCCGCCGGGACCGGCTTCATGCCCTCTTCGATGTGGCGATAGATGTTCTCCAGAACGACGATGGCGTCGTCGACGACGAGGCCAATCGCCAGCACCATCGCGAGCAGCGTCAGTGTGTTGATGGTGAAGCCCATCACATACATGATCGCAAAGCTCGCGATCAGCGAGACGGGAATTGTCACGATCGGAATGAGCGAGGCGCGGACCGAACGCAGGAAGAACACGATGACGAGGACGACGAGGAGCACCGCCTCGCCGATCGTGTGGAACACCGATTCGATAGAGCGGTCGATGAAGACCGAACTGTCGTAGCCGATCTCGACGTTCATGCCGGCCGGCAGGCTCTCACGCATGGCCGGCAGGATCTCGCGAACTCCGTTCGAGACATCGAGCGGATTGGCCGTCGCTTGCTTGATGATGCCGACCGAGATCGCCGATTTGCCCATGAAGCGGCTGGCGCGACGCTCGTCCTTGGCGCCGAGTTCGACGCGGGCGACGTCGCGCATCTTGACCTGATAGCCGTCGGCGAGCTTGACGACGATCGCCTCGAACTCCGCCGGCGTCTCGAGACCCGTGCGCGACAGGACGTTGAATTCGCGGTCAGTGCTTTCGATACGGCCGGACGGGATTTCGACGTTCTGGGCGCGCAGGGCGTCCTCGACGTCCTGGACCGTCAGGTTGTAGGCGGCGAGACGGGCGCGATCGACCCAGATGCGCATGGCATAGCGGCGCTCACCATAGATCTGGACGTCGGCGACGCCGTTGAGATTCTTCAGCCGGTCGACGACGAAGCGGTCGATATAGTCGGTGATCTCCAGCGGCCCTTCGCGGTCGCTGGTGAACGACATGAACATGATCGGCTGAGCATCGGCCTCGACCTTGGCGACGGTCGGCTCGTCGATCTCGTCCGGCAGATTGCGACGGACGCGGGAAACACGGTCGCGGACATCGCTCGCGGCGACATCGGGATCGACGTTCAGGTTGAAGCGGACGGTGATGCGGCTCGTCTCGGAACGGCTCTGCGATTCGATCGTGTCGATGCCGGCGATGCCGGCGATCGAGCCTTCGAGGATCTGAGTGACCTGGGATTCGATGATCTCGGCGGACGCGCCGGTATAGGTCGTCTGCACCGAGACGACGGGCTCGTCGATGTTCGGATATTCGCGGACCGATAGCCGGTCATAGGAGACGATGCCGATCAGCACCATCAAGAGCGTCATCACCGTCGCGAAGACGGGACGCTTGATGCAGATTTCCGAGATCCGCATGGCTCAGCTCGGCTCCGCCGCGGCGGCGATGACCTCGACGACCGCACCATCGCGCAGGCGGCCCTGGCCGGCGACCACCACCATGCTGTCGGCGGTCAATCCTTCAACCACCTCGACCTGTCCGGCGCGACGCTCGCCGAGCTTGACCTTGGATTCGAGCGCTTTGCCGCCCTCGACGCGGTAGACAAAGACGTCGTTGCCGCGCGGCACGATCGCGCCTTCCGGCACGACGACGACATTGCCGCGACTCGCGCCGGTGACGGTGACACGGGCGAACAGGCCGGGACGCAGCCGGTTGCCAGGATTCTGCAGGCGGGCGCGGATCTTCAATGCGCGGCCGTTGACGTCGAGTAGCGGATCGATCGCATAGACCTGCCCTTCATAGGTCTGGCCCGGATAGGCATCGACCGTGATCAGGACCGTCTGGCCAACATGGACGTCGCGCAGATTGATTTCCGGTAGGCGGAAATCGAGCTTAAGCGTGTCGATCTTCTCCAGGTTCATCAGCGCCTGGCCGATCTGGGCGTAAGCGCCGACCGAGACCGTGCGGATGCCGACCGTGCCGTCGAAAGGCGCGCGGATATTCATCTTGTCGAGCCGCACGCGCGCGAGCTCGACCGCGGCGCGGCCGGTTTCAAGCGCGGCAAGCGCTTCATCACGGGCGCGCTCGGTGCCGGCGCCGGACCGCGTCAGGGTCGTGGCGCGATCATAGTTCGATTGGGCGAGCCTCAGATTGGCCTCGACATTGGCCATCTCGGCGCGGGCGAGTGCGTCGTCGAGCTGGACGAGCGTGTCGCCCGTCTTCACCGCCTCGCCCTCCCTGGCGCCGATCGAGGCGATGCGGCCGGCGATCTCGGCGGCGACGCTGACCGACTCATCGGATGACAGCGAACCGACTGACTGCAGTTCGGTCATCGCAGGGATGGAGCGCGCCTTGGCGGTTTCGACCGGGGCGCCCTGTTTCGGCGCGGACGCTGTCGTCACCGGAGCAGCCAGGGCGGGCCCCTCGGTCGCCGTGGCGGTCCTCCAGATGCCCTCAAGGCCACCTTCGGTCTGCGACAGGCCATAAACGCCCGTCACCACGACGGCCAGTCCACCCAAAGCGATCAGTGATGCACGCTTCACCAGTCCAGCCCTTCCCGTCAAAAATCCCTCAGCCGCAACGCAATGGCCGAGCCATTTGACACGCGGATGATAACTCAGCCTTGAGCATTATACGCGGGCGAAGACGGTTCCCTGCGCGAGATTTAGTTCAATCTTCCGCGCGGGCTTGCAATGCCAAGCACCTCCGGTTATGTCCCCTGCGCTGGCCGGCCGGGCCTAGCGATTTGCGCGCCCGGCTCCCTGTTGGGGAATAGTTCAACGGTAGAACAGCGGACTCTGACTCCGTTAATCTTGGTTCGAATCCAGGTTCCCCAGCCAACTTCTATCGCCGGCTCCGGTCGCGATAGCGGCGGCCCAACTCGCCGCATAGCCTAGCTTTTCTCCTTAGCCGAACCTTCCGTGACCAAGAGGGTTGCGAAGCCGCAATCCGATCAGCACGCCGCCGGTGCAGAAGACCAGGAATAGACCTCCGGCAACTGCGCCGGCCTGGATGCCCGACAAGAGTACGCCGATCGTGCAACCGAGCGCGGTCATCGCGCCCGCCCCATCCCATGAATACGCCGCCGATCAATCCGCTGCCGATCTGCCTGCCGGTCGGCAAGGTCGGCTTGAACTGGCCGGCAGCGAAGGCCGCGGTCCAGGGCCGTACAGCGTGTCGGGCAACAGTCCCGCCGCCCCGCTCGCCGCCGTGCCGATCTGCGAGGTGACGCCAAGCGGTGCGAAGCGCAGGTAGGCGAATGTGCCTATGGCGGCGACAAGCACGCCGCTCAACACCGCCGGCCAGCGATGGACGAAGACCGCATTCAGGCTCGACCGAATCGAAAGCCGGTCGGCGGCTACGGTCTCGACCCGGCTGCGCGACAGGATCAGCAATGCAAGCCCGCCGAGAAGCGAGAGGCTCAGCACGAGCGAGCCTCCGTAACCGAGGTGATGCGGCAGCCAGAGCACCGGCCCCTTTGCGAGATCGGCCATGAAGAGCGAATTCCAGGTGAGAAAGCCGGATCAAGGGACACAAGAAGGAAGCGGCCGATAGCGGCGGCTCCTGAGAGCGCGAAATTGTATCGAAACGTATTCGTGGCCCCTGCCGCGACAGCCGACGACAATTTCGTGGTGCTCCTGGGAAGCCTCCGCGACATCAGCCGCTTAGTGTCATGAGGCGTGGGCGAACGTGCGGTTCCCCCTTGCATTGCCTCGACGCAGCCATCCGGCCGCGTTCAAAGGAGCACCGGATGGCGCGCATGCGTAGCATCGCGGCCGGCGGGATACTGATTGCGGCAGTATCCGGCGGGTCGATCTTCGGCTGGTATTCTTCCCAGACCTCTGCCTCGGCTACGATCGCCGCGGCCCCTCCTCCCTCGGTGGTCGTATCGGTTCCCCTGAAGCGGGAGATCACCGACTGGAACGAATTCGCCGGCCGTTTCGAGCCGAGCGCGAGCGTCGATATCCGGGCGCGCGTGACGGGGTATCTCCGGTCCATCGATTTTCAGGACGGCCAGATCGTCGAGGCGGGGCAATTGCTGTTCGTCGTCGACCAGCGTCCCTACCAGACTGCCCTGGCACAGGCGCGCGCGCAGAGGTCGAGCGCCCAGGCTGCCGTCGAACTTGCGAGCCTCGAACTTCGCCGCTCCGAACAATTGGTCGGCAGCAATGCAGTATCGCAGGCCAGCCTGGACCAGCGGCGCCAGCAGAAGAAGGACGCCGATGCGTCGCTGGAACTCGCCGAGGCTGCCGTCGCTCGCGCCCAACTCGATCTCGATTATACCGAGATCCGTGCCCCCATCGCTGGCCGCGTGTCCAACCGTCGGGTCGATCCAGGCACCCTGATCACCGACAGCGTGCTTCTCACCACGATCGTCGCGCTCGATCCCATCTACTTCGTCTTCGACGTCAGCGAACGCGACCTCCTTTCCTATCAGCGAGGTCTGAAAAAGGGCGAGATCGCACCGCTGAGGGACAAGAGCATGCCTGTCGAAGCGCGGATGCAGGGCGACGAGGACTGGCCTTATCGGGGCTCCATCGATTTCGTCGACAATCGACTGGAAGCGGGCTCCGGCACCATCCGCGCCCGCGCGACACTTCCCAATCCCGACCTCTTCATCACACCGGGGCAGTTCGGCCGGCTCCGAATGCCGCTGACCCGGCCTTACGAGGCGCTGCTCATTCCGGAGACGGCGACACTCAGGGATCAGGCGGACCGGGTCGTCCTCACGGTTGATGCCGACAACAAGCTGAAGGCAACCAAGGTCGAACTCGGTTCCAGCCAGGGACGCGGCCTGCGCGTCGTGCGTGGCGGCATCGGGCCGCAAGACCGCATCGTCATCAACGGCCTGATGCGCGCTCGCGCCGGTCAGGCCGTTTCTCCGCAAGCCGGCGAAATCGAGCCCAGCTCGACCGCGCTCGCGAACTGAGGCGGCGCCATGCGGATCGCCCATTTCTGCATCGAGCGTCCGATCTTCGCGGCGGTGATGTCCATCCTCGTCGTGCTGATCGGACTGGCCGGCTATACGACGCTTTCGGTCGCCCAATATCCGGAAATCGCGCCTCCGACCGTCGTGATTCAGGCGCAGTATCCGGGCGCATCGGCCGAGGTCATCAGCAACACGGTGGCGACGCCGATTGAGCAGGAAATCAACGGCGTCGAGGACATGCTTTACATGTCCTCGCAGGCGACGGGCGACGGGCAGTTGTCGATCACCGTGACGTTCGCGCTCGGCACCGATGTCGACGAAGCGCAGGTGCTCGTGCAGAACCGCGTCGCGGTCGCGGAACCCCGGCTTCCGGAGGACGTCCGGCGCCTCGGCGTCACGGTGCGGAAGAGCTCACCCGACATCCTGATGGTCGTCCAGCTGTTCTCGCCGGACAATTCGCGGCAGCAGCTCTATCTGGCGAATTACGCGACGCTGCAGATCAGGGACGCGCTGCTCCGGGTCCAAGGCGTGGGCGACGTCCGCATGCCGACATCGCGCGACTACGCGATGGTGATCTGGCTCGACCCGGATCGCGTCGCCGCCCGTAATCTGACCGCGGGTGAAGTGGTCGACGCGTTGCGTGCCCAGAACGTCCAGGTCGCCGCCGGCGTGGTGAACCAGCCACCGGTGCCGAGCCAGGGCGCTTTCCAGCTCAATGTGGAAACGCTCGGCCGGCTCTCCGACCCGGCGGAATTCGAAAACATCATCGTCAGGACCGACGCCGAAGGGCGGGTCACGCGCGTCAGCGACATCGCCCGCGTCGAACTCACCGCCCAGACATTCCGCGCGGTTGCCAACTTCAACGGCCAGCCGGCGCAGCCGATCCAGATATTCCAGCAGCCTGGTTCGAATGCGCTCGATACCGCCGAACGGGTGGTCGAGGAAATGAAGCGGCTGGGTACCCGGCTGCCGGCCGGCGTCGCCTACGACATCCCCTTCAACCCGACTGAGTTCATCGCGGAGTCGGTCGACGAGGTCTACAAGACCATCCTCGAGGCAGTTGCTCTCGTCGTTCTGGTCGTCATCCTGTTCCTGCAGACATGGCGTGCCGCGATCGTTCCGATTCTCGCGATCCCGATCTCGCTCATCGGCACCTTCGCCGTGATGGCGGCGCTCGGTTATTCGCTGAACAACCTGTCGCTGCTCGGCCTCGTCCTGGCGATCGGCATCGTCGTCGACGATGCAATCGTCGTCGTCGAAAATGTCGAGCGGCATTTAGCCGAGGGTCTCGCACCCAAGGAGGCCGCTCATCGCTCCATGGACGAGATCAGCGGCGCCTTGATCGCGATCGCGCTCGTCCTCTGCTCGGTCTTCATCCCGGCCGCCATGGTGTCGGGCATCTCCGGGCAGTTCTTCCGTCAGTTCGCGGTCACCATCGCATCGGCGACCGCGATATCGGCCTTCGTCTCGCTGACTCTCAGTCCAGCTCTGTGCGCCATGCTGCTGAAGCCGCATCGGCCGGATCATCATGAACCGCGCGGCCTGTTGTCGATGCTGCGGGTCGACCGTGCGTTCAGGGCCTTCAACGCCGGTTTCGACAGACTCTCGTCGGGATACGGCCGGCTGACGCGGCGATTGCTCCGCTATGCCGTGCTGATGCTGGTGCCCTACGCCGCTCTGCTCGGTCTGACCGGATGGCAATTGGAACGCGCGCCGACCGGCTTCATCCCGGAGCTCGACCAGGGATATTTCATCACCTCGGTTCAACTGCCGCCGGGCTCATCGCTCTCCCGGACGGAGGCCGTGATGACGAAGCTGTCGAACCGCCTGGTCGATCTCGATGGCATTGCGCATGTCGTCGCGATCGCCGGTCTGGACGGCGCGACCTTCACGAATGCTTCCGCTAACGGTCTCGCATTCATCATCCTCAAGCCCTTTTCGGAGAGAGCCGGTCGCGGTCTCGGCGTGGACGCGCTGATAGCCGGATTGCCAGCGAGGCTCGCGGATATACCGGAAGCCCGCTTCATTCCGATCAAGCCCCCCTCGGTGCGCGGCATCGGCAATGCGGGTGGCTTCAAGATGATGGTGCAGGACACGACCGGGGCGGGTCCGGTTGAACTGGAGCGCGTCGTTCAGAGCATGGTTTCGGCCGCCAGCGCCTCGCCCGGCTTCGTGCGGGTCTTCACGCCGTTCAATACCGCGACGCCGAAGCTCTATGCCGACATAGACCGCGTGAAAGCCGAGATGCTCGGCGTGCCGGCAAGCCGTGTTTTCGAGACGCTCGAGATCTATCTCGGCTCGTCCTACGTGAACGACTTCAACTTCCTCGGCCGCACCTTCCAGGTTCGAGCCCAGGCCGACGGCGTCACCCGCCAGGACATCGAAACGATCGGCAACTTCAAGACCCGCAGCGATTCCGGCGCGATGGTACCGCTCAGTTCCCTCGCCAATTTCGAGGAGCGCAACGGCCCGTATCGTATGCCCCGGTTCAATCTGCGTGCCGCCGGCGAAGTCCAGGGCGCCGCAGCGCCCGGTGTGTCGACCGGAACGGCACTCGATCGCATGGAGGAGATCGCCCGGCAGACGCTGCCGGAGGGCTACAGCTTCGAGTGGACGGAACTCGCGCTGCAGGAGCGGATGGCAGGAAGCTCGGGCATGATCGTCTTCCTTGCCTCGATCGTCTTCGTATTCCTGCTGCTCGCAGCTCAATACGAAAGCTGGGCCCTGCCGTTCGCGGTGATGCTGATCGTGCCGATGTGCCTTCTGGCCGCCGTGAGCGGGCTGCTGGTCATGGCGATGGACGTCAATATTCTGGCGCAGATCGGCTTCGTAGTGCTGATCGGCCTTGCCGCCAAGAATGCGATCCTGATCGTCGAGTTCGCGCGGCAAGGAGAAGACCATGGAATGACGCCCGTCGATGCCGCTGTCGAGGCGGCAAGGACAAGGCTACGGCCGATCCTCATGACCTCCCTGGCGTTCATCCTCGGCGTCGTACCCCTGGTGGTCGCAACTGGCGCCGGCGCCGAGATGCGCCAATCGCTCGGGACCACCGTGTTCTTCGGCATGGCGGGCGTCACCGCATTCGGGCTGATTTTCACCCCGATCTTTTATGTGATCAGCCGGCGGCTGGAGTTGTTGGCCAAGCATAAGCAGACCGCCGTGGCACCCGCCGAATGACCTCAAGGAAAGAGGTGGTTAAGGGCAGCGACGGGATGTGTTCAGCCAGCTGGGCTTTCGACGATGTTGTGAAGCAACCGGCCTTGCCGGGCAGCGAGCGCTGCATCGGGTCACCTAGGCTTGGAGGGATGGCGGACTTGGCTCGCCTTGCTGTGTTTTGGCCGTTCTTCCCGAAAAATCCGATCAGGATGGGCTTAGCGGCCTAACAAATTTCAGGAAGAGGGTCTTCCGCCGAGCGTGATCTGGCGGTTCCAGAGCAACGCAACGAGCGTGCACACGGCTCCGGACAGCAGATACGCACCGGAGGACATCAGTCCAAGGCGGCTCGACAGGAACAGCGCGACGAACGGCGCGAAGCCTGCGCCGAACAGCCAGGCAAGGTCAGTCGTCACCGCCGCTCCGGTATAGCGGTAGGTCATCGAGAAATTCGATGCAACCGCGCCCGAGGACTGGCCGAACGACAGGCCAAGTAGAACGAAACCGAGTATCATGAAAGTGGCCTCGCCGAGCCCGCCGGCATCAAGGAGCTGAGGCGCGAAACCGCTGAAGACAGCGATGGCGATGGCGCAGACGGCGAGCATGGAACGCCGTCCGAACTCATCCGCGAGGCGGCCCGACGCAACGATGGCGATGAGGCCGAACACCGCGCCGATCATCTCGATGGCAAGGAAGCGGCTCGTCCCCTCGTTCGTAAAGAGATAGATCCAAGACAGCGGGAACACCGTCACCATGTGGAACAGCGCGAAGGTGGCCAGCGGCGCGAAGGTGCCGATGACCACATTGCGCCCCTCATGCCGCAGCGTCTCGCCGACGGCGGCAGGTTCGAGCTCCTGCTTCTCGAAGAGCTCGGTGTATTCCGGCGTGACGACGATGCGTAGGCGGGCGAAAAGCGCCACGACGTTGATCGCGAAGGCGACGAAGAATGGATAGCGCCAACCCCAGCTCATGAAGTCGCCGGGCGACAGATTGCCGACGAAGAAGGCGAACAGGGCGCTGGCGACCAGAAGACCGAGCGGCGCGCCGATCTGCGGGATCATCGCGTACCAGCCGCGCCGGTCCTCGGGCGCGTTCAGGGCAAGCAGCGATGCGAGACCGTCCCATGCGCCACCGAGTGCGAGCCCCTGCCCGATCCGGAACAGCGACAGCAGCAGGACCGAGCCCCAGCCGATCTCCTGATAGCCCGGCAGGAACGCAACCGCGACCGTAGAACTTCCGAGCAGGAACAGGGCGATCGTCAACTTGACGCCGCGGCCATGGGCGCGGTCGACGGCGAGGAAGATGATCGATCCTACCGGCCGAGCGACGAACGCGAGCGCGAACACTGCGAAGGAATAGAGCGTTCCCGTCACCGGATCGACGAACGGGAAGACCAGCTTCGGAAACACCAAGACCGAGGCGATCGCGTAGACGAAGAAGTCGAAGAATTCCGAGGTCCGGCCGATGATGACGCCGACCGCAATCTCGCTCGGATCGACCCCGCCATGATGACGCGCGTGCATGGCGCGGACATCGCGCTCAAGGGTGGTCATCGGCACGGCTGGCTTCGCGTTCATCGTCAAATCTCAAGGAATTTTCAGTAATGACATAGTCGATTCCAACACGGCCGGTTCCAAAATACGTATTGGTCTTTAGTCGGGTTGGACAAACTGTCCAATGGTGCAGCAGTGCCAACGGCTCTAGCTCAAGCCCGAATTCACTCGCACCGACGAGATTCTCGCCTTGAACCGGTTCCGCATCCTCGCACTGCTTTCGCTCTCTGTCTTGCTGAGCGGTTGCAACGCGGTGGTGCTTGACCCTTCGGGAGATGTTGCTGGCCAGCAGCGCGATCTTCTCGTCGCCTCGACCCTGTTGATGCTCTTGGTGATCGTACCGGTGATTGCGCTGACCGTGCTGTTCGCCTGGCACTACCGGCAGTCGAACACGGACGCCCGCTACGAGCCCGATTGGGACCACTCGATCCATCTCGAACTGGTCATCTGGGCGGCCCCGCTCCTGATCATCGTCTGTCTCGGCGCGCTGACCTGGATGGGCACGCATCTGCTCGATCCCTACCGTCCGCTCGACCGCACCGCCGAGGGCAGGCCGGTGCCGGACGATTCAAAGCCGCTCGAGGTCGACGTCGTCGCCCTAGACTGGAAATGGCTGTTCATCTACCCGGAATATGGCATCGCGACTGTCAATGAACTCGCCGCGCCGGTTGATCGACCGATCAGCTTCCGCATCACCTCCTCCTCGGTGATGAACTCCTTCTACATCCCCGCCCTCGCAGGCCAGATCTATGCGATGCCGGGCATGGAGACGAAGCTCCACGCCATCATCAACAAGGCCGGCACCTACGAAGGCTTCTCGGCGAACTACAGCGGTTCCGGCTTCTCGGGAATGCGCTTCGCGTTCCATGGGCTCTCTAACGACGACTTCGCAAAGTGGACCGAAGAGGTAAAGGCCACCGGCGGTGCGCTCGGCCGCACCGACTATCTCGCGCTGGAACGCCCGAGCGAGAACGAGCCCGTCCGCAAATATGCGAGCGTCCAGGCCGATCTCTACAAGGCGATCGTCAATATGTGCGTCGAGCCCGGCAAGATGTGCATCAGCGACATGGCAGCGATCGACGCCAAGGGTGGGCTCGGCATGGCGGGCGTCAACAACGTCCTGCCGCTGACCTACGACAAATACGCCCGCCGTGGCTCGGTCCTCGGACCCGAGCAAACCTATGTCGCAGCGATCTGCGATACGGGCGAGCAGGCTTCCGCGCCCACGAACATGACGCCGGTGATCGAAAAGACCCCGCTGCGCCCTTCTTCCACGCCTTCCGAGACTCCCTCGACGACGCCCGTCGCCGAGCGGCCGTCCTGACGAGCCCCTAAATGCCCGCCGACCTCGACCTTCAGAAGCTAATCTTCGGCAGACTCACGATCGAGTCCCTGCCCCTCCACGAGCCGATCCTCGTCGCGACCTTCGCGGTCGTGGCGCTGGGCGGCGTCGCGGTCCTGGGCGCCCTCACCTATTTCCGGCTCTGGGGCTATCTCTGGAAGGAATGGTTCACGAGCGTCGATCACAAGCGCATCGGCGTCATGTACATGGTGCTCGGCATCGTCATGCTGCTGCGCGGCTTCTCCGACGCCATCATGATGCGCCTGCAGCAGGCGGTCGCGTTCAATGGTTCGGAGGGTTACCTCCCGGCCCATCACTACGACCAGATATTCACCGCTCACGGCGTGATCATGATCTTCTTCGTGGCCATGCCGCTCGTCACCGGCCTGATGAACTTCGTTGTGCCGCTGCAGATCGGCGCGCGCGACGTCTCGTTCCCATTCCTCAACAATTTCAGCTTCTGGATGACGGTCTCGGGCGCGGTGCTCGTGATGACCTCGCTGTTCGTCGGCGAGTTCGCTCGGACCGGCTGGCTCGCCTATCCGCCGCTGTCGAACATCGGCTACAGCCCCGATGTCGGCGTCGACTATTACATATGGGCGCTGCAGATCGCGGGCATCGGAACCCTGCTATCCGGCGTCAACCTGATCGCCACCATCGTCAAGATGCGCGCGCCGGGCATGACGCTGATGAAGATGCCGATCTTCACCTGGACGGCGCTCTGTACCAACGTGCTGATTGTCGCCGCCTTCCCGGTCCTGACCGCCGTTCTCGTCCTGCTCTCGCTCGACCGCTACATCGGCACGAACTTCTTCACGAACGACTTCGGCGGCAGCCCGATGATGTACGTGAACCTGATCTGGATCTGGGGCCATCCTGAGGTCTACATCCTGATCCTGCCGGCGTTCGGCATCTTCTCGGAAGTCACCTCGACCTTCTCGGGAAAGAAGCTGTTCGGCTACTCGTCGATGGTCTACGCGACGGTCGTCATCACGATCCTGTCCTATCTCGTCTGGCTCCACCACTTCTTCACTATGGGCTCGGGCGCCAGCGTGAACTCGTTCTTCGGGATCACGACGATGATCATCTCGATCCCGACGGGCGCAAAGATCTTCAACTGGCTGTTCACGATGTATCGCGGCCGCATCCGGTTCGAGCTGCCGATGATGTGGACGGTCGCCTTCATGATCACCTTCGTGATCGGCGGCATGACCGGCGTCTTGTTGGCGGTGCCGCCGGCCGACTTCGTGCTGCACAACAGCCTGTTCCTGGTCGCGCACTTCCACAACGTCATCATCGGCGGAGTGCTGTTCGGCCTGTTCGCCGGCATCAGTTTCTGGTTCCCGAAAGCGTTCGGCTTCAAGCTCGATCCGTTCTGGGGCAAGCTGTCGTTCTGGTTCTGGGTCTCAGGCTTCTACTTCGCCTTTATGCCGCTCTACGTTCTCGGCCTGATGGGCGTGACGCGCCGTCTGCGCGTGTTCAACGATCCGTCGCTGCAGATCTGGTTCGTGATCGCGGCGTTCGGTGCCTTCCTGATCCTGCTCGGCATCGCCTGCTTCCTGATCCAGATCGCCGTCAGCGTGATGCGCCGCGAACAATTGCGCGACACAACCGGCGACCCGTGGAACGGCCGCACGCTCGAATGGGCGACCTCCTCGCCGCCCCCCGCCTACAACTTCGCGTTCACGCCGGTCGTGCATGACAACGACGCGTGGTGGGACATGAAGGAGCGCGGCTACAAGCGGCCTCTCGACGGCTTCCGCCCCATCCACATGCCGAGCAATACCGGCACTGGCATTATCCTCGCGGGTATAAGCGTTGTCTTCGGCTTCGCGATGATCTGGTACATCTGGTGGCTCGCCGCGCTCAGCTTCATCACGCTGCTCACGGTCGCGATCGGCCATACGTTCAACTACAAGCGCGACTTCCACATCCCCGTGGAGGAGGTCGTGCGCAAGGAGGGCGAGCGGACGCGTCTCCTCGCCGCTGAGGCCTGACCATGGCGAGCAAAGCCGCCTCCGCCGTGATGACGGACGACGTCGTCTTCTATCTCGCCGACGAGCACGACCACGCCGAGGGCCGGAGCACGATGCTCGGCTTCTGGCTGTATCTGATGAGCGATTGCCTCATCTTTGCAGTCCTGTTCGCGACCTACGGCGTGCTCGGCAGCAATTATGCCGCCGGCCCCTCGCCCAGGGATCTGTTCGACCTGCCGCTCGTGGCGCTCAACACGACGATGCTGCTGCTGTCGTCGATTACCTACGGTTTCGCCATGCTGACGATGGTGAAAGGCCGCGTCGGCCAGACCCAGATCTGGCTCGCGATCACCGGCCTGTTCGGCCTCTCCTTCCTGAGTATCGAGCTCTACGAATTTGCCCACCTCATCCATGAGGGTGCGACGCCTCAGCGGAGCGCCTTCCTGTCGTCTTTCTTCACTTTGGTCGGAACGCACGGCCTGCATGTCACCTTCGGCATCATCTGGCTGGTGACATTGATGGTGCAGGTCGGCCGCTACGGCCTGATCGCCGCGAACCAGCGCCGGCTGATGTGCCTCAGCATGTTCTGGCACTTTCTCGACGTCATCTGGATCGGCGTCTTCACCTTCGTCTATCTGATGGGAATGCTGCGATGAGCGCCGAAACCCATGCCGATCACGGTTCACACGGCCACGAGGACGGCCAGAGCCACGGAACGCTGAAGAGCTATCTGATCGGCTTCAGCCTGTCGGTGGTCCTGACCGCGATCCCGTTCTGGCTGGTGATGACCGGCGCGCTCGGTGACCAGCAGGCGACGGCCCTGACGATCATGGGCTTCGCCTTCGCCCAGATCATCGTCCACATGGTGTTCTTCCTGCATATGAACGCCAAGTCGGAAGGCGGCTGGACGATGATGGCGCTGATCTTCACGCTCGTTCTGGTGGTGATCGCGCTCTCGGGCTCGCTGTGGGTAATGTACCACCTCAACGCCAACATGATGCCGATGCAGGACATGAGTCAAATGCCGTGACGGCCTTGGCCGGACACCACCTGTTGGACGACGGCCACCCGAAGCGGACTCGATCGAGGGCGGCGACGGTTCTGCTCGCGGCGGCGATCATGCTCGGGATCGCGGTACTCACCGCACTCGGAATCTGGCAACTCCAGCGCCGCGTCTGGAAGCTCGACCTGATCGCAACCGTCGAGCAGCGCATCCACGCGGCTGCCGTGCCCGCACCCGGTCCCGCCTATTGGCCTCATGTGGATGCGACTCATGACGTCTACCGGCGCGTCTCGGTCAGCGGCATGTTCCGAAACGACCGCGAGACCTTGGTTCAGGCGTCGACGGAACTCGGCGGCGGCTATTGGGTGATGACGCCCTTCAAGGCCGATGACGGCTTCGTCGTATTGATCAATCGCGGCTTCGTTCCGCCCGACCTGAAAGACCCGGCGAAACGCGCGTCCGGCCAGATCTCGGGCGAGACATCGGTGACGGGCCTGATGCGGATGACGGAGCCGAAGGGCGGGTTCCTGCGTTCCAACGATCCCGCGAGCGACCGCTGGTATTCGCGCGACGTCGCCGAAATCTCGGCGAAGCGCGGACTGGCCGACACCGCTCCCTATTTCATCGATGCCGAGGGTTCCGCCCCCGGTGGGCCGGTCGGCGGTCTCACCGTCGTCTCCTTCCCGAACAACCACCTCGTCTATGCGCTGACCTGGTTCGGTCTTGCGGCGCTCCTCGCGGTCTGGGCAGTGGTCCTGATCCGGGAAGAGCGTCAGCAACGCGCGCCGTCCTGAGACCGCAAGATACGCCCGGCCTCCCGGACCGCCTGCCCCTCCGTCCAGACCGATCCTTCCGCCTTCAATGCCGCGGCCTGGCCAGGCGTCATCGTGGCCATGCATGCGGCGGCTGCGTCGTAACTCACCTGTTCGGTGTGCTCGCGGCTGGCGGTGCCCTTGGCATAGAAGGCATCGCCGAAGCCGATCAGCCGGGCTGCCGTTTCCACGTCGCCGAGCCGGCAGCTGATCAGCGCACAATGTTCGACCATCCGCACGACGGCTGCCGGCCAACCCAGGCCCTGTGCTTCCCGGAGGGCATCGCTTGCGACAGTGATGGCCTCGTCATCCCGTCCGGTGACGAGGAGATAAGAGGTGAGATTACCCAGGCCGAGCACGATCTGACGGCGATTGGCCCGGTTTCCCTCCAGAACGCCGCGACCGACGATGACGGCCTGTTCCGGATTGCCCGCGACGAGTTCGAGTTCGGCAAGTGCGATCTGCGCGTTCACTGTGCCGTGGGTATCGCCGATGTCCTGGGCGAGACCGAGCGATTGGCGGATGAGTATCCGGGCACGGTCGAAATCGCCGTCGAAATACGCACCTACGGCCAGCGATCTGAGCCAGTCGCAGAGCTGCTTCGTTGGCCCGATCGGCTCGAGCAGCTCGCCCGCTTCCCGCAAACGGTCGCTCGCGGATGCCGTGTCCGACGGCCTCATTCTCGCGGCGCCGGCTTTCGCCAGCGCCTCCCCCTCTCCAAGGCTGTCGCCGACGAGATGATAGAGTTCGGCCGCTTTCTCGGCGGCCTGGATACTCGATTGATCGCCGTGCGCGCTGACCGAGGTGCGTCCCAGCCAAAGACGCGCGGCGGTGTCCGGATAATGGCCCTCGTCGAGCCGCGCGAAGGCCGTCTCCACCCACCGGCCTCGCTCCGAGAGAAGCGACAATTCGTTCCAGAGGCGGATGCCGTAGGCGGCGAGCTCGACTCCGAGCGTGGCATCGCCCTCCTCGCTGAAGGCCCATTCCAGCGTCGCCCGAAGATTGTCGAGCTCCGGCTCGTACCGTTCCCGCCAGACTGACGTGGACATGGTCGGCCAGCTCGCCTCGGCGGACGAGAAATAGCTGATCAGATATTCGGCGAAATGCCGACGAAGTCCCGTTTCCCGGGCCTCCACCAGTTTCGCCCAGCTGTACTGGCGCGTCGCTTCCAGCAGTTTGTAACGGGGTTCGCGCGACGAGAGGTCGACGACGACCAGGGATTTGTCGATCAGCGACGCCAGAAGATCGACGACGCTTCCCGGCTCCAATGGCTCTGCCGTGGCGACCCATTCGGCGGCTTCGAGGCGCCAGCCATCGGCAAATATCGACAACCGTCTCAGAAGTGCCTGCTCTTGCGAATTGAGCAGTCCATAGCTCCAGTCGAACAGGTTTTTCAGGGTCTGGTGGCGCGGCATCACTGTCCGGCTGCCGCTGGTCAGGATCGAGAACATGTTGTGCAGCTGATCCGCCAGCTGTTCGGGAGCCATGGCCCTCAACCGCGGCGCCGCGAGTTCGATCGCCAGCGGAATGCCGTCGACCTGCTGGCATATCCGGGCGATGGCCGGCGCATTCGCATCGGTAAGTTCGAAACGCTCGACCAGACGGGATGCGCGCTCCATCAGGAGCTGCACGGCGCTATGACGGCGCGCCTCGCTCGCGCTGATCCTGGAGCTTGGTGGAAAGCCCAGGTTCGGAATGCGGAAGGTTTCCTCGCCCGATATAGCCAATGGCTCCCTGCTGGTGGCGAGGATTCTGACGTCGGGACAGGACCGCGCGATAGCCTCGGCGATGGCGGCGGCTGCGGCGATCACATGCTCGCAATTGTCCAGGATGAGCAGAGCCCGGCGATGAGCGAGGAAATCAACCGCCGTATCGATAGCCGACCGGCCGCCCTGAGCCGGCACGCCCAACGTCCCGCAAATGCTTTCCGCGACGAGCTGCGGATTCTCGATCGCCGCAAGCTCGATCAGCCAGACCTCGTCATTGAAGCGATCAAGCAGATCGAAGCCGACCTGGATGGACAGCCTCGTCTTGCCGGCGCCTCCGGATCCGGTCAGCGTCACAACACGGGATCGTTCGAGCCTACGTGCGACCTCGCTTCGCTCGTCGTCCCGGCCAATCAAGGCCGCTAGCTGGTCGGGCAGATTGTTTTTCCGGACGGTCGCGGCGGGTTCGGGCTGTTGTACCGGCTTCTCCTTCGAGGCTGCGGAGACGATGGCCGGGCGAAGCATGGAGGCGGTGCGTTCGCTGGGGGCAACGCCCAGTTCCGACGACAGGAGGTCACGGCATTTCTTGAACTGGCGCGCGGCGAGCGCTCTTTGTCCCCTCGAGAGATAGACCGCGATCAGGGCGCGATGTGCTTCTTCGAGTACGGGATCGAGCTCCAGAGCCCTCCGGGCCAATCGTTCAACATCGTCGAAGCGAGCCTCGTCGATGGACAGATCCAGCAGTTTCTCGATCGCGCGTAACGCCGCGCTCTCCAGCTCCTGACGTTTCTGGAGCAGCCAGGCCTGCCCCTCCGGATCGGAGATCATCAGGCCGTCGAGCAGAGGCCCCGAGTAAAGCTCAACCGCCTCGCGGAGGAAGGTCGGATCGCTTTGTTCGACCAGCGCGCGGAATCGGGCGACGTCGATTTCAACCGCTGCTTCATTCAAACCGACAGACGTCAGATCGCCATCGAGAACGGCCATCGGACATTGCGCGAATGCCTTGCGGATCGAGGCGAGAGTCTGCCGCCCGCTTTGCCGAGCCTGCTCCTCGCTCCTGTCGCTCCAGAGCAGGGCATTCAGCTCTTCGCGACCGATCCGCGCGTTCGGCGCCAATGAGAGTACTGCAAGGGCGAGCTGCGCCTTCTTGAGGTTGAGGTCGAGCCGCACCCCGTCGGGGCTCCGAGCTTCGAAACGCCCCAGGAGCCTCAGACGCGCGCACGGCTCCTTCGGGACCATAACGCCGCTCCCAGATAACGAGCGTGAACTCTACCGACTTCTCTGCCGAGTGCGAATTTATTCAGAAATCACGCCCCGTCCCAGCCAAAAATCACGGTCGGATCACGGCACCCGACCACCATGCTCCCACTGAACACTCACCAGGGAGGACGAGTGATGAAGAATTCAACGCAATTCAACACCGCCTCGTCGGACGAGGATTACGAGAGTCGCAGCAGTGCCGGAGCGCATTTCTGGTACAATGTCCGGACGCCGCTACTCGCATCGGTTTTCGTGGCGCCGATGTTCGTCTGGCCCCTGTTCCTCGACCCGGCGGTGACCCCAACAACCGCCGCGCTGGATCCAGGTTCAACCGCACAGGCCTGTGTCGAGTGGGAAAACGCTTCCCTCGACGCACTGAACAAAAGGATGGACGGTCCAGAAGTCGGACGCGAAGCCTTCGAGCGCTCCGCCAATCGCTGGCTTGCGGAGGCTCGCCGCAATTGCTCGTCGGGCTCGCCGGCACGGGCCGCGCGCTCCTATCAGAAGATTATCGCGACCGCGAAAACAGAAATGGCCAGCGCACGATAGTGCAGTCTCGGAAGGTCCATCGTGCCGCTCGTGATGGACCTCCCGGAGAAGAAATAGATCCACGGAGTGCCCGACCGTGGCGGATCTGACGCTCGCACTGTTCGGCCTGTTCAACGCTCTACGACTGTTCTCCTACGTGCCGCAGATCATCCGGATTGCATGCGACCCGAATGGGACGACGAGCATATCCTACACGTGCTGGACGATCTGGATCGGCGCCAATTCCAGCACGGCCGCCTACGCGATCGTCAACGTCTACGATCCATGGCTCTCCGCGGTGAACGCCTTCAACGCCGCCTGCTGCGCTTTAGTGGTGGCGCTGACCCTTCTGGAAAAGACGCATGAGAACCGCCAGATGACCTCGCCGGCGATCGATATCGGGTGTTCGGGCCGCCCCGCGTTATCGTTCTCGCGCGCGCCGCGATACGGTGCGCTTCCGGTTCTCGATCACGCAGATATACGCCTCCGGCGAGCGCTGGACGACGAAGCCGGTCGGCGACAGCACATGCCGACGCTTGTCGACTGTATTGCCCTCGTTACCGCCCACGGTGAAGGCGACCCCCGGGCGAACGTCAACGACGATGGCGCTGTGCGAACTGTATCCGTTTTGGTTGGCCGCCTGATTGTAGGCTATCTGCCCCGTACCGGCATTGGCGCAGATCAGATCTCCGATCTTGGGCTTGTAGTCCCCAATCTTTCGGCCGCGGAAGACGCCCGTGCCTGCGAGCGCATTGCCGATGGTCCGCTTGATGAACATCGCGTGCCGAATCGAGAAGTCGAACTCGGCGTTCCTGACGCCGGCGTGAAGAAGGCACCACGACACGAACACGGCCGACCACGGCCAGGTGCTGATGTCCTCCGGCATGTTCCAGCCGAGGACATCGTTCGGATCGGCCTGCCTGAGAGCGGGCAGATAAGTCTGATTGACCCGCTTGCGCATACGGGAGTCGGTTTCGGGGATACCGCCGAAATCGTCGAATTCCTTGAGAGCAATGTTGGCGAGGTGCTGTGCGAATTCAGTCGGCATGCCGGCCTCCGGTGAACTGCTGTCACACACGGCGCAGGAAGCCGACGGCGATCGACGCAACTCTTGATTGCTCAATGGCCATCCTGCGCGTTGAAGGCTAATATTCGCGCGCCGTATCGGCAAGCTCGCACATCGCGCCACTGAAGGCTTGGCGGCTTCGTCCGCATTTGGAGGAGGAGTCGATGGGTACGAGAACATATGCCGCGTCGAGTCTCGCGTTCGTACTCCTGGTCGCCGGGGGAACGACCGCTTCCCGTTCCGCCAGCTACGACCTGGAACCCGCCGCCAGTCCCTCCTGCGGAGTGACCAATTCAACCTTCGCGTTCTGGGCCCGCGAGGCCACCAAGATCGTCAAGGAAAACACCGTCGCGACCGATCGGGCATGTCCGAATGTCGAGGTGCGGCAGACGAAGCCGATCAAGCGCGATTCCGCGATACCGCGGATCGTCCAGACGCGCGCGCAGCGCAACGCGCTGAAAACCTACACCGGCGGCAATGTGGTCGTGGTCGACGGGCTGCACTGGTGCGGCGAATTCAGCCCCTCCTCCTATGCCGGCTGCGAGGGCGCGGGTCCGATCATCGTGGTCAATCTCGACCGCTCGTTCCACTTTCCCGAACTCAGCCTGATCCACGAGATCGGGCACAATGTCGGTTTCGGCCACACGGCCTCGATCTGCCCGGTTCCCCGCCCCGCCGGGTCGGGTATACCGGACGCGGTCTACTTCAACATCATGTATTGCCGCGCCCACCGCGACCGGCGGGCCGTCAACGCCAACCAGTGCAGCACCCTGCAGGATGGTTCGATCGCCGACCTGCCGATGGTGGACGCGGCGCCCGCCCAGGGCGTCGCCCCCGCAACCGCGATGTCCACGCCCGCAGCTGTTGCCGATCCGGCGCCGACCCCGGCCGGACCCGAGGATATCGAGACATTCCTCATGGAAAGGTTCGCGCAGGGCACGCCTTATGAAGAGATTGAGCTGCTGTCACCGGACCAGCTCGATGAGGTTCGTCGGATCCTCGGCGCCGACAGCAAGCGCGCGCTATGGGCCAATGCCGTGGTGGTGCTCGGACTGCGCGGACAGGCATCCGATGTCGACCTACTCATCGACCTGTTCGAAAGGATCAAGGGTAGCAACGATCCGAGCGACCTGCGCACCCGGACAAGCGGCGCTTATTCGCTGGGAATGCTCGCCGGACGGGTTGAGGGGGAACCGAAAGGACGCGCGCTCTCCTTCCTGATCCGCGGTTTCCGAATCGACGGGGCGAGGCAGCTAGCGGCTCCCGAGGAGAGCGACAGTCTGGCCAGGAGCTTCGCCACCGGCATCGCGCTCTCCGGCGATCCGGTCGCGACCAAGGGCGTGATCGACGCTTCGATCGCGACAAGGCGCACTTGGGCTCCGCAGATCGAGAGCTATGCGAGGGAACTCGGCATCGACAGCGCCGCGCCGGCTGCCGCCGCCGAAGTGCCTGCGCTGGATTCGGACGAATTGCAGACGCTGTCCGATACGGCGATCGGCGTGAACGCGCGCGGCGTCCGAGCCATGCTTCAGGGTCAAGTTCCTGAATCGCAGGAACAGCAGCAGATCGCCCCCAATGTCGATCAGCTTCCCGCCTCGCTGAACAGGCTGAAGGATCTGGCGACCTCGGCGCCGGAAGTGCCGGCCGCCGCTCAGGCCCTGAGAAGCCTCGGACTACCGTCTCTCCGGCAGTGGCGGGAGACGCCGCTCAGGAACAAGCTCGGCAACCCGTGACGGGTCGCTTCCGGCGAACGGGTGAACGAGCCTTCTCGCCGGACGGCAGCCGGGTTCAGGTCGGGACCGCGCCTGCTCCGTTCGCCAATCCCGTCTGCATGACCACGACCTCGGTTCCGATCGGCACCCGCGTGTAGAGGTCCATGATGTCTTGATTGAGCAGACGGATACAGCCCGAAGACATCGCCTGGCCGATCGATTGCGGCTGCGTCGTTCCATGAATGCGGAAATAGGTGTCCTTGCCATTCTGGGCGAGGTACAGCGCGCGCGGGCCGAGCGGGTTGCCGATGCCGCCCGGCATCCCTTCGGGCCACTTCGCTGCTTCCGGATCGCGCAGCTGCATCTCCTTCGGCGGATGCCATTTCGGCCATTCCTGCTTGCGGTCGATGATCGCCCGGCCGGACCAGGCGAAACCGTCACGCCCTACGCCGACGCCATACCGGAGCGCGGAGCCATCGTCCTGCGTGAGATAGAGGAATTTGTTGGCGGTATCGACAACCACGACGCCAGCCCGCTCGCCGGTGATGTTCGGCGCGCTCTGGCGGAGAAAGCGCGGATCGATCTTCGTCGTGTCGATGGCCGCGACCGGGAACGGCTCCGTCACGATTGCGGCATAGCGCGGATCGACGACGCCCTTGAAAGCCTGCGGCGCGGCCGGAGAGGTCGAAGTAGGCGGAGGCGGCGCGATGCCGGCCATCGGTGCGGGCTCCCGCGTCCTCGAACTGCAGGCAGCCAGTGCAAACGGCAAGGCCGCCAGAACTACACGGCGCGTAGGGCGAATGCGGTCAGATGGCATCGCGGTTCTCCTCGGGAGAAATACTCTTCCGCCGATATGGCTATATTGTGCGGCTTGCGCGACGCATGCCTCGCACAGGCTCGGCGGCCTAAAATGAGCCGCAGAGTCCGGTCATGACCACGTCGGGCGCCCCGGATCGTTAACTGATCGTTTCTTTCCCTTCGGCAGAATGCAGGCAGTTCGTATCTTGAGTTCGCGATGATCACGATAAGGTTCTGCGTTGCCGCGATCGTGGCGCTTGTCCTCTCCGCCTGCGCGTCCTTCGACCGCGACGACCGGGGCGATGTGCCTATTCCGCCGAAGCTTGTCTCCGCGATGAAGGCGAAGGGCATGACCCCGCAGGATCCCATCATGATCCGGATCCACAAGCAGGAGAGCGAACTCGAAGTCTGGAAGCGCGACCGGACGGGCCGATACGCGCTCCTGAAGACCTATCCTCTGTGCCGCTGGTCCGGAAAGCTCGGCCCGAAAATGGCGCAGGGCGACCGGCAGGCGCCGGAAGGCTTCTATACGGTCAATGCCGGGATGCTGAACCCGCGCTCGCAGTTCAATCTCTCATTCAATCTAGGCTTTCCGAACCGTCTCGAGAAATCGCTCGGCTGGGAAGGATCGGCGCTGATGGTGCACGGCGCGTGCTCGTCGTCCGGCTGCTATGCGATGACCGACGACGGCGTCGCGGAAGTTTACGCAGTGGCTCGCGAGGCCCTGAAAGGCGGACAGGCCGCCTTCCAGGTCCAGGCGCTGCCGTTCCGCATGAATAGCCGCAACCTCGCGCTCCATCGTGGCGATCCCAACATGCCGTTCTGGCGGAACCTGAAAGAGGGGGCGGACCGCTTCAATGTGACGAAACAACCGCCGACCGTCGCCTATTGCGGCCGCCGCTATGCCTTCGACGAGCCGGCTGGTGCAATGCTCGACCCGATGGCTCCCTGCCCGGCGATCGAGGGCGATCCGTCGATCTCGCAGAAACTCGCCGATATCTCGAAGAGCGACGAGGCAAGCCTGCAGTCCTCGACGCCCGCTCCCGCGATGTCCTATTCGGACGGCGGCATGCACCCGGTATTCCGCGAGATCCTCGCCAAGTCCGGACCGGAGCGCCTGGCTAAGATGACGTCGACCAACGTCCCGGTCAGTCGGCCGGATGCGGCACTCGCGGATCCGTATGAGCCGATGATGACGGGCTCGACGCAGTAAGCGGAACCTCGCTGGCGGGCCCCGACTCAGGCCTTGTTCGCCGAGGCCTCATAGATCTCGTCGATCGACTGTTTCAGCGCCGTGTCGAACTCCGCATCGCTCATCTGGACCGTTAGGCCTTCCGTGAGCGCGCGCGAGAAGCTCGCGATCATGTCGTGGTTTTCGGCAAGGCGCCTGCAGGCTTCGGTACGCGTGTAACCACCCGAAAGCGCGACGACGCGGACGACGGACGGATGGGCAGCGAGCGACCTGTAGAGATCCGGCACGTCCGGGATGGTCAGCTTCAGCATGACCTTGCGATCGGTCGGCAGCATATCGAGCTGCTTGGCGATCTCGTCGCGGAGGATCGCTTCGGCGCCCTTCTTGTCCGGACTCTTGATCAGGACTTCCGGCTCGATGATCGGCACTAGACCGTGCGAGGCGACCTGCCCGGCGAGTTCGAACTGCTGAGCGACCACGGCGGCGATGCCGGTCTGCGAAGGCAGGTTGATGACCGAGCGTTCCTTGGTCCCGAAGATGCCGAGCTTCACGGCCCGGTCGAGTGTCGCGTCGAGGCCTGGGATCGGCTTCATCAGCTGGACACCGTCGGTCTCGGCTTCCAGCCCCTTGTCGATCTTGAGAAACGGAACGACGCCCCGGTCTTCCCAGAGATAGGAAGGCACCGGTCTACTCTTCGCCTCGCCGTCCATCGTCGCCTCGAACAGGATCGCGGCGATGACCTTGTCGCCGCTGAAGCCCGGGGACGTCATGATGCGCACCCGCATCTCGTGCACCAGCCGGAACATCTCGGCGTCGCCGCTATAGGCGCTGTCCGGAATGCCATAGAGCCTGAGCGCGCCGGGCGTCGAACCGCCGCTCTGATCGAGCGCCGCGATGAAGCCGGGCTTCTGGGACATCTGCTGCAACATCTTCTCGTCGGCCATGATCATCGGTCTCCGGGTGTCTCCGCCCATAAAAGCAGAGGTTTACATCCGGATTCCAACGAAACCGACGTCGACGCAAGCGGCGGAATGTCCGATGGGGTCTTCAATCGTGCGCCCGGTCCTTCTGCCTCGGGGAGGTGTTCGGAATCTTGAGGCCGTCGCCAGGCGGCGTCTTCACGAGATCGGCGGTATCCTGCACGAGAGAAGGGGTCTCCTTGGGAACCACCTTGTCGATGCGGTCTCGCCCGGCGCCTTGCCGGTTGCGCTCACGGCCGGCATCGATTTCCTGGGAAATCCGGGTCGCCTCGCCCATCCTGTTCCTCCTGTGCGGACTAGTTTCCCGTCCTTACAAAGCCGGGGAGGTAGATTTGGTTTCAGGGGACGGCAAATCGCGGTGTGACATCACATCGACCTTGTCCGCTCCAAACTTGTATACTAGGGTACTACCGTCTTCGGACCTACGATAATCGGCATCGGCCCTATTCGGTGACCAATGCCGGACAGGGAGATCAAGAATGTCTATCGGCCGGACAACCCGCCTTTTCGCTTCCGCAATTCTCAGTCTCGGTCTCATGGCGCAAGCCGCCGCCGCGCAGGACGTTCCGGTTCCGGGCACGAGCGCGCGCATCGATGCCATCAAGAAATCCGGCCAGCTTCGCGTCGGCGTTCTGTCGAACCCGCCATGGCTCCTCGAGAACACCACCAGTTCGGGCGATGCGTGGGTCGGCCCTGCGTGGACGCTCGCCAAGGAATACGCCAAGCGCCTCGGCGTTCAGGTGCAGCTCGTTCCGGTCTCGCACGAGACCAAGGTGCCGGTGCTCGCCGCCAACCAGGTCGACATGACGATCTCGCCACTCTCGGTCACCAAGGAGCGCCAGAAGGTCGTCGACTTCGTCACTTATTCGAAGACGAGCCTTTGCGTGTTCGGCCGCGCCGACAATCCGAAGGTCAAGAACGCCAAGTCCGTCGACGACTTCAACAGCCCGGACGTGACGATCGCCTATTTCACCGGCGGTGGTGAGGAGAACTGGGTGAAGTCCCGCTTCCCCAACGCCAAGCTGCGCGGCGTGTCGAGCGCCGGCACGGCGGCTCCGGTGGAGGAGATTATGGCCAAGCGTGCCGACGTGACCCCGATCAACCGCATTCCGTGGATCGCGCTGAACAAGAAGGTGAAGGGTCTGCAGGCGCTGCCGCAGGGCAACAACTGCCAGGACTCGACGGAGGCCGCGAACGAGATTGGCCTCGCCATCGACAAGAACCAGCCGGAATATCTGAACTGGCTGAAGGCCGTCGCCGAGCCCATGTTGCCGGCGCTGCAGGCCGAGGAAGAGCGCATCGTCGCGACGATGTAATGCGAACCGGGTCCGGGGCTTCGATGCCCTGGGCTCCCCTTCCCGCTCCGAACCTGAGCCCCAGCCATGGACTTCAATTTCGGCCCAGTCATTGAAAGCTGGCGCTTTCTCGCCGACGGCGTACGGATCACCGTCCTGCTGTCGCTCAGCGTCGCCGCGTGCAGTCTGACCTTCGGCACGCTCGTCGCGCTGGCGCGCCGCTACGGGCCGAAATGGCTGCAGGCGATCCTGATCTTCTACATCGACTCGATGCGCGCCATCCCCGTCCTCGTCGTGCTGGTCTGGTTCTATTTCGCCTTCCCGATCGCGACCGGCATCAACCTGCCGCCGTTCCTCTCGGCACTGGTCGCGCTCTCGTTCAACCTGACGGCCTATGTCGCCGAGATCGTCCGCGCCGGCATGGAATCCGTGCGTCCGGGACAGGTCCGCGCCGGTCTCGCGCTCGGCATGTCGACGCCGCAGATCGTGCGCAAGATCGTGCTGCCCCAAGCCTTCGTCCGCATGATGCCGGCGCTCGGAAACGTGCTGACGCTGACGGTCAAGGACACCGCGATCGCTGCCGTCATCGCGGTGCCGGAACTGATGCGCCGTGCCGACGCCATCGCCGGCCAGACCTACACTCCGGTCGAGGTCTTCTCGACCGTGATGCTCCTCTATTTCTGCATCATCTTCCCGATCACACGCGGCGTGGACATCGTCTACAAGCGCATCTCGTTCTTGGGGCGGTCATGACCCTCGACTGGTCCATCGTCCCCGCCAGCGCCGGCGCGCTCGCCCACGGCGCGCTGATCACCATCGCGCTCACCGTGCTGACCATGGCGGTCGCGGTGCCGTGCGGCATCGTCGTGGCCCTGCTCCGCGAATCCCGCTTCAAGCCGATCGCCTTCCTCGCCACCTGCTTCGTCGAGCTGTTCCGCAACCTGCCGATCATCCTCGTCGTCTACTGGGCGTTCTATGTGATGCCGGTGGTGCTCGACCTGTCGTTCTCGCCTTTCGTGACCGGCCTTGTCGCGCTCTGCCTGAACAACACCGCCTACAATTCTGAGACCTTCCGCTCTGGCATCCGCTCGATCCGCAAGGGTCAGACCGAGGCAGCGCTGGCGATGGGCATGAGCGAGGGGCAGGCGTTCCGGAAGATCGTGCTGCCGCAAGCCTGGCGCCGCGTCCTGCCGGTGCTCGCCACTACCTGGGTGACGCTCTTCAAGGACACATCACTCGTCTCGGTTATCGCGGTAGGTGATCTCGCGCACACCGCGATGCAGATCCGCTCGCAGAGCTTCCGCGTGATCGAAATGCTCACCGCCATGGCCGCCATCTACTGGCTGCTCGGTTATCCGCAGGCGAAGCTCGCGGATTGGATTCACAAGAAGTTCGGGGTCACAGAATGACAATCGCCACCGCGCCCCAGACCGCTGCGACGGTTCTCCAGTATCGCGATGTCCAGAAACTCTACGGCGATTTCGTCGCGCTGCAGGGCGTCTCGATGGAGGTGAAGAAGCAGCAGGTCGTCTGCCTGATCGGCCCCTCAGGCTCGGGCAAGTCCACCCTTCTCCGCTGCACCAATGCGCTCGAGACGATCGACGGCGGCGAGATCCTGTTCGACGGCGTGCGGCTGCCGAAGGACAGGACGGCGATCCGCAAGGTCCGGCAGCGGATGGGCATGGTGTTCCAGAATTTCGAGCTCTTCCCGCACAAGACGGCAATTGAGAACGTGATAATGGGTCCGTCGACCGTGCTCGGGCTCTCGGACGAGGCTTCGCGCGATCGCGCCGAGGCACTGCTCAAGAAGGTCGGTCTGGCCGACAAGGCGAAGAACTATCCGGCCAATCTCTCCGGCGGCCAACAGCAGCGTGTCGCCATCGCCCGCGCTCTCGCGATGGAGCCGGAAGTGATGCTGTTCGACGAGCCGACCTCGGCGCTCGACCCGGAGACGATCGGCGAGGTACTGAACGTGATGAAGGCGCTGGCAGACGACGGCATGACCATGATCGTCGTGACGCACGAGATGACCTTCGCCCGAAGAGTCGCCGACCATGTCGTCGTCTTCGAGCGCGGCGAGATCATCGAACAGGGTCCACCGAAGCAGATCTTCGAGGCGCCGACGACGGCGAGGACACGCGACTTCCTCGGCCATCTCGGCTGGGACGGCTGAGGAGCTATCCATGGCGCCGCTGACCGACACGACTTCCCCCTTCGCCCGCCGTGAGATCCTGCATCCCGGTGCGGCGCCGCTCAGCGTCTCGGCGATCCATGCCGCAATCCGCAACGACATCATCGTGCTCCGCCTCAGGCCCGGCACGCGCGTATCCGAGAACGAGCTCGCCCGCCGCTTTGGCACGAGCCGCACGCCGGTTCGCGAGGCGCTGTTCAAGCTCGTCGACGAGGGGCTGGTCGATGTCTGGCCCCAGCGCGGGACCTTCATCACCCACATTTCACTGCAAGCCGTGCGCCGCACCCGCTTCGTCCGGGAAGCCATGGAAGTCGCGATCCTGCGCCGCGCGGCGGAACAGGGCTTGCCCAAAGCCAGCCTCGACGCGATCGACGCCGCCCTCGCCGAGCAGGAGAAATCGCGCGACGATCCCGAGCGCTTCACCAACGCCGACGATGCCTTCCATCGCGCCTTCGCGGACGGGATCGATGTAGGCAATGTCTGGTCGGTGCTGGAGCGGGAGAAGGCACAGTTCGATCGCATCCGCTTCCTCAGCCTGCCGAACGTGACGCCCGTCGCGACCCTCATCGCCCAGCATCAGGCCATGGTGACCGCGGTCCGGGCAGGTGACATCGCAGCCGCCGAACAGGCGACGCGCGAGCATCTCTCCGAGGTGCTGAAGGTCGCCGAGGCGCTCGCGGCAACCCATCCCGAACTTTTCATCAAGGACGCCTGACGGCGGAAGGAGCGTCTCGCTCATGGAACAGACCTGGCGCTGGTGGGGACCGGACGACATGATCCGCCTCGATCATGTGGCGCAGACCGGCGCGACCGGAATCGTGAACGCGCTACATGAAGTGCCCGCCGGCCTGGTCTGGACGCGTGAGGCGATCCAGGCGCGCAAGGACTTCATCGAAAAGGACAAGACGCTCGGCCTGCGCTGGACGGTGGTCGAAAGCCTGCCGGTCCACGAGGCGATCAAGATCGGCGACGGCGACCTGGCCGAACTGTTCGACAATTACCGGACCTCGCTTCGCAATCTTGCGGACTGCGGGATCAGTACGGTCTGCTACAATTTCATGCCCGTGCTCGACTGGACGCGGACAGACCTCCACCACCCGCTGCCCGGCGGAGCCAATGCGCTTCGCTTCAACGCCGACCAGTACGCCGCTTTCGACGTATTCATGCTGAAGCGGGAAGGCGCGGAGGCCGATCACGATCCAGAGGTGCTTGCCCGCGCCACGGCGTGGTTCGAAAAGTCGTCGCAGGCTGACCGCGACCAGTTGCTTGCGAACATCATGGCCGGCCTGCCGGGCGCTTTCGACCGCTACGACATTCCCAGTCTTCGCGCGATCCTCGCGCGGTTCGCGCACGTGTCCGAGGAGAGGTTACGGGAGAATCTTGGTCGCTTCCTCGCCGAGATCATTCCGACCGCGGAGGAAGTCGGCATCCGCATGGGCATTCACCCGGACGACCCGCCACGCCCGCTGCTCGGCCTGCCGCGTATCGTCAGCTCGGAAGATCACCTCGCTGCGATCCTCGACCTTCATCCGTCGCGGGCGAACGGCCTGACCTTCTGCACCGGCTCGCTCGGCGCACGCCCGGGAAACGACCTGCCGAAGATGGTGGAGCGGTTTGCCGACCGCATTCACTTCATCCATCTGCGCAACGTCACGAAATTCCCTGACGGCTCGTTCATGGAAGCCGATCACCTCGGCGGCGACACCAACATGGTGGCTGTCGTCCGCGCGCTGCTCCGCGAACAAAAGCGCCGCTGCGATGCCGGAATGGACGACTGGCGCATCCCCTTCCGCCCGGACCACGGCCACGAACTGCTCGACGATGTCGGCAAACCAACCCATCCGGGCTATCCGGCGATCGGACGCATGCGCGGGCTGGCGGAGATCCGCGGCGTGATGATGGCGGTGTCGGAACTCGAAGGGCTGCCGGTCTAGGCGCCCCTCTCTCCCGTTTACGGGAGAGGACGACTCGAAAGCCGGGAGGCTTTCGAGCGAGGTGAGGGGAAGGCCACATCACGGACACCGTCATCCTCCGGCCTGACCGGAGGATTCACATCGAGGCGCCGCATGGTCGTCCGGTCAAGCCGGAGGAGGACGGCGGAAGCGCCGCATTGCCCTCACCCGGTTCGCCTTCGGCGACTCGACCTCTGCCGTAAACGGGAGAGGGGGAAGCCCTGCTGCGCCCTCACATCACCGCGCCGATCTGCCACGGGACGAACTCCGCATCACCATAGCCGAGCTCCTCCGACTTCGTCCGCTCGCCGGATGCGACCCGGAGCATGGTGTCGAATATCTCCCGCCCCTTGTCCGCCGGCGACACGCCGTCGAGGACGTCGCCGCAATTGACGTCCATGTCGTCGATCATCCGGCGATAGATGTCGCTGTTGGTCGCGAGCTTAAGTGACGGCGTGGGTTTGCAGCCGAAGGCGGAGCCACGCCCCGTCGTGAAGCAGATCAGGTTCGCACCGCCCGCCACCTGCCCGGTAGCCGAGACGGGGTCGTAGCCCGGCGTATCCATGAAGACGAAGCCGTGTTCGCGCACCGGCTCGGCATATTCGTAGACCGCTCGCAGGGTCGAGCGGCCGCCTTTCGCCACCGCGCCGAGCGACTTCTCGAGGATCGTCGTCAGCCCGCCGGCCTTATTACCTGGCGACGGGTTGTTGTTCATCTCGCCGCCGTTCTTCGACGTGTAGTCCTCCCACCAGCGGATGCGCTCGATCAGCTTCTCGCCGACCTCGCGGCTTGCGGCACGGCGGGTCAGAAGATGTTCGGCGCCGTAGACTTCCGGCGTCTCCGACAGGATCGAGGTGCCTCCATTGCGGACGAGAATATCGGAGGCGACCCCGAGCGCGGGGTTCGCAGTCAAACCCGAATAGCCGTCAGAGCCACCGCATTGCAGGCCCACGATGAGTTCCGAAGCCGGACGCGTCTCCCGCTTTGCCCCGCCTGCCTTCGGCAGCATCTCGCCGATCGCACCCACGATTGCCTCGACCGTGCGGCGCGTACCGCCGGTCTCCTGGATCGTCAGAGTGCGGAAGCTGTCGCTTTCCTCCAGCCCATAATCTTCCTTCAGCCGGCCGATCTGGAAGACCTCGCAGCCGAGGCCGACCATGACCACGCCGACGAAATTCGGATGGCTCGCATAGCCCCATTGGGTGCGGCGGAGGACGTCGAAGCCCTCGCCATAAGCGGCATGGCCACATCCGGTGCCGTGGACGATCGGCACGACGCCGTCGATGCCCGGATAGGCGGCCAGAATGTCGGAGCGCTCGATGGCCTCGGCGGCGAAGCGCGCGACCGAGGCGGAGCAATTCACCGAGGTCAGGATGCCGATGTAATTTCGCGTCCCGGTCCGTCCGTTCGGGCGGCGATATCCTTCAAATGTCGCTTGCAGTTCCGGTGCCAAGACATTGTCGGGACTCGCATCGCTGCCGAAGACGTAGTCCCCCGCGAGCCCGTGCAGCACGACATTGTGCTCGTGTACCCAGCCGCCCGGAGCGATGTCGGTTTTCGCCGCGCCGATGATCTGACCGAACTTGCGGATCGGTTCCCCCGCCGCGATCGGCTGCACAGCGACCTTGTGGCCCTTCAGCACCTTCTCGCGGACGGCGACGCCCTGCGCCTTGTCGCCCGGCTGAAGCACGTCAATCGCGACGGCGACATTGTCGACGGGGTCGAGCCGAACGGTTCTCGGATGTGCCACTGCTCTCGCCGATTTGTTCTTGCTGGGCCGATTGCCCACCTTCATACACTAATATATTAGTTTGTAGAGACCAATCTGGGAGAGTCGGTTTGACCGTGCAATTCGTAGGTCACGAACCCGTCCGTCTTCGCGCGGTCCCGGTCTCCGTGCGCATCCACGAACTGCTTCGCGAGCGCATCGCGAACGTCGAACTCCTCCCCGGCGCGGCGCTCTCCGAGAAAGAAATTTCCGAGAGCTACGGCGTCAGCCGGACGCCGGTCCGCGAGGCCCTTCTACGTCTCGCCGACGAACGGCTTGTCGACATCTTCCCGCAGCGCGGCACCTTCGTTTCGCGCATCAGGCTAGACAGCGTCCGCGACGGCATGGTGATCCGGCAGGCGCTGGAGCGCGCCTCGGTGCGGGAAGCCGCGCTTCGGGCCACTGCGGATGACATCGCGGACCTCCGCCTCCGGCTTGAGCGCCAGCGCACCAGCAACCGCGTGGCGGACTTCACGACCTTCCATTCCGAGGACGAGGGCTTTCACCAGAAGATCGCGTCCATCGCCGGCCATCCGAATCTCTGGCGCGTCGTGCGGCAGGAGAAGGTGCAGATCGACCGCTGTCGCGTCCTGCATCTGCCGATCTCAGGTCGCCGCGACGATGTGATCGGCGAGCACGTGGCGATCGTCGATGCGCTGGAGCGCAACGATCCCGACGCTGCTGAACGGGCGATGTACGCCCATCTCGCCGGTGTCTTTCCGGGGGTCGACGAGCTTCTAGCCAAGCACCCCGACTATTTCGAATCCCACACCGTTTCGTATCGCGTCTAGGAGCCCGAAAGCGTGCTGCATCCGGACCGCCTGTTCCCCGCCGAGCCCACGACCCGCGCCGTCGCGCGCCGCCTCTATGAGCGCGTCGCCGATCTGCCGATCGTCTCGCCGCACGGGCACACCGATCCGCGCTGGTACGCCGAGAACGAATCCTTCGCCGATCCGGCGACCCTGTTCGTCGTGCCGGACCACTACATTTTCCGCATGCTCTACAGCCAGGGCGTCGCGCTAGAGGACCTAGGCGTCCCTCCCCGCGCCGGAAGCGGCATCCGGATCGAGGCCGATCGCCGCAAGATCTGGCGTCGCTTCGCCGAGAACTGGCATCTGTTCCGCGGCACGCCCACGAGGATGTGGCTCGAACATGCCTTCGAGACTCTGTTCGGCCTCGACGCGCCGCTCTCGGCCAAGACCGCCGACTTCTATTACGACACCATCGCCGAGGCGCTCAAAAAGCCCGAATTCCGACCGCGCGCACTGTTCGAACGGTTCGGCATCGAGGTCATCGCGACCACCGAGAGCCCGCTCGACGATCTGCGCTGGCACCGGATGATCCGCGAGTCCGGCTGGAACGGCCGCGTCATCACCGCTTATCGCCCGGACCCCGTCGTCGATCCGGACTATGCCGGTTTCCGGGACAATCTCTCCCGGTTCGGCGAACTGACCGACGAGGACACGCTCACCTGGTCCGGCTACCTTGCCGCCCACCGCAAGCGCCGCGACTACTTCAAAAGCTTCGGTGCCACCTCGACCGACCACGGCCATCCGAGCGCGGCGACGGCCGATCTCGGCACGGCCGAAGCCGAGGCGCTGTTCCGGCGCGTGACCAACGGCAACACGGCGCCCGAGGACGCCGAACTGTTTCGCGGACAGATGCTGACCGAGATGGCGCGGATGAGCATGGACGACGGGCTGGTGATGCAGATCCATCCCGGCTCGGTCCGCAACCACAATCCGACCCTGTTCGACCGCTTCGGCCTCGACAAGGGCGCCGACATCCCCGCGCGGACGGATTATGTCCACGCGCTCAAGCCGCTGCTCGACCGGTTCGGCAATGAGCGCGACCTGACCATCATTGTCTTCACGCTCGACGAGACGGCCTATTCGCGCGAGCTGGCGCCGCTCGCCGGCCATTATCCGGCGCTCCGGCTCGGTCCGGCCTGGTGGTTCTTCGACGCGCCGGGCGGAATGCGCCGCTTCCGCGATCTGACCACCGAGACGGCCGGGTTCTACAACACCGTCGGCTTCAACGACGACACCCGCGCCTTCCCCTCGATCCCCGCCCGCCACGACGTCGCCCGCAGGTCTGACTGCTCCTTCCTGGCCGAACTCGTCGTCACCCACCGGCTCAGCGAAGACGAGGCGCACGAGACCGCGCACGACCTCGCCTACCGCCTCGCGAAAGAAGCGTATCGCCTATGACCGCCCGCCTCTCCCTGTCCACGCTCGACGACCTGCCCGCGGACATCGCCCGCCCGGGATACGACGTCGCGGGCCAGAAGATCGGCATTGTCCATCTCGGCATCGGCGCATTTCACCGCGCCCACCAGGCCGTCTATGTCGACGACCGACTAGCCGCCGGCGAACGCGACTGGGCCATCCTTGGCGCGAGCTTGCGTTCACCCGACACCCGTGATGCGCTCCGGCCGCAGGACGGCCTCTACACCGTGCTCGTGCGATCGAGCGACGCCATCCGCCCGCGCGTCATCGGCTCCATTCGAGAACTTCTCGTCGCACCAGACAATCCTGAAGCGCTCCTTAAGGCGATGGGCGACCCGAATGTCCGCATCGTCTCGCTCACCGTCACCGAGAAGGGCTATTGCCACGATCCAGCGACAGGGCAGCTCAGGGAGGATCATCCGGACATCCTCCACGACCTCAGCTTCCCGCTAACGCCCAAAAGCGCACCCGGGGTCCTGGTGGAAGCACTGCGCCGTCGTCGCGAAGACGGCATCGCGCCTTTCACCGTGCTCTGCTGCGACAACCTCCCGAGCAACGGCAAGACGGTCCGCCGCGTCGTCTCCCGTTTCGCCGAACTGCGCGATCCCGACCTCGGCCGTTTCGTCGCCGAAGAGGTCGCGTTCCCCTCGACCATGGTCGATCGCATCGTCCCGGCCACGACAGATGCCGACCGCGAACTCGTCGCCGAGCGGCTTGGCGTCACCGATAGCTGGCCGGTCTCGACCGAGCCGTTTAGCCAATGGGTGATCGAAGACCATTTCCCGACCGGAAGGCCGCGTTTCGAACTCGCGGGCGCCGAGCTCGTCGCCGATGTCGAGCCATATGAGGCGATGAAGCTTCGCCTGTTGAACGGTTCCCATTCGACATTGGCCTATCTCGGCTATCTCGCCGGCCACGAGACGATCTCTGACACCATGGCCGCGCCTGCCTTCGTCCGGCTCGTGCGCGGGCTGATGGACGAGGAAGTCACGCCGACGCTCCGCGTCCCGCCCGGCGCCGATCTCGCGAGTTACAAGAATTCGCTGCTCGCCCGCTTTGAGAACACCGCGCTCCGCCACCGCACCTGGCAGATCGCTATGGACGGTTCGCAGAAATTGCCGCAGCGCCTGCTCGGCACCGCGCGCGACCGGTTGAAGGCCGGAGCACCAATCGACCGTATCGCGCTCGGTGTCGCCGCGTGGATGCGCTACGTCACCGGCAAGGACGAGAAAGGCGCGGAGATCGATGTCCGCGACCCTCTGGCGGAACGTCTGCGCTCGCTCGCGAATGCCGCGGGTCCGGAGGCATCGCGCCTTGCCCCTGCTCTGCTCGACGTCCGCGAAATCTTCGGCGACGATCTGCCGAACGATCCGCGCTTCACGACACCGGTCCAGAACGCGCTGGCGACCCTGCTCTCCAAGGGCGCGGCCTATGCCGTCGAACACGTCGCCCGAATGCCGGAGACGGCGTCTTGAAGAACTTCGACATCCTCTGCATCGGCGAACCCCTGATGGAGTTTGCCGAGGTCACGCGGAACGACGAGCGGATGATGCTTCCCGGCTTCGGCGGCGACACGATGAATGTTGCGGTCGCGGCCGCCCGGCAGGGTGCGAACGTCGCAGTCTTCACCGCGCTCGGCGACGACACGTTCGGCCGTGATTTCCTGTCGCTCTGGGATCGTGAAGGCATCGACCGCTCGACGGTGATCAGCCGGCAGAACGGGCGGACGGGAGTCTATTTCATCACTTATAGACCGGACGGACACGAGTTCACCTATGCTCGCGCGGGCTCGGCGGCGAGCCTGATGACGGCGGACGAGTTGCCGTCCAACCTGCTTGCCGACACCCGAATCCTGCATGTCTCCGGCATCAGCCAGGCGATCAGCGAGAGCGCGAGCGACGCTGTCTCCGTCGCGATCGCGAAGGCAAAATCGGCAGGTGCGTTAATCTCTTACGACACGAACCTGAGACTTCGTCTCTGGTCGCTGGAGCGGGCTCGCGCGATCATCCACGAGGCCATCGCCCATGCCGACATCGCCCGCCCGGGCCTCGACGATGCTCGTCAGCTCACCGGCCTGAACACGCCAGACGAGATCGCCGATTTCTATCTTCGTCTCGGCCCAAAGATCGTCGCGCTGACGCTCGGCAGCGAAGGCTGCCTGGTCGCGACGCCGGACGAGCGGCGCGTCGTTCCCGGCATCAAGGTCGAGGCGGTGGATGCCTCCGGAGCCGGCGACACGTTCGGTGGCGCATTCCTCGCCGAATATCTCAGGAGCGGCGATCCCTTCACCGCCGCCCGTCACGCCAATGCGGCGGCGGCGCTCCAGACCCGAGGCCACGGCGCCGTCGCGCCCATGCCGACCCGACAGGAGGTCGAGACCGCCCTCACCGAACGAACCGCTTCCCGGAACGCATCATGACCGATCACAACAAAGCTCTTCTCGCATTGCTGGGCCGAGCACCGGTCATCCCGGTTTTGACCTTCGAGACGCCGGAAGAAGCGATCGATGTCAGCGGCGCGCTGGTCGCGGGCGGGCTCGACGTACTGGAGGTCACCCTGCGCACGCCCCGTGCGCTGGAGATTATCGAGGCTCTGGCGAAGGCATTTCCGGACGCCTGGGTCGGAGCCGGGACTGTGCTCCGGATCGCGCAGGCCGAGGCAGCTCATCGCGCGGGTGCCCGGTTCCTGGTGTCGCCGGGCAGTACGGATGCGCTGCTTCGCGACGGCGCGAATTTCGTCCTGCCCTGGTTGCACGCGGCAGTCACGGCGTCGGAAGTCATGCGTCTGCGCGAGCACGGACGCCGGGTGCTGAAGTTCTTTCCGGCCGAACAGTCCGGCGGCGTGGGCGTATTGAAGGCATGGGCGCCCGTGCTGCAGGACGTCACCTTCTGTCCAACCGGCGGCATCGATGCCGCCAAGGCTCCCGCTTATCTCGCTTTGCCGAATGTCGGCGCCGTCGGCGGCTCCTGGGTCGTCCCGGCCGATTCCGTGGCCAAACGGGATTTTGCCGGCATCACCGAACTGGCGCGGGCCGCGGCCGCGTTGAGTGCCAAATGACCCGGCCCGGCCTATTCGAACAGGTCGGGGTGCTCGGCTTCGAGTCGGGGCAGCGCGCGCAGGATTTCCTTCAGATGCGTACTCATCGCTCCCGCCGCCGCGTCCTCGTTGCGGGCGTCGATCGCGGCGATGATCGCACGGTGCTGCTCGACCAGGGGCAGCATCGCGTCCGCGCCCGGCAACGTCAGCTGGCAGATGCGGTCCATATGCGCCTTCATGTCCTGCGCGGTGTGCCAGGCGAGCGGGCAGCCGACGCCCTCGGCGAGTTCCTGATGGAACAGCTCATCGTAGCGCTTGAAGGTCGAGTGATCCTCGCGTCGGGCAACCTTTTCCTGCATGTCGAGCAGATCGTCGATCCGAAGCCTGCTCTGCGGATCGAACGAAGCGCAGGCGCGGCGGACGACCGCCGTCTCGATGGCTTCGCGCACGAACCGCGCTTCCATCATCTTCCGCACCGTGATCTTGGCGATGACCGTGCCGCGCTGCGGCAGGATTTCCACAAGCTGGCGATTGGAGAGAGCGATGAACGCCTCGCGCACCGGCTGGCGCGACACCCCGTATCGCTGCGCGATGTCCTGTTCCGAGAGGCGCGCTCCCGGCCGCAGCTCGAGCGTCATGATTCCCTGCCGCAGCTCCGCCTCGATGCGTTGCGCGGCCGATTGATGGAGGCCCGTACGTCGTTCGTCCAAAACAGACACCTCACCATTGCTCTGCATACTATTTCCTACTACCATACCAATAGCAAGGAGGACGTCGGGTTGCCGCCCGCGGCCAACCTTCAACAGGCGGTGCCAGAGAGCACCTCGCAGCGGAGGAACACAGTCCATGATCTCAAGACGCAGCCTCTTCGGCGCGTTCGTTGCCCTATCCGTCGCAACGACCGCCGCTCATGCACAGACCATCACGTTACGCTCCGCCGACATCCATCCGGACGGCTATCCGACCGTCGGGGCGGTCAAATATTTCGGCCAGCTTCTTGAGCAGCGCACCAATGGCCGGATCAAGGTTCAGGTCTTCCCCTCGCAGCAACTCGGCCAGGAGAAGGACACGATCGACCAGACCCGCTTCGGCGTTATCGATCTCAACCGTATCAACATGGCGCCGTTCAACAACCTAATCCCGGAAACCTTCGTTCCGGCGCTTCCGTTCATCTTCAAATCTGTCGTCCATATGCGTGCAGTCATGGACGGTCCGATCGGCGACGAAATTCTCAAGGCGTTCGAGCCGCATGGTCTCGTGGCCCTAGCCTTCTACGATTCAGGCGCGCGCTCATTCTATAATTCCAAGCGCCCGATCAACACGCCGGCCGACATGAAGGGGCTGAAGATCCGCGTCCAGCAATCGGACCTGTTCATCGATCTCGTGAAAGCGCTTGGCGCCAACGCCACACCGATGCCGGCGGGTGAGGTCTATTCGGCCATTCAGACGGGCGTTGTTGACGGTGCCGAGAACAATTGGCCGAGCTACGACAGCTTCCGTCACGCCGAAGTGGCGAAGTTCTATTCCAAGACCGAGCATTCGATGTCGCCCGAGGTCTTCGTGATGTCGAAGATCAGCTACGACAAGCTCTCGCCGGACGATCAGAAACTGATCCGCCAGGCGGCCAAGGACTCCGTCGGCAAGATGCGCGAGCTCTGGGAAGCGCGCGAGAAGACCTCGGAGGCGAAGGTCCGTGCGGCCGGCTCGCAGGTCAACGAGGTCGACAAGCAGGCGTTCATCGACGCGATGAAGCCCGTCTACGACAAATACGTCACCAATCCGAAACTCAAGGACATGGTCGCCCGCATTCAGGCGACCAACTGACCTCCCAGCCTGCCGGGCCGGCTTTGCCGGTCCGGCATTTTTGGATTCGGAGTGCCGACGTGACCAAACTCAAGATGATCCCGGATTTGTTGTCGATGCTGAGCAGGGCCGCGCTCTGGCTGTCGGGCATCGGACTTGTCCTCATGACCCTGTTCGTCGGCTGGCAGGTCTTCGGCCGCTATGTGATGAACGACTCTCCCAGTTGGACGGAGCCGGCGTCGCTGCTCCTGATGAGCTGGTTCATCCTGCTCGGATCGGCCGTCGGCGTCCGCGAAGGCTCGCATCTCGGCTTCGAGACGATCCTGCACTATTCGCCTGCTCCGCTCCGCCGCGTCATGCTCGCCGTCGGCGAGATTCTGGTCGCCGGCTTCGGCCTAGCGATGTCGTGGTTCGGCTGGATCATGACTGTCGATACATGGTCGTCGAACATGGCCGGCCTGCCGATCCCCCAGGGCATGGACTACCTTCCCCTCGCCATCGGCGGTGGCCTCATCGCGCTCTTCTCGCTGGAAAAGCTCGCCCGCCTTCTCATCGCTGATGAGCAGGTGCCGATGGTCGAACCCGATCAACCTCACCTTGTCGTTGTCCAGGAGTAGGCCGATGGAACTCTGGATTCTCTTCGGCGTCTTCTCGGTCCTGATCGTCATCGGAGTACCGGTGGCCTTCTGTCTCGGCATCGCCTCCCTTGCGACCGTTTTGTACATGGGCCTGCCGCCCATGGTGGTTTTCCAGCAGATCAATTCGGGAATGAACGCATTCTCGATGATCGCGATCCCCTTCTTCATCTATGCCGGCGACCTCATGGTGCGCGGTGGTATCGCCGAGCGTCTGATCCGCTTCGCGGCGAGCCTCGTCGGTCACCTGCGCGGCGGCCTCGGCCAGGTGAACGTCCTCGCCTCCACCTTCCTCGGCGGTGTCTCGGGCTCGGCCATCGCCGACGCATCGGCTGTCGGCGGGATCATGATCCCGCAGATGGAAAAGCGGGGCTACGGCAAGGATTATGCAGTTAACGTGACCGTCAACGCGGCGATCATCGCGCTGCTGATCCCGCCATCGCACAACATGATCCTTTATTCGATCGCGGCCGGCGGCACCGTTTCGGTCGCCGACCTTTTCACCGCGGGCATCATCCCCGGCCTGTTGCTTGCTGCGGCGCTGATGCTCACCGCCTATTGGGTCGCAGTCCGCCGAGGCTATCCCTCCGGCTCGTTCCCGGGCATCGCGGCCGTCGGCACCTATCTCCTCGCCGCATTCCCCGGCCTGTGCCTGATCTTCATCATCTTTGGCGGCGTCCGTTCCGGTGTCTTCACCGCGACGGAGAGCTCGTGCATCGCGGTTTTCTACGCCCTGCTCGTGACGACTCTTGTCTATCGCGAACTGACCTGGAAGGATTTCATCGAGGCCACCCTCGGCGCGGTCCGCACCACATCCATGGTGCTGCTCGTCATCGGCTGTGCCTCCGCATTCGGCTGGCTGATGGCGTTCCTTCAGGTTCCGCAGGCGACGATCGCGGCGATGCAATCGGTGTCCGACCATCCCATCGTCATCCTGATGATGATCAACATCATCTTGCTCGTTCTCGGCACCTTCATGGACATGGCGCCGATGGTGATCATCTGCACGCCGATCTTCCTTCCGGTCGTCTCCGCATTCGGCATCGACCCGATCCATTTCGGTGTGATCCTGATCCTCAACGCCGGCATCGGCCTCAACACCCCGCCCGTTGGCTCGGTGCTGTTTGTCGGCTGCGCGGTCGGCAAGATCAGTATCGGCGAGGTGATGAAGACGATCTGGCCGTTCCTCGGCGCCAGCGTCTTCGTGCTGCTTCTCATCACCTACATCCCGGCGCTCTCGCTCTGGCTTCCGAGCCTGTTCCACCACTGAGCGCACTTTCCGTCCCCACATAGATCGAGATCGCAATGACCATTGATGTCCGCCATGTCTGCCATCCCGATGCCGTCAAAGGCTTCGACACGGATGCACTCCGGCGCCATTTCCTGATCGAGAACCTGTTCTCGCCGGGCAAGATCCTACTGACCTACAGCCATATCGAACGCTTCATCGTCGGCGGCGCCTGCCCAACCGACGCTCCTCTGGAACTCCAGAGCGACAAGGCGACCATCGGCTCGCCGAACTTCCTCGACCGGCGCGAACTCGGCGTCTTTAATGTCGGCGGTCCGGGCAAGGTCGAGGTGGACGGCATCGCCTATGCGCTGAAGTCGCGCGACGCGCTCTATATCGCCAAGGAGACCGAGACCGTCCGCTTTCGCTCGGACAGCGCCAGCGACCCGGCCCGCTTCTATCTGCTTAGCACGCCGGCGCATGCCCGCTACGATACCAAGCTCGTCTCGGCGGCCGACGCCAGGAAGATGGAGCTCGGCGCGCAGGAGACCGCGAACAAGCGGACGATCTACCAGATGATCCATCCGGACGTCTGCACGACGAGCCAGCTCGTGATGGGCATGACCCAGCTCGAACCCGGCAATATCTGGAACACGATGCCGAGCCACGTTCACGACCGTCGCTCGGAGGTCTATTTCTACTTCGACGTGCCGGACTCCGCCCGCGTCATCCATCTGATGGGCGAACCGTCGGAGACGCGCCATCTCGTCGTCGCCAACGAGCAGGCGATTCTGTCGCCGCCGTGGTCTGTCCATTCCGGCGTCGGCACCAGCGCCTACACCTTCATCTGGGGCATGGGCGGCGACAATATCGACTACACCGACATGGACCCGGTGCCGATGGAGGCGCTGAGGTGACCTCGCTCTTCGATCTTAGGGGCAAGACGGCTGTCATCACCGGAGCCAATACCGGCATCGGCCAGGGCATTGCGGTCGCATTGGCGGAGGCCGGCGCGAACATCGTCGCCGTCGGCCGCTCGTCGATGAACGACACGGCGGAGCTGATCGCACCGCACAAGGTGACCTTTCAGGCTGTGGCGGCGGATCTTGGGTCGACGGAGCCTGTGGCGCACATCGTATCGGAAGCGCTCAAGGTCACGGGCCGCATCGACGTGCTCGTCAACAATGCCGGCATCATCCGCCGCGCCGACGCGCTCGATTTCACTGAGGCGGACTGGGACGCGGTGATCGACGTCAACCTGAAGGCCGCCTTCTTCCTCTCCCAGGCGACAGCCCAGAGCATGCTGACCGACGGGCGCGGCGGGAAGATCATCAACATCGCCTCCCTGCTCTCCTTCCAGGGCGGGATCCGGGTCGCGTCATACACCGCGAGCAAGAGCGGCCTTGCCGGCCTGACCAAGCTTCTCGCCTGCGAATGGGCGGCCAAGGGCATCAACGTCAACGCCATCGCGCCCGGCTATTTCTCGACCAACAACACCCAGGCGCTGCGCGAGGATGCGGATCGCAATTCGGCGATCCTCGGCCGCATTCCCGCGGGCCGCTGGGGTGAGCCGTCCGACATCGGCGGCGCGGCCGTCTTCCTTGCCTCACGGGCCTCCGACTACGTCCACGGCATTACCTTGCCCGTCGACGGCGGCTGGCTCGCGCGCTGATCTCGAAAGGACAGACCATGAAAGGCGACGCCTTCATCCAAGAATCCGCCCTGCCCTGGACGCCGACCGAACCCGGCGTGAAGCGCAAGGTCCTCGGCTACAACGACGGGATCATGATGGTCCGTGTCGCCTTCGAGAAGGGCGCGGTCGGCTCGCTGCACCAGCACGTGCACGTCCAGTGCACGCTGATCGAGAGCGGCGCCTTCGACGTGACAATTTCGGGCAAGACCCAGCACCTGACCGCGGGCGACTGCTTTCTCGTCCCATCGAACGAAATCCACGGTGTGGTGGCGAAGGAAGCAGGCGTCCTCGTCGATGTCTTCACGCCGATGCGCGAAGAATTCGTCTGACGCTCAGGCGGTCGGAAGGGCGAGCCGGGCGCCGATGCTCTGCTGCCGTGGCGGCGCCTCGGCAAGGAACGCATCGACGCAATTCGGATCAAAATGCGTGCCGCGATTGTCCGCGACGAAGTCGAGCGCCTCCTCGATGCTCCAGGCGTCCTTGTAGGGACGCTTGGAGGTCAAAGCATCGAAAACGTCAGCGACGGCGACGATGCGGGCCTCAAGAGGGATCTTCTCTCCTGCAAGGCCATGCGGATAGCCGCGCCCGTCGAAGCGCTCGTGGTGCGACAGCGCAATGCGGGCCGCTACATCGAGCAGAGGAATGCCGCTGCCGGCCAGAAGCTTGGCGCCGGCTGTCGTATGTTCCTGCATGACGAGACGCTCTTCCGGCGTCAGTGGACCGGGCTTCAGCAGAACCGAATCCGGAACCGACAGCTTGCCGATATCGTGCATGGGCGATGCCCAGTACACGTCGTTGCAGAAACGCGACGGCAGGCCGAGGCGAATCGCGATCTGGCGGGATGCATGCGCGACGCGGTCGAGATGGTCGCCGGTCGCAAAATCCCGGCATTCGGCGGCGCGGGCTAGCCGCAGAACGAGCTCATGCTCGCGGTCGACGATGGTCTGCGTCGCGACCTCGACTTCGCGGGCCAATGCCTCGGAGCGATTTTGCAGGTCGAGATGCGCGCGGCGAAGTGCCATCAGATTGCGAAGCCGGGCGTGGATGATCGTCGGCTCCAACGGCTTCAGAAGGAAATCGGTCGCGCCGGCATCGATCGCGGCGATCCGAATTTCGCGCTCGTTGCGGGCGGTGACCATGACGATCGGAATGTCGCGTGTGCGATTGTCCTGCTTCAGGGCGTGGATGAGCTCCACGCCATTCATCTCCGGCAGCGCATAATCGACCAAGGCGATGCCCACTTCGTGCGTGCGGGCATACTCGAGTGCATTGACCGGGTGGTCGAACGATACCACCCGGGAGGCTTCGGACTGTTCGCTCAGCTTTGCGAGCAGCTGACGGGTGGAAGTGTTGTCTTCGACGATCAGAATATCCATGGGACCAGTCTACCGGGAATTGTTTCACAAAGCCTGAAGCGTTGCCTCCGCCGCCATCAAATCCGCGCTGCCTTGGCCAGAGCTTGCGGAAGTTTCACGACGCGCCATCTTTTCGGCGCCCATGAGGTCGTAGTGTCGCGCGATCCCGAGCAGATGAAGCCCATCTCAACAGCTTCGACTTCATCCTCAACACGGTCGCCGCGCCACATGACCTCGACGCCTCACCGTCCTGTTGAAGCGGGACGGCACGATGACCCCCCTCGACGCCGCATCCCACCCCGAACGTCTTCAACCGGATCTTCCGCCGCAAGGCGATCGCCGGTTCGCTGATCGGCGGCATCAAGGAGACGCAGGAGATGCTCGATTTCTGCGCCGAGCACGGCATCACCTCCGACATCGAGATGATCGTAATGCAGGACATCGAGGCCGCCTACGCCCGCATGGTGAAGAGCGATGTGAAATACCGCTCGTCATCGACATGAAGACGCTCAGGGACGCCGCCTGAGCATTTGACGATCCGGCCCTGGCCGGATTACGCGTGAAGGGCTCGCCGTTCGGCGGGCCCTTTCCATTTATCGCCTGACGCGTTTGAACGAGGGAAAACCATGTCGATCGAAACCGCGAAGAATGCCGCTCAGGCAATCGTCCGCCAGCAGGACATCAACCTGATCGCCGCAGCCACCGCCAAATCGCTCCTCGACCTGATCGCCGAAGTCGAGCGCCTCCAGGCCGAGATCACCGAGCTGAAAGCCGGTAAATAGGTCGCACAACCGGTCATCTGTCTTTCGGCTGTCGGGCCGGCGCGCTAACCCTATAGGGGAAGCAGGCGAGGAGCAGTCGATGGCCACGATCTACACGCTCGAAAGCGCGGGCCTGCGCGCCGAGGTCTCGGACTTCGGCGCGGAACTGGTCCGCCTGCAGGATGGGGAGGGGCGCGATCTCCTCTGGGACGGCAATCCGGATTTCTGGACCGGCCGAGCGCCGCTGCTGTTCCCGATCGTCGGCAAGATGGCGAACGACCATCTCAAGCTCGGCGATTCGACCTATCCGATCCGTCAGCACGGCATCGCCCGCATCTCGCCGTTTGAACTCGTCGCCGCGTCCGGCGAGCGCTGCGAACTCCTCCTCCGTGCGAATTCGGAGACGCAGAAGGCCTATCCCTTCAACTTCGCACTCGACGTCATCTACAGCCTCGAAGGCAACGCGCTGACCATCGAGGCGAGCGCGATGAACCACGACAACCGCGTCCTGCCGGTCTCGTTTGGCTTTCATCCCGCCTTCCGCTGGCCGCTGCCTGATGGCGGAGCGCGCGAGGACCATGCGATCACCTTTGAACAGGCCGAACCCGCGCCGGTCCGGCGGCTTGCCGGCGGGTTGATGGATCCCGAACCGAAGCCGTCGCCGATCGACGGCGATCGCCTGCCGCTGCGCGACGACCTGTTCGCCGCGGACGCACTGATCCTCGATCAGCCGGCGAGCCGCAGCGTCATCTATGGCGGATCGGCCGGCGCGAAACTTCGCGTCTCTTTCCCGGACATGCCGCAACTTGGCCTGTGGTCGAAGCCGGGCGCCGGTTTCGTCTGCATCGAGCCTTGGTACGGCTATGCCAGCCCGGCGGGCTTCGACGGCGATATCAACGACAAACCGGGCATGGCACATATCCCGCCCGGCGGCGCGGCCGGGTTCGCAATGAAGATCGAACTGGTCGATTGAACCTCGAACGCGCCTGAAGCGACTGACGGGCAATTCACCGGAGATTTGCCCGTGCTTCGCCCCGCTCTCGCTTTCGCTGTCCTTGCCGCGACCACCCTGCCCGCGCTCGCCGTCTCCGAAGCGGAGATGATCGCGGAATCGATCAAGCAGACCCGCACGTCCGTGACGAAAGATGCCGGCTCCGGCGCGAGCGTGGAGTTCGGCAAGCTCTATGCGTCTTCGAACGGTGTGCCCGTCATCTGCGGCACCGCGATCATCACGAACAGCAGGAAGGTCGTGGACGGCGAGACCCGCTTCATGAATTCGATGGCGGGTCTGATGTTTGAGAAGGACGTCAACGCGGCGCAGCACATCCCGTTCGCACCATTGTGGAAGAAGTGGTGCTAAGCGATGATCATCGCTGTGTTTCTTATTGCCTGGCGCGTGGTCCGCGCCCGTAGCATCCCCGCTCGCGTCTGATCTGAAAGGGCGGAGCCGAAGCTCCGCCGCTTCCGCATCATTCAGCGGCTTGGGTATGACGGCCTTCGGCGAATTCCTCGATCATCTTGCGATTGAACGCCGGGATGTCGTCGGGCTTGCGCGAGGTGACGAGGCCATTGTCGGTTACGACTTCCTGGTCGGTCCATTCCGCGCCGGCATTCGCCAGATCGGTCTTCAGGCTCGGCCACGACGTAACCCGCCGTCCCTTCACGCCGCCGGCGTCGATCAACGTCCAGGGACCGTGGCAGATCGCGGCGATCGGCTTGCCGCTCGAGACGAAGTGGCGGACGAACCCTATAGCCTTCTCCTCGAGCCTCAGCGCGTCCGGGTTTATCACGCCGCCCGGCAGGACGAGCGCATCGAACTCGTCCGGCTTCGCCGCATCGAGCGTGCGATCGACCGGGATCATGTCGCCCTTGTCGTGATGCTTGTAGCCCTGGATTTGACCGCTCTTGGGCGAGACGACCGCGACGTCGGCGCCGGCTTGCTTCAGCGCCTTCACCGGCTCGGTGAGCTCCACCTGTTCGAAACCGTCCGTCGCGAGCACCGCCACGCGGCGGCCCTTCAGTTCGTTAGCCATTGAGGCCTCCTGATTGTGGGATGGGTACCCGGTCAATGCAGGAGGCGGAGTCTTGTTCCTACCGGTTCTGGTCCAAAGCCCGCGCCAACATCGGCGCGTCGATATTGCCGCCGCTGAGCACGACGCCGACCGTCTTGCCCGCGACGTCCAGCTTGCCGGCGAGCAATGCCGCCAGCCCAACCGAGCCGCCCGGCTCGACCACCAGCTTCAACGCGTTAAAGGTGAAGGCCACCGCAGTCAGAGCTTCATCGTCAGTGACGGCAAGCATGCCGGCAAGGTTCCTGCGGTTTATCGGAAAGGTAAGTTTGCCCGGCGTCTGGGTCAGCAGTGCGTCGCAGATCGAGCGCGCGTCCGGATCGACGGTCTCAAGGCGACCGCTCTCGAACGAACGGCCGGTATCGTTGAAATCCTGCGGCTCGACACCCCAGACCTTCGTACCCGGCGATTTGCCTGCGAACGCCGTCGAAACACCCGCGACCAATCCCCCGCCCGAGGCGGGAACAAGCACGTCATCAAATGTTGTGCTCAACTCGGCGGCTTGCTCGATCATCTCAAGCCCCGTCGTACCCTGACCGGCAATGACGTGCGGATGATCATAGGGTGGAACGACAACGCAGCCGCGCTCCTCTGCGATTGCCAAGCCGATGCCTTCGCGGCTCTCGGTCCAGCGGTCGTAGAGGCGGACCTCGGCTCCGAGGCGCTTGGTGTTCTCGATCTTCGCCTGCGGTGCATCCGCAGGCATCACGATGACCGCCTTGGTTCCGAACAGCGCAGCCGCATAGGCCACCGCCTGCGCGTGATTGCCCGACGACCAGGCGACGACGCCTCTCGCCCGCACATCCGGATCGAGCGCCGCCAAAGTGTTGTAGGCCCCGCGGAACTTGAAGGCGCCGATATGCTGGAGGTTCTCGGCCTTCAGGAACACCTTTGCGCCGAGACGCTCGTCGAGCCGGGCATTGTTCAAGAGCGGGGTGTGGACCGCGTGGCCCTTGATGCGGGCGGCGGCGGCTTCGACATCGGAAATGCCGATGGCGAGAGACGAATCTGTAGTCATGCCGAGCACCATAGCGTGTCCGGCATGAAACATCTGTTGCAAAAAGCGCAACATTGGCCATAAGGCTCCGCCATGGCTGACTCCTACTCAAGTCTCGTCGATCGTATCCGCGCGCGCTTTGTCGATCTGAGCCCGCAACAGCGCATCGCCGCCTCCTTCGTGCTGAAGCGGCCGGAAGATGTCGCCATCGTTTCGATGCGCACCCTCGCCGCCCATGCCGGCGTGCAGCCGGTCACCTTCGTTCGCCTTGCCCGCACCTTGGGGTTCTCGGCATGGGAAGATTTCAAGGAGCCGTTCGTCGAAAGAATGCGCGTTGCGCCGGCGCTTTATTCCGATCGCGCGAAGCGGCTGGCCGGCGTCGACCCGAGCGAGGTCCATCGCAGTCATCTGAAGACGCTTGAGGCGACCCAGACGCTGAACGACAATTCGGTCTTCGCCGCCGCCGCCGAGGCGTTCGAGCGCGCCGACAACGTCTTCGTCGCCGGCTTTCGTGCCTGTTTCGGGCCGGCCCACGCTTTCGCTTACGTCTACCGGCTGTTCCGACCCGACGTCGTGCTTCTCTCGGGCATGGGCGGCAGCCTCGAATCCGAACTTCGCGCCGTCGAGGAAGGTGATCTCGTCTGCGTCATGGGCTTCCGGCCCTATTCGCGAGAGAGCGTCATCGTAGCCGAACACGCGGCGCGGCGCGGCGCCACCTTGATCGCAATCACCGACAGTCCGCTCGCTCCCTTCGCCCGCGATGCCAAGGTGGTGCTGACCTTCTCGACCGAAGGACCGAGCTTCTTCCCGTCGCTCGTCTCGGCATGGGGCATCGTCGAGCAATTGCTCGACGTCATCGTCGCGCGAGGCGGCGAGCCGGTGCTGGAGCGCCTGAAGTCAGCCGAGGCGCAGCTTCAGGCGCTGGGCGTATTCGTCCCTGCCTACGGCACCGAGGAAAGCAGCCCAGGCTAGGCCGCCTGGCTGTGCTTGCCGCCGCGCCGCGAAATACCGGCGAGTGCCTCGTCCGTCCGGTTGCTCTTGTTGGCAAGGTCGCCGAGAGAGACGACGCCGACCAGACGCTTGTTGCGGTCGACGACTGGCAAACGGCGGACCTGGATCTCGCCCATATTGTCGAGGACATGATCCACTTCTTCGTCCTCGAAGCAGTATTTCACGTCGGTCGACATGACTTCCTGAACCTTGACGTTCGGCCCACGACCCTTTGCGACGCCGCGTACTGCGATGTCGCGGTCGGTGATCGTTCCGACCAGACGCTCATCGGTGCCGACGGGGAGAAAGCCCATGTCGAGCTCCGCCATGGTTCCGGCGGCCTCCTGGATCGTCTCTTCCGGGTTCGCGACGCGGACTTCGCGCGTCATCACTTCACTGATTTTCATGGCGGCCTCCCACATTTTGCTCGATAGCCGAGCCTCGAATTGAACGCCGCCATGAAGGGTCTGTTCCGGGGAAGGTTCAGGCGCCTCGGGCTGCCTCGAACAGGAACCACATCCGCCGTTCGGCCTCATCGATCCAGTTCTCGATCAGGCTTGCGGTCGCGACGTCTTCATATTCGTCACAAAGGTCGTGGACCTCGCGCAGGATCTTGACCATCTGCTTGTTGTCTTCGCGAAGCTCCGCGAGCATGTCCTGCGGCGTGACGAAATCGGCATCGTTGTCGGACAGGCGCTGCAGGCGTCCGATATGGCCGATTGAGCGAATCGTCGTGCCGCCGATCTTCCGCACGCGCTCGGCCATGTCGTCGATCGTGGCGAATATCTGCTCCGCCTGCTCGTCGAGCATCAGATGATAGTCGCGAAAGTGCGGTCCGCTGACATGCCAATGGAAGTTCTTCGTCTTCAGGAACAGCGCGAACGTGTCGGCCAGCGCGGCGTTCATCGCGCCCGAAATGTCGCGCGTGGCATTACTGCCGAGATCGGTGGGTGTCGCGAGTGCCGCCATGCGCTTGGCCTTCGCATCGTTGTCCTTCTTGCCCATCGATTCTCTCCCTGGTGTACATCGATACATTACCTTGCGCGGCAAGGATGATGGTCAAGGAGGCTAGACAAAAGACTGAGCGTTCTACCCACAGTCGATGGGCTCAAGGATCGGGGACGTACCCACAGCTTTCACGCCAGGAAGCGACCGGCGTCGACGCCTCACTCGCTGTCGATCGGCGTCAGGGTCTTGAGGTAGGCCGCCATCGCCTGGCGATCGCCGTCGGGCAGATGCGCGGTGTTCTTGACCACCCTCGCCATTTCGCCGCCCAACACGTCGCCGTCCGGCGTGCTGCCATCCTGGAGTGAGAACGCGATGTCCTCCTCGTTCCATTCGCCGATGCCGCCTTTGCCCGGCGTGATGTTCGGCACCTTGCCCTTGCCATTCGGGTTCGGCCCGCCGGCGAAACGCCGACTATCGACGATGCCGCCCGTCCAGTCGCGCGGACTGTGACACTCGGCGCAATGGCCGAGCGACTCGATAAGATAGCGGCCGCGCGCGACCGGATCGCCTGAATCGTCCATCGGAGCGCGGTGCTCGTAATTCATGAGCTTCCACAGACCCACCCCGCGCCGCACGATCGGGAAATCGAGTGGGATTTCGTGGCCCGGCTGCACGTCGCTGGAAGCCGGCAGCGTCTTCATAAACGCGAAGAGATCGTGCAGATCCTTCGGCTTCGCCGATGCATAGGTCGTATATGGGAAGGCCGGATAAAGGTGCCGTCCTTCCGGCGACGTGCCCTTCGTCACCGCGGTGACGAACTGCTCTTCGGTCCAATTGCCGATCCCCGCTTTCGGGTCCGGAGAAATGTTCGGCGCGACGAAGGCGCCATATGGGCTCGGTAAATTGAGACCTCCACCGAGCAGAAGTTCGTTCGGCTGGTTGGGTGTCGCGTGGCAGGAAGCACAGCCGCCGGCGTAAAAAACGAGACGTCCGTTCTCGACATCGGCCGGACCGTTCAGGATCATCGAGGGATCGGCACGCTCCGGCATCGTCAGCAGCCAAAAAGCCGCCGCGAGGAGCAGCGCGGCCACTCCGCCGACAAACGCAAATCGCCGCATCCGCGCACCTCGTTGGTGCAGGAATCTAACCCGGCGGATGAATTCAGTAACTGCGGCTCAATAGCTCGCGACTGATATGTCGCGGTCGTGCGTCACATATCCCCGATGCATTCCGCGATCGGTGAACGCCAACGCGACTTCGGCCTTGGCATTGACAGCAATCATTCCACCCCAGCCGCCCGACGCCTTCACCCGGTCGAACAGGGTCGCGTCAAGCGCCTCGCCCAGCGGAGTGCCCGAATAGCGGCAGCGCGCAACCACGTCATAGGCGGCGACATTGCGGATGAAATATTCGCCATGGCCGGTAGAGCAGACTGCCACATCATCGCCCGCAAAGATCGAGGCTCCGACGATAGCTGGATCGCCGACGCGGCCTTCCAGCTTGCCGCTGGTGCCGCCGGTCGAGACCGCCGAGACGAGATGGCCGCGCACGTCCAGTACCACCGCCCCGACCGTGCCGTGCGATGTCTCGGCTTCCATCGGCTCGGTGCTGACGAAATAACTCGTCGGATCGACCGTCTCGAGGCCGTGCCTGGTCAGGAAATGATCGGCACCCGGCCCTGTCAGCATCACATGCCGGGTCTTGTCCATCACCGTGCGGGCGCAGGCGATCGGATTGCGGAAATGCGTCAGCCCAGCCACCGCGCCGGCCTTGCCGCTCGCGCCGTCCATGATCGAGGCATCGAGCTCGTAATAGCCCGCGGTGTTCGGGCCGGCGCCCTTCCCCGCCACGTAGAGGCCGGCATCTTCCAGTCTCTTGACCGCATCGACGGCAACATCGAGAGCCGCTCCGCCCGAAGCAAGGGCCGCGCGGCCAGCTTCGAGCACGCTCCGCATGTGAGCGTATTGTTCGGAATAGTCGCTTTCCGTCTGGAAGGCGCCGCCGTGGATGACGAGTGCAAAAGGCTGGGTCATTTGGGGTTTCTAAGCCTCCGATCCGAACTTTGCCAACTTCGGGAGGCTTAAAAGCGCCGCGACCAATCGCGCCTTGAAAGCGCCTATATCGGCCCGATATATGCCGGCCTGTCATACAGGCTGGGATTACGATGAACGTTCGCACCGTGTGCCTCGCGCTGCTCGCCCATGGCGAAGCGTCAGGCTACGACCTCAAGACGCGCTGGACCGACGGTCCTTTCCTTCATTTCGTCGATGCGAGCTTCGGCTCGATCTATCCGGCTTTGGCCAAATTGCAGGCCGAAGGGCTCGTCAGCCTTCGCGAGGAGAGCCAGCCCGGCAAGCCGCCTCGCAAGGTCTATGCGCTCACCGAGACCGGCAAAGCGGCCTTCATAGAGGCGATGAGCCAGCCTCCGGGCGAGGACATCTTCCGCTCGTCCTTCGCGATGATCGCGCTCTGCGCGCCTTTCCTCGACCGCGAGGTGATTGCCCGCGCAGTCGACACCCGTCTGGCCCAGCAGAAGGCGGAACTCGCGGAACTCGAACAGGCGCTCCAGGCCAAATGCGGCGGTCCGATCGGCTGGCTGCTCGATTGGGGTGTCACCCATTTCAAGAACGACATCGCGCATGTCGAGGCGACACGCAAAGCCCTGGAAGACATGGCAGGCGGCACCGAGCCCGGCACCGAAGTCGCCTTGCCCGTATGCGCCTGCCAGGCCGAAATGACGGAGCAGGCATAATGCGTCGATATATCATCGCCCTCGTCACAGTCGCGATCGGCGCCGGCATCGGCGGCTGGTTCTTCCTGTCGAACACACCGGAGCATGCGGGCGCCTCGACCTCCAAGGAGGTCGTCCGCCGGCCGCCTTCGGTCACCGTCGCGCGCGTCGAGACGCGCGAGATCGCCGAGGAGGTCCACGTCTCGGGATCGCTCGTCGCCCGCGAAGAGGTGATGGTTGCGCCCGAGGTCGAAGGCCTCGCGGTCACCGAAATCCTCGTGGAGGAAGGCGATCACGTCGAACACGGCCAGGTGCTCGCCCGTCTATCACGCTCGGCCATCGACGCAGAGGCCGCGCAGGCGTCCGCCGCCATCGCACAGTCCAAGGCATCCATCGCCGAGGCCGAGGCGAACGTGCTCGAGACCAAACAGGCGCTCCAGCGCAGCGAGACGCTCCGCAAATCCGGAACTGCCAGCGCGCAGCAATATGATCAGGCGCTTTCCGCCGCGCAGGTTGCCGATGCGCGCCTCAACGCAGCCAAGGAAAACCTGAAGGTCGCCGAAGCCCAGCGCGACCAGGTCGAGGTCCGCCGCGTCCGCACCGAGATCAAGGCACCCTCCGCCGGTGTCGTGAAGCGTCGGAACCTGCGCCTCGGCGCCATCGCCAGCATGGCGGCGGAACCGGCGTTCCGGCTGATCGAGGACGGCGATATCGAACTCGAAGCGCAGGTCGTCGACGTGACGCTCGCACGGTTGAAGCCGGAGCAGATCGTCCGCGTCACGCCCGCAGGCTCCAACGACACCATTCAGGGTCAGATCCGCCTGATCTCGCCCGAGATCGACGCCACGACCCGCCTCGGCCGCGTCCGGGTCGCATTGCCGGAAAGTGCCCATGTTTCGGTCGGCTCGTTCGCTTCGGGCCTCGTCGAGATTGGCCGCCATACCGCCCTCACCGTTCCTACCTCGGCGATCACTGTCGAAGACGGCAAGAACACCGTCCAGGTTATCGCCGACGGAAAAGTGCAGAGCCGGGAAGTCGAGCTTGGCCTTCGCGCGCCGACACGCGTCGAAGTGAAGTCCGGTCTCGCGGAAGGCGATGAAGTCGTCGCCCGCGCCGGGTCGTTCCTGCGCGATGGAGATGCCGTCACGCCTGTCGAGCCGAACGTCGTGGAGGGCGTGCGCAAATGAGGCTGAACATCTCGGCGGCGTCGATCAAGCGCCCGATCCCCGGTATCGTCCTGTTCGTCGTGCTGAGCATTCTCGGCATCTTCGCCTTCAACGATCTGCCGATCACGCGCTTTCCGAACATCGACGTTCCGCTGGTCTCGATAAAGGTGACCGAATCCGGCGCGGCGCCGTCCGAGCTCGAGGCCCAGGTCACCAAGCAAATCGAGGATTCGGTCGCGAACCTGACCGGCGTGAAGCACGTGACCTCGACCGTTTCCGACAGCCTGTCGACAACGATGATCGAGTTCCAGCTCGAAACCGATACCGACCGCGCCGTCAACGATGTGAAGGATGCGATCGCCAAGATCCGCGCCGAGCTTCCGCGCACGATCGAGGAGCCGGTCGTCGAGCGCATTGATGTCGAAGGACAGTCGATCGTCTCCTATGCGGCGTCCTCACCCGGAATGACACTGGAACAGCTGTCCTGGTACGTCGATGACGTCGTGAAGCGGCAGCTTCAGGGCCTCAAGGGCGTCGGCCGGGTCGAGCGCATCGGCGGCGTCTCGCGCGAGATCCGCGTCGAGCTCGATCCTGATCGCCTGATGGCGCTTGGCGTCACGGCAGCCGACGTCAATCGCCAGATCCGCGCGACGAATATCGACCTCGCCGGCGGCCGCGGCGAGATCGGCGGTCAGGAACAGACGATCCGCACGCTCGCCGGCGCGCGCAACGTCGAGACCCTGTCCGATACCAAGATTTCGCTCGCCAACGGTCGGCAGATCCGCCTGTCCGAGCTCGGCCAGGTCATCGATGGAGCCGAGGAGGAGCGTTCCTTCGCGCGCCTGAACGGCCAGCCGGTCGTCTCGCTGATGGTCTACCGCACCAAGGGCGCGAGCGACGTCTCGGTCGCGCGCGTGGCCGAGGCCAAGCTGAAGGAGATCGAGGTCGCGAACCCAGACGTCACCTTCACGCAGATCGACGATTCCGTTGGCTTCACTGAGGGCAATTACGAGAGCGCGATGCACACCCTGATCGAGGGCGCCGTGCTCGCGATCATTGTCGTCTTCATCTTCCTACGCGACTGGCGGGCGACGATGATCGCGGCCGTCGCGCTGCCGCTTTCGGTCATTCCGACTTTCTTCCTCGTCGACCTGATGGGCTTCTCGCTGAACCTCGTCAGCCTGCTCGCGCTCACCCTGGTGACCGGCATCCTGGTCGACGACGCGATCGTCGAGATCGAGAACATCGTCCGCCATATGCGCATGGGCAAATCGCCCTATCGCGCGGCGATGGAAGCGGCCGACGAGATCGGCCTCGCCGTCATCGCGATCACATTCACCATCATCGCGGTGTTCGCGCCTGTCAGCTTCATGGGCGGTATCGCTGGCCAGTACTTCAAGCAATTCGGCCTGACGGTCGCCGCGGCCGTCATCATTTCGCTCCTCGTCGCCCGCCTGATCACACCGCTCATGGCCGCCTATCTTCTGCGGCCACACGCGCATGTGGAGGAGAAGGACGGCTGGCTGATGCGCTGGTACACCGGCGCGCTCGCCACCTCGATCCGGCATCGCTGGCTGACATTGATCGCCGGTTTCGTCCTGTTCGCGGTCTCGATCTGGAGCACCGGCCTCCTGCCGACCGGCTTCATGCCGGATGAGGACCATTCGCGCATCGTCGTCTCAGCTGAACTCCCTCCGGGCGCTCGTATCGAGGACACCCGCGAGGTGTCCGACGAGCTAACCCGCAAGATCGGTGCGCTGCCAGAGGTCGAGTCGATCTTCGTGATGGGCGGCACGTCGCCGACCGGCACGCTCGAGACCCGCAAGACTTCGGTTATCGTCCGCCTCGTCCCGAAGACCGAGCGCTCGTTCACCCAGAAGCAGCTCGAGGCCAAGGTTTCCGAAATCGTCTCCACCGTGCCCGACGTCCGCGCCTGGTACGTCAACGAGCGCGGCGAACGACAGCTCTCGATCACCGTCACCGGTCCGAACTCCGACGACCTCGCCAGGGGCGCGGCCTCGCTCGAGAACGGCATGCGCCGCGTGCCCGAATTCATCAACGTCGCGCCATCGACCGGCCTGTCGCGTCCCGAACTCTTCGTCCAGCCGCGTCTCGATCGCGCCGCCGATCTCGGCGTCACGACCGACATGATCTCGGAGACGATCCGTGTCGCGACCATCGGCGATGCCGATGCGAACCTCGCCAAGATGAACACCGGCGAGCGCCTGATCCCGATCCGCGTCCAGCTCGACGAGAACGCCCGCACCGATGCCGGCGTGCTCGGAACACTCGCGGTGCCCGTCGGCGACGGCAAGTCGGTGCCCCTCTCGGCCGTCGCCGATGTGGGCTTCGGTCAGGGCCCCTCCTCCATCGACCGCTACGACCGCCAGCGCCGCATCGTGCTCGGCGCCGACCTGACGGGCGGCATGCAACTCGGCGATGCCGTCAATACCGTGCTGAACCTGCCGGAAGCGAAAGATCTGCCGAAGGGCGTTCGCATCGTCCAGGGCGGCGACACCGAGATCATGAACGAGGTCTTCACCGGCTTCGCCCTGGCGATGGGCGCGGGCATCATGATGGTGCTCGGCGTTCTGGTCCTGCTGTTCGGTACCGTGTTCCAGCCGATCACCATTCTGGCCTCGCTGCCGCTGTCTATAGGCGGCGTCATCATCGCCCTGCTCGTCACCGGCAATTCGGTGTCGATGCCGGTCGTCATCGGCATCCTGATGCTGATGGGCATCGTCACGAAGAATGCGATCATGCTGGTCGACTTCGCGGTCGAGGCGGAGGGCCGCGGCGCCTCGCGCGACGAATCGATCATCGATGCGGGCAGGAAGCGCGCCCGACCGATCGTCATGACGACCATCGCGATGATCGCAGGCATGATCCCATCCGCGCTCGGCATCGGCCAGGGTGGCGAGTTCCGCGCCCCGATGGCGATCGCCGTCATCGGCGGCCTCGCCACCTCGACGGTCCTGTCGCTGATGTTCGTGCCGAGCTTCTACACGATCATGGACGATCTCGGCCGCTTTACCGGCCGCATCTTCGGCCGCTTCATCGGCCCCGGTGAAGAGGGTGAAGCCGACCACGTCCCCCATATCGTGGCAACGCGCGGACCGTTGTCCGAGGCTGCGGAGTAACAACCTGTGTTCCGGGCCGCGGAGCGGAGCCCGGAACCCATACACCGCAGCGCCTCGCTTCCATCATCAACACATGGGCTATGGAATCCCGGGCTCGGCTTTGCCGCTCCCGGATACGCTATCAACGAGCCGCGGCAGCCCACAGCATCGACGTACCGGATATCAGCAGCATCCCGTCCAGCACATGCTGGAACATCTCGACGCTCATCCGCTGCACGACCTGCTTGCCGAGGAACGTTCCCGCCATGACGGTCACGCCGACGATGAGACCGCTGACGATAACCTCGTCCGGCAGCGCGCCCATGCTCCGGAAGGTCGTGACCTTGGCGATGTAGACGAGGAGAGAACTCATCGCTTCAGTCGAAATAAATGGCCCCTTCGCCAGGCCGTAGGCCGCGAAGGCGGGCGCATTGAGCGGCCCGGTCGACATCACGATGCCGGTCAGAAAGCCGATGATGGCACCGATGACCGCGAGCACCGGCAGGCCGATCTTCAGATCGCGCCGTCTCAGCCAGCGCCGCGCGGGGATCATCAGGATGAAGAAGATGCCGAGGAAAAGCTCGACCAGATGCGGCGGCAAAGCGAGCAGCGTCCGCGCACCGAGCGCTGCAGCCGGTATTCCCGGCAGCGCGAAGGTGAGGCAGGCGCGCCAGTCGATCTCGCGCCACCAGGCGGCGACCTTGCCGACATTGGAGAACAGCGCCGAGATCGCCATGATTGGCACCGCCTGTTGCGGGCCGAAAGTCAGGACCAGGACGGGAAGCAGAAGGACGCTCGCGCCCGCGCCGACAATGCCGCTCAGGCAGCCTGCCGCAAGGCCGACGACGAGAACAAATGCGTAATCGGCCATCTGTCCCGTCGCTTACCGACCCTTAGTGGAGGCGGACTTTCTCGTCGTCCTCGGCGCTTGCTTCGTCAACCGGCGGCACGGCGTCGTCCACCGGCTCGTCGCCCGCTTGCCCCGCTTTGTAGCGGCGGGCGAGGCGCTGATAGGTCATGAAGGCCAGGGGCAGCGCTGCGAGATAGGCGAGCGCGCCGAGCGTCAGCACTTCCCATGTGTAGCTGACGAGAAGCGCGATGAAGAGCACGGCGCCGACGAAGACCGGAGCCACCATGTCGCGCGGCACGCGGGACGCGGATTTCTTGAATGACCAGGTCGGCAGCTTCGAGACCATCAGAAGCGCAATCGCGATGCAGTAGATCAGTGACACGGAAGCGCTGACGACCGGCAGATCGATCGAGCCCAACTGGCCCATATAGATCGGCAGCATCACCAGCAGCGCGCCCGCGGGCGCCGGCACGCCGACGAAGAAGTCCTGCGCATAATCCGGCTTCGGCGTATCGAGAGCCACGTTGAAGCGTGCCAGCCGGAGTGCGGCCGCGACCGCGAAGACGATGGCCCCGGCCCAGCCGATCGAGCTGAGATCGTGCAGGGTCCAGATATAGAGGAGCACAGCCGGAACGACGCCGAAATTGACGAAGTCGCAGAGGCTGTCGAGCTCGGCGCCGAAACGCGACGTGCCCTTCAGCAGCCGTGCCAGACGTCCATCGAGACCGTCGAGCACCGCCGCGACGACCACCGCGTAGACCGCGAGTTCCATCCGGCCTTCCATGCCCATCCGGATCGCGGTCAGGCCGATGCTGATGGCCAGCAGTGTGATCAGGTTCGGTATGAGCAGCCGCATCGGCACCGCGCGAAAGCGGCGGACTTTCGACTCGTTGTGCTCGGGCTCGAAGGGCGGGAAAAAGCGGCCGGCCATGATTTCTCCTCGCGTCGACTAAAAATCTAACGCGCAAGCGGGCGGAAAGGCTACTCGGTGCGGAAGTCGATCCGCGCCGGAACGCGCGACAGATCGGCGATGACGGTCTCGCCGCCGATCGCCGTCTGGCCGATCGCCGACATCGGCACCGCACCTTCCGGCAGATAGACGTCGAGGCGCGAACCGAAGCGGATTAGACCGAAGCGCGCACCGGGAAGAGCGACATCGCCCTCGTCCGCCCAGCAGACGATGCGGCGTGCGATCAGGCCCGCGATCTGCACCACGCCGACATCGCCGGACGCGCTGGCTATGACCAGGCTGTTGCGCTCGTTATCCTCGCTCGCCTTGTCGAGGTCGGCATTGAGGAACTTGCCCGGCCGATAGATGACACGGCGGATCGTACCGCCCACCGGCACGCGGTTTACGTGGACGTTGAAGATCGACAGGAAGATCGAGATGCGCAGGCGCGGTTCGAGGCCCATTCCGAGTTCGGCTGGCGGCACGAACGGCCCGACCGCGGTGATCAGACCGTCGGCCGGCGAGACCACGAGGTTAGAGGCCATCGGCGTGACACGGATCGGATCGCGGAAGAAGAACGCGACATAGACCGTCAGGATCAGACCGATCCAGCCGAGCGGTTCCCACAGGAAGAACAGAAGCAGCGCCGCAACGAAGGCGATGCCGATGAATTTGTGGCCTTCGCGATGGATCGGCGGGATGAACTTGCGGATGGAGTCGAGAACGGAATTGAGCATTCAGGGCCTCGTGGGGCCCGGTGGATAGCACGAATGCGGGCTATGCCTAGAGTCCCTAGTTCCCGCGTTCCCGGACAAGCGCGCGAAGCGCACGCCAATCCAGGGCCCAGCGCATATGCGCGCCGCAGGCGCTCCATAGATAAAGTGCGGCTTCGCCGCGAGAAAGCGCTGGGTCCCGGTTCTCGGGATGCGGCTTCGCCGCACCCGGACCGGGAAACAGGCGTTCACTGAAGACAGTCAGCCCAAAGTCCCCGCCGCCGCAGCGATGACAGGCGGCTTCTCGACATGTTCCTCGACGACGACCTCGCCATGGGTGTCGGGCGGAGCACCCTCCTCGCCGGTACGCGCCAGCTTCTCGCGCGCCTCGTCGGCTTCGCGCTGGCGGTCCCACATGCCGGCATAGAGCCCGCCCTGGGTCAGAAGCTCGGAATGATGGCCGCGCTCCACCACCTCGCCTGCCGAGAGCACGATGATCTCGTCGGCATTGATGATGGTCGAGAGGCGGTGGGCAATGACGAGCGTGGTGCGGCCCTCCGAGACGCGCTCCAGCGCGTCCTGAATTTCCTTCTCGGTGTAGCTGTCGAGCGCCGATGTCGCCTCGTCGAGGATCAGGATCGGCGGCCCCTTCAGGATCGTGCGGGCGATGGCGACGCGCTGCTTCTCACCGCCCGAGAGCTTCAGGCCGCGCTCGCCGACTTCGGTATCGTAGCCCTTGGGGAGCATCTGGATGAACGGGTCGATCTGGGCGAGCGCCGCCGCCTGCTCGATCTCCTCGTCGGTCGCGTCCCAGCGGCCGTAGCGGATGTTGTAGCGGATCGTGTCGTTGAACAGGACGGTGTCCTGCGGGACCATGCCGATGGCGTTGCGCAACGTCTTCTGCTGGACGTCGCGCACGTCCTGCCCGTCGATCGTCACGCGGCCCTCGCCGACATCGTAGAAACGGTAGAGCAGCCGCGAAATCGTCGACTTGCCCGCGCCAGAGGGACCGACGATCGCGACCGTCTTGCCGGCCGGCACCTCGAAGGAGACCCCTTTCAGGATCGGCCGGTCGGGATCATAGGAGAAGCGCACGTCTTCAAAACGGATCGTGCCCTCGCGGACATCGAGCGGCTTCGCGCCGGGCTTGTCCTCGATCTCGGGATCCTCGGCCAGCAACTTGAACATCGCCTCGATGTCCGTCACCGCCTGCTTGATCTCGCGATAGACGAAACCCATGAAGTTCAGCGGCTGGTAGAGCTGGATCATCATGGCGTTGATCAGCACGAAATCGCCAACCGTATTGCGGCCCGCGCGCACGTCGACCGCCGCCATGCCCATGGCGACCGCGAGGCCGAGCGAGAAGATCACCGCCTGCCCGGCATTCAACCAAGAGAGCGAGGTGTAGGTCTTCACCGCCGCCTTCTCGTAGCCGGCCATCGCGCGGTCGTAGCGGGCGGCCTCGCGCTCCTCGTTGCCGAAATATTTGACGGTCTCGTAGTTCAGCAGGCTGTCGATCGCCTTGGCGCTGGCGTCGGTGTCCTGGTCGTTCAGGGTGCGGCGCAGGCCGAGCCGCCACTCGCTCGCGACGAAGGTAAACCAGGTGTAGGCGACGAGCGTCGCCGCAACAACGGCCACGTAGCGCCAGTCGAACTGCCAGGCGAGCACCGCGAAGACGAGGCCGAGTTCGATGATCGTCGGCACGACGGTCAGAAGTGCGGTGCGGGTCAGGGTCTCGATGGCATTGCGCCCGCGCTCGACGACGCGCGACAGGCCGCCGGTGCGGCGGCCGAGATGGAAGCGCAGGCTGAGTCTGTGGATGTGCTCGAAGACGCGCAGCGCCATCCGCCGCACGGCATGCATGACGACCGCGGCCGTCAGACCGTCACGCACCTGCGCCAACGCCACCATCAGCACGCGGCCGATGCCGTAGATCGCCACCATCAGAACCGGCGCACCCATTGCGAGCGCATGCCAGGTACCGCCGTCGAGCGACGTCCTGCCGGCTTCCGAAAGCGTCAGCGCATCGACGGCCCATTTGAAACCGTAGGGCACCGCGATGGTGATCAGCTTGGTAAAGACCAGGAGAACCAGCGCGAGCGCGATGCGCGCCTGAAGGTCCGGCCGGTCGCCCGGCCACATGAAGGGCTGGAGGTCGCGGAACGTGCTGAAGAACTTGCCGCCTTCGGCACTCACCTCGCGCTTGGGCACGGGAGCCTGCGTGCGCGCAATAGACTGCGCGGGATTGGTGAGCGACATATCAAAGCCTGGGGTGCGTTTGGCGCTCCATATAGGAGCGGATCGCGCGATCCGCGACCCCTTTGACGGGATGTTCTGTCTGGCGGAAGCCTCGCCACTACTCCGCTGCGGGCCGATTTGTCGTCATGCTCCGGCTTGACCGGAGGATCCACATCACGAGGTCGGCTTGGATGCTCCGGTCAAGCCGGAGCATGACGACCCAACTAGCACGGGATCACCCCTTGGGCGGCATCACGAATATCTGACCTGGATAGATCCGGTTCGGATCGCGGATCTGGTCCGCATTCGCTTCGTAGATCGTCGAATAACGAACGCCCGCGCCATAGATTTTCCGGCTGATGCGCCAGAGATTGTCGCCGCGCTGGACCTCCAACGTATCGAGCTTCGTGACGATCGGATTGGCCGATTGAACCGCACCCGTCGTCGACGGTGCGTCCGCCGGATTGGTCGAGGACGAGGCGAGTTCGCTCGGCTTCGGTGCATCGGCTGGCGGCATCGCTTTTAACGCCGCGAACGGCACTTCCGCGCGCGCCACGACCTTGCCGCTCTCGCCGAGTTGGTCGACGCGTACCTTGTAATTGCCGGCCGCCACGCCCTTTTCGATTTTGAGCGACCACTTGCCGTCGTCGCCAACCGTGGCTTCCGCGAGAGGCGAGTCGTTGAGATAGATCTGCGCCCGTGCACCCTCCGGACCCGTGCCCTGCACGAACAATTTGCCGCCCTCCGCCTCGACCGCGCCGATACGAAGCGGCAATTCAGGAGCGGCCTCCGCGGTCTGCGGCGCTACCGGAGGCGTTATCACGGCGGGGCTCGGAATAGCAGGCGAACCCACGGTGGCGGTATGAGTCGCGGGCGACCCGGCCTGCACGACCTGGGAAGGCTTGCCCGGCTCGCCCACCACGACCAGAACCTCGCCCTTGCCGGGCTCAGGTATCGCCACCGTAACCGACTGCTTGGAGCCGCCCGCATCGGGCGTCCGCAGCGTCAGTTCATAGCTGCCCTGTGCGAATGTCGGCGGCATCATCACGAATTCGCCCGCCTCATTGGCTTTGGTGCGATCGATGACTCCTCCGTTCGACAGCAATTCCACCTCGGCGCCCGGCGCCGCGCGGCCTGCGATGATGGCATCGCCCCTGGGTTCGACGCGTACGATGTCGAAACTCGGCACGATCGTCGCGGCTGTCTTGCCGTCGGCCGCATTCTTCGATGCCGTGTCCGACGGTGGCGTCGACGGCGTACCGGGTGTGACCACCTGCGGAGCGGACTGGGACAAAGCAGCGGTATCCTGGCGCTGCACTTCGCGGCGCGCGACGACACCGATGCCGATCGCCAGGATGACGATCAGCCCCAGCGCCAAGATTTGGCGTGCGCGAGCATTCATCGAACCAAGTCTCCCCCGACCGGCAAGCCGGCCCATTAACACCATTCCCCGGTATTTATTGTCGCCTGTATGCGGTCACGATCAAGTGGTGAAACAAGCTTGAAGGAATTTCGGGCTATGTTTGCCACATCTAAAGGCAAGAGAAACAAAGAATGTCATTCATCAAATCAGTCTGCGTCTATTGCGGCTCGGGGCTGGGCCGCGATCCAAGGCATGAAATCGCCGCCCGGACCTTCGGCCAGATCCTCGCCGAGAACGGCGTCGGCCTCGTCTATGGCGGCGGCGGCCTCGGCCTTATGGGAACGGTCGCGCGGAGCGTGCTCGACCATGGCGGCCACGTCACCGCGATCATCCCGGAATTCCTGGTCCGCCGCGAGCACATGCTCGAAGCGGCGCAGGAGCAGATCGTCACCGAGGACATGCATGAGCGTAAACGCTTGATGTTCGAGAAGGCCGACGCCTTCGTCGCGCTGCCCGGCGGCATCGGCACGCTGGAAGAACTCGTCGAACAGCTGACCTGGGCACAGCTCGGCCGCCACAGGAAGCCGATCCTGATCGCCAATATCTCCGGCTATTGGGAACCGCTGCTGGCCATGCTCGAACACATGACGGCACACGCCTTCATCCGCGAAAGCCTGTGGGTGCCCTACCAGATCGCCGATAACATCGAGGACGTCCTGCCGACGCTCGAACGCGCCGCGCGCGACGCGCAGGAACCGGACCTGCCCTACAAGGTGGCGCCGGTCGGTAAGATGTAAGGACTTTCGAAGCCCTCTCCCGGGGGGAGAGGGCCGACTCGCACCGAGAGGTGCGAGCGGGGTGAGGGGTAAGGCCTTCCGGTTCAATCCAGCCGCGGTAAAGACGGTCGAGGTTTGAGTCCCTGCGACACGTCGAGAGACCGGCCGATCTCCTGCATCACCCAATCGAGGCGTCCACGAACATCAACGTTCGTAAATCGAAGCTCCACGAAGCCCTTGCTCTCGATCACCGTCTTGCGTCGCTTGTCTTGATCTATCTGATCCAGATGGTGTGCACCATCACCTCGATGATCAGCTTCGCGTCCCAGCAACAAAAGTCGACGACAAAGCCCTCGATCGGCATCTGCCGCCTGAATTTCCAGCCTTCGAAACGCCGATCGCGCACGGCGTTCCAGATCAGATCTTCCGCAGAGGTCTGATCTAAACGGAGTTGACGAGCGAGCTGTGTTCGGCGAGGTGGCATGGCGAGAGGCTAATCGCCGGAGCTTTTATTCGCGAGGCCTTACCCCTCACCCGGTCGCCTTCCGGCGACTCGACCTCTCCCCTGGGAGAGGCGCATCTCAAGGCGCCGGCGCGCCGCTCCGCATCAGCTTGTAGGTCACGCTGTCGACCAGCGCCTGGAACGACGCATCGATGATGTTCGCGGAGACGCCGACAGTCGTCCAACTGTCGCCGCTGTCGTCGGCGGACTCGATCATGACCCGCGTCACGGCCTCCGTGCCGCCGTCGAGGATACGGACCTTGTAGTCCGTCAGCCTGAGATCCTGGATGTAGGGCTGATAGACGCCGAGATCCTTGCGGAGCGCGAGGTCGAGCGCGTTGACCGGGCCGTTGCCTTCGGCGACCGACATCAGGCTCTCGCCCTGGACTGTCAGCTTGACCACCGCCTCGCAGACGGTCGCGAGCGCGCCCTGCGAATTGTGGCGGAGCTCGACCGAGGTGCGAAAGCCGTCGACATCGAAATAGGCCGGCACGGTGCCTAGCAGACGGCGCGCCAGGAGTTCGAAGCTCGCGGCGGCGCCCTCATAGGCATAGCCGACGTTCTCGCGATCCTTCACCTCGTCGAGAAGACGACCGAGGCGGGGATCGTCCTTCGACACCTTTAGGCCGATCCGGTCGAGTTCCGCCAATAGGTTCGACTTGCCGCCCTGGTCGGAGACGAGAAGGCGACGCTTGTTGCCGACCGCTTCCGGCGGCACGTGCTCGTAGGTCTTGGGGTCCTTCAGGATCGCCGAAGCGTGGATGCCCGCTTTGGTCGCGAAGGCGTTGACGCCGACATAAGGCGCGTGGCGGTCGGGATTGCGGTTCAGGATCTCGTCCAGCATACGCGACAGATGGGTCAGGTTGCGCAGGCCCTCATCCGACACGCCGGTCTCGAACCGGTCGCGGAATTCCGGCTTCAGCTTCAGCGTCGGGATCAGTGATACGAGATTGGCGTTGCCGCAGCGCTCACCGAGGCCGTTCAGCGTGCCCTGGATCTGGCGGACACCCGCGCCGACCGCCGCGAGTGCGTTGGCGACGGCGCAGCCGGTGTCGTCGTGCGGATGGATGCCGAGATGGTCGCCGGGGATGTGGACCGTTACTTCGGAGACGATCTTCGCCACCTCATGCGGAAGTGCGCCACCATTGGTGTCGCAGAGCACGATCCAGCGCGCGCCCTCCTCGTAAGCCGCCTTAGCGCAAGCCAGCGCATAATCCGGATTGGCCTTGTAGCCGTCGAAGAAATGCTCGCAATCGATCATCGTCTCGCGGCCGGCGGCGACGCCTGCGCGGACAGTCTCTCGGATTGAGTCCAGGTTCTCGTCCAAAGTCGCACCAAGCGCGACGTCGACATGATAGTCCCAGGTCTTGGCGACGAAGCAGAGCGCATCCGACTTTGCGGTCAGCACGGTCTGCAGGCCCGGATCGTTCGAGGCCGAGCGCCCTGCCCGCTTGGTCATACCGAAGGCCGTCAGCCGTGCCGACTTCAAGGCACGCGCCTCGCCGAACAATGCCGTGTCGGTCGGGTTCGCGCCCGGATAACCCGCCTCGACATAGTCGATCCCGATCCCATCGAGCATGGCGATGACTGACAGCTTCTCCTCGATCGCGAAGTTCACGCCGGCCGTCTGGGCGCCGTCGCGCAGGGTCGTGTCGAACAGGTAGAGCCGTTCGCGGGTCATCGGGTCTGGTCCTTCGGCGGCCACGCCTCGGTGTCGTGGTCCGGATGCTGGTAGCTTGTGAGATCGTGCAGGAAATCCGGCACCTCGCCACCGAGCGTCAGGCGCTCGGGAAGGCCGGGAATTCCGTCGACATAGGGTAGTTTGCGTTCGGTGCCGTACTGGATCACCGGGGCGACCGCCTCGGGATGGTCGAACGCACCAATCGCAAGGCAAAGTTCGCCGGGCGCCTCGTAGGTCAGCGGCGTGCCGCACATCGCGCAGAAGCCTCGGCGGACATGTTCCGAACTCTGGAAACGAGCAGGTTCGCCACGCGTCCACGCAACCCTGGCCTCGCCGACATTGACGAGCGGTGCGTAGAAGGCGCCGAACGCCTTCTGGCACATCCGGCAATGGCAGACCGACGGTTTTCCGAGTTCACCCTGGACGCGGAATCGCACCGCACCACACTGGCAGCCGCCGGAATGAGTCTCTGTCATCGCGCCACGCTCCAGGTCGAGCCCTCCGGTCCGTCTTTCACGATGATGCCCTGTGCCGCGAGGTCGTCACGGATGCGGTCGGCCTCGGCGAAATTCTTCGCCTTGCGCGCGTGCAGCCGTGCCGCGAGCAGCCGCTCGATCTCGTCCGGCGGCAGCGCGGGCTCCGGAGCCGTCGCCATGCGCCAGTCCTCGAACACCTTCGGCCGGAAACCCAGGAATTCCAGCGTGCCTGCGAGCGCCTTCCGGGATGCCTGCCCGCGCAATTGATGCAGTTCGGCGATCATCTGCGGTGTGTTCAGATCGTCGCTAAGCGCTTCCAGCACGGCGGGCGCCGGGCGTGCGTCGGCGCCCGATCCGGCAGCCTCGAACCAGGCCGCCAGAGCCTTCTCCGCGTCCTGAAGGCTCCGCAGCGTCCAGTTGATCGGTTGGCGGTAATGGGTGCCGAGCATCGCCAGCCGGATCACGTCGCCTGGCCAGTCGTGCAGCAGTTCGGCTATCGTGACGAAGTTGCCGAGCGATTTCGACATCTTCTCGCCCTCGACCTGCAGGAAGCCGTTGTGCATCCAGACATTGGCCATCACGTCATGGCCGAAGGCGCAGCAGGTCTGGGCGATCTCGTTCTCGTGGTGCGGGAAGACGAGGTCGATGCCGCCGGCGTGGATGTCGAACACCTCGCCGAGATGCTTCCACGACATCGCGGAGCACTCGATGTGCCAACCCGGACGGCCACGGCCCCACGGACTCTCCCAACCGGGAAGGCTCGGCTCGGACGGCTTCCACAGCACGAAGTCCATCGCATCGCGCTTGTAGGGGGCGACGTCGACGCGCGCGCCGGCTTCCATCTCGTCGAGCGTACGGTTTGCAAGCCTGCCATAGGACGGCATGGACGGGACGTGGAAGAGCACATGCCCTTCCGCCTCGTATGCGTGGCCGCGCAGGATCAGCATCTCGATGAGCGTAATCATCTCGACGATATGTTCTGTCGCGCGCGGCTCGACCGACGGCAGCAGCACGCCGAGTTCGGAAGTGTCGTCGCGGAAATCCTTCGCCGTCCACTCGGTCAGTTCGCGGATCGAGACCCCACGTTCGGCGGCGCGCGCGTTGATCTTGTCGTCCACATCCGTGATGTTGCGGACATATTTGACCCGGTCGTGCCCATAGAGATGGCGCAGCAGGCGGAACAACACGTCGAACACAATGACCGGGCGCGCATTGCCGATATGGGCGCGGTCATAGACCGTCGGGCCGCAGGCGTAGAGACGCACATTGCCGGCATCGATCGGCGTGAACTCAGCCTTGGTCCGGGTCAGCGTGTTGTAGAGCCTGAGCGACATGAAATATCCCGTGCCTTGGGGTCTGCCCTAGCCGGCCCCGGCAGTCGCGCTCTGTTTTTGATTTGGTCAGACAGATACGGCCGCGGCCAGCGTGAGCGCTAACCGCAGATAATGACGATCCGGCTAATGGCGGAAGCGTTGATCTGCATGGGGCGGGACAATGGTGAGCGCGACGATCAGCGTCAAGTGATAAAGAGGACGGGCTCGAATTTCGCGGGGAATCGCGCCAATGGTCCACACTTAGGCCAGATTTCGCCGCTCTACCGGCACGGCCCTTCGGGCTCACAGGTTTCTTGAATGTTCAAACGGTCCCGGTTTGTCGCGTTCGCGGTGCTGGCTCTCCTACCGGCAACGCCGGTTTTGGCGCAGGTTCCGCAGCAGTGCCTGCGTCTCGAAGCGCAGCTTGCGGCGCTCGACCAGCAGCCGCGCAGCGCGGACGCCGGTGCGGCGCAGCAGGCCTATGCCCAACGCCGGGCCGACCTCGACCGGATGATCGCCCGTTCGCGCGGAATGGGCTGCGGCCGCACCTTCCTGTTCGGCCCGCGTCCGCCGGCCGAATGCCGTGACCTCGATGCACAGATCAACCGCAGCCAGCAGCAGCTCGACCAGCTCGAAGCCCAGATCAGCCGCGGCCAAGGCGATGCCGGCGTCCGCGAGGCTCGCCGCCGCGACCTGATCACGGCGCTCGCCGCCAATCAGTGCGGTGCGCAGTATCAGGCGGCATTGCCACCGCCTCCGCCCCAGCAGCGCTCGGGCGGCCTGTTCGGCCTTCTCTTCGGTGGCTCCCGCAGCGAGAGAGCGCCGCAGGAAGCCTATCCCGGCCAGCCGCAGATGGAGGTTCCGCAGACCTCGACCTTCCGCACGGTGTGCGTCAGAACCTGCGACGGCTTCTTCTTCCCAGTCAGCTACGCCACGGTTCCCGGCCGTTTCGCGCAGGACGAGGCGATGTGCCGGAAGACCTGCCCCGGAACCGAGGCGGAGCTGTTCTCCTATCCGAACCCCGGCGGCTCGATCCAGCAGGCCACGTCCGCCACGGGCGTCCCTTACGCGCAGCTTCCCAATGCTTTCAAATATCAGAAGGAATTTGTGAAGGACTGCTCGTGCAAGCCCGCGAATATGAGCTGGACCGAAGCGCTGTCAGGTGCAGACGACGACACCGTCCAACGCGGCGACATCGTCGTCGACGAGGAGCGCGCCAGGCGCATGTCGCAGCCCGGCACGGACCGCACCTCACCGGCAGACGCAGCGCGCGCGGCGCAGGATAGTGCCAATTCGGTCACCAGCGAGGGGGTTGTGGACGGAGGCACCGACGCGCCTCCGCCGCCAGAAGGAGCCCTCGCTCCACCTCCGTCACAGGCCCAGGCGGCTCCGCCTCCCGGTTATTACGAGGGTCCGCCGCCGCCGGTCTACGAGGCTCCCCGCGCACCACCGCCGCCGGTCTATGCGCCGCCGCGACAGCAGCGGGCACCGCAGCCGCTGCCGCGTGAGCGCGAAAACCGCTGATACAGCTGTAGCTTAGAGCCCGTCACGGAACCGGTTCGTGATCGGATAGCGCCGGTCGCGGCCGAAGTTCTTCTTTGTCACCTTCACACCCGGCGCGGCCTGACGTCTTTTGTATTCTGCCAGATAGAGAAGGCGCTCGATCTTCCTCACCGTCTCCGGGTCATACCCATCCGCAACGACGTCAGGCACGCTCATCTCCTGCTCGACGAGGCGCTCTAGGATACCGTCCAGGATGTCGTAGGGTGGGAGCGAATCCTGGTCCTTCTGGTTCTCGCGCAGCTCGGCCGTCGGCGCCTTGGTGATGATGTTCGACGGGATCACTTCGCCGGACGGTCCCATCGCATCTGACGGCTTCCAACGATTGCGCAGCGCGGACAGCCGGTAGACCTCGGTCTTGTAGAGATCCTTGATCGGATTGAAGCCGCCATTCATGTCGCCATAGAGCGTGGCGTAGCCGACCGACATCTCCGACTTATTGCCGGTCGTCACGACCATCGGCCCGAATTTGTTCGAAACCGACATCAGGATCGTGCCGCGAACGCGCGACTGCAGATTCTCCTCCGTGATGCCGCGATTGGTCCCGACGAAGAGCGGGCCAAGTGCCGCCTCGAATTGCTCCACGGGGCCGGCGATCGGCACAGTGTCGTAGCGGATGCCGAGTGCCTTGGCACACGCCGCCGCGTCGCCGAGGCTCTCCTCCGATGTGAAGCGGTACGGCAGCATGATCGAGTGGACCCGATCCGCTCCAAGCGCATCGACCGCGATCGCGGCGCAGAGCGCAGAATCGATGCCGCCCGACAGGCCGAACACGACACCTGGAAAGCCGTTCTTGTTCACGTAGTCGCGGAGACCGAGCACACAGGCGCGGTAATTGGCCTCGTCGTCCTCGTCGATGATCTCCTTCGGACCCTCGACGCAGCGCCATTCGTCGCCGGTCCGCTCCCAGCGGGTCAGCGCGATCTCCTCGGTGAAGGCGGACATCTGGAAGGCGAGCGAGCCGTCCGGGTTCAGCGCGAACGAGGCGCCATCAAAGATCAGGTCGTCCTGACCGCAGATCTGGTTCGTGTAGATGAAGGGCAAATGCGTCTCGGCTACGCGCAGTGCGGCGATGTTCAGCCGCTCGAGCTGCTTGCCGCGCCAATAGGGCGAGCCGTTCGGCACGATCAGCATTTCCGCACCGGTCTCGGCCAGGCATTCGGTGACCTGCGTCTCCCAGATGTCCTCGCAGATGGGAATACCAAGCAGGACGCCGCGCCAGTCGATCGGCCCCATCAGCGCGCCCGGCTCGAAAACACGCTTCTCATCGAACGGCCCGTAATTCGGCAGTTCGACCTTGAATCTCAGCCCATGAACCTTGCCGCCGTCGAGCAGCGCCGCGGCGTTATGGACGCCGTGCTTACCCGGCCAGGGAGAGCCGATCATGACGGCCGGCCCGCCATCGCCGGTCTCGGCCGCGAGTTCCTCCACGGCGGCCTGGCAGGCCTTGATGAAGCTCGGTTTGAGGATGAGGTCTTCCGGCGGATAGCCGGAGATGAAAAGTTCGGTGAAGGCGACGAGATCCACGCAGAGTTCAGCGGCCCTGGCCCTACCCTCGCGCGCCTTCTTTAGATTGCCGGCGACATCGCCAACGGTCGGATTGAGCTGCGCGATGGCAATGGAAAGTTTTTTTGGCCGGTCCATATCCGCGATTTAAGGCGACGAGGCCGCTTCGGCAAACATATTGATGCGCCTTGCCTTATGCCCAGACGCGGCCGGAGCGCGGCGTGTCGATCTGATAGTCCGTTGCGAGCCGGGAGAAGAACGTGCGGCCGAAATGCCTTGCACGGCCGGCCGGGTCGGACGGGTCGTGGGCGATCTCTCCGCGCGCATTGCCATAGCCCTGAACCGCGCCGACGAAAACCGAGTGGGTGTAGCGGCAATATTCCTGCATCTGATGGACAATACCCGCCGCGGCCGTCGGAAACGTCTCCTCGGAACTGAGCAGGAGTCCCACCCGCTTGCCCGCCATTTCCTCGACCGTCGCCGGCGACCGAGGATGGGACGCGGCGACGTAACAGAACATCCGGTCGAAGAACGTCTTGAGCTGCGCCGACATGCCGTACCAATAGATCGGCGTCGCCGCGATGAAGCCATCCGCCGGCAGGAACCTGCCGAGAAAGGCGTCGCGAAAGCCGTCCTCGATTGAGCACTCACCATCTGTCCTGCGGCAAATCCGGCAATCCCGCAGGAATGCCGAAAGCACGTCATCGGCGAAGACGATCTCGGCACCATGCCCGGCTTCGTTGAGCCCCGAGCACGCCGCCCGCGCGAGCATCGCGGAATTCCCGTCGCGCCTTGGGCTCGCCGCCAGAATGAACGTTTTCATCACTGCCCTCCGTTGCCGAGGAAGAGGATTTCGTCTCTAGTAACCGAAAGGCAAGTACGCACCTTCTAGTGCCTATAGGGGTTTGATGATACGCGAGCGGAAGCCACCTCCAAGCGTCTTCGACGAGACCTGTTCGGCGCGGCATGCACTGGAATTGATCGCCAGCAAATGGACGATGCTGATCCTGCCCGCGCTCGCCGAGGGGCCGATGCGCAACGGCGCCCTGTTGCGCCGTATCGGCGGTATCTCACAGAAAATGCTGACGCAGACGCTGAAGGATCTGGAGCGGAACGGCCTCGTCATACGCGAGGACCGTCAGACCGTGCCGCCGCATGTCGAATACCGGTTGAGCGAGGTCGGCCGTTCGCTCAGCGATACTTTGGCCGTGCTGGATCGCTGGGCAGAGCAGAACTTCCTCGAACTCGATGCCGCGCGAGAACGGTTCGACGCGCGCTGACGGACACTTACTCGGCGGCAACCGGTTGCAGCGGTTCCCTCGCGCCCGGCTCAACCACCGCGGACGCCCGTCGCGCCTTCATTTCCTCGAGATACTCAGCGCCCCAATCGCGCAGAGCGGCTATGACCGGAGAGAGAGAGCGGCCGAGTTCCGTCAGCTCGTAGTCGACGCGTGGCGGAATGCTCGGCGTCACGGTCCGTGAGATCATGCCGACGGCCTCCAGTTCGCGAAGCTGGCGTGTCAGCACGCGCTGGGTTGCGCCCGGGATTTGCCTGCGCAACTCGTTGAACCGCACCGGCCCGTCGATGAGGTTATAGAGGACGACGCCTTTCCAGCGGCCACCGATGAGATCGAGGGTCGCCTCGACCGGACATCCGGCTTTGCAATTGTATTCGCGAGCCTTCATCGCACTCTCCCGGTGGACAGAAAGGATACTACCCGACCGTTTTGTACCTTCTTGAGCCTGCCCGGACCCATGCCGATGTTCCGGCCATGAACGTCCCGCCGGGGCACCTAGATCAGGAACCGCAGACATGAAGGCCACAGGTTATATCAATCCGCTTCCGATATCCGATCCGAACTCCCTGTCCGACATCGAGATCGCGGCGCCGAAACCGGGTTCGCGCGATCTCCTGGTCGAGGTCAAGGCAGTTTCGGTCAATCCAGTCGATACCAAGATTCGCCGTGGGCGCCGCAGTGGAACGGCCGACCAACCGGTCGTGCTCGGCTGGGATGCCGCGGGCGTGGTCACGGAAATCGGTTCCGAGGTCACGCTGTTCAAGCCCGGCGACGAAGTGTTCTACGCCGGCGCGATCGAGCGGCCGGGCACCAATGCCGAATTGCACGTGGTCGATGAGCGCATTGTCGGCAGGAAGCCGAAGAGTCTCGACTTCGCAGACGCGGCGGCTCTACCGCTGACCGCGATCACCGCCTGGGAGATGCTGTTCGACCGGATGCGGATCGAAAGGGATGGTGGAGAAGGCGACACGATCCTGATCATGGCCGGTGCCGGCGGCGTCGGTTCGATCGCGACCCAGCTTGCCCGTAAGCTCACCCGCCTTACCGTCGTCGCCTCGGCCTCGCGTCCGGAGACGATCGAGTTCGCTAAGGCGCAGGGTGCGCATTTCATTGTCGACCATACCAAGCCGCTGGCCGAACAGTTCAAGGAGCAGAACATTCCTGCCCCACGCTACATCTTCAGCACATCGTCGACGGCAAGAGACCTGCCGCGATTCGTCGAGATCGCCAAGCCGCAGGGAATCATCGGCGCGATCGATGATGACGAGACGGTCAATGTCGCGTCGCTCAAGGGCAAGGCTCTCGGCTTCGTCTGGGAGATGATGTTCGCGCGCCCCCTCTATCAGACAGAGGACATGATCGAGCAACATCGCCTGCTCAATGCCGTTTCGGAACTGGTCGACAAGGGTGTCATCAAAACGACAGCGAACGAGCGGCTGCAGGGCATCAACGCGGCGAACCTGAAGACCGCGCACGCCAAGCTGGAGAGCGGCCGGACGATCGGCAAGATCGTCCTCGAAAGCTTCTGACGCCGTTTCAGGTTTTCAGTCGAACATTGCGGGTGAGGTAGGAAACGACCTCGCCCTCCGACCATGACGGCATGTAGAGCCCGACATAGCCGTCCGGCCGGACCAGCCATGCCTCGGCCTCCTGCCCCCCCAATGTCGCGGCAAAGTCCCCGGCTTCGTCGCGGATGATCGTGATCCCAAAGGGATCGGCCACCGACGTGCCCGCGGGGAGAATTGCGACCACGCGCACCACGCCTCCGAAACGCTCGCGAAGATTTTCCCCGAGACGCTCGATCGACCCGATATCTCCGGCCTGCGCGGTGATGAGGAGAACGAAGTTCGTCCCCTTCAGAACATCGAACAGGCGCAAGGGGAATCCGAATCCGGACCGGCGAAGGCCCTGCGCATCGGGGCAGCGGTCACCGGCAACCACATCGTCGCCGTCCGGCCCGATCGACAACGGTCCGTTGGTGTAGGCGACCAGCACCTGGGTATCCTCCAGTCGCTGGTCGGTCTTCGTGTCCTCGCTCCCGAGATTGACGCTCGCCTGCGTGGTCCTCTCGATCACGTCCATCGCCACCGGCCGGCGCTCGGCCTCATAGCTGTCGAGGAGACCATCGCTCGCCCGGCCCCTGGAAACCAGCGCGAGCTTCCAGGCGAGATTGTAGGCGTCCTGGATGCCGGTGTTCATGCCCTGCCCGCCGGTCGGCGGGTGAATGTGGCAGGCGTCGCCCGCAATGAAGGCATTACCGACTCGGTACGTCGCGGCGAGTCGCATGCTGATCCGGAAGATCGACGACCATCGCATCCCGGTCAGCTTCGGCGGGTCGGGAATGAGCCTGTCGGCCACTTCCTGCAGATCGGCGAGCGTCGCGCCCGGCCGGTCGGACTGGATGCCATGCTCCGTTCCACCCGGCGCGCGCAATCTCTCCGGAGCCAGCATCGATACGCGGTAGCGCCCGCGTTCGGGCAGCGGCACGGCCACGAAAATGTCCGGCGGCCCACCCTCTGCCGGCTTGATCGCGCGCAGGGAGAACCCTCGTGGCAGGTCCCAATCGATGCGGACATCGCCGAGCATGAAATCCCAGGGAAAGGCCTCTCCCTCGAAGTCGATGTCGAGCGCCTTGCGGACCGCGCTATGGGCGCCGTCGCAGCCGACGACATGGGAGAAATTGGCGACGGTCCGACCGGCCGGACGTTCCAGCGAAACCAGGACTTCGCCCTCCGATTGCTGAAGTCCTGCGAAGGTGACGCCCCGCTCGACCACCACGCCGTAGCTGGCGAGATGGGCTTCGAGGATCGCCTCGGTCGCATATTGGGGAATACCCAATCCGCCATAAGGCAGGTCGGAAAGGTCGCGCACCATGTCGGCCGGCGGCCGGCCGTCAAGCAGCGCGCGCATGCCCGTAATCCAAAGGCCGGCGTCCACGATCTCGCGCGCCACGCCCATGTCCTCGAACACTTCGAGCGTTCGTGGCGTCACGCCGATGGCCCGGCAATGAGGGGATCGTTCAGTGCGGCTGTCGATAATACGGACAATCGCGCCGTGCCGCGCGAGCTCCGCTGCGAGTGTCAGGCCGACAGGACCGGCTCCGACGACAAGTATTGTCTTGTTCATTGGCACCCTGACGTTTCTTCCCGGCCGCATTGTCACGCGCCGGGAAGAAACCGTCTATGGGGGTGCGAGTATTACTCCGCCGCGACAACCCGGACGCGTTCGCGGCCGGCCTTTTCCTTCTTCAGCTCTTCAGCCAGGAGGAAGGCGAGCTCGATCGCCTGCTCGGCGTTGAGGCGCGGGTCGCAATGCGTGTGGTAGCGGTCCTGCAGGTCCGCGTCCGAGATGGCGCGGGCGCCGCCCGTGCATTCCGTCACGTTCTGGCCGGTCATCTCGATATGGATGCCGCCTGCATGGGTGCCTTCCGCGCGATGCACCGCGAAGAAGTCGATGACCTCCTTCAGGATGCGCTCGAACGGACGGGTCTTGTAGCCGCCGGCCGTGATCGTGTTGCCGTGCATCGGATCGCACGACCAAACGACGTTCCTGCCCTCGCGCTTCACGGCGCGGATCAGGCCCGGCAAATGGTCGAACACCTTCTCATGCCCGAAGCGGGCGATCAGGGTCAGGCGACCGGGCTCGTTCTCTGGGTTGAGAATGTCGATCAGTTCGATCAGCTCGTCCGCCTTGAGCGACGGACCGCATTTCAAGCCGATCGGGTTCTTCACGCCCCGGCAGAATTCGAGATGCGCATGATCCTTCTGGCGCGTGCGGTCGCCGATCCAGAGCATGTGCCCGGAGGTCGCGTACCAGTCGCCCGAGGTCGAATCCACGCGGGTCAGCGCCTGCTCGAAGCCGAGCAGCAGCGCCTCGTGCGAGGTGTAGAGATCGGTCGTGCGCAACTCCGGATGGGCCTCGGGGTCGATGCCGCAGGCGCGCATGAAGTCGAGCGACTCCGTGATGCGATCCGCGATCTCCCTGTAACGGCTCGACTGCGGGCTCTCCTTGACGAAGCCCAGCATCCACTGATGCGCCTGGTCGAGATTGGCGTAGCCGCCGGTTGCGAATGCGCGCAGCAGGTTCAGCGTCGCCGCCGACTGGCGATAGGCCATCAGCAGGCGATGCGGATCCGGAATACGGGCCTCGGGCGTGAACGCCGCATCATTGATGATGTCGCCACGATAGCTCGGCAGCGTCACGCCGTTGATCGTCTCGTTGTCGGACGAGCGCGGCTTGGCGAACTGACCGGCAACGCGGCCGACCTTTACCACCGGCAGCGAACCGGCATAGGTCAGCACCACGGCCATCTGCAGCAGGACGCGGAAGAAGTCGCGGATGTTGTCGGCGCGGTGCTCGAGGAAGCTCTCGGCGCAATCGCCGCCCTGGAGAAGGAAGGCCTCGCCGGCGGCAACCTTGGCCAGATTCCGTTTCAGCTTACGCGCCTCGCCTGCAAAAACGAGCGGCGGGAAGGTCGCGAGCTGCGTCTCCACCGCGGCCAGAGCCGCTTCGTCGGGATAACCGGGAACCTGGACGATCGGCTTCGATCTCCAGCTGTCCGGTGTCCAACGCTCCGTCGTCATTGCTTTATCCTCCACTTCGGACGCAGGTCCCGTCCGGAAAGCGGGGTATATAGACCTCGCTTATCCCGCGCGCAAAGCATCAAGACGCAATGATTGGCTGTCATGCGTGCAAGAAAGCTCGCCTGGCTTCGACAAGTTGTTCGGGATCAGTGAATTAGGAACGATCCTGCACGATCACGCCGTACCAGCCGAGGCCGCGATAGGTTTCGTAGCCGGGCGTTGCGTGGAACGCGACGAGTGAGCCGTTCGGCGCGGTGTAATAGCCGCTCTCGCCTCCACGGATATCGAGCGACAGCCGTTCCGACAGGACACCTCGCCCGTCGGAGGATGCGAGAATCCGCTGATCGGCATCGACGAGCATCACCCTCGAATGCGCCTTCTCGTCTTCGGACAGCCGCACGCCCTCGACGATCGTCTTCGCCTGCGGCGCCCAGTCGAAATGTGCGGCGAGCACGCCGATCGGCTTTCCGTTCGCCTTGCCGCCTTCGCAGATCTGCGCCGAATAGGTGGCACTGGTTCCATTACCCAGCAAAGGCTGCACCGCGATATCGTCGACGGCGAAGGCATCGCCACCACGGAGTGACATGGCCTGCTGGAACCAGCTCTCGCGGGAGACATCCGCGCCGGCCACCTGGTAACGGCCCGGGCGGCCGTTCGCGAGAATCTTGCCGTCGGTGCTGCAGAGCCAGAGGTCGAGATAGACGGTATAGGCATCGAGGATCACGCCCAGCCGTTCGCTGGCATAGGCCTTCGCGCCGTCGTCCTTGGCTGCCGCACAATCGACGACAGCGGAATCCGTCGCCCACCAGCGCACGTCGCATGTGCGCTCATAGAGATTGCGATCGATGATCTCGATGGCGTTGAGCGCGAGATCGACGAGACGGGCGCCCTGCGCCTGCCGGGCCATGATCGCGGTCAGCCGTTCGAGCTCGGTGATCTGACCGACCAATTCTTCTTCGAGACTGCCGGCGACCGTCGCCACCTCGCCGCCGACGCCGCGAACTTCCTGCGCGACGATGGCGAAGCCGCGTCCCGCATCCCCTGCCCGGCCGGCCTCGATCATGGCGTTCAGCGCGAGGATGCGCATACGGCTCGTGATCTTCTGGATGTCCTGGATCTTGCGATTGGTCAGCGTATTGACGGCCGTCGTCAGGCTGGCGACATCCGCCAGCGAGACTGCCGCCTCACCTTGGGCTTTCTGACTAGCGAACATTGAGCGCCCCCAGCACCCGCATCGCAGGATCGGTCAGTAGCCTTAGCAGTTCATCGTTTCCGCAAGCTTAATACGCCGAAACTGCTCATAAAATTGCTTGAGATGTAATTATGCCTGCATCAGGCGCCGCCGGGATTGGTCGTGTTCATCTTCTCGCGGAGCGTGACAAGTTCCTCCGCCGCCGTCGGATGCACGGCGACGGTACGGTCGAAATCTGCCTTCGTAGCGCCCATGCCGACGGCGATCGCGGCGATCTGAATCATCTCGCCAGCGTCCTCACCCATGATGTGGACGCCCAGCACCTTGTCCGACTTGGCGTCGACCACGAGCTTCATGAAGGTGCGTTCCTGACGGCGTGTCATCACGTGTTTCAGGCTGCGAAAGCGCGTTTTGTAGATATCGACCGCCACCATCATCTCCTCGCGCGCCTGCTGCTCGGTCAGGCCGACTGTGCCGATCTCGGGCGTCGAGAACACGGCCGTCGCCACTAGCGAATGGTCGGGCACCCACTTCTTCTCGCCAAACAGCATGTCAGCCAGCGCGTGCCCCTCGCGGATCGCGACCGGAGTGAGGTTGACGCGGTCGGTCACGTCGCCGACGGCGAAGATGTTCGGTACGTTCGTCCGCGAATTCTGATCGACCTTGATCTCGCCATTCGCGCCGAGCGCCACCCCCGCGGCCTCGAGACCCAGCCCTTTCGTGTTGGGCGAGCGGCCGGTCGCGAAAAACACGACGTCGAAATCGTCGGTGTCGCCGGCCATATACTCGACGCGACGGCAATTGTTCTCGATCGCCTCGATCTTCGCGACCGTATTGTTCATCTTCACCGTGATGCCCTCGGCCGCCAAGGCCAGCATCAGCTCGTCGCGCAGATCCTCGTCGAAGCCGCGCAGCACCTTCTCGCCACGATGAATGAGCGTCACCTTCGAGCCGAGCCGCTGGAATAGGCAGGCGAATTCGAGCGCGATATAGCCGCCGCCGACGATCAGAATCCGGTTCGGCAGCTCCGGAAGATCGAACGCCTCGTTGGAGGAGATCGCCAGTTCCGCGCCCGAAATGTGCGGCGCGACGGGGTGACCGCCGGTCGAGATCAGGATGTTCTTCGCGGTGATCGTCCGGTCCTCGCCGATGAGGCGCACGGTATGAGCGTCGACGACTTCCGCCCGGGTCTGATGAATCTCGACGTCGGTGCGCTCCAGATTGCGCTGGTAGATTTCCGAGAGCCGCCCAATCTCCTTGTCCTTCGCGTCGCGCAGCGCGTTCCAGGAGAATTCCGGCTTCTTCGGGATGGTCCAGCCGAATCCCGCAGCATCGTCAAAGGCATCGCGGAATCGGCTCGCGAGAACCATGATCTTCTTTGGCACGCAGCCACGGATCACGCATGTGCCGCCGATGCGGTATTCCTCGGCGATCGCGACCCTGGCGCCGTAGCCCGCCGAGATTCGCGCCGCCCGGACGCCGCCTGAACCCGCACCCACCACGAACAGATCGACGTCGAACTCGCTCATCTGGCTCACCTCTTTCGGAGCGCAGAGGTGTTTGTTCGGCGCGCGAAGGTCAAGCGGGAAGCGAAGCGAACAGACTAATGACACTCTCGACTTGAAGAAGGTCCCGTCCCAAGATACGGACCTCGCGGTTCAACCCGCCAAGGAAAAATGGGGAGGAAACGTATGCGTGCGTTCACTCAGGCGCTCGCCGGCATTCTCGTTGCCGGCGCGCTCGCGACACCGGTCTTCGCTCAGGAGCTCAAGATCATGGCTCCTGCCGCTCCGGGCGGCGGCTGGGACCAGACGGCGCGTTCCCTCCAGCAGGCGCTGCAGACCGAAGGCCTCGCCAAGGGCGTCCAGGTCAACAACGTTCCGGGTGCCGGCGGCTCGATCGGCATCGCGCAGTTCGTCAACCAGTCGAAGGGCGATCCGAACGCTCTCATGGTCGGCGGCTATGTCATGGTCGGCGCTCTCATCGCCAACAATTCGCCGGTGAAGCTCGATCAGGTCACGCCGATCGCGCGCCTGACCGGCGAGTACGAAGCCATCGTCGTTCCGACGAGCTCCACCATCAAGACGATCGGCGATCTCGTCGCGCAGCTGAAGGCCGATCCGGGCACGGTCAGCTGGGGCGGCGGCTCGGCCGGCGGCACCGACCACATCACGGTCGGCCTGATCGCCAAGGCGGCCGGCGTCGATCCCACCAAGATCAACTACATCCCGTTCTCGGGCGGCGGCGAAGCCCTCGCGGCCATCGTCGGCGGCAAGGTCACGGCCGGCATCTCCGGCTATGGCGAGTTCGAAGGCCAGGTGAAGGCCGGCAAGCTCCGCGTCCTCGCGGTCTCGGCTCCCGAACGCCTCGCCGGCGTCGATGCGCCGACGCTGAAGGAAGCCGGCATCAACGTCGAGGTCCAGAACTGGCGTGCGATCTGGGCCGCTCCCGGCATCACCCCCGAGCAGAAGGCCAGCCTGATTTCCACCTTCGAAAAGCTGCACGGCTCGAAGAGCTGGAAGGATACGCTGGCGGCCAAGGGCTGGTCCGACACCTTCCTGGCGGGCGACACCTTCGGCGGCTACGTCACCAAGGAGGTCGAGCAGACCACGGCGGTGCTCAAGGATATCGGACTGGCCAAGTGATCGATGGCAATCAGGCCCCCGTTTCTTCCCGGGCTGACAAGGCGGCGTTCCTCATCGCCGCCGGTCTTTTCGCCCTGGCCGGGGTCGTTGCGTGGGACGCGGCGCATCTCAACGCCGCCGTCGCCACCTATTCGCGCGTCGGCGCCGCCGCCTTCCCCTACGGGATCGCGGCTGCGCTGACCGCTCTCGGTCTCGGCACCGTGGCGGCCGCGATCAAGGGCGAGTTTCCGGATCGCGAGGAGCTTGAGCTTCATCGCGTCGGCTGGATCCTCGGCGGCCTGATCGCCCAGATCGTCCTGCTCGGCTTCGCAGGCTTCTCGATCGCGACCGGCGTGCTGTTCGCGTTCACCGCGCGCGGCTTCGGCGGCAAGCCGCTCTGGGCCACGATACCGATCGGCATCGTGCTCTCCCTCATTCTCTATCTCGTCTTTTCCAAAGGCCTGGAGCTCGGTCTGCCGCAAGGTCCTCTCGAGCGTCTTTTCTGAGCACCCATCATGGATAGCTTCGCTTCCCTGCTTCACGGCCTCTCGGTTGCGATGCAACCGGGCAATCTCCTCTACGCCTTCATCGGCGTGACGCTCGGCACCGCCGTCGGCGTGCTGCCGGGCATCGGCCCCGCGCTCACCGTGGCGCTGCTCCTGCCGATCACCTTCAAGCTCGACCCGGCCGGCTCGCTGATCATGTTCGCCGGTATCTACTATGGCGGCATGTATGGCGGCTCGACCTCGTCGATCCTGCTGAACACGCCGGGCGAAAGCGCCTCGATGATCACGGCGCTGGAAGGTAACAAGATGGCCCGCGCCGGTCGCGGCGGACCGGCGCTTGCGACGTCGGCCATCGGCTCCTTCGTCGCGGGCATGATCGCGACGATCGGATTGGCCTTCCTCGCGCCGCTCGTGGTCGATCTCGCGTTGAGCTTTGGCCCCGCCGAATATTTCGCGCTCATGGTACTTGCCTTCACAACCGTGTCGGCGGCGTTCGGAAACTCAGCCCTGCGCGGACTGACGAGCCTGTTTATCGGCCTGGCGCTGGGTCTCATCGGCATCGATTTGCAGACAGGTCAGGCTCGCCTTGCCTTCGGCATTCCCGATCTGCTCGATGGCGTAGAGGTGACAACCGCTGCCGTCGGCATGTTCGCCCTCGGCGAGACGCTCTACGTCGCCGCAACCGCTTCGAGGTCGCCCGACAAGATCGAGCCGGTCCGCGGCTCGCTCTGGATGACGGCCAGCGATTGGGCGCGTTCGTGGAAGCCGTGGCTGCGCGGAACCCTCCTCGGCTTCCCGATCGGCGCCCTGCCCGCGGGCGGCGCGGAGATCCCGACCTTCCTCTCGTATTCGATCGAAAAGCAGCTCTCGCAGAATCCCGAGGAATTCGGACAGGGTGCGATCGAGGGCGTCGCCGGCCCGGAAGCTGCGAACAACGCCTCCGCCGCCGGCACTCTCGTACCGCTGCTGACACTCGGCCTGCCAACCTCGGCCACGGCCGCGATGATGCTCGCCGGCTTCCAGCAATACGGTCTCCAGCCCGGCCCGCTGCTGTTCACCAGCAATCCGGACCTCGTCTGGGGCCTGGTCGCTAGCCTTCTGATCGCGAACTTCATGCTCCTGGTGCTGAACCTGCCGCTAATCGGCCTCTGGGTGCGCCTGCTCGCGATCCCGCGTCCGTGGCTCTATGGCGGCATTCTGGTGTTCGCGACGCTCGGCACTCTCGGCGCGAATCCGTCGGCGTTCGAGCTCGGTATGCTGGCCGTTCTCGGCGTGCTCGGTTTCGGGATGCGCTATTTCGATTACCCGGTCGCGCCCGTCATCATCGGCCTGATCCTCGGCCCGCTCGCGGAGCAGCAGCTCCGCCGAGCGCTGGCAATCAGCCAGGGTAATCCGTCAGCCCTGGTCGAGACGCCGCTTGCGATCGGCATCTACGTCATCTGTGCGCTGATCGTGGTCGGCCCGCTGGTCTGGCGGATGGTGAGCAAGAAGCCGCTGCCGGTATTGGCAAGCTCGGAAGACTGACAAAAAAGGCCGCGATCACATCGCGGCCTTTTCCCATCAGAGCTCGTGGCCCTTCTTTTTCATCTCGGCGCGGACCTGGTTCATGATCTCGACGCTCATCTGCTGCGACCATTCGCGGGCGAGGCCGTAGCTCTCGCGCAGGATGTCCGGCATGGATGCCGTCATCTTCTGGCCGGCCGGCGACTGATAGAACGCGACGATGTCCTTCAATTCGGCCTCACTCAGCTTCTGAGCGTAGACGCCGGCGATCTTGTTGATCAGCTCGTCGTCCGAATTCTTCATCTTGTCGTTCAGCGTCGTGATGACGAGATCGAGATCGGGCTGAAGCGTCGGGTTGGTCCGGATGATCGACTGGCGGGCATCGACCAGGAGCTTCGTCACCACAGAGTCGAAGCTCCTGCCTGCACCGGTGAAATCGAGGACCGCGCGGGCAAGCGCCAGATGCTCGGGCGACACCGGCTTCGTGGCGGTTGCGGCCGGCGCCGCGGGCTTGGTCTGCGCGGCTGCCGGGGCTGCCATCGCGCACGACAGGAGAAGTGCCGAGGCGAACCGGCGAACAAAGAGGGACGTCATCGATCGTTCTCCAAAAAACATTCAGCGTGAAATGCGCTCGATACCGGACGGCCCGGCAAGGAAGGCATCGCTGGCCAGCCCAAGAAAAAGCCCATGTTCGACGACCCCCGGGATCGCCGATAAACCAAGCGCAAGCGCTTCGGGATCCGGAATCCGGCCCAAAGCGGCGTCGAGGATGAAATGTCCGCCATCCGTGACCAAAGCATGGCCGTCCTTCAGGCGGAGGGTGACCGCGCCGTCGCAGCCGGCGGCGATCATCGCCTTGACGATGCAGCGCCGCGTCGATTCCAGTCCGAACGGGACGACTTCGATCGGAAGCGGAAACGCCCCCAGCACGTCGACCTTTTTGGCGGCGTCCGCGATCACGACCATGCGTGTACTGGCATTGGCGACGATCTTTTCGCGGAGCAGCGCAGCGCCACCGCCCTTGATCAGGCGAAGCCGGGAATCGAGCTCGTCCGCGCCATCGACCGTGAGATCGAGTTCCGGTGTCTCGTCGAGCGTAGTTAGTCGGATGCCCGCCTTTTCGGCCTGAACGTGAGTCGCCTCCGACGTTGGAATGCCGACCACGTCGAAACCGGCTCTCACCTTCTGACCGAGCAGATCGACGAAATGCGCGGCGGTCGACCCCGTGCCGAGGCCCAGCCGCATACCCGGTTCGACGAGTTCCAGGGCGGCCGCGGCCGCCTCGCGCTTCAAAGCATCCACATTCATGTGTTCAGCCTTCGGCGACATGGCCTTGGAGGTCGTCAGCGGGGAGGCTCCCTGCCCGGTCCAGGCACCATAGGTTTGGCGGTGCTGCCGCCGCCCGGGCGTTCGCGAGGTTCATCTCGTCTCCTGACGCGCTCTTGGGCGGCGGTCTAGCAGGTCTTCCGCGAAAGGGCTATCCGGCCCTTCGTCAGCGCGCCTGCGGCGTACAGACGACGCGTTCGGTCAGCACGTAGCAGATCGAGACCTCGCCGGTGCGCACGTTCACCCGGAAAACGCCGCCCTCGCGCTCATGGTTCGAGCGGACGAGATCGTAATCACCCGGGATCGGCTGCGGCCCGCCGCCTTCGCCGGCCGGATAGCAAAGCGCCACGCCGACCGTGTTGTCCTTGATGGCGTACTGGCAGGCGCCCATTTCGCCGGTCAGCCGGTTCACGCGGTAGACGCGGTTGAGATCGATCTGCGGCGCCGGCATGAAACGGTATTCGTCGGCAACCGCCGTCCCCATGCCCGCCACGGCCAGCGCAAGCGCCATACCTGCAATCACTCTGGATCGGCTCATAGTCCCCACCCCAGCACGACTCGCGTGTCTCGTGATGGTATAGCCAGTCTTCGATCCGTCCTCAAAATCCAACCGGGAAGCCTCATGACCGGCCGCACCATCGTTTTCGACCTCGACGGCACGCTCGTCGACAGCGCCCCCGACATCATCAATGGCTTGAACGTCTCGCTGGCGCTCGAGAACATCGACCCTGTCACGCCGCTCGAACTGCGTTCCCTGATCGGCGGCGGCGTCCGGCTCCTGCTCTCGCGGGGCCTGAAATTGAGAAAACACGAGGTCTCCGAGCCCCGCTTCGAGGAGCTCGTCGCGACCTTCCTCTCCCATTACGAACTGCACATCGCCGACGAGACGACGCTCTATCCGGATGTCATCGCCGTGCTCGATCGGCTGGCCGCCGACGGAAACCGCCTCGCGATCTGCACCAACAAGCCGATCAAGCTGACGCATCTTCTGCTTGATGCCCTGAACATCCGCGACCGCTTCGCCGCCGTCACCGGTGCCGATACCTTCCCGGTGCGGAAGCCGGACGCCGCCCATCTCACCGGCACGATCGAACTCGCCAAGGGCAACCCGGCCAATGCGATCATGATTGGCGATTCAAAGACCGACCTCGATACGGCCCGCAACGCAGGCCTGCCGATCGTCCTGATGGATTACGGCTACACCGAGATCCCGGCCTCCGAACTCGGCCCCGACCGTCTGCTCTCCAATTTCAGAGATGTACCGGGCGCCATCGACGACCTGCTCGGCGCGGCGGTGTCGCGATGAACAAGCTGATCGTCGGAAGCTTCGTCGCGGTACTCGTCGTCTTCACCGCGATCGCGCTCTACACGAATCTCAAGCGGGTGAACGACATCCCCCCGCCGCCGGCAAATACCCAGCCGCAATAGCAAAAGAAAAAGGGCGCCAGAGGCGCCCTTTTCTTCAGGGTCCTTCGGGGAGAGGGTCAGTTCCCGAGCGAAACCCGCTTCAGCGTCGTCTCGGCTTGGCCGGTCGGGAGGGCGACCGTCATGTACCGATGGGCTGCTTCCGTCGCCATGGCATGGGCGGCAGTGATGCGCTCGATGGAACCATCCCGATCAACCGAGGCCGCGCCACTGAGACGGACGCCGACAGCCAGTCGATCGCCCTTGGCGGCCAGATTGGAATTCGTGGTGGTCGACGCCGTTGCCGGGGTCATTTCAGCGACCGCGACGGCGCTTGCCGTGCGCGACTGATCTGCGAAGGCCCACGCGCCTAGCGTGATTGCCGAAACCAGACCGAGTGTCGTTGCGAAACCGCGGAACATTGTCGTTAACCCCTTGCGAGCACCTGATGACAACTTTCTTAACCAAGCTTTGTTTCACGCGTAGTTCGTGAAATGTTTCGTCGAGGTTACGTCGCTGGGTTGCGCGGACACGAAAAAGCCCCGCCAGGCTGTCGCCTGACGGGGCGTTAAGTTGAGGAACCGGCGAGAGGTCGGACCGGCCCTCCCCCCAGATCAGTTGAAGAGGCTGTCGAACTTCACGTTCAGGCGGCCGCGAACGACATCATTGCTGAGACCGATGTTGGTGTCGGGCGGAAGAACTCCATCCCCGATCTCCTCGTCGTCGAACTCATAGTGGAGATATTCGACGCCGATCGTGACGTTATCGGTGATGGCATATTCGATACCGCCACCGGCAACCCAGCCGAAGTAGTCCGCATCATCGTCGAAGCCGACGGCGTCAAACGAAAGACCCGTGAAGGCGGCACCACCGGTACCGAACAGCAGGAAGCGGTCGACCGCGAAACCAACGCGGCCACGAAACGAGGCCAAGAAGTCCTGCTCGACGCCAAAGGGAAAGCCGCCGCCATCAACGAAGTCGTCATCGTTGTTCACGAAGGAGCCGTCACCTTCGAGACCTAGCACCCAGGAATCCCATTGCCAGTTGTAGCCGATCTGGCCGCCGACGACGAAGTTGTCCATGTCGCCGAGGAAGCCCAGAGCGGCATCCGGGTCGGTCTCAGCCCAGTTCCAGCCGCCATGAGCACCGATGTAGAAGCCTGTCCAGCTGAACAGCGGCTCGGGCGCAACCGTCTCTATCGGCGCGGGAGCAGGCATGTCCGCGGCATAGGCTGCGGGAGTTAGGCCAGCCAGTACTGCGCCAGCCAACACAATCTTGCGCATTCGGAAGTCCCTCCAGTTGGAGAGCGCAGCTTCTCATTGATTCGCGCGCAATGCTGTATCAAACACGCAACACGTGTAGAGAACGCGCATTACACAACCGGGGAAGGTTAGCGACACCAGAATTCGTCGCCGTCCGGCCATCGACGGGCAAGTCCTTCTCCGATCAATACCTCTCCGAGGTCGCGCCCGCCCGCCCGCACGAGCACTAGAGTCCGGCCATATCTGTCGTGTCCGGTTCGCGTCACAGCCAGCGGCCCGCTGTTGAGAAGTTCCGCCAGCCGCAGCCCGGCCTTGCGGCCCAGCCCGATCTCGCGCTGCCCTCCGCAGAGATTCGTGTGTATCTCCGGCGTGTCGATGCTTTCGATCCGCATTCTCTCGCCGTTCAACCGGAACGTATCGCCGTCGACGACGCAGGTCGGGGCCGAACCGGGTCCGCATATCGAGAAGCTCATGCGAGGAAGCGCCTCGCTCGGCTTGGGCCCGACGATCTCGCCTAAACCGCAATAGGCAGCCAGCCCCAGGACAGCCGCCCATAGCAAGCCCGGCAGGCTGCGAAGTAGATCACTCCCAACGCGGGACGAACGACCAACTGGAGAACGACTGACTGGAATCGTGGAAGCAGGCTTGTAGCGCATGCACCACTGCTAGCGCCAAGGGTGCTGACAAATTGTAAGCGGCGCGCGGGCGCGGCCGGAGTCGCGCGGAGGATGCAACTATGAGGAGCAAGGATGGTGGGCACGACTGGGATTGAACCAGTGACCCCTCCCGTGTGAAGGGAGTGCTCTCCCGCTGAGCTACGCGCCCATCCTGCGCGGCTTGGTATGGGGAGTGGCGTGACGTGTCAAGGCGACGCCGGGCGAGCGGTCAACTATTGCCGCATCGGCGACCGCGCGCGTGCTGGCACCTCGCCAACCACGGCAAGCCTTCCCGCCGCCATCATTCGTGACGGCTTTGCAACACACCTGCGGCAACCTGCCCGCTATCCGGCCTGAAAAGCGGGCGCGTGGTTGAATTGCGGCGAAAGCTTGGGAATAACCGGGACACATCGTGGCGCGGTTCTCCCGACCGTGCGGCAATCTGGGGAGCTCACGATCATGCGTCTTGGGGCTGTTCTCGCAGTGGCGGGTCTCATCGCCACCCTCTCGCCGGCCTTCGCCGGCAAGATCATGTTCGATCCGGAAACCAAGGAAATCATCAATCCGCTGCCGGGCCGTGGCGGCGGCATGGCGGTGTCGCCGATCAAGCGCATGACGGTCCCGGCTCCGACCGGCTACAAGTCCGGCACGATCATCGTCAACACGACCGAGCGGCGCCTCTACCTCGTCCAGGCCGACGGTACGGCGCTGAAATACGGCATCGGCGTCGGTCGCGACGGCTTCCAGTGGGGCGGCACGCATTCGATCACGATGAAGAAGGAATGGCCGGACTGGCGTCCGCCGGAGGCGATGCTGAAGCGTCGTCCGGACCTGCCGCGCTTCATGCCCGGCGGCCCGAACAACCCGCTCGGCGCCCGCGCGATGTATCTCGGCTCGACTATCTACCGCATCCACGGCTCCAACGAGCCGCAGACGATCGGCCAGGCCGTCTCCTCCGGCTGCTTCCGGATGGCCAACGAGGACGTCATGGACCTCTACGAGCGTGTCAATGTCGGCACCCGAGTGGTGATTTTGCGCTGATCCAGCGGGGGCTGGGGGTCAGTTTGCGGGAAAGGCCGGCGGTTACGCCGGCCTTTTTCTTTGGCGCCGGCCAGTCGCGAAGCTTTATGTTCAAAGTCCGTTCGAGAGCTTTTGATCCCAGATCAGAACTGCTGGTCGTTTCGGATTTTCGAGGAAATTTTTGCTCGATTACGGTTGATTCACCGTGTTTCTGAAACCGGCCTTAAGGGAGGCCACTTAAAAGCAGCCGGGCTCAATCGCGCTCTCGTCTGGCTGCTATCGACATGTTCAGCGTACTTTCCCGAAATGATGGCGATTCACTCAAGAAAGCGGCCGATAAGTCGCTCGCGGTGATCAGTTTCGACCTCGAGGGCAAGGTCCTCGAAGCGAACGAAAACTTCCTGAAAACAGTCGGTTACACGGCAAGCGAGATCGTCGGCAAGCAACACCGCATGTTCATGCCGGACGACGATGCGCGTTCGCCCGCCTACACGGAATTCTGGAAGGCGCTTCGCAAGGGCAAGTTCCAGGAAGGCGAATTCCGCCGCGTCGGCAAGAACGGCAAGGAGATCTGGCTCCGCGCCAGCTACAATCCGGTGCTCGACCGCCAGGGCAATCCGATCCGCGTGACGAAGCTTGCCACCGACATCACCGCCGACAAGCTGCGGGCGATGGACGATGCCGGTCAGCTCGCCGCGATCGACCGTTCGCAGGCCGTCATTTCCTTTGCGATGGACGGCACGATCCTCGACGCCAACGCGAACTTCCTGAAGACGATGGGCTATCAGCTCAGGGAGATCGTCGGACAGAATCACCGCATGTTCGTCCAGCCGGAGGAAGCCTCGGGCGCGGCCTATCAGGCGTTCTGGAACTCGCTTCGGGCCGGCGAATTCCAGTCGGCGGAATATCGCCGCATCGACAAGGGCGGCCGCGCGGTCTGGATCAGGGCCGTCTACAGCCCGATTCCTGATGCGGGCGGAAAGCCGGTCAAGGTCGTGAAGTTCGCGACCGACGTGACGGCGGAGAAGCTTCGCAATGCCGACTATGAGGGCCAGATCGCCGCGATCGGCAAGACGCAGGCCGTCATCTCGTTCTCGCTCGACGGCATGATCCTGAGCGCCAACGAGAACTTCCTCGTCGCCACCGGCTACCGAGCCGAGGACGTCGTCGGCCAGCATCACCGCATGTTCGTCGACAAGACCTACGCCGCCTCGGACGATTACGCCGCGTTCTGGGCCAGGCTTGGTACGGGAGAGTCTGCCTCGGCGATCTATCCCCGGTTCGGCAAGGGCGGCCGGCCGATCTGGCTTCAGGCAAGCTATAACCCGATTTTCGATGGCGCCGGCAAGCCGGTGAAGATCGTCAAGTTCGCGACCGACATCACCGCCAGCATGGAAGCCCGCACCCGTGCCGTGGGCGCGGCGGAGGACACGCTTGGCAATGTCGAGCGCGTGGCCAAGGCGGCCGAGGACATGAGCCAGGCCGTCGGCGGCATCGTCGACAGCATGATCCGCTCGAAATCTTCCGTCGACCAGATCTACGAGCGCACCCAGATCGCCGACAGATCCACGGGCCAGCTCCGCCAGGCGGCGCAGTCCATGGACGATGTCGTCCAGCTCATCGCCAAGGTCGCCGAGCAGATCAATCTTCTCGCGCTGAACGCGACGATCGAATCCGCCCGTGCCGGCGAGGCCGGACGCGGCTTTGCCGTCGTTGCGCAGGAGGTGAAGAATCTCGCCGGACAGGCCAGCGCCGCCACCACCCGCATCTCCAGCGAGATCGCCGCCATGCAGTCGGTGTCCGACGAAGTGGGCGCCTCGCTGTCTTCGATCAGCGCCGCGGTCGGCGAGGTCCAGAGCTTCGTGGATGCGGCAACGCAGCAGATCAAGGACCAGAGCCTCGTCACACAGGACATCTCGGTCAACATGCAGACGGCCGCCGGCGGCGTCGCCAGCATCGGGCGGAACCTCGACAGCTGGATCATCGGCATGGAGGAGCGCCGGAGCGAAGAGCGCGTCCGCACCTCCAAATCAGCCTGGATCATCCTGCCTGGCGGACAAAAGATTTCCTGTTCCGTGCGCAACATCTCCAAGGGTGGCGTCAAGCTAGCCGTGTCGGAAGGCGGACAGATACCCGGCGAGTTCCAGCTCGATATCGCGGGCGATGGCGGTCCTCGCCGCTGTCATGTCGTGCGCCGCGCCGTCGGAGAACTCGGCGTTCAGTTCATCTGAGCATTGCTCGACCATGGTCTAGCCAGAGGCTAGGAACCGCGCCTGCCTGCCGCCGTTCCCCAATTGCTGGGGATGCGGAGAACCGGCCGGACCATGAAACCGCTTGCCTTTATCGCCCTGATCGGCCTCGTCGCGCTGCCGCTCGCGGGGTGCAACGAGAAGACCTCAATCCCGGAAGACCAGCGCTACGGCGCGAACCCGACCTTGCCCACGCCGCAGGCTCCGTCGTGGTTCCCGACGGTGAACATTGCCGTGGCGCAGGGTTGGCCGGAAGGCCAACAGCCGAAGCCCGCCGCAGGCCTTGCCGTCACCGCCTTCGCCACCGGCCTTCAGCATCCGCGCACCGTCTACACGCTGCCAAACGGCGACGTCCTCGTCGCCGAGACCGACGCGCCGCCGAAGCCCGATGATCGGCAGGGCATCAGGGGCTGGGTCATGGGTCTGATCATGAACCGCGCCGGTTCGAGCCATCCGAGCGCCAATCGTATCACCCTCCTCCGGGACGCAGACGGCGACGGCCGCGCCGAGATGCGCACCGTCTTCCTCGAAAACCTGAACTCCCCCTTCGGCATGGTCCTCGTCGGCCAGGACTTCTATGTCGCCAATACCGACGCGATCGTCCGCTTCCCCTATAAGGACGGCGACACGAAGATCGCCGATCCCGGCACCAAGCTGGCCGATTTGCCCGGTGGCACGATCAATCATCACTGGACCAAGGACCTAACCGCATCTCCGGACGGCTCGAAGCTCTATGCGACGGTCGGTTCCAACAGCAACGTCGCGGAGAACGGCATGGACGCGGAGAAGAACCGCGCCGCCGTGCTCGAAGTCGACCGAGCGACCGGCCAGTCCCGCGTCTTCGCGTCTGGCCTGCGTAACCCGAATGGCCCATCCTTCGAGCCGAAGACCGGCCAGCTCTGGGTCGCGGTCAACGAGCGCGACGAACTCGGCAACGACCTCGTCCCGGACTACATGACCCATGTCCAGGACGGCGGCTTCTACGGCTGGCCCTATTCCTATTTCGGCCAGAACGTCGATGTCCGCGTCGATCCGCCGAACCCGGACCTCGTCGCCAAGGCCATCGTGCCGGACTATTCGCTCGGAGCGCACACCGCCTCGCTCGGCCTGACCTTCAACACCGGAAACCTGTTCCCGGCGGACTATGCGGGCGGCGCGTTCGTCGGTCAGCACGGTTCGTGGAACCGCGATCCGCGCGTCGGCTACAAGGTCATCTTCGTTCCCTTCACCGACGGCAAGCCGTCAGGACCGCCGCGCGACGTGCTGACCGGCTTCCTCAGCGAGGACGGCCAGGCGCTCGGCCGCCCGGTCGGCGTCAGGCTCGACAAGGCCGGCGCACTGCTGGTTGCCGACGATGTCGGCGGCGCGGTCTGGCGCGTCTCGCCCGACCCGCAGAAAACGGCGGGCAATTAAGGGGCGTCGAAGGCGACACAATCGCAGTCGGCGCTGAGACGGACGATGTCGCCCGCGACGTGGCCGGGCGCTCGCACGGTCGCGGTGAAGTCCTGGCCCTGGACCACCAAAGTGGTGTGGTCGCCGCGAAACCGGCGCGCGATCACCTTCGCCTCGACGCCCGAACCGCCGATCGCGATCTGCTCCGGCCGCAACATCGCGACCGCCCTGCCGTCCAGCACGCCGTTGCGGACCTCGAACGTGCCGAGCGGCGTCTCGATGACCGAGCCGCGAACCACGCCCTCAAGGAGATTCGCCGTCCCCGTCAATCGCGCGACGACGGCATTCTCGGGCGATCCGTAAACCTCGCTTGGGGTATCGCATTGCATGATCCGACCGTCCTGCATAACGGCGACAAGATCGGCCGCGCCGAAGGCTTCGCCGGGATCGTGCGTCACGAAGATCGCCGTTGTGCCGGTCTGTCTGAGAAGCGCGATCACTTCCTCCGACACCGTGCGGCGCAGTTCGAGGTCGAGCGCGTTGAACGGCTCGTCAAGGAGGATCAGGCCCGACGCTGGCGCAAGCGCGCGGGCAAGGGCAACGCGCTGCTGCTGGCCGCCGGAAAGCTCGCGCGGATAGCGATCGGCGAACTCATCGAGACCGACCAGCGAGAGCATCTCGTCGACCCGCTTCGACTTCCGCTCCGCGCGCGGCAGCCCGTATCCGACGTTTCCGCGCACCGTGAGGTGGGGAAACAGCGCCCCGTCCTGCGGCACATAGCCGACGCGACGCTTCTCCGGCGGCACGAATGTCCGGGTCGATGCCACAACGCCTCCGTCGATCACGATCTCCCCGGCATCGACACGCTCGAACCCGGCAATCAGGCGCAGAAGCGTGCTCTTGCCGCTGCCGGACGGGCCGAGCAGCGCCAGCACAGTGCCGCGCGGCACATCCAGGTCGATCCCGTGCAGCACCTGCCGGGTAGGAAAGCTCTTCGAGACGCCGCTTATACGCAGGTGCTTGGTCACAGCTCGTAGAGCTCCAGTGTGCGGCGGGTGAAGAAGTAGACGGGCAATGCCGAAGCCGCGACGAGGAGCGCGGCGAAGGGCGCCGCCGCCGCGTATTCGCCGTCGGTCGTGTGCCCCCAGACGGCGGTCGCGAGCGTCACCGTGCCGGATGGCGCCAGCATCAGGGTCGCCGTCAGCTCGCGCATCAATTCGAGCGCCAGAAGCGCCAAAGCGGCGCCAATGCCAGGTGCGATCGCCGGCAGGGTGATCGAGGCGAAGGCGCCGAACGGACTGCGGCCGAGCCCGCGCGCCATCTCCTCCAGCCGCGCCGGAGCGAGTTCGACCGGCCCGCGCAGCGCCGACTGGGCGAGCGGCAGGAACATCATCGTATAGGCGACGAAGACGAGAACGACGGTCTGGTAGAGCGGGTGCGCGAAGCGGATCGAAAGGAAGACCAGCGCCAGGGCGACGACCAGACCCGGCAGGCCGTGGACGATATAGGGCAGCCTGTCGGCGATCTGCGCCAGCCTTCCGCCATGCCGCGACGAGGCCAGGACCAGCGGCAGGGCAAACAGGACCACGATCGCCGCGCCCGGCAGCGCCAGCGAGAACGAACCGCCGATCGCATCCCAGATCTCGCCACGGCCGTGACCGGCGGACGATCCGACCCGGAGCCAATAGACGAGCGTCCCCGTCGGCACTCCCAGCGCGAGCACGACCAGCGCGCCCAATGCCAGCGCGACCGGCCACCGTATCGGCCCCAGCGCCGCGAGCGGCGCGTGCCTCCTGCTGCCCTTGCCGACCCGCGCAACCTGCGTCTTCAGCCGAAGCCGCATCTCGCCATAGGCAGCCGGCAGGCAGAGCGCCATCAGCACCGCCGATTGCAATGCCGCGGTCGCGTTGTCGAACTGGAGTTCGTAGGACGCGAAGATCGAGGTGGTGAAGGTCTGCACCCGGAGCAGCGCCAGCGCGCCGAACTCCGACAAAGTGTGGGTCAGGACGAGGAGCGCTCCCGCCGCGAGCGCCGGGCGGATTTGAGGCAGAACCGCGCCGAAGAACGTCGCCCAGGGGCCACGCCCGAGCGAACGCGAGACGTCCTCGAAACCGGGATCGGCACTCCTGAGCGCCGCGGCGACCGGCAAGAGGACCAGTGGATAAGCCGACAGGGTCAGGATGAAGATCGCGCCCGGCATGCTTTCGAACGCACCGTCGATGGACGACCAGGCATAGCTCGCGACGAAAGCCGGGACCGCAAGCGGCAGGGTGACTACGATCCGCCACCATTTCCGCCCCGGCAGGTCCGAGCGTTCGATGCACCATGCGCCGACCACTCCGATCAGGCTTGACGCGACCGTCACGCCGAGCGCGATGACCAGCGTGTTGAGCAGAAGATCCAAAGTCCGCTGCCGCCCGAGTTCCGCAATGATCCCCGCAGGCCCCGCCTGCCCGGATCGCAACGCGACATAGGCGAGCGGCAGGCAGATCAGGAAGACGGGAATGGCGGCCGCGAACAGCAGCCAGGGCGGCATGGACAGCTGCCGCGACGCTCCGGGAGAAAGAACGGTCAAGCCAGCCCGGCCTCACGCGCCAGCGCCAGCGCGTCCTCGGCATCGCCGATATCGGACGGCGTCACCGGCGGCGGGTCGAGTTCGCCGAAGGGCTTCAGCCCATAGGGCGAGACCAGTCCGGGCCGCAGTGGATATTCGGCCGTCGCCTCCGCGATTGCCTTCTGCCCCTCCTCGCTCACCATGAAAGCGAGGAATTGCTGCCCGGCCTCCTGCTTCTTGCTCGACTTCAGCATGCCGGCAGCCGCTACCATGATCAGCGCACCGGGGTCCTGATGGCCGATGAAATGCAGCGCCGATTTCATCTTGTCCTCGCCCGTCTCGCGAGCGACCGAATACCAGTAGTAATTGTTGACCAGCGCGACCGGGATCTCGCCCTTCTCGACCGCGAGCATTGCCCCGGAGTCGGAATTGTACGAGACGCCGAAATCCTTCAGGCCCTTCAGCCAGGCCAGAGCCGCGTCGCGCCCCTTCATGATCGAGATCGCCGCGATCTGCGCCTGGAACGCCCCGCTCGTCGGCGCATAGGCGAACTTGCCCTTCCACGCCTCCGCGGCGAAATCGAGCACGGACGCAGGAAGTTCGCTCTCCGTGATCATTGCTTTGTTGAAGGCGACGCTCGGGCACGCGCGGTCGGCGCGAGCCATGTGCCGTCTTTGGCCACATAGGCGGGCGGGATCTCTTTCAGTGTATCAGGCGAGATCGGCGCGAGCAGGCCCTTCTCGGCCAGCGCGACGGCGGGCGGGCTCTCCTCGGAATAGAACAGGTCGGCGGGCGACCGCGCGCCCTCCTCCATGATTTGGTTGGCAAGCTGCGCGCTCGATCCGCGCCGGATGACGATCTCGATCCCGGTCGCCTCAGTGAAGGCGTCGGCGATCGCATCAGTCGGCGGCGCGTGCTGGCCGCTATAGAGCGCCAAAGTCGTGGTTTCCTGCGCGATCGCAGGCATCGGAAAACCGAAACGTCCCATGGCGGCCGTCCCGGCGAGCAGAGTCCCGCCTTTGAGAACGTCGCGACGAACCAGAGTGTTCATTGGAATTACTCCAAACAACCTTGCATTTGTTGTCTGTCGTGACACTCCGAAGGGATGAAACTGTCAACGCAACTTTAGTTCCGGCAAGAAGCTCAGCTTAGACTGCATCTAAACTGACAGATCGGCCTCATGGCGCAACCGGAAGAGACCGTCGCCTAGCGCGACAGACCCTTCTCGGCGAGGTCGTTCAGGTATTTTTCCCAGAGCCGCTCGCGATGGTCTGCCAGATTGCGCAGGTACGACCAGCTGTAGATGCCGGTCGAATGGCCGTCGCTGAAGGTGAGCTTCACAGCGTATGAGCCGATCGGCTCGACGGCCGTGATCGCCACGTTCTTCTTGCCGCTGACGAGCTGTTTCTGGTCGGGCGTATGCCCCTGCACTTCCGCGCTCGGGCTCTCGACCCGCAGATATTCCGCCTCGAGCTCGTCGCTGCGGCCGTCGTCATAGGTCACCGCAAGCGTGTGGCGGTCGCGGCCGAGGCGGATTTCGGTCGGCCAGAACTGTGTATCGGACATGATTTCGAATCTATTTCAGAAGACGCACGGCCTCGGTGGGGATCGCGCTTTCGTCCTGAGATAGAGCATCGAGGAAGGTTCTGCACCACCACGAGACGTCGTGGTCTCGGATTTTCGGGAACATGCTCTGGAAGCGTTCCCGCCGCGCCTCCACCGGCATCGAGATCGCGCGGCCGATCGCATTCGCCGTCGCCTCGATATCGTAGGGATTGACGATCAGCGCGCCGTCGAGCTCCCGCGCCGCGCCGGCAAAGCGCGACAGGACCAGGACGCCGGGATCGTTCGGATCCTGCGCGGCGATATATTCCTTGGCGACGAGGTTCATGCCGTCGCGCAGCGGCGTCACCAGACCGGCCTTCGCGATACGGTAGAGCCCCGCGAGCGCATTCCGGTTCATCGTCTTGTTCACATAGCGGATCGGCGTCCAGTCGACGTCGCCGAGAGCGCCGTTGACGCGTCCGGTCAGTTCCGCGACGTCACGCTGCATGGTCGCGTATTCCGGCACGTCCGAGCGCGATTTCGGCGTGATCTGCAGCAGCGTCACCTGTCCCTTAGCGCTCGGGCTCATCTCGCAGAAGCGTGAGAACGCCTCGATGCGCTGGCCGATGCCCTTGGAATAATCGAGGCGGTCGACGCCGATCACGAGGTCGCAATCGTGCAGGCTCTCGCGCGTCCGTTTGACGATCGGGTTCTTGGCGCCCTCGACCGCCATCTCGACGAAGCTTTCCGTGTCGATGCCGATCGGGAACGCGCCCGCCTGGAAGCGATGGCCGTAGCTCTCGAACCAGCCATTGCCGAGCGCGCGGCCGAAGCCTTCGCGCACCATGCAGCCGGTGAAGTTCTCGACGTCGTAGCTCGTCTGGAAGCCGACGAGATCGTAGGCGGCAAGCCCGCGCATGATCGTGTCCGCCACCGGCAGTGTCGACAGCACGTCAGCGGGCGGCCACGGGATGTGGTGGAAATAGCCAATCCGGTTCTTCACGCCCATGTGGCGGAGTTCTGCGGCGAGCGGGATCAGGTGGTAGTCGTGGACCCAGACGAGGTCGTCGGGGCGGATCAGCGGCGCGAGCAGCCTGGCGAAGGAGCGGTTGACGCGGAAATAGCCGGCCATGTCCTTGCGCGAGAAATCGGTCAGATCGAGCCGGTAATGGCAGAGCGGCCAAAGCGCCCGGTTGGCGAAGCCGGTATAATATTCGTCGACGTCGCGCCGGTTCAGGTCCGCGACCGCATAGGTGACATTACCGAAATCGCGGATTTCCAGCCATTCGATCTCGCGGTCGGTCGAGGTCTTGCCGGACCAGCCGAACCACAGGCCACCATGGCTCCTCAACGCCGCCTCCAGGGCGACGGCTAGACCACCGGCGGCGGCGGTGCCGCCCTTTGCTGACGGAACCGGTACGCGGTTCGATACGACCACCAAACGAGCCAAGGACGTCCCTCTCAACCTGTCGCGGAGCCCCCGGCTCCGCGTACGCCTACACTGTTACACTTTCCAGAACGCTCGCGAGCCAGGCCCGCACCGCCGTTGGATCGAGCAGCCGTGCGGAAGCCTCCGTCGGCCGCGTGTCCCGCCCCACCCTGATCGAAACGCCGCCGCGCGCATTTGCCGTCCGGAACGCCGCCTCGTCCGTCCAGTCGTCGCCGATCACCAGAGGCAGCCGTCCGGCATAGGGCGCGTCCTCCATGAAGAGCTCGATCGCGCGCCCCTTGTCGACACCGTGCGGACGGATTTCGACGACCATCTTGCCCGGCTGCACTTCGAGTCCGGTCTCCTGCGTCTCGACGAGAAGACGGACATGCGCCTCGACCTCGTCGCCGAGCTCCGGCGCCTGCCGATAGTGCACGGCGACAGCACGCGCTTTCCGCTCCAGCAGAAGACCGGGATTGGCGTCGACGAAGACCTGCAGTTCGCTGATGATGCCGGGTAGCGCGGGGCTTATCGGCGTACCCTTGCGGCTGCCGTCGGGCATTCGCAGTTCCGCGCCATGAACGCCCGCGACCGGGAAACAGATCGGGGCGAAGAATTCGTCGACCTTCCTGATCTCGCGGCCGGTGACGAGCGCCAGGGCCCCGCCAGCTTGCTCGCGCAGCGTATCCAGCATGCCCGGCAGGTCGGGCGGGATCCGCACCGCATCAGGACTCGGTGCGATGTCGAGCAGGGTCCCGTCGATATCGAGGAAAAGCGCCCAGCGCGACAGGTCGCGCGGTACGGCAGGCAAAGGCATATCGCTTGGCGGCGCCGACGGGCGCGTCATGTCCTCGGCAAGATCCATCTTCATGCCTTCCGAACGCGCGGGAACCGGATTCGGCTCCTTGAACCGTTCGGGAATGTTCCGATGGACCGCCGATTAGCGCAAGGAATTCCTTGCCCTTATTCGATAACTATCCGCGGGGCGGCCCGCAGGCCCGAGCCGGCATCGAGGCCGGTCCACACCATGTCGGCGATCGCCGAATACGCCTTGGCATGCTCTCCGTCGGGCTCTACGGCAACGACCGGGGTACCGGCGTCCGAGAGCTCGCGGATGCGCGAATGCAGCGGGATTTCGCCGAGGAAGCGCACGCCCAACCGCTCCGCTTCGAGTTCGGCGCCGCCATGGCCGAACAGATCCGTGCGGGTACCGCAGTTCGGGCAGCAGAAATAGCTCATATTCTCGATGACGCCGAGGATCGGCACATCGACCTTGCGGAACATGCCGACGCCGCGTCGCGCATCGGCAAGCGCGATGTCCTGGGGCGTGGAGACGATGACGGCGCCGGACAGCCGGGTCTGCTGCGCCATTGTCAGCTGCGCATCGCCGGTGCCGGGCGGCATGTCGACCACGAGCACGTCGAGCTTGCCCCAATTCACGTCGCGCAGCATCTGGGTGATCGCGCTCATCACCATCGGGCCGCGCCAGACCATCGCGGTGTCGGTGTCGATCAGGAAGCCGATCGACATCACCTTGATGCCGTAGGTCTCGATCGGCTGGATGATCTTGTCCTTGAGATCGGGCTTGCGGTTCACGCCGAACAGCAGCGGCGCCGACGGGCCATAGACGTCGGCGTCGAGGAGGCCGACCTTCAGGCCCTTGCCGGAAAGCGCGAGAGCGAGGTTCGCGGCGGTCGTCGATTTGCCGACGCCGCCCTTGCCGGAGGCCACTGCGATGATATGGCGAACATCGAGGCTCGCGCCCGCCTTCTGCTGCTGCGCCGGAGCATGCGAATGGCCGTGCGCCTGCTGCGGCGCCGGGCCACCGGCCCGCTCCGCGCTGAGCGCGACCAGAACCTGTTTGACGCCCGGCAGCGATTTTACCGCCGCTTCAGCGGCCGCCCGCACGCCTTCGAGCGTGGTGGCCCGCTCCGGCGTCGTCGTGATGAAGAAACTGACCCGTTCGCCGGCGATCGCGATTCCGGAAAGCTGGGAAGAATCCGCTAGACTGCCCGCCCCGTCCGGTGCCGGAACGGCTTTCAATGCGCGGATTACGTCGTCCTTCGTGACTGCCATGGGACCCTCTGCGAACGCGCGGCACCATAGTGCGCGTTTGGAATCGGTCAATTGTTGGCGTGATCAGCTTCGTGCAAGCCTGCAACGCAATATTGCGTGATCCACCAAAGTGACGAAAACTGAACGGACGGACGCATGATTTCGGCATGCAGGAGGACGTCATGAAGATCGTCGCCGCGCTCGTCGCCATGGCAATGGTCGCCCTAACCTCCGCGGCTCATGCCGACGACCATAGACCGCTGCGCATCGGCTCCGAGGGCGCCTATCCTCCGTTCAATTCGCTGGACGCTAACGGCCGGCTTCAGGGATTCGACATCGATGTCGCCAACGCCCTCTGCGCCCAGATGAACAGGACCTGCGAATTCGTCCAGGAAGACTGGGACAGCATTATCCCGGCGTTGATCGCCAACAAATACGACATGATCGCCGCGGCAATGTCGATCACCGACGAGCGCAGAAAATGGGTGGCCTTCTCGAAGCCCTATGCCCGCTCGGCCATCAGCTTCGCAACACGCCGCATCGCCAATATCCGCGACATCACGCCTGCTGCGATGAAGGGCCGGGTCATCGGCGCACAGGCGAACACCGTCAGCGACCGTTACCTGACCGCTGTCTACGAGCCCGCCGGCGCGATCATCAGGCGGTATCAGACCCAGCAGGAAGCGCAGCTCGAGCTCTCCTCCGGCCGGATCGACGTCATCGCCGCCGGAAAGCTGTTCCTTTACGACTGGCTGACGACCAAGCAGGGCGGATGCTGCGTCTTCGCGGGAGACGCGACCACAGACGGGAAATATACCGGTGAAGGCATCGCGATCGCCGTCCGCAACGACGACAAGGATCTGCTGAACAAATTGAACGCCGCCATGGATGCGATCGTCGCCAATGGCACCTTCAAGAAAATCAACGACAAGTACTACCCGTTCAGCGTGTACTGAACCGCATTACTTGTTGTCCCGGCGCCGTATCTCGATTTTCGCCCGCTCTTCGGCCGGCGAGGCCGCTATCGCCCTCGCCGTCGCGCCATGGATCATCGTCTGCAGGTCCGTGGAACGCGCCCGGAGGTCGGCGTAAGCCTTGTCCAGCGCAGCGGCATCAAAAGGCTCGGCCCGCATCGCCATGCGCACCTCGCGACGGGCCTGACGCACTGCATCGATCGCCGAACGGATCGATGAATCGTCCGCGCGGAGCTCCGCATCCATCTTCTCGCGGATCGCCGGCGGCGGATGACCGACGGCAGCGATCGCGAAGATCCGTCCGAGCCACGGTTCCGGCTCCCAGAAAACCCAGCGGGTCAGCACGAAGCCTGCGATGAACAGATTGATCAGCAGCGAAACCGCAAGCACGCCGAGAACGAGCGACGACCGGCGTACCATCAAAGCCCTCCGATAAGGCTGGGTTCATCGACGCTGAGCGCCGCGAGATCGGTTTCGTCCGCCTGCGCCTCGACGACGCCCGCGGTCCAGGCGCCCAGACCAAACATCAGGCAGGCCGCGACGAGCCCGGCCGCCGCTATGCTGCGCGGGGCAAAGGTTTTCCGCCAGTTCGCGTGTGCCTTCCGTGCCGGAAGGCCAGCGATGATCCGGCCGATCTGGGGAGCCGGAAGCGGCCTTGCCTCGATGACACGACGCAGCAGCGCGTCGACGCGGTCGCCCTGGGCGAGCAGCGTCCGGGCTTCGACGCTATCGTCGAGGAGAGCCCGTGCCGCGTCCGTTCGGCCGGCCGGCCATTTCCGGAGATCGGCTCCGTGAAGATCGAGCCAATGCTCGAACTCGTTCAGTGCCATCCGATCGCTCATCGTACGTCTCCTTCGCGAGCGACGAGCTTCGCCCGCAATGTCCTTCGGCCGCGCACAAGAAGTGATTCCACGGCCTTTTCGCTGACGCCGAGAACGATCCCGATCTCGGCGTTCGATTTCTCGCCATCCGCCGACAGCAACAGCGCCGCCCGCTGGCGCTCGGGCAGTGCCTGAAGGTCCTCCATCACGGCGCCGAGCTCCCGGTCGGCTTCGACACGCTGGTCGGAACCGGCCTCGTCGCTTGCAGGCTCCTCGACATCGGCGAACGGCAGCCAGCGCCTGAGCTTCGCGCGCCGCTGGCGGTCGATGCAAAGGTTGACCACGACCCGGTGCAGCCAGGTCGAGAAACTCGCCTCCCCTGGCCGCCATCGCGGCAGCGCGCGCCACGCGCGATAGAAGGCGTCCTGGACCACGTCGTCGGCGTCGTTCCTCGATCCGAGGAAGGACGCCGCCAGTGCATGTGCGCGATCGGCATGGCGGCGCACGAGATGGTTGAACGCGGCCTCATCGCCCGTGCTCGCGGCGGCGATGAGATCGTCGTCGCTCGTCTCGTTGCGCTGCATTTCAACCCGGTCTGCCGATCCTGAAACACGGTGTTACCCGCGATTGCCGTGCCGAGACCAGAGGGTCTTCTGGGCTTCCTCACGAGTCACGCGTCCGTCGCCGTTGATGTCGAACTCCTTGAACAGCCGGTCGGTGCTGGCCTCGACGTCGGCGCGGCTGACCTCGCCTTCCCGCCGAAGTTCCGCCATCAACCCGCGCATCGGCGTCATCGGTCCGCGATCGGCCTTGCGTCCAGGCTCCTCGTCATCGCCACCGCGCCATTCGCTGCGTTCCCAGTGATGATGCCGCGGATGCTCGCCGCGCTCGTCCCAGCCGAAGCGCTCGCGTCGGTCGCGCATCGCCTTGCGGGCGGCGTCGATCTCGCTCTGGTCAAGCTTGCCGTCGTGATTAGTGTCGAGCTTGTCGAAACGCGCTTCGGGACCGGCCAGGAACTCGTCCCGGCTGACCTCGCCGTTGCCGTCGCTGTCGCGACCCATGAGGCCGGCGTGCTTGCGCCATTCCTGACGCATTTCGCGGCGGCTCTCGCGGACTTCCTTGCGATCCAGGAAGCCGTCCTTGTTCTCGTCGGTCGCGTCGATCCGCTGTGCGCGGAAGGCATCGAATTCGGCCTTGTCGACCACGCCGTCCTTGTTGGCGTCGAGCTTGTCGAACATCCGCTCGACGAATTTGCCGCCGCGCCCCTCGCCGGCCTTTTCCGCCGACACGGGAGCGACCGCGCCCGCCGCGACAGGCAGCGCCAGGAGACCCACAATCGCGGTCCCGATCAGAAGCCGCTTCGAAACAGTCTTCATCGTCCGAAACTCCAATACGCGTGAACTAATCCTTGTACGCGCGACGGAGCCGAGCCCTGCGCTCTAAATCTTGGACGTTCGGCTTAAGCAAAAGCTCACCATGTCGGTCAGCCAGCTCTTAAGGTTTTCAATTCCATATGGGGCTAGGGAAAACGCTCAGGATTGCATTCGCTTGTCGCATACCGACCAGATCGACGAAGACGACATGGGACCGGCCCTGCTGGCCGCGGACGACGCTGCCTGGACGGTCAATGAAATCCGCCGCCGTCTGACCGAGGAAACCAGCGACGAAGCCGTGCAGGCGCGCGAGAAGCGCCGCTACACCTCCCAGAAGGTCCGCGAAGCCCGCGAGAAGCTGACCTCGTCTACCGGAACGCGCCCCGAATTCGACCTCGAACTCGCCCGCCTCTACGCCGAGAACCGGTCCTCCGCGGCCTTGTCGATCCTCGCCCTCGAACTGGCGATCGCCGGCGCTCTGACGCTGTGGCTGCCGATGTTCACGGTCGCGACCTGGATCGTGTCGGTACTTTGCTCGCACGGCCTGATGATGTTCTATGCGCACCGCTTCCTGAAAAGCGGCGTGCCGGCGACCTCGCTCAATTCCTGGCGTCGTCGCTTCGTCATGGCCGAGTTCCTCCACGCCACGTCGTTCTCGACGGTCGTCCTGCCGCTCATGCTGATCGGCAGCATCAGCGCGAATGTATTCATCGTCTTTTCGATGCTGCTCGCGACCGCCGTGCAGGTCGTGCTGTCGGCCAGCCTCTCCTCGATTGTCTATGCCGGCTCGATACCAATCACCGTCGCGATCGGCTGCCTGTTCGCGATGATGCCCGACCGCGAGCTTCAGGCCGTCGCCCTCGTCGCGCCGCTCGCCCAGGTCTTCCTCGTCCTGCTCGGCAAGAGGCTGTTCCGCTCGTCGCTGATGACGCTGCATTACCGCGCCGAGAAGGACGCGCTGATCGCGGAGCTGGAACAGGCCAAGCTCAACTCCGACGAGGCTCGCCGCCGCGCCGAGACCGCCAATGTGGCGAAGTCCCGCTTCCTCGCCACGATGAGCCACGAACTCCGCACCCCGCTCAATGCCATCCTCGGCTTCTCCGAGGTGCTCAAGAGCGAGGTCTTCGGCGCGCATACGAACCCGACCTACAAGGAATATGCCGGCGACATCCATTCCAGCGGCGAGCATCTCCTGACGCTCATCAACGAGCTTCTGGATCTGTCGCGCATCGAGGCCGGTCGCTACGAGCTGAACGAGGAGGCGATCAACCTCGCTCACGTCGTCGAGGACTGCCACCACCTCCTCAAGCTGCGCGCGAAGAATCGCGGCATCCATATCCGCGACGCCTTCGCATCCGGCCTGGCTTTGCTTTGGGCTGACGAGCGCGCCGTCCGCCAGATCACGCTCAATCTGCTGTCGAACGCGATCAAGTTCACACCGCAGGGCGGAGAAATCACGCTGCGCGTCGGCTCGACGCCGGATGGCAGCCAGTTCCTCTCGGTCAAGGATTCCGGTCCGGGAATTCCGGAGAGCGAGATCCCTGTCGTCCTGTCCTCGTTCGGCCAGGGAACGCTCGCGATCAAGACCGCCGAACAGGGCGCCGGCCTCGGCCTGCCGATCGTCCAGGGGCTCGTCGATCTGCATGGCGGCACCTTCGAGCTGAAGAGCAAGCTCCGCGAAGGCACGGAAGTCATCGTCACCTTCCCGCCTACCCGGGTGATGACCGCGCTGGCTCCCCTGTCTGAGCAGGACCAGGCCTATTTCCGCCGCCGCGCCTGATCCCGACCCTCTACGGTCGCAGGAGATAAGGTAATCATCGGCAGTTGCATCAGCGGATCGCCGACCTATCCTGCCGCATCCGAACAAACCGTGGTTGGTCCATGAACATCTACTGGCTCGGCTTCGGCGTCGTCGTCGCCGGCATTATCTTCCTCGTTCTGGGAGACAGTCTCTTCGGCCTCGGTCCGGTGGACGCCTCGAAGATCGCCGGCGTCGTCGCCATGGGCGCGCTCCTCGTCGTCTTCCTGCCCGTGCTAACTCGACGCTACGGAGCGGGAGAAGGCGGCAAGCCATTGATTCATCTGCTGATCTGGCTCGCTATCATTGCCCTCGTCGCGGTTGTCTACCGTTTCCGTGAGACGCTCGGGATCGATGTCGGCTGATCAGCTGACCCAGTCGACGATGCTCTCGATCAGGAATCGTCCGCCAAGGATGACCATGAACAGGCCGAGAGCAACCTCGAGCTGACGCCTGCTGAACGCATGCGCGATCCGCACGCCGAGTGGCGCGGTCAGCATGCTCACCGGAGCAATCAGGAGCGCACCGATCGCCGAGACATAGCCGATCGAAAGCGGCGGCAGTTCCGCCATTTCCGGCCAGCCAGCGACCATGAAGCCGATCGCGCCCGGGATCGACACCAGGACGCCGACGCCGGCTCCCGTCCCGACCGACTGATGGATGGAGCGGCCGTGGATCGCATAGACCAGATTGACGATGCCGCCGCCGCCGATGCCGATCAGCGAGGCCAGGAGGCCGATGCCGAGGCCATATCCCGACATTGCGGCCCGGCCGGGAAGATCCTCGGTCATCTGAATCTTCTTCGACCCGAGCAGAAGCATCTGCGAGCCGAACAGGACGCCGAACAGGCCGAAGACGAGCTTCAGTGCTTCCGACGAGACGAACGCGGCGACCAGGGTGCCAAGGATCACGCCGCCGAGAATCGGGAGAATCCAGTTCCGGAGCGTCGCCATATCCACCGATCCCCTTGCCTTGTGGCTCAGGAAGGACCGGATCGAGGTCGGGATGATCACGGCGAGCGAGGTGCCGACGCACAGATGCATCTTGATGTCGTCGTCGACACCGATGACACCGAACAGGTGATAAAGCACCGGCACGATGATGAGGCCGCCGCCAACCCCGAGCAGGCCCGAGAAGATGCCGGTGAAGGCGCCACCCACGAGGAGAACGAGGGCGAGGCGAAGCAATTCGTCGTGGGGGATTCCGAACATGGCCGCGGCTTTGTCGCCCGCCGCTCACGCCGCCGCAAGAATTGAATTCAGTTTTCCGCTATGCGGCCTCGGTCGCCCGTTCGTCGCGAACCATGCTCAGCGCCTCGCGCAGCACCTGCACGCCTGCGCCGGGCTTATGCGCGTTTTCGGCCAGATGACGGCGATAGGCCCGCGCGCCCGGAACGTTCTGGAATAGGCCGAGCATATGGCGCGTCACGTTCGAGAGCTTTCCGCCCTCCGCGATATGGCGCTCGATATAGGGGACCATCAGTTCCGCGGCTTCACTCGCATTTCCGACCGGATTCTCTTCGCCGAACAGGCGGCTGTCGACGTCGAGCATGAGACCGGGGTTGTGGTAGGCGGCACGACCCAGCATGACGCCGTCGAGATGACGAAGATGCTCTTCCGACTGGTCGAGATCGACGACGCCTCCGTTGATGGTGATCGGAAGCTTGGGCAGGCGGGCTTTAAGGCGATAGACCAGCCCGTAGTCGAGCGGCGGCACATCGCGGTTTTCCTTAGGCGAAAGCCCTTTAAGCCAGGCCTTGCGGGCATGCACGATCACCGCGTCGGCACCGGCCGCGACGACGGTGTCGACCAGAGCGTTCAGCGACACTTCCGGATCCTGGTCGTCGACGCCGATCCGGCACTTCACCGTCACCGGAACCGACGCGCTCCGCTTCATCGCAGCGACGAGTTCACCGACCAGGGCGGGCTCGCGCATCAGGCAGGCGCCGAACCGCCCGTCCTGCACACGGTCCGAGGGGCACCCGACATTGAGGTTCACCTCGGCATAGCCGAAGCCTTCCGAGATCTTCGTCGCCTCGGCGAGCTGCCAGGCGTCGGAACCGCCAAGCTGAACAGCGACCGGCTGCTCCTCACTCGCAAAGCCGAGCAGGCGATCGCGCGGACCGTGGATCACGGCCGGAGCTGTCACCATTTCGGTATAGAGGCGCGCACGGCGCGACATCACGCGATGGAAGAACCGGCAATGCCGGTCCGTCCAGTCCATCATCGGCGCAACGGAAAAGCGCAGGTTTCGGGTGGTCAACCTCGTCATGCGCGCTTTTCTATGCGCAGAGGCTCCGTCCGTCGAGCCGCGTGGGGAATTTGGGGTGAACGAAACAAAGCCGATGGCGCGAAAGAGCCATGCCTACAAGACGGTGCAATCTCCCGTCGGCGCGCTCACGCTAGTCGCGACGGATAACGGTCTGGCCGCGATCCTCTGGGAGCACGACAACCCCAAGAGAGTGCCCCTGAACATCGTCGGAGAGAGCGAAGACCACCCAGTGCTGCTTGAGGTCGAGAACCAGCTTGCGAACTATTTCGCCGGAAAGCGAAGGTACTTCGATCTGCCGCTCGACTTCGCCGGCACCGAATTCCAGAAGAAGGTCTGGGCCGCTTTGCTCGCCATACCGTTCGGCGAGACGCGCTCCTACGCACGGATCGCCGAAGAGATCGGCCATCCGAAGGCCGCCCGCGCAGTCGGAGCGGCGAACGGCCGGAATCCCATCTCGATCGTCGTGCCCTGCCATCGCCTTATCGGATCGGCGGGAGGGCTAACTGGGTTCGCAGGCGGCTTAGACGCAAAGAGGCATCTGCTCGACCTCGAAGCAGGCAAACCCGGATGGGCGTTCCCTTCTCTTCAGAACCCAAACGAAGGCTGAGCTGACGACGGCTGGTCTAGGCGAACACCTTCCAGTTCCAGCATCCTCGCCTTTGCCGTCGAGCCGCCTGGCGCCGAGAAACCGCCGATCTTGCCTCCGGCCGCCAACACCCTGTGGCAGGGGATGATCAGCGGAATCGGATTCTTGGCCATGGCCTGACCTACATCCCGCGCGGCCTCGGGTCCGGCGCCAAGCTCCTTCGCCAGCGTTCCGTATGTGGTCGTACACCCCCAGCCGACCTGCCGGACTGCGGCATAGATCTGCCTGAAGAAGCCGTCCTGATCTTCGAGGTCGACTCGGACCGATGCGAAATCGATCTGCTCACCGTCGAAATAGCGCCTCACAGCGGCGATTGCGTCGGCCACGTCCGGCGGGGGCGCACCGGGCTTCGCGCCCGGCGTGCGGCGCAGCAGAAGTCGTTCGGTTCCCTCGGCACTTCGGGTCGGCAGTTGAGAACGGGTGATACCGGCACTGTTCCAGGCGATGCCGCAGAAGCCGCCGGCGGCTTCGAAAATGACGTATTGCGCGATCTCAGCCATCATCTGACCTGCTTATTGCCTTTCGGACAGGAGATCGTCGGCGCGACGCCGAATTCCCACCCGATTCCGATGATCCTTAATTCCGACACTCAGCCGAGGGTTGTCCGTCCTGCATTTCGCGGCCTATGTAAGGTAAACCAATTGCCTGCCGATCAGGAGTAAGTATGCGTTCAGAGGAGCCCCGTGCCGTCCGCCTCGCCGATTATCGCGCCCCGGACTTCCTGATCGACACGGTCCATCTCGACGTCAATTTGGCCGGCCCCGAAACACTCGTCGTATCGCGACTCCGGCTTCGCCCGAACCCGGCAGGCCGCGCTGGCGTACCCCTCGTGCTCGACGGCGATGCTCTCAGATTGTCAGGCACGCCGCTTCTCGACGGCGCCGAGCTCGATGCCGCCAGCTATGCCGCCACCCCGACGGCATTCACGCTTCACGAGCCGCCGGCCGATGCGTTCGAGCTGACGCTGACGACGAAGCTCGACCCGGCCGCGAACACCCAATTGATGGGCCTTTACCGTTCGGGCAGCGCCTATTGCACGCAGTGCGAGGCCGAAGGCTTCCGCCGCATCACCTATTTCCTCGACCGGCCGGACGTCCTGTCCGTCTATACGGTCCGCATCGAGGCCGACCGCGCCGAAGCTCCCGTCCTTCTCGCCAATGGCAATCCGGTCGAAAGCGGCGATCTCGACGGCAACCGCCATTTCGCGGTCTGGCACGACCCCTTCCCGAAGCCCTGCTATCTGTTCGCGCTGGTCGGCGGCGATCTTGCCGTGATCAAGGACGACTTCCGCACCGCCTCCGGCAGGCATGTCGACCTCGCGATCTATGTCGAGCACGGTAAGGAGGAACGCGCCGCCTATGCGATGGACGCGCTCAAGCGCTCGATGCGCTGGGACGAACAGGCCTTTGGACGGGAATACGATCTCGACGTGTTCAACATCGTGGCCGTGTCCGACTTCAACATGGGCGCGATGGAGAACAAGGGCCTCAACGTCTTCAACGACAAATACGTCCTGGCCTCCAGCGAGACCGCGACCGACGCCGATTATGCCGGCATCGAGAGCGTCATCGCGCACGAATATTTCCACAATTGGACCGGCAACCGCATCACCTGCCGCGACTGGTTCCAGCTCTGCCTGAAGGAAGGCCTGACCGTCTTCCGCGACCAGGAATTCACGCAGGACATGCGCTCCCGCCCGGTCGAGCGCATCTCGGACGTGCGCGGCCTGCGCTCGGTGCAGTTCCCCGAGGATGCCGGCCCCTTCGCCCACCCGGTGCGTCCGGACACCTATCGCGAGATCAACAACTTCTATACGGCGACCGTCTACGAGAAGGGCGCCGAAGTTATCCGCATGCTGAAGACCCTGATCGGGGTGGACGCCTTCCGGCGCGGCATGGACCTCTATTTCGCCCGTCACGACGGCGAAGCCGCGACAATCGAGCAGTTCATCGCCTGCTTCGCCGAGGCCTCGGGCCACGACCTCAAGCAATTCCTGCTCTGGTATTCGCAGGCCGGCACACCGGAGGTCATCGTGACCGAACACTGGGATGCGAGCAGCGGTACGTACGCGCTCGATATCCGTCAGCATATACCGGCGACGCCGGGTCAGACCGACAAGAAGCCGATGGTCATCCCGCTCGCATTCGGGCTGCTGGGCTCCGACGGCAATGATGTCGACCTCGGCTCCGACGGTCGGGTCAAGCGGGAAGGCCTGATCGTACTGACCAGCGGCGAACATCGCTTCGAATTCAGGGGCTTGAAGGAACGGCCCGTTCCCTCGCTGAATCGAAACTTCTCGTCGCCGATCCAGCTCAAGATCGACCTATCGGACAACGACCTCCTGTTCGCGGCCCGTCACGACGGCGACCAGTTCAATTGCTGGCAGGCGATGCAGAGCGCCATGACGCGGCTGCTCGTGACCTCCGCCAAGGAGATCCGCGAGGGCGGCAAGCCGCTCGGCGAACCGCGCATCGCCGAGGCCATCGCAAGCGTGCTCAATGCCAACGATCGCGACGACGCCTTTGCGGCGCAGTTCTCGATCCTGCCGACCGAGACCGACCTGACGCGCGAGATCGGCACCAACGTCGATCCTGACGCGATCTACGCTGCCCGGCGCGGCCTGAAGGAGGCGATCTCGGCCCAGATCCAGCCGAGTCTGCTTGCCTGCTACTCAGGGCTTGCCGATCAGGGATCCTATACGCCCGACGCGAAGAGCGCCGGTCGCCGGTCGCTGCGCGGCGTCGCTCTGGACTTGCTCGTGGTCGGCGGCGGCGATGAGGCGATCGCGCTCGCCGAGCGTCAATACGCCGACGCGACGAACATGACGGACCGGATGTCGGCACTCGCCTCGCTGTCCCAGGTCGACCACCCTGTCCGCGAACGCGCCTTCTCCGACTTCGCCGAGCGCTTCGCGAACGAGCCTCTCGTCCTCGACAAATGGTTCGCGCTGCAGGCCGCGATTCCGGAGCGCGGCACGCTCGATCGCGTACGCGGACTGATGAACCATCCGGCCTTCAGCATGGGCAATCCGAACCGTATCCGCTCGCTGGTCGGCGGCTTCGCTTCCGGCAATCCCACCCAGTTCAACCGGCCGGACGGCGCGGGCTACGAATTCCTGGCGGATGTCGTGCTCGAGCTCGATCCGAAGAATCCGCAGGTCGCTGCCCGCCTTCTCGGCGCGTTCCGCAGCTGGAAGACGCTCGAAAACGGCCGCCGCGCGCTCGCCGAACAGGCGCTCCGAAGGATCAATGCCGTCAGCCCGCTATCGGCCGATGTGTCGGACCTCGTGACGCGGGCGCTCGCATAAATGTGTCCCGACTCAAGTAGTTGATCTGATTCTGCTTTCTGCCGCTGGTTAAAAAATGGTATTTTTTCGGCAGCGGTGCACTGGACAAATCAGTGTGCGAGGATTCAAATCCACTTAACCCGAAGCAATCGTTAGCGTTCCTGCCGGGTTGAATCATTTGATTTGAATCTCTGGGGGCAGGGATATGGCGCGTACTCACGCGGCCGGGGGATCGGCGCGTCCGTACACGATTAAAGGTCTGGCGCAGTCTATTGCCTGTCCGACCTATCGACGACTGATCACGGGCGAACCGATCGTCCGGATGTCGGTCCCGATACTGATCTGTGTCTTCCTGTTCGCGGTCGGCGGCGGAAATCTGCTTCATCTCCTGCAGATGCGCGACCGCACGCTTGCCGGCATGGCCGAAATGCTCGATCTCGTCGCCGGCCGTATCGCCCGTGATCTTCAGACCCTCGCCCCGGAGGCCGGTCCCGGCGCGGCTGGCGCCGCCGCGGCCGCCTATATCCGGAGTGATCTGCCTCAGGAGGTGTCGTCCCACGGCCGTGGCTTCCTGCTTGCCGAGCCGGACGGCCGCATCGTGGCGGCGACAGGCACCGGTCTCGGCTCGGTCGGCGGCGACCTCACGACCGCACTCGGTCCGAACCAGATCCTGACGACGTTCGGCGATCGCGCCGGCGTCATGCGCATCTCGACCCCGAACGGCGACATGCTCGCGACCGTTCGCAATCTTGGCGAGCCCTTTGGCCAGTTGGCCGTCGTCCAGCCCGTCTCCGAAGCGCTCGCCGAATGGCAGCACGATGCGCGGATGACGACCGGCTTCCTCGTCATCACCGCTGCGGTCCTGGCAATGCTCGGCGGCGCCTTCCATTGGCAGGCCTCGCGCGCACGCCGCGCCGATCTGATCTACGAACATGTCCAGCAGCGGGTGGACACCGCCCTCTCCCGCGGTCGCTCCGGCCTGTTCGACTGGGACCTCGCACGCGGCCGCATCTTCTGGTCGCGCTCGATGTACGAACTCGTCGGCATGGAGCCGCAGGACAATCTGATCTCCTTTGGCACGTTTCAGACGATCATCCATCCGGACGACATCGATCTGTACGCACTCGCCGACGAGTTGCTGCGCGGCGACACAAACGTCATCGACCAGGCGTTCCGCGTCCGCCACGAAGACGGCTCCTGGGTCTGGCTTCGCGCCCGCGCCGAGGTCGTCCGCCAGATCGAACACGAGCCGCGCGTGATCGGCATCTGCGTCGACGTCACCGAGGAACGCCAGCTCGCGGAGCGCACCGCGACCGCCGATGTCCGCCTGCGCGACGCCGTCGAGACTATTTCGGAAGCCTTCGTCCTGTGGGATTCCGAAAGCCGCCTGGTCCTCTGCAATTCGAAGTTCCAGCAGCTCTATCAACTGCCCGACGGCGCCATTTCTCCCGGCACACCCTACGAGATGGTCATCTCGAATGGCCGTGCTCCCCTCGTCCGCACCCAGGTCCGTCCGGAGGGCCGGCCGGAGGAAGGCGCGCGTACATACGAGGCGCAGATCGAGGATGGCCGCTGGCTGCACATCAACGAGCGCCGAACCAAGGACGGCGGCTTCGTCTCGGTCGGCACCGACATCACCTCGCTGAAGCGTCACGAGGAAAAGCTGCTCGATACCGAGCGCCAGCACATGGCGACCATTTCCGACCTCCGGAAATCGCGCCAGATCCTCGAACTCCAGACCCAGCAGCTCGCAGAGCTTGCCGACAAGTACGCCGAGCAGAAGGCCGAGGCCGAAACAGCCAACCAGGCCAAGTCCGAATTCCTTGCCAATATGAGCCACGAGCTGCGCACGCCGCTCAACGCCGTCATCGGCTTCTCGGAGATCATGACCTCCGGTGCCTTCGGCCCGCTCGGCTCGCCGAAATACGAGGAATATTGCCGCGATATCGGCGACAGCGGGCAGTACCTGCTCGACGTCATCAACGACATCCTGGAGATGGCCCGCATCGAACAGGGCCACCGCAGCCTGCGCATCGAGGAAGTCGATCTCGATGCGACCGTGCTGGATGCCCTCCGCGTCATCACCCCGCTCTCCGAGGAGAAGGGCCTCGCACTCCGCGCCGAAGCAGCGACCGGCATCGTCGCCCGCGCCGACCGCCGCGCGCTCAAGCAGATTCTGCTCAACCTCGTTTCGAACGCCGTGAAGTTCACCCCACCCGGCGGTCGCGTCGCGGTCCGTCTCCGCCAGGTCGGCGGAGCGGTGAACATCTATGTTGAGGACACCGGCATCGGCATTGCCAGGGAGGCGCTCGCCCGCCTGGGTCGTCCGTTCGAGCAGGTCGAGAACCAGTTCACCAAGACCCACAAGGGATCAGGCCTCGGCCTTGCCATCGCCCGCTCGCTGGTCGAACTGCACGAAGGCTCGATGCGCATCCGCTCGACGCCGGGCGTCGGCACCGTCGTCCTCGTCCGCCTGCCGCTTCGCGACATCGAACTCGCCGAGGCCGAGGACGTCCGGGCCGCGAGCTAGAGTCTAGGCCCGTATCACGTCCTCAAGCACTGCCCGCACGCTTTTCTGCACGTCGAGCAGTTCGGCGTTTAGCGCAGGAAAATCGGGCGCGGCGGCCGCTCTCGCCAGAAGATTGGCGACGCCACGCGGCGGATCGGCGGGGTCGAACCTGCCGGTCAGGCAGAGCCGCAGGATTTGGGTCAGGTTGTGCTGGAGTATTGTCGCGCGGTTCAGCACTTCCCATTGCCCGTCGCTGAGCAGTCCGGCCTCGAGCGCATTCCGCAACACGGTCGCCGTCGACGTGCTGAGCAGGCCTGGATGCTCGTGGGCGTGAACGAGCTGAAGATACTGGGCGATGAATTCGAGATCGATCAGCCCGCCCGCCGCGAACTTGATGTCCCACGGATTGCCGTCACCCTTCTCGGACGACAGCCGCTTGCGCATATCCGCGACATCGGCCGTCGTCTTTGCGAGATCGTGAGGCTGGGTAAGAACGTTGACGATCACCGTCTCGATCGTCTCCCGGAACTCGTGCGGGCCCGACACCGCACGGCCGCGCGTCAGCGCCATGTGTTCCCATGTCCACGCCTCGGAAATCTGGTAGTCGCTGAATGCCTTGAGCCGCGTCGCCAGCGGACCCGCTTTGCCCGACGGCCGCAGCCGAAGATCGACCTCGTAGAGCGTCCCCTCCGCCGTCGGTGCGGAGAGTGCCGCGATCAGGCGCTGGGTCAGGCGAGCGTAATATTGGCTCGGCGGGAGCCCGCGCGGCCCATCTGACACATCGGCATCGTCCGGATGCTCGTAGATCAGGATCACGTCGAGATCGGAAGCCGCGGTCATTTCGCGGCCGCCCAATTTGCCCATCGCCAGCACCGAGGATCGCCCGCCGGGCACGCGTCCGTGCGCCTGCGCCATTTCCTCTTCGGCTGCCTCATGAAGGCGCTCGATCAGCACATCGGCAAGGCGCGCGAACGCCCAGCCGGCCGCGTCGGCGCCGACGACACCCGACAGCACCCGCATGCCGATCAGAACCCGCTGCTCCTGCCCGAAGATGCGGGCGCTGTCGAGAATGTCCTCGTAGGAGCGGGCATCTCGCAGCAAATGATCGAGCCGCGCCTTGAGCTCCTCTCGACTCGGCAAACGCGAGAAGAAGGCCGGTTCGAGAACGGCGTCGAGGACGTGCGGATGCTTGCCGACGATCTGCGCGATGCGAGGCGCGGTGCCGAGCGCGTCGGCGATCAGGCCCAGGAAGCCCGGATTGTTGCGCAGGATCGCGAAGAACTGGACGCCGCCCGAAAGCTGGCTGAGCACCCGGTCGAAGGACCTGAGCGCCCCATTTGGGTCCGACGTGTTCGCGAACGTGTCGAGTAGAGACGGCACGAGCTCGGTCAGAAGCTCGCGCGCTCTCGCCGAGCGTGTCGCGGGCACCCGCCCGTGATGCCAGCCTCGCACTAGCGACGAGACCTGTACGGGATCCTTGAACCCCATCGCTTGCAGGGTCCCGAGCGTCTCCTGGTCATCCTCATCGCCGGTGAAGACGAGGCTCCCGGCAGCAACGTCGAGCGCCGGCGCATCCTCGAACAGCCGCGCGTAATGCCCCTGCACGATCTCGAGCTGCCTCCGAAGTTCGTCGGCAAAGGCATCGCGGTTCTCGAACCCGGCGAAGCGCGCGAAGTCCGCCATTTTCTGATCGTCGGACGGCAGTGAATGCGTCTGTTCGTCCCGCACCATCTGCAGCCGGTGCTCGATCGTCCGCAGGAAACGGTACGCGTGGACCAGTTCGTCCCGTGCCTTGTCGTCGATCCAGTTGAGATCGACCAGCCTGTCCAGCGTCTCCTCGGTCGAACGCGACCGTAAAGCGGGATTTCTGCCACCAGCTACAAGCTGTTGAGTTTGAACAAAAAATTCGATCTCACGGATGCCGCCGCGGCCGAGCTTCACATTGTGCCCTTCAACCGCGATCACGCCGTGCCCGCGATGCACATGGATCTGCCGCTTCATCGCATGAACGTCGGCAATGGCGGCGTAATCGAGATATTTGCGCCAGATGAAGGGCGTCAGTTCCGCCAGGAATTCGTCGCCCGCCGCGATATCGCCGGCGCATGTCCGCGCCTTGATCATCGCCGCGCGTTCCCAGTTCTGGCCGACGCTCTCATAATAGCTGAGAGCTGCCGCGGTCGAGATCGCCACCGCCGTCGAGCCGGGGTCCGGCCGCAGCCGGAGATCGGTCCGGAACACGTAACCGTCCTGGGTCCGCTCCTGCATGATTCGGACGAGACGCTGGACGATCTTCACGAAGAACTGCACCGGCTCGACATCGTCCGCCAGCGGCGCCGTATCCCGATCGAACAGGACGATCAGATCGATGTCGGAAGAATAGTTCAGTTCCCGCGCGCCGTGCTTGCCCATGGCCAGGACGAACAGGCCGCAGCCCTTCTCCGGCTCGGCGGGATCGATCCTGATCTTTCCGCGCTCGGCTTCCGCCCGCAGCAGGAATGTCAGCGAGGACGAGATCGCGGTGTCAGCGAGGTCGGTCAGCGCGCCGGTCACTTCCGGCACGGTCCAGACCCGACCGAGATCGGCAAGGCCGGTCAGCAGCGCCATCTCCTGCTTCGCCTTGCGCAGGCGCCGCATCAATTCGGCTTCGTCGGCAACCCCCTCGGCGGCGCCGCGCGCTACGGCCAGTATGCGGTCGCGCGAACTTCCCGGCTCGTCATTCAGAAGACGCCGAAGCCGCTCGGGATCGGACGATGCCAATTGCCAGAGATAAGGAGAACCCTCCGCAACGCCGGCAAGCAGCGTCTCCGCCGGCGTACCGGGTTTCAGCAGATCGGCGAGTTCAGGATGGTCTTCGATCAGCCCGGCGGTCTTCGAACGGCCCGTCTCGCCCGAAAGCGGGCTCGGCCTCACTTCGCTGGCAAGCGAGCCGCTCAAGCAGCACCATTGTCGGTCAGGCGCGGCAATTCCATCGTCACCCGCAAACCGGGGCGGTTGTCGGAAAGAACGAGCTTGCCGCCGTGCTGGATCGCAACCGCATTGGCGAGGCTGAGTCCCAGCCCCGAGCCGGGCCGCGACCGGCTCGATTCAAGCCGCACGAAACGCTCGAGCGCACGCTCGCGGTCCTCCGCCGGAATTCCGGGGCCGCGATCGGCTACAATAAACCTCACCACGTTCCGCTCGCCCTCCACCGCAACCTCGACCGGCCCACCCTTTCCGTCGTCGCCCGTCGAATACTTCAACGCATTGTCGACGAGGTTGGCCAGCGCCTGGCCGAGCAATTCGCGATTGCCGCGCACCCTGGCACCGGCCACCGCACTCACTTTCAGCTCGACTTCGGCGTCCTCGGCCAACGGCTCGTAAAGCTCCGCCACGCTCTCGATCAGTTCCGCCGCATCGACCGGCGCCATGATGTCGACCGCTGTATCGGATTCGGTGCGCGCGATCAGCAGCATGGTGTTGAACGTGCGGATCAGGTCGTCGGATTCGTCGATCACCTGGTCGAGTGTTGCGCGGAACTCCTCCTCGGTCTTCGCCGTGCGCAGCGCCTCCTCCGCGCGATTCCTCAAGCGGGTGAGCGGTGTCTTGAGATCGTGGGCGACATTGTCGGTCACCTGCCGGAGTTCGACCATCAAACCGCCTATCCTGTCGAGCATCTGGTTGGTCGCGGTCGCCAGCCGGTCGAACTCGTCGCCCGTGCCCGCCATCGGCAGGCGCCGCGACAGATTGCCGGCCATGATCGTGCGGCTGGTTTCCGTCATCTCGTCGAGGCGGACGAGAACGCGGCGGGCGACGACGAGGCCGCCCGCAAGCCCGACCAGGGTCACGAGCGCCAGCCCGCCGAGGATCTGTCCCGCCAGCACCTCGGCGAAACGCCGGCGCTCGGCCAGATCGCGGCCGACGAGAAGCCGGAAACCGTTCGGCAGCACGCTCACCTTCACATGCGCGGACGCGTTCGATCGCTGATCATTCAAGGGACCGTATTCGGTCTCGCGGGATCCCGTCTTGTCGATGATGCCGGGAGGCAGGGAGCCGATATTGCCGATCAGCGGCTCGCCGTTCGGAGCCGTGACGAGATAGAGAAACGAGCCGGGCTGTCGGGCCCGCGCCTCGATATCGCGCAGAAGCCCGAGAAAGCCCGAGGAGTCGTAGCGGGTGATGAGATTCGAGGTCTCGGCGTCCACCGTCGAGGCGATCTGCGCCTGAATCACGCGGCCCGACTGCCAGACGACGTAACCCAGACCCAGCACCGCCGCGACCACGAACACGGCAAGCAGGCCGGCGGCGAGCTTGAACGCGGTGGTTCGGAACAGCTTACCGAGCGCCGTCACGGATCATGTATCCGGCGCCGCGCACCGTGTGCAGCAGCGGCCTGTCGAAGCCCTTGTCGATCTTTGAGCGCAGCCGCGAGACATGGACGTCGATGACGTTGGTCTGCGGGTCGAAGTGATAATCCCAGACATTCTCGAGCAGCATGGTGCGTGTCACCACCTGCCCGGCATGACGCATCAGATATTCGAGCAGCCGGAATTCGCGCGCCTGCAGCACGATGTCCTTGCCGCCGCGCTTTACGCTGTGCGCCAGTCGGTCGAGTTCGAGATCGCCGACCCGGTATACGGTCTCGGTCGCCGCAGTCGCGGGTCGCCGTCCGAGCGCCTCGATCCGCGCGAGGAGTTCGGTGAAGGCATACGGTTTCGGAAGATAGTCGTCGCCACCCGCGCGAAGGCCCACGACGCGATCGTCAACCTGTCCGAGGGCCGAGAGGATCAGGGCCGGCGTCTGCAGGCCATTCTTGCGCAATCGCCCGATCATCGACAGGCCGTCGAGCTTCGGCAGCATGCGGTCGACGACCAGCACGTCGTAATTGCCGTCGCCGGCCATGACCTGGCCAAGCTCGCCGTCGGCGGCGTGGTCGGCAACGTGACCGGCCTCCCGCAACGCCCTTACGAGATAGGCGGCGGCGTCCTTGTCATCTTCGACGAGAAGAATGCGCATAGCGCTTCATACACGAAGGGTGTCCGCCGCTGGAAGGTCGGCGGACACCCCGGTTGTCGAGAGGCCGAGATCAGCCCTTCTTGGTGGGGATCGCGACGTAGCGGGTGTTCTGGCCCGACTTCACGCGAAGCAGAACCGAACGCGTACCCTTGTCGCGAGCCTTGTTGACCGCGTCACCGACCTCGCGCGGCGTCGACACCTTGGTGCCGGCCACCTCGAGAATGGTGTCGCCCTGCTTCAGCTTGTCCGCGAGCGGACCACCCTCGTCGACATCGGCCACGGTCACGCCGTCGCCGTCATCGGAGCGCTGGAGCTGGACGCCGAGATCGGCCAGCGAGGTCGGCTTCACCTGCTCCTGCTGGGCATCATCGTCGTCATTGCTCGCCTGCTTCGGCTCGTCCGGCAGGGTGCCGAGCTCGACCGAGATCGTCTTCTCGCCGCCATCGCGCCAGACCTTCAGGTCCGCCTTCGAACCCGGCTTCATGCCGGCGATCGTACGGGACAGCTCCTTCGCGTCCTCGATATCCTTGCCGTTGACCTGCTGGATCACGTCGCCCGCCTTGATGCCGGCCTTGGTGCCGGGGCTGCCCGGCTGCGGCTCGACGACCATGGCGCCGCGGCCTTCCTTGAGGCCGACGGATTCGGCGATGTCGTCCGTCACCGGCTGGATCTGGACGCCGAGCCAGCCGCGCGTCACCGCGCCGTTGGTGCGGAGATCGTTGATGACGTTCTGCGCGACTTCCGACGGCACGGCGAAGGCGATGCCGACATTGCCGCCCGACGGCGAGTAGATCGCGGTGTTCACGCCGACCACTTCGCCCTTCAGGTTGAAGGTCGGGCCGCCGGAATTGCCACGGTTCACCGCCGCGTCGATCTGCAGGAAGTCGTCATACGGACCCGCGCCGATATCGCGGCCACGAGCCGAAACGATGCCCGCCGTCACCGAGCCGCCGAGACCGAACGGATTGCCGATCGCGACGACCCAGTCGCCGACGCGCGGCGAACCGGTGCCGAACGAGACGAACTTGTGGTCCTTGACCGCGTCGGTCTTCAGCAGAGCGAGGTCGGTGCGCGGATCGGTGCCGATCACCTTGGCCGACAAGGTCTTGCCGTCATCGGTCACCACCTCGACCTCGGTCGCGTTCTCTACCACGTGGTTGTTCGTCACGATGTAGCCGTCAGCCGTGATGAAGAAGCCCGATCCCTGCGCCGCGCCATACTGGTGGCCACGGCGTCCCTGCGGGCCCTGACCGTCGCCGCCGTCCGGACGCAGGCCGTATTCGTCGAAGAAGCGGCGGAGCGGATGGCCTTCCGGCAGGTCCTTGAAGAAGCCCGGGAGCTGGTTGTTCTGCGCTACCGGCGTATCGGTCTTCACGCGGACAGACACCACCGCCGGCTTCACCGTCTCGACGATGTTGGCGAACGAAATCTGATCCTGCTGCGGAGAAGTCTGCTGCAGGTTGTTCTCGCGGCTGAGATTCTGGACCTGGGTGATCTGCGCCGAGGCCGGCTGCGTGCCGGCGAAGAAGGTCTCGCCGGCGATGAAGCCGGTGATGCCGAGCGCGACCGCCGAACCGAGAAGCACGCTCTTGTAGCGGGTCAGGCCGGAGCGCTTGGCGCTGTTGTCGTCAGTCTGCATGGATACGTTCCTCTACGAAATTTCGGGCGGGTTCTGACCGCTTCGTCGAGGAAGATGGTGCGGACCGCCTTACCGCTCCATGTCGTCCGCATGAAATGTTCGTAAGGTTTGGACAAATCGCACCTGTCTCGGGAGTTCTCGGGCGTTTCCTGCCTTCGGGCGCTCTTCGCTTCCTCGGTCTCGATCGACCGGCCCAACGGGCGAAACTGGTTCGTCTGTCGACAACGTGACGGCGGGTCGCTGGAAAGCGCACTTCGGAGCGCCACGATGAATAAGGATCGCTCGGGGGCTCTGATTAGGGGAGGCTTTGATGTCAGACTTAGATCGCCGCTCAGCAATCACGCTTGGTCTCGCGGGTGTGTCCGGTATCCTTGCCGGTGCCGCTGCCGCGCAGACATACGCGCCAACGGAGGGCAAGGAATTGGCCCCCGGCGTTCGGCAAGTGGACCTTGGCGAGGTAGAAGCCCACCTGCCCACGTACAAAAGTGTGAAGTTGAGAGACATTGTCTTCCAGCCCGGAGCCAAGCTCTCCGTCCGCGAGATGTCTAATGACATGGTCTGCCACATGACCGAGGGCGAGCTCAGGATCAAGCAGGGAGATCATGACTTCACCGTCAAGAAGAACGATGTCTACGCCTGCACGACAGGCATCTCCGAAGAAGACGTCGCCGGGAGCACAGTGGCAATCATGCGAGTCATCGACCTCCTGCCCAGTTAATCGAGGCTAGGCAGCGCCAGTCAGCCGCGGCTGAGACTGAACGCCGAGCCCTTGGCGGCGCCAACATGCGCTTAACAGTTTGAGTATGAAACAGAATCGACGATTCTTGGCCCGACATGCTAACTGTCGTTATCCAGCATCGTTCGCCTTCAGGGCCTCCAGTCGGCGCTTCTCGTCTTCGCTCAAAGTCTGATCCGCCACGGCGTTCCGCCGACGGAAATTCAACACGACCGCGAAGCCACCGATCACTAACACCAGCACCGGCACCGCCCAGAGCAATGCGGTCTGTTCGTTAAGCCTCGGCTTCAGCAGGACGAAGTCGCCATAGCGCGCGACCAGGAAGTCCTTGATTGCGTCGGGGCTGTCTCCGGCAGCCACCCGTTCCCGCACCAGAATGCGGAGATCCTTCGCGAGCGGCGCGTCGGAATCAAGGATCGACTGGTTCTGGCAGACCATGCAGCGAAGCTCGGAGAACAGTGCCTCGGCCTTCGCCTCCTGAGTCGCGTCGGGCAATTGTTCGCCCGGGTCCATCGCCAGAGCAGGACCCGCGATAAACAGCAGTATGGCGAGCAGCGCCGCGCGCACAATCATTCCGCCGGAACGGCCACTGCCGCCCGCCGCGCCGGCCTCGGCGCGCCCACGCGGTAGCGCCGGTCGGTCAGGGACAGCATCCCGCCGAACGCCATCAGCACCGGCCCAAGCCAGATCAGGAGCACGAGCGGCTTCCACTGCGCCCGCACCGCTACGGCCGAGCCATCCGGCGCGACTTCGCCGAGAGAAACGTAGAGCTGCGAGAAACCGAAGGTCGCGAGCGCCGCTTCCGTGGTCGTCATCTGCCGCGTCCGGAACGTGCGCTTGGCAGGCTCCATCATGGTCTGCACCAGCCCGTCCTTCCGCACCGCGAAGCGCGCGACCACGTCCTGGTGGTTCGGCGCCTCCCGCAGGAAGATGTCGTCAAGCGTCAGAGAACGGCCGGCGATCTCGATCGGCTTTCCCTTGCCGACCATGTCGATATGCTCCTCGCTCCAGGCCGTCGCGGCGACAATGCCAAGGAGCGCCACGCCAAGTCCCGCATGCGCGAGCGCCCCGCCCCAGGCCGAACGTGGGAGGCCGGAGGCGCGGCGAAGCGAATTGCCGAGGGGAACGCGGAACAGCGCGGTGCGCTCGACGAGTTCAGCGAACGAGCCGACGATGACGAAGATCGCCAGCCCCGCGACCGGCGCCGCCAGAACCGATCCCTGCCCCGCCATGAACGCCGCTGCGGCTGCCGCAAGCGCCGCCAGTCCGGCGGCGATCCACAGTCGCTGCACCGCCCAGACGAGATCGCCGCGCTTCCAGGCCAGCAGAGGTCCGAACGGCACGGCGCATAGCAGCGCCACCGCGAGCGGCCCGAAGGTCGCGTTGAAGTAAGGCGCGCCGACCGAAATCTTGTTGCCGTTCAGTGCCTCGAGCGCGAGCGGATAGAGCGTTCCAACAAGCACCGTCGCGGTCGCCGCCGTCAGCAGGAGATTGTTGAGGACGAGAGCACCTTCCCGCGACACCGGCGCGAACAGTCCGCCCTGCTTCAGGTCCCTCGCCCGAAGCGCGAACAGGGCGAGCGACCCGCCGACGAAGACGGCGAGGATGATGAGGATGAAAAGCCCGCGCATCGGATCGACGGCGAAGGCATGGACCGAGGTCAGAACGCCGGAGCGGACGAGGAACGTGCCGAGAAGGGACAGCGAGAAGGTCAGGATGGCGAGCAGCACCGTCCAGACCTTCAGCGCCTCGCGCTTCTCCATCACCAGCGCCGAATGCAGCAGCGCCGTTCCGGCAAGCCAGGGCATCAGCGAGGCATTCTCGACCGGGTCCCAGAACCAGAACCCGCCCCAGCCGAGCTCGTAATAGGCCCAGTAGGAGCCCATCGCGATGCCGAGCGTGAGGAACAGCCAGGCCGTCAGCGTCCACGGTCGCACCCATCGCGCCCAGGCCGCATCGATCCGGCCCTCGATCAGCGCGGCCACCGCGAACGAAAAGGCGACCGAGAAGCCGACATAGCCGACATAGAGAAGCGGCGGATGGATCGCGAGACCGGGATCCTGCAGCAGCGGGTTGAGGTCCTTGCCCTCGAATGGCGCGGGATCGACGCGAGCGAACGGGTTGGAGGCGATCAGGAGAAACAGCAGGAACGCCGTCGCGATCCACGCCTGCACCGCCAGCACATTGGCCTTCAGCGTCCTCGGCAGGTTACCGCCGAACAGCGAAACGGCCGCGCCGACGAGAACGAGGATGAGGACCCAGAGCAGCATCGAGCCCTCATGATTTCCCCAGACGCCGCTGATCTTGTAGATGAGCGGCTTCGCCGAATGCGAATTGTCGACGACGTTGACGACCGAGAAATCGGACGAGACATAGGCCGCCGTCAGCGCGCCGAAGGCGAGGCTGACGAAGGCAAGCTGCCCGATCGCCGTGCCGTCGGCGGTGCTCATCAGGACATTGTCGTTCCGCCTCGCACCCCAGAGCGGCACCACGCTCTGGATCAGCGCCAGAGCCAGCGCCAGGACGAGGGCGAAATGTCCGGCCTCGGCGATCACGAGCCCGGCCCCTTCCAGGTACCGTTGGCCTTCAGCGCGTCGGCCACCTCTTTCGGCATATAGCTCTCGTCGTGCTTGGCCAGCACGCTGTCGGCCTTGAACGTGCCGTCGGCGGCAAGCGTGCCCTCGACAACGACGCCCTGCTTCTCCCGGAAGAGATCGGGGAGCAGCCCGGTATAGTTCACCGTCACGGCCTTGCTGCCGTCGGTCACGCCGAAGCGCACATTGGCGCCTTCGCGCAGAACGCTGCCCTCGGCCACCAGCCCGCCGAGCCGAAGCCTCGTGCCGGGAGCCGGCGGATGCTCGACCACCTGCGTCGGCCCGGTGAAGAAGACGATGGTGTCGTTCAGCGCCGACAGGACGAGCCCCATCGCGATCGCCAGCACGACGCCGGCAACCCCGATCAGGACAAGTCGTCTTCCCTTGCGCGTCACGCGGGTCCGTCCCTCAATCCGAGCCCAAGCATCAGATCGTCTATGCGCCGCACCGCGGCCGCATCGTCCTTCAGCGCGGCACGTGCACTGGCCGCCGCGGCCTTGGCTCGGTCGGCATCGCCGAGCATGGCCCAGGCGCGCACCAGCCGAAGCTGGCCGCCGAGATCGCCGGGCGTCTCCTTCAAGCGGGCTTCGAGCCCTTCGACCATGCCGCGTATCGTCGCGAGCCGGTTTTCCGGTGTCGCAGCCGCGAGCGCCTGCGGATCGACGGCAGGGGCACGGCCCTCCTCGCCAAGCGCGGTTTCCGCCAACGCCTGCCTTGCGACCTCGATCCACGGTGCGTTCGGCGGCGCTTCCGTGACAAGCTCGCGATAGATCGTCGCCGCGCCGACCCGGTCTCCGGACTGGTCGGCGGCGCGGCCCAGATAGAAGCGCGCAAGCGGCATGCCCTGGTCGAGCGCAAGGGCGCGCTGGAATGCCGCCTTCGCCTCCGGCGTCACCATGCCCTCGGCGCTCATCGTCAACGCCTCGCCGAGGCCTGCCTCTCGACCCGCAGTGGGGCCGAGCAGCCGAATCGCATTCGAATAGGCCTTCACCGCATCCTGCGGACGGTCGGTGCGCAGATAAACCGGCGCGATCGCCTCCCAGCCCTGCCCGTCATCCGGGCGCTTCTGAAGCTCGGCCTCGACGCGGCCGATCAGCACCGCGATGTCCTGTTGGTCGGCAGGGGCCGAAAGCCGTGCCGACAGCGGCTGGTCCGGGAGGTCCGGACGGCCGAGTTCCATATAGGCGACGGCGGACACCAGCGGCAGGACGAACAGGGCGATGATCGCGACCACCCGGCGACGTCCCTTGCCGCCTTCCGGGGCAACGGCCTTGGCGCGTTCTGCGGCGGCCAACAGGCGGCGCGACAGCTCCACGCTCGCCGCTTCCGCCTCCTTGTCGCCGATCATTCCACGCACCCGGTCGCGCTCGACCTCGTCGAGCTGGTCGCGATAGACCGCGAGGTCGCTTCCCTCTCCCGCGAGGCGGCGGCGCGACAACGGCCACAGCACCGCCATCACGGCGCCGGCCAGCATGATGATGAACACCAGACCCAAACTCATGCGCGCTTCCTACCACACACCTCGCCGATAGAGCACGGCGCACGGTTGTTTCACTTTCCCGCGCCCAGCGCGCTCGCTAGTCTCCGCCGCACCGCCGCTCCGAATCGAAATCCCACCGATGCGACGTCCCACCCGCCGCTATTCCATCCTGTCGCTTCTGAAGGAAGCGCGGCACGGCCATTCCGGCTGGGTCGAGGCATGGCGTAAGGCCGAACCGCGATCCTCTTACGACGTCGTCATCGTCGGCGCAGGCGGCCACGGCATCGCGACCGCCTATTACCTGGCGAAGCTGCACGGAATTCACAACGTCGCGGTACTGGAAAAGGGCTGGCTCGGCGGCGGCAATACGGCGCGCAACACCGGTATCATCCGCTCGAACTATCTCCGCCGCGAGAGCATGGCGCTCTACGGCCTGTCGCATTCGCTGTTCGAGCACCTGTCGCAGGAACTCGACTTCAACGTCATGTTCACGCCGCGCGGGCTGGTCGAGCTGGCTCACACCCGACAGGAACTGGCCGAGCTGTCGCGCATCGCCGACGCCAACCGCCATTTCGGGATCAAGAGCTGGATGATCCCGACCAGCGAGGTCCACTCGCTGCTGCCGTCGCTCGATCAGGGCTCGCACAAGCGCTTCCCGCTTCTTGGTGCGCTCTACCAACCACGCGGCGGCTTCGCCCGTCATGATGCGGTCGCCTGGGCCTATGCCCGCATGGCCTCCCAGCTCGGCGTCGACATCGTCGAGAATTGCGGCGTCGAGAGCATCATCGCAGACGGCGAGCGTATCGTGGGTGTGCAGACCTCCAGAGGCCGGATAGACGCCGGCACGATCATGGTCGCGGCGGCCGGCGAGAGCCCGCCTCTGCTCGCTCCGCTCGGCGTCAATCTGCCGATCGAGCCCGTGACGCTTCAAGCCTTCGTTTCCGAACCGCTGAAGCCGTTCCTCAATCCCGTCGTCATGTCGGGTGCGGTCCACGGCTATATCAGCCAGACCGCCAAGGGCGAGCTCGTCATCGGCGGAGGCACCGATGCTTATCCAAGCCATTCTCGGCGCGGCGCCTGGCCGCCGATCGAGGACACCGTCGCGGCCATGCTCGAACTCTTCCCCTTCCTCTCCCGCGTCCGACTGATGCGCCATTGGGGCGGCAGCGTCGACATCACGCCCGACCGCTCGCCGCTCATCGGGCCTGCCGGTCCGTCCGGTCTCTATGTCAATTGCGGCTGGGGCACCGGCGGCTTCAAGGCCATTCCGGGCTCCGGATTCGTGACCGCCTCGATGCTCGCCACAGGCAAGGTGCCGCCGATCGCCGTCCCGTTCGGGCTGGAGCGCTTCGCCGCCGGCCGAATGATCGACGAGAGCGCCGCATCGGGAGTGATCCATTGAGCGGAGCCCTCCCATGCTGATGATCCGCTGCCCGGTCTGCGGCATCGCCGCCGACGAGACGGAATTCACCTCGGGCGGCCTCTACGGCCGTTTGGAGGAGACCGAGAACCGGGTCATTCCGCGCGACGTCGTGCGCGAATGGTGGCTTTGCGCGCGCGGCTGCGGCACTTGGTTCGGCATGGCCCGCCACGTCGTCAATCAGCGCGTGACCGCCACATGGGCGGCGGGCGACGAACCTTGGGACGGGCGGCACTGATGGCCAGGGCCCGTCGCAATCTCCGCGTGCCGGAAAAGGAAGGCTCAAACATCGGCCGCCTGATCGACCGCACGCAGCCGATCTCCTTCACCTTCAACGGCCGGGCGATGAAGGGCTTTGCGGGCGACACCGTTGCCTCGGCGCTGATCGCGAACGACGTCCGGCGGCTGACGAGCAGCTTCAAATATCATCGCCCGCGCGGCGTGCTCGGCATCGGCTCCGACGATCCGAACGCGATCGTCGAGATCGGCGTGGGCGACCGCCGCACGCCGAACCTCAACGCGACCCAGGTTCTGCTCGCACCTGATATGCGCATCGCCAGTCAGAACGTCTGGCCCTCGCCGCGTCTCGACCTCGGCGGACTGATCGGACGGCTGAAGCCGCTGATGCCGCCGAGCTTCCAATACAAGACCTTCAAATGGCCGGTTCCGACATGGCGCGTCTACGAGAAGGCGCTCCGTACTCTCGGCGGCATCGGCACCGTCCCGGGCGCGGCCGACCCCGACCGCTACGAGCACATCCACGTCGATGCCGACGTCCTGATCGTCGGCGGCGGCCTTGCCGGCATCGCGGCTGCGGAAGCCGCCTCGGCCGCCGACCTCAAGGTCGTGCTCGTCGAGGAAACACACCGCCTCGGCGGCATCGCCGACGGCTATGACGGCCGCGTGGACGGCAAGCCGCTGCTCGACTGGGTCCAGAACAAGGTCAGGAATCTCGCGGCGTCGCGCGACGTCCACATCCTCACCAATGCCGGCGTCGCGGGCCTCTACGACCATGGCCTCGCGATCATCCACGAACGGCTTGATCCGAACGCGTCCGTCGAACCGGAGAACGCTCCGCGCGAGCGCATCTGGAAACTCCGTACCAAGGCCGTGATCCTCGCGACCGGCGCGCACGAGAAGCCGCTCGTCTTCCCGGACAATGACCGGCCCGGGATCATGCTGGCGACCGCCGCCCGCCTCTATCTCCGCCGCTATGGCGTCCTGCCCGGACAGCGCGTCGTGATCGCGACCACCGGCGACGAAGGCTATCGCACCGCCGCCGATCTTGCGGCCGGAGGCGCGGAAATCGTCCGCGTCGTCGACCTTCGCCTCGATCCCGACGGCTCGCTCTTCCACATCATGAAGGCGCGAGGCACGCCGCTCGCTGTCGGCTCGGCTCCGGTCGGCACGACCAAGGGCAAGAAGGGCGAACTCGCCGGCGTCACCATCGCCAACCGCCTGACGCTCGACGGCCCGGCTCTGCGCTCGCACGCCGACGCCGACACCCTGCTCGTCTCCGGCGGTTGGGGCCCCGCGCCCTTCCTCGCCGGCCATCTCGGTGCCCGGCTTGTCTTCGATGAGGAACTCGGCGGCTTCCGGCCGGGCGAGCTTCCCGGCGGTCTGTTCGTGGCCGGCGCGGCGAACGGCAAGTTCCATGCAGCCGAGGTCCTGGAAGACGGCTGGCGCGCCGGCTCAATCGCGGTCGAGCACGTGCTCGGTTCGTCCTGGTCGTCCGTCGTGCCGTCGCACTCGATCGAGGTCACCGCCGACGACGATGCCGAGCCGGTCGGCATGCTGCCCGACGTCGCCACGGCCGCCGAACGCGCCACCGCCTTCGTCGATCTCCAGAACGACGTCACGATCGGCGATCTCGATATCGCGATCCGGGAAGGCTATTCCGCGCCGGAACATCTGAAGCGCTACACGACGCTCGGCCAAGGCGTGGACCAGGGCAAGCTCGCCGTCGCCAACGCGGCGATGGTGATGGCCAAGGCCCTGCCGAATGCGACGCCCGCGCACACGACCTTCCGCCCACCATGGACACCGATCACCTTCGGCGCCATCGCGGGTACCAGGCGCGGCGTCCTGTTCAAGCCGGTGCGCGAGACGCCCCTCACCGCATTGACCTCCGATGCGCTGCGCGAGCCACTCGGTCTCTGGCGTCCGCCCGCGGTCTTCCCGCGTCCCGGCGAAAGCCGTGAGGAAGCGGTCCGCCGCGAGGCCCGCAGCGTCCGCAATGGCGTCGGTCTGTTCGACGCGACGCTCGGCGTGAAGATCGCCGTGCAAGGACCAGACGCCGCTCAGTTCCTCGATCGCATGAGCGCGACCAACCTGGCCGATCTGGAAGTCGGCCGCTCGCGCTTCGCCCTCTTCCTCGACAATGACGGCTTCGTCCTTGAGGACGCGGTCATCGCCCGCGCCGAGAACGACCGCTTCATCGTCTCCGCCGGTATTGGTCGAGCCGACAATCTCTGTGCCTGGTTCGAGCGCTGGCGCCAGCGCGAATGGCCGGACCTCAATCTGTTCATCACCGACGAGACCGAACGTTGGGGCCAGCTTCTGCTCGCCGGCCCGCGCGTGCCCGAACTCCTCGCCGCCGCGTCCTCGGATATCGACATCGCGGGCTTCGAAACCGACTCCTATGCGGAGGGCGAATTCATGGGCACGACCGCCCGCGCGCTCGCCACCCGCTACACCGCGACCCCGGAAGTCGAGATCGCCGTCCCTGCCGGGCACCTGCCCTCGCTATGGGAACAGATCACCGAGGCAGGCAAGCCGCTCGGCATCACCCATTTCGGCACCGACACGCTGCACCGTCTCCGGCTCGAAGGCGGAGCGTTCGACCTCGATCACGAGACCGACGGCTCGGTCACGCCCTACGACCTCGGCCTCGGCGATCTCGTGAAGGTCGACAAGCCGTTCTTCGTCGGCAAGGAAGGCCTCGAACGCCCCGGCATGACGCGCTCCAGCCGCCGCCATCTGGTCGGCGTGCTGACCGAGGATCCGAGCTTCGTGCCGCCGCCCGGCGCCCATCTCGTCCTCGATCCCGATCACGCGCCGCCGCGCCGCGTCGTTGGCCACGTCACTTCGTCCGGTTATTCGCCGACGCTTCGCCGGTCGCTCGCGCTCGCCCTCATCTCGGCAGGCGAACGCCATATCGGCGACCGCGTCTTCATCGTCTCCTCGGGAGAGGGCTTGCCGGCGATCATCTCCTCGACAGCCTTTTTCTCGAATGGGGAGCCGACATGAACCGCCTCTCCTGGACCGACAGCCTCGCCGCTCCGCGCTCGCTCGCGACCCGCAGCGACCTTTCAGTGGCGATCATCGAGGACCCGGGCGTCCTCGACCTGCAATTCCCTGACGGCGAATATATCTGGCGTACGGCCAATGCCGCGCTTGACGTCGAGCTTCCCCGCGATCCGTGGCAGACCGTCTGGATCGACGGCATGCGCTATGTCTGGACCGGCCCCGGCCGCTGGCGCGTCATCGGCCCCCGCCACCGCATCGGCGATCTGATCGATCGCCTCCGGCATGCCGACCATCGCGGCGCCGTCACCGAACTCACCGGCGCCCTCTCCTGCTTCCGCATCGCCGGCTCCGGTGCGGCCGAACTTCTGATGCGGGTCTGCCCGCTGGCGCTCGGCCCGATCAACCGCGACGAGGCGCGCGGCACCTCGATCTCGGGTGTTCCCGCCCTCATCGTGCGCGAGGCGAGCTCGGTCGGATCGTGGCTGATCCTGCCGGCGCGCTCCTATGCCGAATATGTCGGCCTGTCGCTGGTGGAAGCGGCCCGCACGCCGGAGCGGCTGAGACTGTTCGAACCGGCGAGCCCGCCGCCTGTTTAGGGACGCGCCTAGGCCGAGCGAAGCTGGTTCGCGTTGCGGCTTTCCTGGCTCGCGACCTCCACGGCCTTCTGCAGCTGCGCCGCATAGTCCGCGTTGAAGATCTTCGCCGCCACGCTGACAATCGCGCCGAGGCGCGCCTTCAGCGCCGCCTTCGCGGACGGCTCCGCGCCGCGCATGCGCTCGATCAGCAGCGTCGGACCGGTGTCGAGGATTTCGCGCGCATCGCTATAGGCGCGGCTCGACAGCGCGTTGAGCGCGGTCTCCTCGGCGAAGGTGCGGGTGATGACGAGCAGATCGATATCGGCTTCGAGGCGCGACATCTCATAGCTGTCCGGAACGGCCAGCGCCTCGGAGCCCCGAGGACGGACGAGCGAGCGGATGCGCGGGCCGATATCCTGCAGATCGCCGCGGATCGTCTCGGCCATCTCCTTGCGGAGTGCCGACAGCCGCTTCGCGTGCGTGCATTCCTGCGGCATCTCGATTTCGCTCGAGAGCGCGCGCGCCGTCGCGCCGAAATTCTTCACCGCCGTCAGGAACAGCGGCCGGTCGGCCGTCGAGCCGAACTTGCGGGCCCGCCAGAGCGCCCGTTCCGCCTCGCCCAGCGCGATATCGAGCACCAGCGAATAGGGCGTATCCTTGATCCGCACGAAGTCCTGCGTATCCGTCGCGTAGGCGGCAAACCGGACGAAGATCTGCGGGCTCGCGACGCGCGAGCGGAACAGGTTAAGCGCCGCGGGCAGCGCCTCGGGCGTCTTTGTCGCGATCGGATCGATCGTCGATTTCGCCGCTGACAGGATTTCGTCCACCGGTCCGCCGGCCTGGAGACCGGACGCGATCTTGCGGATGATCTTGCGGTGCTTCAGCACCACGGCGAAGTCGAGGAGGTCCGCCGCGCCGTTGTCTCCGCCGATCTGGAGCGACAGACGACCGCGCTCGCGGTCGGAGCCGGCCTTGTGCAGGATGTCGTCGAGACGCCGCGCCAGCTCACCCTGGGCGGACTCGATCGCATTGCTCACATCTTCGGCAGTGGCGAGCGCCGCCACTTTTTTCCGCAGATTCTCGAAGATGTCCTTGGCATCCTCGCGCTTGAGCCAGGCGAAGAGGCGATCCCGCCCCGCCTGCGACACGACGCCGAGGATCTTGGCTTTGGTTTCTTCGGGAACGACGAAAGGATCGAGCGGCGCCATCAGCTCGTGATCGGCATCGACCTCGGGAGGAAGTTCGCCGAGCTGGCGGCGAGCCGCCTGCAGCGGCCCCGCGATCAGGCTCCGCAGTGGATCGCTCTCGCCCATTCCCTCGAGCGCAGCCGCAAGCCTCCCGCGCGCCACCGCCGGCAGCTCGCGCAGAAAGGCCGTCAACTGATCGTGCTTTGGACCTGCGTCCATCGGCTCTTCAGCGTGTCCGAGTTCAAGGTTCGAACTAGCTGTAGCGCCCTATGTTTAACGCGCTCTGAACCGCACGCCCGACCCGAGAGCTTCCCGGATGCCGATCAGACCGGCGCCCATGAGCCGTCAGGCGTCCGGCACGCGACGCCGCGAGCCGTCTCGGGCTGCCCGTTGATGTAGATCGTGTGGGCATATTCGCGACAGCGCTGATGGCCCGGCCGTTCCGAATACGCGCCCGGCGTCACCGTGCCGTAATAGGCCTGCGACCGCCACGCCACCGGTGTACCCGGCGCGCCGTATTCGAGTGCCCGCGCCTCTGCGAGATAGGCCTCGCGTCGCGCCTGCTCGTCCATCGAATTGCCGATCCGGTTGCCGATCACGCCGCCGAGTACCGCGCCACCGACCGTCGCCGCCACACGGCCGCTGCCGCTGCCGATCGTCGAACCGAGCAGACCGCCCGCGACGGCGCCGGCCACCGTGCCGACACCTTCGCGCGGACCCGGATCGCCGGCCGTCTGATAGCAACCCGCGACGAGGCCCGAGACCAAGCCGAGAACAAGAATTTTTTTGGCAAACATGAGACGCCCCACTCCCCCGAGCAGTACTCGATTGCGACTGTACCGTCAGTTTCGGATAGGAATGAATTTCGGCAAAACTCTGTTCCGAAAAGGGCTAGATCGCGGGCAGGCGAAGTTCTGCACGCAATCCTCCGAGCGGCGCCGATCCGAGGGTGAGCAATCCCCCGTAGATCCGCACGAGATCGGCCACGATCGACAGCCCGAGCCCCGAGCCCGGCTTCGTCTCGTCGAGCCTCTTGCCCCTTTTCAGTGCCGATTCCCTCTGCTCCGGCGTCAGGCCCGGCCCGTCATCGTCGACCGTGATCCTGACCCAATGGTCCTGCGCCGACCGGCGATCGCTCTGGATGCGCACCGATATTCGGCGCGAGGCCCATTTCCCCGCATTGTCGAGGAGATTGCCGACCATTTCCTCGAGGTCCTGCTGGTCGCCGCGGAAGCTGACCGGCTCGGACGTGACCTCGATCGCGATCTTGCGGTCGGCCTGCACCTTTTCGATGACCCGGGCGATCCCCTCGACGACCGGACCGACCTCGGTCGCCGCGCCCACCACGGCGACGCCGGCGCTGATCCTGGCCCGATCGAGATGGTGGTCGATCTGCTGTCGCATGATGTCGACCTGCTGGACGACCTTGTCGGCCATCGAGCCCGGGCTCGCATGCGCCTCGTTGACGATCACCGACAAAGGCGTCTTCAGCGCGTGCGCCAGATTGCCGGCCTGCGTCCGCGCCCGGGCGACGATCTCGCGGTTTGAATCGAGAAGTCCGTTCAGTTCGCGGGCCAGAGGCGCGATCTCGCGCGGCACATTGCCTTCGAGGCGTTCCGCCCGCCCTGCCCTGATATCGGCGATCGCCCGCGAAATCCGGGTCAGCGGCCTAAGGCCGAACCCGACCTGCAATGCGGCGGTCGAGACGAGGCTGATGCCGAGCAGGATGAAGGTCGTGGTTAGCGCCGTGTCGAACGCATGCGTCTCCGCATCGATCTCTCCGGTCGGCCCAGCCACCGCCACGACGTAGCGAGCATCGCCGATCTGTACGACCCGCTCGACCTGCCTGAGCGCCTCGTCGTCGGGTCCCTGCGTATAGGCCTCGCGCGTCGCCGACATGTCCTTCTCGGGATCGGAATCGATCAGGAAAGGAAGGTCGCGGTCGAACAGCGAGGACGAGGAGCGGATCTCCGGCTCCCTGTCCTGGAGCCTTTTGCTGATCTGCCAGTACCAGCCCGAGAGCGGGATTTCGAAGCGCGGCTCGCCGACGGTGAAGACCAATTTTTCGAATTCGCCGTCGCGGGACAGATCGCCGACGAGCGCGCGCAGATAGACGCCGAGCCGCGCGTCGAAGCCGCGCTCGACCAGATCGCGGTAGGTCGAGGAGAGCGTGAAGCCGGCGATGAGCAGGATCGCCATGCTGCAGAGCGTCGCCGCGAGCAGCAGCCGCGAGGCGAGCGAGTTCATGCGCGTGCGGCGGGCTCAGGCGGGCCGAGCACGTAACCGAGGCCGCGAACGGTCTGGATCACGTCGACGCCGAGCTTCTTGCGGACGCGTCCGACGAACACCTCGACCGTGTTCGAATCCCGGTCGAAATCCTGATCGTAGAGATGCTCGACCAGTTCGGTCCGCGACACCACACGCCCCTGATGATGCATCAGGTAGGAGAGCAGCCGGTATTCGTGCGAGGTCAGCCTGATCTGGTTACCGTCGACGAGCACCCGCCCCGACCGCGTGTCGAGATGCACCGGCCCGCAGACGAGATCGCTTTTGGAATGCCCCGCGGCGCGGCGCACCAGCGCGCGAAGCCGTGCCAGGATCTCCTCCATGTGGAACGGCTTGGCGACATAATCGTCGGCGCCGGCATCGAAGCCCTGCACCTTGTCGCCCCAGCGGTCGCGGGCGGTCAGGATCAGAACGGGGAAATCGCGTCCGGCCTTGCGCCAGCTTTCGAGCACGCGCAGCCCGTCCATCTTCGGCAGGCCGATATCCAGGATCACCGCGTCGTAGGGCTCGTTCTCGCCGAGATAATGTCCCTCCTCGCCATCGAGCGCATGGTCGACGGCATAGCCCGCATTTCCGAGCGAGGTGACGAGCTGGCGGTTGAGGTCGGGATCGTCTTCGACGACGAGGATGCGCATTGGCGGGCTACTTGAGGTTCACGACACGGCCGTTTGCCGCGTCGAGCGTGGCATATACCACCTTCCCGCTCTGGCTCAGCACGGTGATGATGTAAAGTAACTGGCCGTCTTTCGCGCAGAGATCGGCATTGATCATTTCGCCCTTCGCCGCCGTCTCGGCCGTTCCGCGGACCTGCCGCAGCGGCATGGCCCGCCCCGCCGCGACAGCCGCGATCGCCTCGCGCCGGGTCAGGCACCCCATGGGCGGATAGGATTGCGCCGCGGCCGGAAGGGCGAACAATTCCGTCGCGACGAAAAGCGCTGTGAGCGAAACCCGCGCGATCATCCCCTCACTTTCACAAGCCCGGCTGAACTTTAGCTGAACAAGCAAGATTGTGAACTCGGTGCGCGGCGGCGAATGGCCGTAACGAAGAAGCCCCGCTCCGACGAAACGGGCGGGGCGAAGTTCAGTCAGGGAGAACAATCATTGATATGTAAAATCAGCGCATTTTACAATGACTGGTTGCTCGCTATCCCGTCACCCGCCTCGGCGTGGCGGCTCCGGCCGCACACCGCAATCTCCCGGGAAGGTTCGTCCTCGTCCTTGCTCATGACCTCACCCGAATACCCTCCGGTCCGGTCGACATAGCATTCACACGCAATGATGGTCAGCGCGACTGATGAGGACAGCCCAGCTTCCATAGATAGCGATTTCCAACATCGTTGACGCTCCAGCCCCGACACAGGCTGAAGAACGCAGTGCACCCACGTTTTATTCCTCGAGCGCCCCAATCCTCGGTCTTGCAGGCGTGGCCGTCGCGCTGGCGTGAGGCATTCGTCATCCTGTGACCGAGTTGGCGCGTCTCGGTTTAATCAGCGACTATTGTCGTCGCGTTGGTAACGACGAGCGATTCGGTGTTCGCCGAGGCCAGCGTCTCGATCGTCGACAGATCACCGCTGTCGCGGATGAGCACGTTGAATGCGCCCGTCGCGGCAGATGTGCGATGCGTTGTGATCGCGCTGCCAGCGGGCGTCGGGGCGCCCGAGCCGAAGCCGGACGGCGCCTGCCTATCCTTGATGAGGATCTTCTTGTCGGCGGTGATTGCGCCCGCCACCACGACGGTGGGGCTTTCGTGGCAACCCCAGACGTTCTGAGTCGTATTCCCGGATACAGCGTGGATCACCGCGCCACGCGTCTTGGAACGGCCTCGGCGATAGGTGTACTCCGCGCAATTGCCGATCACGCCATAGGTCGCACTCGGAAGCGATGCGTCGAGATCGAACCCTGCCGCGCGGTTCTGCGAGCCGACCGAAATTTTCGTCGCCTTGAATGACTCGTAGTTACCGACAGCGGTATCGCCATCAAACTTGGCGAGGACGACCGAGCGATCGACACCACCGTAGTTGGTCGAGATGCTGTCCTGCCGAATTTCAAGACCATTCACCGTTGCCTGACTCCCGCCACCGACAGAGAACAGGGCGCAGGAGTTGGTCGCGTAAGCGACCTTGATGTTGTTGTTGAAGAACTGAACGCCGCTGAAGACAGGCGTCGATATACCAGTGAATACCCGAACGAAGCTCGGATTGGCTCCGGTCGGCTTGTTCCTCTCGAAGTGAACCGAGTTGAAGACGATACCGGGAGAGTTCTGCACGAGCAGGAAAGCCGCGCCAACGCACCACTCGATATTCAACTGATTGAACACGCCTTGGAACGTCCCGTTGATGTTCACGGCAGTGCCGCTCAGAACGACTAGATTTGTATTGCTGCTTTCCGTGGGCGGTAGTGCGCCGCCACCGGCATAAAAGTTATTCCAGATACTGCCAGTGCCATTGACCGTCATGGAATACAGGTTCACCTGCCCAGAGCAGGCTGAAATGGTCTCCATCACATTCGAAAAGAAGTCGCAGCCGGCCATATGAGATATACCGATGCTCGGATGGAAACCGTCGAGATGCTGTATGCTCAGGTTCTGGAATCGCGACTTGAAGTGTGCGCCAAGCAGGATACCGCGCGAATTGGCCGTGCCGGAAACACCGTGATAGACGCCGAAGTCCCTATATTGCCCACCGTAGACTTTGACGTTGCCGGTCTCACCCAGCGTAACGGCGGGATGATCAGCCTCGAACTGCGCGATAAAACTGTATGACTCCCCCGCGCCATACACGCCACGGATGTCGCTCTTGAACTGCAGGCCGAGATTGCTTCCGGCCTCAACGCGCCCGCCTTCGATCTCGATAGTTCCGTTGTAAAGCTCGACGAAGCGGCCGTTCGCGTGCGCGGAATCGAGTGCACCCTGGAGGATCGTGTAGTTTGCCTGGCGCGCGGCCTGGCTGAGCCCTGTTCCAAGGGTCAGCCCAGGGCAGGTTTCGATATCCACCGAACCGCGGATGATCGCCGGCATGGAGGGTGTCCCTGCGGACGAGCGGAGAGCGTCGGAAAGCGTTCTAGTCTCAACCATTATGCAGCCTCCACGACGATGTACGTACCCGCCTCGTCGGTCAGGTAGACGCCGTCGTCATCGGTTAGAAAGGTGAACCCATCTGGTGGGACGAGGCCGTCCGCGCTGCGAACGGCGATCTGGAAAATGGACAGTCCAAGACCGAGCATGGGCCTCCGAAATTGCGATGTGAGAAGGGTCGGGAACCAGGAGGGCTCGACCAGCCGGTGAGCCGATAGATCGCGACGCCGGCTGCCGATGCATGCCGGGTGGCGATACGATGCGTTTAGATGACGAATGCGCCTTGGACTTCCGGCGGCTTCAGGACGGGGTGAGAGTCGTGAACGCGGATGGAAAGGCGGCCGAAACCGGCCGCCTTTCAATTACTTCGCGGTGCCGGTGAAGGCTCCGATCATGTAGCTTTCGTTGCCGATCTCGGTCACTCGGCCCTTCACTTCCCAGGTCTTGGTGTCGATGACCCAGACCACGCCGCTGTTCGGCTTCGACTTCGGCGCGCCGCTGATCGCGGCATAGGTGCCATCGGAAGAGAACGCGATGCCGCGCGGACGCGACGGTTCACCGTTCGGCGTTTCGAGCTTCACGAGCTTCGGCTCGGGCTTCTCGCCGGCGATCGCCTTGGCCGCGTCATGGACCGTGAGATTGTTGCTGCGGAAGGTCGTCGTCAGGATCTGCTTGCCATCAGGGGTGAACGCCGCGACGAACGGCCGGGTCGCTTCCTCGGGATTGGCCGTACCGACGAGCAGGCGGGCAACCTCGGACTTGGCCGGATCCTTGATCGCCTTCTCGACATCGATGATCGAGATCGTGTTGCCCTCGACGCCGGTCGCCGCATCCTCACGCGCGGTAGCGAGGACATATTTTCCGTCCGGGCTAGTCGTTATGCCGAACCCGCCGGACTGCGTCGGGATGCGGCCGATCTCGGCGCCCTTCTCTCCCGCCGTCGCCTTGGACAGGCTGATCACCGAGACGTCGTTCGTGCCGCCGTTGGCGGTGAATACCGTGCCGCCGCCGAGCGGGCTGATCGTCACGCCATTGGTATCGGGGAAGCAGCCGAACGCCTTGTCCGGCGCCTTGTGTGGAATGGTCGCCGGCGGGCAATCGAAGCCCGGCTTTCCATAGGCCTGCTCGACCTTGTGAACGACCTTCTTTTGGGCGAGATCGACGATGTTGATGTGGCGCCCGCCGTCCTCGTTGCCCTTGTCCTCGGCATGGGCGAGCACGCCGAATTTGAGGTCCGGCGAGACGGCGAATCCGGTCGCGCCGAAGCCTTCGGAATCGATATAGCCCTCGACCGCGCCGAGCGTGCCGTTGTTCCTGGTGTCGAGCGCCTTGTCGAGATCGACCACCGTCACGCTGCCCGGCCAGCCGTGCTGGAAGCTGCCGGCCTGCTCCGGCGTCGACTTGCCGGAATGGTTCACCACGAAGGCGCGCCGGAGTTCCGGGCTGATCGTGATGATGATCGGCTGGCCGCTGGCCACGGTGTCGGCCTTGCCGCTGCCGGTCGCATCGATATCGGGGGTCACCCGAAGCCGGTTGATCACCGCCTTGGACGTTCCGTCGTTCGCAGGGTCGATCGCTTTTTTCAGATCGATGACGATGACGGTGTTGTCCCAGCGGCCGCTGGCGAGAAAGAAGTCGTCGGCGATGGCCGGGGAAACGGTACATGCCGTCGCGAGCAGGGCAGCGAGCCCCGCTTTGGTCTTGGCGTTCATGAAATCTATCCTCCCGTTGGTGCTTTTTTTGGCACTCGTTTCTGACCGGGACGCTCGAAACGCTCTCCTTTCGCTGGTCGCGAATACTCCTCCTCCCGGCCCGAAGGCACGGCATCGCGATCACGTCATTTGAATTATGAATTCACTTTGGCCGGGATTTTCGAGCAGCGCAAGCGCTGCCGACAGTTCACCGCCGACAGACGCCACGCCACGCCGCGTTGTGCTCCTTGACCGCCCGAATGGTCGCGTCGCTGTCGTTCTGAGACCAGCCGATAGGCTCGAATGAACGGCAGGCCGCGCCGGGATCAATCCCGGCGGAAGCCGTCATTCTCGCGCAGCCGATCAGGAGCGGCGTCAGCAGCGCGCTGAGCACGGCGAGCCGAAAGAGCCGCGTCGATCGCGTCATCGCTCGCCCTCTTCTGTTCGAGAATGGCCTGGTCCCGCCCGGCCTGGCGTTCGCGGCCGGCGCGAAACATCGCGGTCACGCCGTTGAACGCCTTGAGCAGGGCAAGGACGAGCTGGATCCAACTCAAGCCGGGATCACCTTGTCGCTCGGCACCGCCTGGGCGAGCTTCGGCGTCGTCTGGATCACCTCGACCTCTGACAGCGATGCGGCCTTGCCGACCAGCGCCACCGCGCGGTTGACGTAGAAGCCGTGCGCCACGGCCACGATCGCGATCGCCGCCGCGACGATGCCCTCGACCTGGCCGTCGGCGATCCAGCCCTTGCCGACGAGATAAGCGAGAATGGTGGTGAGCAGCGTCTTCACGACGCTCTGCAGCTGCGTGAGATTCATCCTTGTCTCCGGTCTGTGGAATTGCGCGGCAGGCCGGCCGCGCGCGGTCATTCGATCAGCGAAAGCGCGAGCGCCTCGGTCTCGCGCACGCGTCGCCGCCAACCCCGGCCGAACACCGCGAAGGTCTTGAGGCCTTCGAGGAAGGAGAGGCGTTGGCGGCAATAGGCGGAGACGAGTTCGGGTAACGGCCGCCCCTCGATCGCGGCCAAAGTGACGGATCCGATTCGCCCGTCGGGAACCGTTCCGACGATCACCTGGAGGGTACGTGCCGCCCGGCCCGGGCCGGAGTTCACGCAATAGTCGAACACCGCCAGATCAAGGCCCGGCGGCAGAGCATCTCCGGCGATCTCGTCCCAATAGAAGGCCCGGTAGACGGCAGCCGCCTCGTGGCGCGTCAGCGCCCTCACCTCAGCCTTTGAAACCGCACGGCCCCGCCAGCGGGAAAGGGTCGCCCTCGTCACACCGAGATTGGTCGCGCCGCCGGGATCCGACGGATGATCGATATAGCCGCCCTCGTGGCGCAACACGGCGTCAAGCGCCTGCGCGAATCCCGCAGAAGCCAAATCGTCCTCCATGAACGAAAAAAACCGCCCGAAGGCGGCTGACGGTGAACCGGCCAATGCCGATCAATTATTTTTGAACAGGCCCGATAAGGCCTTAGCGTCGGTCCGGCAAAAACGGCTCGGACGTCTAGAGCCTCAACGCTTCCGTTGATTTCAAGCAACCATGGAGCGAGGAATTTCGAGGGGCGAAAGCCACAGGAAGCCGCCCCGCGACAGGTGGCGGCTGGTACATTCTATGCTAACCCAAAGTTCGGGGGGCGGCGTTATCGGAGCTCATCGAATGAACCCCAAAATGCCGTTCGAAAAAGGGCGCCATATATCCATGGCCACGCTATGGGCGGGGCTGATCGCCAATCTGGCCTGGGTAGTCTTACTCGGCTGGCTTGGTGTTGCCGCTCTTATGTAAAGAGCTTGGTTACAACGACAACAACCATCCCCCAGAGGGCAAGGTTTATCTGTAAGGCAGCCCGACGCAACGCGTACTTGTCCATCGGTTTCCTCCGAGGGTTCTAGCGACCCTTCTGCGTTTACTTTGCCACTGCCTCGGAAACCGTCAACTGATTGATTACAATTTTAGCATTGGTACATGGTCGACCAGAAGGGCGACCTAACCAAGGTGCTGATTTATAATAATTTTCTCAGACACAAAATTGAAAAATATTTGTTCGTAATTGTGCCCTGCCGGGTCCGAAATGAGGCAACTTGCCCGGAATCCGCTCTCAGCCGCCCGAGTCTGTGCAGATGCCCATGGTTTCGGCGTTTCATTTTCCTGCTTTGACTTGAGGCTATTGCGGACAATTTCGGCGAAGTCTTGCGGGTTTCCCCTACCTCTCACAGCGTGGGCGCGGCGTTCCGGTAGGGATGCGCCGAGGGCAACAGCGAAGCCAACCCGGCCTGCCAGCACAGATAGGCTTCCAGCTTCTCGACCTCCGCATCCGTCGGCGCCCGCTTTAGGCGCACGATCTCGCGCACCTTCAACGATGAGATGTTCCCGATCCCGTTGCCGCTCGACCCCTGCCCTCCCAGAGTGGAGCGAGTAAAGGTCTCGGTATTCACCGCGACGCTGGCGGACGCCCGCGTACCGCCATTGACCTTCAGCCTGGACGTCTTCGGCGAGGCTCCCGCATCGAGCGAATGAACCACGCAGACATCCAGCCCGGCCATGGAAATGCCGGACTGCGAGCCGCTTCCCTGGAATCGAACGTTGCCGTTCCCCGAACCCCAGCTCCGGTAAGCGCCCGACGCGTCGGCGTCGGAGAACCAATATTTGAAGCCGCTCGACAGCGATGCGTCGCCATGGATAAGGGCGGCATGCCCGATCGCGTCGGCCACCGCGGGCAGACCCGTGATCACGGTCTGGGTCATATGCTGAGTGCCGTTGAAACTCAGGCATGGCCCGCCGTTCATGCCGGTCGACTCATAGATCGGCTTGGCCGCATCGGATCCCTGATCCATCGACCTGCCATTCCCGGTCTGGCTGATCCACTTCGAGACCCGGTTCGAACCGTCGGTCGTCAGGCTCGCGAGATTGTCCGCCCGCCACCAATCGAGGAGATCGGCACCGAAGGCCGCCGGCGTCCAGAGCGCCTCTGCAACCGTCAGCGTGAACGTCATGGCCCCCGTCAACCCACGCGCTCCGTTCTGGATCGCCGAGACCTCGACGACATGATCTCCCGCGGACAGGCTGTCGGGCGCGGTCAGGTTGGCGCCTGCGATTGCGAACGACGCCGCTTCCGGACCGCCCGAGATCGCGAATGTCGTCGGCACGGGCGAGGTCGTCGCGAGTCCGATCGAGAAGCTGTCCCCCTCATCAACGGTCCCGACCACAGGCGATGTGAAGACCGGCGGCCCGAATTGCTTGCGGAACTCGGCGCCGGTTAGTGGATACTGGTCGCCGCCGAGACGGCACGCCTTGCCGCTATTACTTTCCCAGTAATTCGCATAGAGCGCATTGTTCGCGAACAGAAACGCCGACATCTGCGCCACGTAGTAGGAAGCGTCACGGACGACGTTGCTCGGATCCTTCGAGCAAAGGCCCCATTCGTCGAGCGCGAACCTCTTGCCGTGCGCCACTGCGAAATCCGCCGCCCAGCGCATGCCGAACCCGGTCGGCGAATTGACCTTGTAGTTCCAGACCGCCTGGATGTCGGTGAAACCGGTCCAGTCGGCGGCATTCAGGTAGACGTCCATGCCGATGATATCGACATAGTCGTCGCCGGGATAAGCGAGGCCCGGATCATAGGGCGTGCCGTCGCGATAGTGCCGCTCGTTTGGGCACCAGGAAAAGCGGAAACGGTCCGAGATCGTGCGGAACGCCGAGACCAGCCTCTGCCAGGCGCCGATGAAATCGGCCTCCTTGCCGTAACTGTCCCAGATCTGCCAGCCGCCGTTGAATTCCCACGGGCCGCGGATGACGATCGGCCCGCTCGCCTCGTTGTGGTTGAGAACGATCTGCTGGGCGGCCTGCACATAGTAGGCATCGAAATTCCCCGCCGCCGCCTGCGCCAGAGTCGTGCCGTTGACCATGTTCGGCACGGACCAGTGGAACGGCCGGCCGATCACGGAAGCAGCCGCCGCATCGCTCGAGATATAGTTGATGAAGTTCGCCCAGTTCTCGCGGCGAAGCATCAGCATCACCTGGTCGGCGGGCGCGCCGAGCCAGGCCTCATAGGCAGGACCATCCGCGGCCGAGTTCACGTAGATGCCGAAACGCCTCGACATATCGAACGGCACATTCTGCGGGCAGGCCGAGAGCGCTGCCACTTCGGGCAGGGACAGTCCAAGTCCAATCATCGGTGATACCTCAATATAGGGCCCAGATACTGTCAGCCGTGCCGCCGGGCTTTACCCGGCGTACGACGAGCGGATTGTAGCCGGCGACAAGCGGAACATTGGCCCGCTCGGTGCCGTCGGCTTCGCGCAGATTGGCCGTCCCCGCGGTGCCGACGAGCAGGCCGCGGCATGGGCCGTCCGCCAAATCGGCATCGGCCTTGGTCACCGGCACATAGCTCTTCGCCGCGGCCGACGACGGCTCGGGCCAGCCGCGTTCGATAGTCTTCGCCATGCTTCACCTCATGAAAAAGCCCGCAAGAAGCGGGCCGGTCGTTCGAATTCCTGGGATTGCTCAGACGTATTGGCCGCTGGTCGAGACGGCTCCCACGGCATTGCCGGGCAGATAGTTCGCGCCGCCGCCATTGGTGCGGATCGTGCCGCAGGTGGAGGCCGAATATCGCGTGCCCGTCGCTGAGCCGCTGAACGTGTCGCCACTGACGAGCAGCGACCCGCCAGCAGCCACCGCCGAAAAAGTTGTGAAGGCCGGCGTGCCGGTCAGCGCAATCGTCCGCCCCACCGCCTGGATCGCCGCTCCGGCTTCCGCGACCCAATGGTTCACCGCGCCGCCGGAGATCGTGTAATTCGCCGCGCATTCGGCCCGCGCACCCGGCGCGATCATCGCCACATGCCGTCCTGCACATGCGCTGAACTCAACCGCCTCCCAGACCACGCGTCCCGGCGCATCGCCGCGCAGGCAATCGCCGCTCGTCACCGTGGTCAGCTTCAAATCCTTGATGCGAAGATCGCCCGGCAGCGGCGCGGTCCATTGCACGAGATGCCCGATCCCGCTCAACACCGTTGTCGCCCCCGCTCCGTCCAGCACGACGCTGCCGCCGCCGGTCCAGCCCTTCGCGATCGTCAGACCCGAGAACGTCCCCGCCCCGATCTCGATCGTTGTGGTAAAGCCCGCAAGATCGAGCGTCCCGGCGATGACGTCATAAGCCTTCTGTACCGTGGCGAACGCACCTCCCGCCGTATTGGCGAGGCCGTCATTCGCATCCGAGCCGTCGGCGCGGACATGATAGGTCCGGTTCGCGCTCAGCTGCTCGCGCACGCCGCCCTGCGGAAAACGCGGCCGTCCTGTCGCGCGGTCTATCCGCAAGGCCTCATGCCAGGTCGCGCCGTCGGCCGAGACCTTCAGCACGAAATCCTCGTCGCCGATCAGTCCGAGCTCAGCCCGCCCGCCATAGGCCGACTGCAGCAGGATCGAGAGCACGTCGCCCGCGCCCTCCTTGTTCATCACATAGCGAAGATCGCCGGTACCGCCCGCACCCGCTTCGAGCGCGGTCCAGAGCGCGCTGTTCAGCTTGGCCGAGAAAGGATTGGTCTCGTCGGCCATGGTGCCGAGGCCAAACCGCGGCACATCCTGAAACGTGCCGCCTGCCACCTGCCAAATGCCGCCCGAGAAGGCGACGACTTCTTCCGCCTCGGCATCCCAGGCGATCCAGCCAGTGCCCGGCTCGATGAACACCCATCCGCCGTTCTGGAACGCGGCGACCCGCCCGTCTTTCCCGGCCCAACCACCCGTCGCGCCGGGGCCGACGATATGGCGTTCGCCCTCCTCCGGATCGGGGGGAGGGGCGGTGCGCGTCCGGTCCAGCACCGAGAGCTGGACGATATTGTCCAGCCGCGACAGCGCCTCGTTCACGGTCACATGCTTCTGCGCCTGGCTCGCCGCCAGCAGCGGGAAGCGGAGATTGCTTGTCGTCTCAGACATGAAGGATCGTCTCCGCGGCCCGGCCTGCTCCGGCCAGGGCTGATATCTGCATCACCCGGATTGAAAGGCTCTCCTGCGGCCCGCCAAAATCGGCGGTCTCGTCGGCATTGGTGTAAAGCGCTGAGGGCGACAGGACGTTGATCGTCCGCACCACTTCGCCGCCATCCAGTACCTCGACCCGGTAGGCCTCGCTCTCCTCGGCCAGCGGCACCTCCGCCACTTCCCAGGAATCGCCGCCGCTCCGCGTCCGCCGAATCCATGACATCTCGACCCCGGCCGATGTCCGCCGTCCGCGCAGATGCACCGGCGCGAACGGCATCAGCGCGAGCGAACTCGGCGTCGCCGCGAATTCCACGGCCATCGGGTCGGCATGGTCGGTCGCGGCCGGCGCCGCGCGCCATGTCACCGGCCGTCCGGCGCGTTCCACGCCCTCCGCCAGCGGCACCACCGCCGCGTCGAGCAGGACGAAAACGCTGCCCGCCGGCTTCTCGACACCGGCCTCGATCTCCGTGCCCGATTGCCCGCGCAGAAGCCGCGACAGCCGGTAGGTCCGTTCCGCCACAAGCTCGGCCTCGCCGAATTGCAGCACTTCCCACGCACCATCCGGCCCGCGCAGAGCCGCCAAATTCGCGCCCGCCAGCAGGCGATCCTCCGTCACCGCGACAAGCTCGCCGTCCGAGATCGCGACCGTCACCGAGCCGCCATTGTCGAACCGCCACGGCCGCCCCGGCTTCAGCGCGTCCAGCGTCTCGCCGATCAGGGCCGGCGCGGACACCCGCACCGCCGGCTCGAACGCCCCGCCGCTTTCGCGCCACAGCACGATCGCGCCCGGCCATGGTTTCGCGGCCACCGCCACGCGCGACAGCACCGGCGGCTCGCCGTCCGGCGCGGGCAGGTCGAGCACGACGACCTCCGGCAGCCCGGCCAGCGACGGCACAGGCGCGGCGATCGATGCATCGCGCAGCCTCGGCGCCTCGAAAATCTCCGGCGCCACGGCGCGCGCCGTCACCTGCCGGAGCGGCCCGTCGGCGATCTCCGTGATCTCGAACGTTCGGCCATCAAGCCGCACCAGATCGCCGGGCTCGGGCCCGATCAAAGTCGGAGGCAGCGCGAAACCCGCCGTCTCGCGACCGATCCAGAGATCCTGCAGCCGGATATCCGCTCGGCGCTGCATCTCGGATGGCGCGGCGACGACCGCCGTGTCCATGACGAGGACGCCGCGCGCCTCGGTCTCCCGCCGCCTCGCCGAAGCGACGACCGGCCGGAATTCGGCGAGAACGTCGCCGTGCCCGATCGCGATCTCGACCGGAAGCTCGGTCTCCTGTGCCCGAACGAAGTTCGGCTCGGCGCCGTCCCTCTGGGCGGCCAGATCGTCGAACTCGACGGCCTCCCCTCGGCCGCGCGGCGACAGCACGATCGCGCCGTCGCGCTCGCAGGCGCCGAAGGCATAAAGCTCCCCCAGAGGCTCCAACACCTCGCGCGCCGAGGCCGGCCGGTCGACCGCATAGCCGTCGATGACGCCCTCCAGCGTGCCTGTCTCGAATGCCTCCGCATCCGTCTCGCCGAGCACAGCCGCCGTCAGCTCCGCCAGAGGCGCCTGCCCCAATCTCCCGTTGAGCCAATGGCCCGTCTCGTAAGCCGCGCCGTCGGCCCACACATCGCGCGCTATCGGAAAGGCCGGAAACGGCCGTGCATCCCAGGCCCAGACCGATGTCCGTTCCGGATCGACCATCCGTCCGCCATAGACTGGCGACAACGGATTGGTCGCGGCCTCTCCATAAACCGCCATCACCGCCTCGATGGCGCGTCTCTGGACGAGATCGTCCCGCCCGCCCGACGAGAACGGAGGCAGGGCCGACGCCGACTTCTCGTCCGGAAAGACATTCGGCGCGTTCGCGCCCTTGTCGACCGCCGGACAGCCGATCTCGATCAGCCAGATCGGCTTCGATCCCGGCACCCAGGCCGTGGCGGACGACAGCTCGACGCCGTCGACCCGTTCATGATGCGGATTGCTCCACCAGCCGTGGAGATCCTTGGCCCGGAACGTCCAAGGCTTGCCGAGCCCGTCACTGATGGGCGTCCTGACCTGCGCCGCGCGGTCGGCATCGCTGGCATAAAACCAGTCATAGCTCTCGCCACCGGCGACATTCGCTTCGAGATAGGCGCTGTCGCAGATCGATTCCGCCAGCCCACGGTCGAGATGCTGGGTGCCGTCCCGCCAATCGGCCAACGGCCCATAGAAATCGATGCCGACCGCATCCACCGCCGGATGCGCCCACAGCGGATCGAGCGGAAAACGAACCTCCATGCCGCCGCCGAGCACATGCGAGCCGTATTCGGTCCAGTCGGCGGCATAGGTGATCTTCGTCGCCGGGCCGACGAGCGTCCGCACCGCCGAAGCGAGAGACACCAGTTGCGCCACCGCCGGATAAGCGCCCGCCGCATTCCGCACGCGAGTCAGCGTCCGGAATTCCGAGCCGATCACGATCGCATCGACACCGCCGGCGATCTCGCCGAGCTGCGCCACATGCAGCACGAAGCGCCGCCAGCCCCACTCGCTCGGCCCGGAATAGAATACGGCTCCACCGGCCGACGAGAAGTGACCGGCCGCAGCCGTCCCGAAGAACGCCGCGACCTCCGAGCCTGCCGCCGCGGTCCCGTCACCCACCGCCGAAATCTCGCCACGCCACGGATAGGCCCGCTGCGGAACCACACCCGTCACCGGGTCCGGCAGATCATTGTCCGCCGGCACATCCATCATCAGGAATGGATAGAGCGTCACCTTCAGCCCGCGCGCCTTTATCGCCGCAATGGCGCGCAGCACGCTGCCGTCCGACGGCGAGCCGCCATAGGCCGGTCGGCCGTCATGCTCGGAAACCAGTCGCGCGCCGCCGCGACCGAGCGACCCGACCGACCAGGCCGCACCAACCGTCTGCTTGATTTTCGAATCCACGCGCGGCGCGACCGTGCAATGGCCGCAGCGGAGATCGTCGCCGAACCAGGCGACGACCAGCGAGACGTGTTCGAGGTTCGGGCAAAGCGCGACGAGTTCGTCGAGACTCGCCTCCAAATTCGACCCGGCCACCAAAGTCTGGCGGTTCTCCGCCGCGCTCCGGCCGATGCCGAGCTTCCGCGTGACGGCGATCGTGTCGTAACCGAACTCCGTCGCGCCCGGGATCAGACACACCGATCTGATCTTCGGCTCCAGCATCCCGACCGGCCGGATCACCTCGAACGAGAGCTGTGGAACGCGATTGCCGAACGCTTCCAGCAGCAGGTTCTCGAACACCACATAGGCAAGCCCGCGATAGGCCGGCGCATTCTCCGCGCCCTCCTTCGCGACGATCAGCGGGTCGGCCGCCTGCGCCTCATCGCCGATGTACGTACGCATGTTGACGCGCGTCAGGTCGAGCGGCTTTCCGTCCGCCCACACGCGTCCGACATGCGCGATCGGGCCTTGGCAGAGCCCGAGCGCGACATTGGCGAAATAGCTCGTCGTCTCGACCGAGGGTCCCGACGGCGCGCCCTTTCCGCCCGACGAATTCTCGCGCCGCGTTTTCGCCACCAGTCGCGTCGCCCAGATGATTTGCCCGGATACCCGCACCCGTCCCCAGGCGCGCGGGATCGGCGTTCCTTCGGTCGAGGCGGTGACGTCGAGCTCGCGCAGCCGCCCGCCGCTTTGGGTCGAGCCACCACCGAGGAACGAACGGTCGATTGCCGCGCCGGCCAGTCCGCCGACCGCGCGTCCGACCATCGCCCCGACCGGCCCGAACAGCGAGCCGACGGCGGCGCCCGCCGCCTGAAGAACCAGAGTTGCCATGAGAACCTGTCAGTCGGCCGCGCCGGGAAAGGCGAAACGATAGGCAAGCTTGCGCCGCCACATCGGCGAGATGCCGACTTCGGCGACCGACGCGCCGTCGTGGGCATGGATCATCGTGGCCGGCCCGGTCGCGATCGCGAGATGCTTGGCCGCCACGTTCGGCCGCCAGCGGAAGATCAGCACGTCGCCGGCGGCGATCTCCGAGCCCGGCCGCTGGATCAGATGCCGCGCGGCGGCCTCCGCCAGAGGCTCGCCCCTCCCCGCCTCCGCCCAGTCTGGCGCATAGGGCGGCGCTTCTTCCGGCAGCTCGCCATAGAGCGCCTCCCACACCCCCGTCACCAGGCCCAGGCAGTCGCAGCCGACATGCTTCAGGCTCGCGCGATGGCGATAGGGCGTGCCGATCCAGCTCCGCGCCTCGGTCACGATCATCTCCGCATTCACTGGAAATAGCTCCCGCCGTCATGCTCCTCGTCGCCGGCCGGATAGCCGAGCGCCCGGTCGGTGCCGGGCATGTGCGGGAAGCCACGGAAATTCGCGGCATTGGCGAACCGCTCACGGCAGGTCCGGAAGCGCTTGTCGCAACCGGCCGTCACGACGAATTCGTCGCCCGCCGCCGCCTCGGACGGCAGCCCCTGCCAAAGTCCCAGGCGGTCGCCGCGATGCTGCCTCACCTCGCACCGTCGGCCCTCATTGCCGCCGCTCGTCCAGGTCAGCATTCCGCCGTCGAACCAGCGCTCCTCAAACCCGCCGAGCCCGCTCGCCACGACCTCGAACCGCGTCGCCGAAACGACCGCGCCCTCGCCCCGCAGCAGAGCATTGCCGAGGTCGACCCCGCATCGCGCATCGCCCAGTCCGGCATCGCAGGTCGCCACAAAAAGCCGCCCCTGCCGCGCGTCCAGCCGATGCGCCATCGAGCGCAGTTCGGCGTTGAACGCCGCCCCCATCCGCCGCACTTCGCCGATCTCACCGACCCGCAGACGCAGCCGCTGATCCGGCAACTTCCAGTTAACCATGAAGATTTCGACTTTGGCGCAATCCCATGATCCAGCTGACAAATCCTCTTCCGTCAGGCCATCGGACCCCAGCGCGCCGGCCACTTCTCCGCCGCCGACAGCCAGTCCCAGCGAAGCCGAAGCCTCCGCCGCCTGCAGCCCGCTCGACGCCCGGAACAGCGTGCCGTCGAACGCGATGTCCTCATCGTGGTCGGTAAAGCCGAGCACCACCCCATCCCGCCGCGTCGCCCGCCAGCAATGACAAAGAGTGGTCGCCTCGAAGGCGAGATGCGCCGCGAGTTCGGAAGGGATCTGACGCATGATTTCTCCGTCATCCTCCGACTTGATCGGAGGACCCACAACGGCCTCTCAAAAGAATGGATGCTCCGGTCAAGCCGGAGCATGACGGCAGGACACCCTCTCCCGTTTACGGGAGAGGTCGACTCGCGCAGCGAGCGGGTGAGGGCATGTGTGAGGTAATGAGCATCGTACTGGCCCTCACCCCCGTCGTCTGACGACGACTCGACCCTCTCCCGCTTCGCAGGAGAAGGGTCAGACCCGCACCTCGATCACCGGCACCGACGGGATCGCACCCGCCTCGAACGCCGCCAGATCGACCTCCAGAAAATCGGTATCGAACCGCACCGGAACATCGAACAGAAACCCGGCCGCGACCGTCACCCCGACTGCCGGAGCATCGTCGAACGTCACCGTCCCGGCCGCGTGATCAACCGAAAACCCGGACGCGACCTCCTCACCGGCCACCGCCACGCGAACGCTCCCCGCGACAGGCTTCACGATTGGCCTCAGATACGGATCGTCCATGCCATACGCCTTCACCAGCCGGAACACCGTCCGCTCGCCATCGCCCGTACCAAGCACCTGGTCCCCGGCCGTCACCATCGCCCCATGAGCCGCCGACGAGAAATCCAGCCGGTCCCGCCAGCGGAACCCATGCAGGCGCCCGCGCCGCTCCTCGAAGAACGAAACGACCTCCGACAGCGCGGAGAGCGACTTCACGCCCCAGCCAGCATCCCAGCGCCGCCGTGCATGCGCCCACCGCGCATTCCGCTGCTCGCGTCCCGAACCAAGGGTCACGATCTCGGTCCGCCGCTCCGGCCCACCCCGAGCCCCAAGCGCGACCTCGATGGGAAAGCGGACCTCGTGGAATGTCGTCATGAATTGCTCCCTTGCCTCTCCCGTTTACGGGAGAGGTCGACTCGCAAAGCGAGCGGGTGAGGGCTATGAGGAAACGAAGGCGCCCTCCCTCCCCAGAATGGAGAGGGCCGAGTCGCGCGGAGCGCGAACCGGGGTGGGGCCACGACCTGTCGAAATGCCCGACTCGGGGAAAGTCCGCCTCCCCCACCCCGCTCAGCCTGCGGCTGAGTCGGCCCTCCCCGGGCCGAACGTCGCCGAAAGCAGCCGCGCCACCACATCGAGATGCCCGGCCAGCCCGCCGGGAGCCGACAGCGCCGCGACCTCCTCGTCGCTCATCGCCGTTCCACCGCCGCGCAGCCCGGCGCCCAGGATCCGGATTGCATCCCGCGCCGAAAGCCGCCCGCTCTCGAACCGCGCCGCCAGCGCTAGCAAATCCTCCGCCCCGAACGCCGCCTCGAGCTCGGCCAGCGCGCCGAGCGTCAGGCAGAGCGTGTGGCTCCGCCCGCCAAGCTCGGCGAAAATCTCGCCTCGGTGGTGGTTCGCCATCGATCAACCTCATCGTGCAAAACCGCTTTCGCCGTGTCGCCAAACACTTGGAAACATGGCTAAATCGTTATCGGATTAGGGATGGGGGTCCCCAGGATGAGCGAACAATCAAAGAGCGGATGGCGCGCGGCAAAAGGCGCGTTCGGAGACGTCTTTCGAGCCCTCGCCTTGTTTCCTGTCGCCTACATCGTCTTCTACGCAGTCTCCGCCCTTCAGCAATTCCTCTTGCAGGGGATCGAAACCCGACCACACGAGGAAATTGGGCTGGAGCTCCCCGCCGCAGCTTTGGCCACGCTGATACTTTTTCCGTTTTGTATTTCGCCACTGCGTTATTTCGCGGCCGGCGATACCAACCATCCGTACGGGTTCGGACGTCCCTTCTGGCGAGTGGCAGGCTGGATGGCCTTGATCGGTGTGCTCTCGTTCACCGTGGCGATGACCGCCATCTTTCTTGTGACCTTCCTTTCGGCCGGCTTCGGAGACGCAGGTACGGCGATCGCTGTGGTAATCATGATCGTCGTCTATCTCGGACTGATCTGGTTCAACTTGCGCATCGTCACGATTTATCCGTCGCTCGCCCTCGATGAGAGGGGTCCGATGCTCAAAAACGCCTTCAAGGAAAGCGCGGGATCATTCTGGTTCATCGTGAGAGCAATACTGTCGTCCCTCGTCTTCGCCATCCCCGTTATGCTAGCGATGTCTGCACTCGAGCTAGGGATATTGATCGCGTTATCGCCCTCGGACACCACGGTCGATCCTGACGTAGTCGCAGGGTTCGATCGACAAGCTCTGCGCAACTCGACGGCCGCTTTGGTTGTCGGAATCGGTGGCGCGATTAACATCGTTTATTGCAGCGCCCTGATCGGCCGCATCTTCCGCGCAATCAGAAGTACGAACGTCACGGCAACGGAGTCAGCCGCCGCTGTCCCGGCCTGAGTCCAGTGTCCCGGTCCCCGTGGGCGAAGCCCATCGCGAGAACCGGGACCCAGCGTTCCTCGCGGCGAAGCCGCACTTTATCTGTCGAGCGCCTGCGGCGCACTCAAAACGCTGAACCCCGGAGCGGCGTGCACTCCGCGCACTTGTCCGGAAAACGGCATCAAGCTGTCCCGAACACCACCTCGCCCGCGCTCTCCATCGCCAGGTCGAATGTCACCTCGCCGAGGTGGTCGCCTCGGTAATCCAGGCTAACGATCTGGAACGGCCCCTCGATCGTGCCGAAGCCCGGCACCACGATCTGCCAGGGCCTTATCGTCCCGTTGAAGAACAGCTCCCTCGCCAGCGCATCGGAGGCTGAGTCGCGAAACACCCCCGCGCCCTGCAGGCTCGCCCGTTTCACGCCGGCGCCTTCCAGCAATTCGCGCCAGCGCCCGGCGCTTTCCGCATGCGTCACGTCCACCGCCTCGGCATTCAGCGCCAGCCCTCGGGCGCGCAGCCCGGCCAGAGTGGTGAAGCCGCCGAGACCGTCGCCGATCTTGAGCAGCAGGTCCTTGCCCTTCTGAGCAGCCATCTCGTCCTCGGACATAAAAATGCCCCCGCCGGTGAGGGCGGGGGCAAGAGTCAGGGGAAACATCCACGCCCATTGTGGATTGCTAGTCGGGCTCGGTCAGAGCCCGGAAACGGAGTTGCGCCATCCGGTGGCGACCATCGCCGGCACGCCGCGCGTCTGTCGCAAGCCAGCGGAGATTGGCGAGCCGGTGTCCGGCAACGGTGAGATCGGCACCGTCGAGGGAGGCCGCGATGTGGGCCGCCGCGTTCAGCGCCTGTCCAAGGCCCGCCTCGCGAGACCAGACATTCAGCGCGAACCGGTGCTCCTGCCCATCGGCAAGATCCGATCCGGCTCCGCGGCTCTCGATATCGGCCATCACCACATAGGGCGGGCCGATATTCTCCGGCACGTCGTCATAGACGCGGCCCGCGCCAAGCAGGCCGGCAAGCGCCGCGTCATTCGCCAATCTCGTCCGAACCGCCGCCCGCAGAGCGAGCGCAGCGCTCAACGGCGAACGCTCACCCGGACCGGGATGGCGCCTGGCCAGGCCTCGCCGCCCAGCACGAAGCCGGTCGTCTCGGTGCGGATATTGCGGCTGTCGATACCCATCGCCCGGCGGCCCGAAGCGAGCTTCCGCGTGAAGCTGTCGTACGCTGCAAGTACCTGGGCAATGGTCATGTCTTGATCTCCGAGGTCAGTGCGACAAGGAACCGGCGTTCCATATCGGCGTCGTGAACAGAACGTATTTCATAGACTCGCGTTCCATCGCGAAGCTTGTGGAGCGGAGTCAGATCGTCGCGCCACCGCATCGACAGGCGGTGGGTAATGGTCTGCGCGGCCCTCTCTGAGGCGAAGCGAAAATCGCCGCCGATGGCCTCGATCGACGCCCAGACGGCGCCGCTCTCGACCCAGGTCCGGGTCACGCCGCCCGCCCCGTCGGGCACATCGCTCGGCGCCGCCACGGTGAAACGCTTACGCATCCGGTTGATCGACGGCGGCATCAGAGCCGCACCGCGCGTTCGGGCGCCATGAGTGCCGCCGCCGCGATCGGCACCGCGATCTGGCCGCCGGCAGAATCGACCGCGCGGTTCTCGTACCAGTGCGCGACGAGCAGTCGGACAGCCTGCTTCAGCCCCGGCGGCACGTCATCGGCGCCGCCATATCCGGCTTGAATGTCGATCTCGATCCCGGCGAACGGTCTCAGCACCGACGGTCGCGACGGCACATGCAGGCGCGACGACGCCGGGTCCAAAACCCAGCCTCCCGTGGCAAGCACCGTCGGCGTCCCGTCTCCCGCCCGCAGCCGCGCCGCCTCGACGGCAACCACGGGAGCAAGCGGCAGATGGACCACCCCATCGGCTGGCCAGGCATCGAGCACCAGCCGCCAGATCTGGCTGACCAGCCGCCGCCCGGTCACCGTCTCGACATGCCGCCGCGCGGCCGAGATCAGGCTCCCAACCAACGTGTCGTCCTCGTCGTGATCGAGCTTGAGAAAAAGCTTCAAGTCGGCAAGCGACAGCGGCTCCTCCTCGGGCTCGGTGAGCAGGATCAAAGGCATGGCAGCAATGTCTCGTGGGTTGGATCAAGATTATAGTGAAGGGGAAGGTTGGTTGCCTCTCCCGTTTACGGGAGAGGCCGACTCGCGAAGCGAGCGGGTGAGGGCATGTGTGAGGCAATGAGCATCGTGCTTGCCCTCACCCCGGAGCGCTGACGCGCTCTCGACCCTCTCCCGCTTCGCAGGAGAGGGGAAGAACTCACGACACCCCGAACTTCAGCAGCTTGATCGCATCGAAATCCTGCACGCCGCCGCCGACGCGCTTCGTCGTGTAGAACAGCACATATGGTTTGGCCGAATACGGGTCGCGCAGCACCCGCACGCCGAGACGATCGACGACCAGATAGCCGCGCCGGAAGTCGCCAAACGCCAGCGAGAAGCTGTTCGCCGCAATGTTCGGCATGTCCTCCGCTTCCGTCACCGGGAAGCCGAGCAGGGTGGCGTCGCCGCCCGCCTCGGCCGGCGGCATCCAGAGATAGCGGCCGTCGCCGTCCTTCAGCTTGCGCACCGAGGCCTGCGTGCGGCGGTTCATCACGAAGCGCGCATTCTGCCGGTATCCTGCCTTCAGCGCATAGACGAGATCGACCAGTTCGTCGGCCGGATCGGTCGCGGCGAAGTCGCCCGAGACGCCGGTCGCGATATAGCCGAGATTGCCCCAGCTCCAGCTCGCCTCGGCCACCTTGGTCGCGTTCAGGAAGCCCTTCGGCTTCTTGTCGCCGTCGCCGTTGACGAAGGCCGCGCCTTCCTGCGTCGCGAACGCGGTCTCGACCTCCTGCGCGATCCACTGGTCGAGATCGACCGCGTTGTCATCGAGCAGGGTCTGCGTCGCCGCCGGCATGGCGTAGAGTTCCATGGCCGGGAATTCGAGCTCGGCCAGGTTCGGCGTGTTCGTTTGCGTGCGGGCGTCGGTCTCGCCGACCCAGCCGGTCGAGAAGCCGGTCGTCGCGAACGGCTTCTTGTAGACGTTCGCCGAGATCGTGCGGATGCCGGCGATGGCGCGGATCGGCGAGCTCTGGATCAGCCGCGTGCCGATCTCGCGCTCGGTTTCGTCCGGCACGAGATAGCCGCCGTCCGAGTTCGAGCCGACTGACATCGACTTCGCGTCGAGCCGCGTCAAAGCCGTCGCATCGCGGCGCCGCACATAGACCTCGAACGCCGATTTCCGCTCGCGGGCGCCGAGCGAGAACCGCTCCGGATCGCCGCCCAGCGCCGGTCGCCGCGACTTCAGCACCATCTGGTCCAGCACGCTCTTGTGGCGGTCGAGCACGGCGTCGATCCGCGCCAGCTTCTCCTCGGTCAGGGGGTCCGCGGTGATCCGACTCTCGATCTCCGACAGCCGCTCGTCGTTGACGTCACGATAGCTCTCGAACGCCCGCATGAACTGGTCGTAGGCATCGACCACATCGCCGCTCGACGGCACAAAATCCGCCGCCTTGTTCTCGGGCGCGCGGGGCATGGCATCACTCATTCGTCACCTCGTTGGGCATGAAAAAACCGCCCCACGGGCGGCTGGTTGTTGCCTTCTCCCCGACGAGGGAGGAGGCCGACTCGCAATCGCCAGATTGCGAGCGGGATGAGGGGGACGCCTCCTCAGAGTTCGTGGAGACGTCCCCCTCACCCCGGAGCGCTTCGCGCTCTCGACCCTCTCCCTCGTAGGGGAGAGGGTTAGACGCGCCGAAACACCGCCTCTGCGTCATTCCTCCCGAACGGCCGCCGCTCCGGCCGGAACGCCAGGGGCGTCTCCTTCGTCACACCGATCCTCGCCTCGGGCAGCATCGGGAAGGTCACGACCGAGATCTCCCAGAGATCGATCTTCTCCAGCCGCCTGATCCCGGTCCGCGCATCGCGCCGCGCGCTCACCGCCTTGAAGCCGATCGACAACCCGTCGATCCCGCCGTCCTGGATCAGCGCCCACACCTCGCGCGCCTTCGCGACGCGCAGGCTGAGGCGGCCGCGCACGCGCAGCCCCATCGTGTCTTCGCGGATCTCGTCCCAGACGCCGATCGGCTGCGCCGGGTCGTGCTGGAACAGCATTCTCACCCGCCGCGCGCCGTTCCGGCGCAGCGTATCGGCGAACGCGCCCTTCACGATCAGGTCACCGCCGAGATCGGTCTCGCCGAACAGGCTGGCATAGCCGGAGATCACCCCCGACCCCGAACCGCCAATGATGTTGGGCGGCCGCGACAGCTTCTTGGTCTCGGTGACGGGCGTGAAAACGGGCATCGGCTACTCCAGGACACGCCCCTCCGTCATTGCCGGGCCAGACCCGGCAATCCAGAAGCGGCGGCGGTGATTGAAACTCAGCCTCAGCGTGAGGCGACAATTTGAGCCGTCATCCTCCGGCTTGACCTGAGGATCCACGCGAGGTGGCACGGCCTTGATGGGTCCTCCGGTTCACCGCCAGCGCGGCGAGCACCGCGACAAAGGTGCGGATGATGGTGTCGGCATCCTGCTGCATTCTCAGTCCCCCAGGAACCGGCTGTTGAACCGCGCGAGCTCCCGCACGAACGCCTCGAACCGCCGATTGGCGCGGGCAAGCTCGCGAAAGCTCATCACGAACGCGCCCCAGCCCGCGCTGGCGAACACCAGCGCCAGATGCGCGAGGTCGCCGCGCTGGGCGATGTGATCGATGATGTCGGGCATTGCTGTGCTCCTTCCTCTCTCCCGCCTGCGGGAGAGAGCCGACTCGCGGCAGCGAGCGGAGTGAGGGCAGATACTGAGCCATGGCTTGCCCTCACCCGGTTGCCTTCGGCAACTCGACCTCTCCCGCTGTGCGGGAGAGGCTAAGAGCCACTCCCATACCCCACCGCCTGCCGCTTCTCCTCGTCGGTCAGGAAGCTCGCCGCCTCCACGCGCCGCCAAAGCGCCTCACGATCCGAACTCAGCGCCTCGATCCGGTCGAGATCCGGCTCGACCCTCAAAGCCGCCTCGCCGAACGCCGGCCCCAACCAATGCGCGATATCGCCCAGCACGCGGCCGAGCAGCGGCAGCACGGTCTGCCGCCACAGCGCCCGGTTCGCCTCCTGATAGTTCGCGTATGTGTTGTCGCCCGGTATCCCGAGCAGCATCGGCGGCACGCCAAAGGCCAGCGCGATCTCGCGCGCCGCGCCGTTCTTGGCCTGCATGAAATCCATGTCCTTCGGCGTCAGCGCCATCGCCTTCCAGTCGAGCCCGCCGTCGAGCAGGAGCGGCCGGCCGGCATTGCGCGGCCCGGAGAACTGGCTATCCAGTTCCTCCTTCAACCGCTCGAATTGGTCGTCGGTCAGATTCGCTCCCTCGGGGCCGGCATAGACCAGCGCGCCGGAGGGCCGAGCCGCATTGTCGAGCAGCGCCTTATTCCAGGCCGACGCCGCGTTGTGGACGTCGAGCGCCTGCGCGGCGGCTTCGAGCGGCGAGAAGCCGTAATGGTCGTCGAGCGGATGGAAGAAGGCGAGGTGCAGCACCGGCGGCACAGCCGCGTCCTGCCGGAACCGCACCGTCTCGGCGCCGACCGAATACTCATAGGCCTCCGGCCAGCCGTCCGGCCCCGGCACCACCTTCATCCGGTCGGGCCGCAGTGCATGCAGCTCGCGCGGCGCGCCGTCTACCGCGACCATCTCGGCATAGGCATTGCCCGCCACCAGCAGATGCCCCGCCAGCGCCTCCAGGAACACCGCCCCGCTCTGCCGCGCATTCGGCCGCGCCAAGAGATCGAGCAGCGGATGCTCGTCGAGCGCCTTTCCGTTCTCGTAGAGCACGAGCGGCGCCGAACCCGCCGCCTCCGCGATCGTCCGCACGCAGCGGAACACCACGGCGTTCCGCACGAACCCTTCCCGCGTCAGCGTCGCATAATCACGCGGCGTCCAGACCGGCCGCCCGGCCTGATGCAGCGCGATCACCGAACCCGTGCGCGAAGCCTTCTCCTCCCCGCCCACGCGGCGAAGGAGGTTCTGCAGTCCTGGGAACATTGATTTTCTCCGAGTAACGGCGGTCGCGATGCCTTCGCCCCAACGAGGGAGAAGGCCGACTCGCTGCGGTACGCAGCGAGCGGGATGAGGGGCGCCGCGAAGCGGCTCCTCAAGTATTCAGAGTATGCGGAGAGTTCCCCCTCACCCCGGTCGCGCAAACGCGACTCGACCCTCTCCCTAGTTAGGGAGAGGGGTTACAAACCCCTCACCCGCGGCTCTCCGCCTCGCCCGCTCAGAGCCAGCGACGTCACCGCCCACACAAGCGCATCCAGCCGATCCGGCGACAGTCCCGAACTCAAGCCATCCAACCCAAAGTCACACAACTCGTCCTCGAGCTCCGGCAAAGCCCGCAAATGCCGCACCCGGCCCTGCGCATAGAGGTTCGCCACCGGCTCCGCCCGCAGCCATTTCCCCCGCGTCGCATGGACGAGCGTCACCGGCACGCCCGCATCCGCCTGCGAAATCACCGATCGCACCATCGCCCCGCCCTGGTTCGCCTCGGCCACCAGCGCGTCGGCCTCATGCCGTTTCCACGCCGCCACCGCCTTCGCCGCCCAGAGGTCCGGTCGCGATCCCTCTATCGTCGCATCCTCCAGCACATAGACCATGCCGTTCGCCGCCCGCCCGGCGACCACGATCCCGCAGGCGTCCGATCTTCGTCCGCCTCCAGCCGGCGGGTCCACCGCCACCACGATCCGCCTCAGCTCCGGCGCCTCATCCACCCGCGCCGCCTCGATCATCTCGCGAGACCACAGCGCATCCGCCCGCTCCTCGACGATCTCGCCGTCGAGTTCCTGCCGCCCGAGACGCGTCCCGCCATAGCGGCCGACCACCGTCTCCAGGAAGCGCGGCGCGAGGTTGAGCGCGTTCTTGCGCGTCGTCGCATGCGTCACCGCCGTCTTCGGGTCCGCCATCAGCTTCTTCAGCAGCGTGATCGGCCGTGGCGTCGTCGTCACCATCTGGCGCGGCGCCGTGCCGAGCCGCATCCCGAATTGCAGCATGTCCCACACCTCCTCCGCCCTCTTCCATTTGCCGAGCTCGTCGCACCAGGCCGCGCCGAATTGCGGCCCGCGCAGCGCCTCCGGGTCCTCGGCCGAGAAGCATTGCGCCACCGCGCCGTTCGGCCAGGTCAGCTTTTTGCGCGACGGCTCCCACAGCGGTCGCACCCTGCCGCCGAGCGACAAAATCCCCGACACGCCCTCGATCATCACCTCACGCACATCGGCCGCCGTCTCGCCGATCAGGGCGATGCGTCCGACAGGCTCGCTGGTGAATTCCCTGTCCCCGCAAGCCAGCGCCGAGACCCACTCGGCTCCCGCCCGCGTCTTCCCCGCGCCGCGCCCGCCCATGAAAAGCCAGACGCCCCAGTCGCCGGGCGGCGGTTTCTGGTCTTCGCGGGCGAAATAGCTCCAGTCGTTCGCCCACCGCGCGACCTCGCGCCGTGGCATCAGCGCCAGCGCCTCATCCCTCAGTCCGGCTTCGGTGCAGCGCGTCCAGGCGTGTCGCAAGATCAAGTCGGAACTCGTGGATGTCGCGGGGATCATCGTCCTCCTGTGCCGCGGGCCCCTTATCGGCCTCGTCCAGCTTCTTCAGTTCCGAGAGCGTCTTCACCAAAGTCGCCAGGGTCTTGGCTGAACGCTCCATCTCGCCTGCCCCGGTCAACCTATCCAGCCGTTTCAGGCTCTGGTCGATTTCGGCAATCTCGCGGTCCACCGTTTCGCGGATGCGGGCGATCAGACCCGCGCGGTCGGCGATCGCATCGCGCGGGTCAGATGCCAGCGGCTCGACCGGCGCCGGCTTCGATCCTGCCGGCCCACGTCTTGGCGTCCACCCGAGAGCCTTGATCCTCTTGTGAAACCCTCGTCGGCCGAGCCGCATCAACGCGGCGATCTCGGATACCGGGATCGAGGTCTCCTCGTAGAGCCGCCGCGCCTGCGCCGTGATTTCGTCTTCGACCCCGTTCAACCGCGCCTCCAAACGAAAGCGGCGACCCCGTCGCCGGTGGCCGCCGCCCGCATTTCTCGAACATGGGCCTTATGTACCCGAGCAGCGTCACGGTGTCAAGGTATATTTTCCTAAATCGATGGTGGCGCAGCCGAAAGGCATTCGATTTCGATCATGCGAGACGATGCGTGACATTCTCGTCCGCAACGTCGCTCGTGAAGATCATCGCTTGCCCGCCACCACGGGCAGGCTCGCAATTGCCCTGAGACCAGGCCGCTCGCGCCACCGCACCTGCGACTCCGGCACACCCAGTTCGAGGTTCGGCCAGCGCTCGAACAAAGCTCTCAAGGCGCATTTGCCTTCGATGCGCGCAAGCTGGTGGCCAAGGCAGAAATGGATGCCCGTACCGAAGGCAAGATGCCGGTTGGGCTGCCTTTCGAGATCGAGTCGTTCCGGCTGTTCGTTCGCATCCGGGTCCATATTGGCGGCCGCCAGCATGGCCATGACCTTCTCGCCCTTCCTCACCCGGACACCGTCGAGGTCCATGTCCTGCCGGACGAAGCGCGGCTTCGTGAACTGCACGGGCGAGATGAAACGGAGGAACTCCTCGATGGCCAGATTGAGGCGGCTCCAATCGTCCTTGAGCCAATCGCGAAGCGCCGGATTTTTCGTCAATTCATGGACGGATCCGCTGATCAGGTGCGTCGTGGTCTCCGAGCCTGCCCCAAGCAGCAGAAAGACCATCGCCACCATCTCGCGGGCGCTGATACGGCCGCCCTCCTTCTCGACGCGGACAAGCTCCGCGATCAGCCCCTCGCCGCCATGCGTGCGAGCGATCTCGATGCGCGCTCCCAGGTAGCGCCTCATCCCCACCATTGCGGGAATGAGACCCAGGAAGCCGATGGCGCTGGTGAGGCGTGTGAAGCCGGCCATCCATGCCATGAACCTCGGCCTGTCCTCTTGCGGCAATCCGAGCAGTTCGCAGATGACGGCAAGCGGCAGCCTGCGCGAATATCGCTCGACCAGATCAGCCGGGCTCCCCTCGGAAAAGAGCTGGTCCGCCAGTTCTTGGGCGATGGCGAGGATGTGCGGTTCCATGTCGAGGACCGCCCGTCGCCGGAAGGCTTCATCCACGATGTCCCGCAGTCGGCTGTGGTCGGGCTCGTCCATCGTCAGCATGTTGTCGGCGACGGCCCGTATTACCCCTGGCATCCACCACCGAAGCCCGGCAACCGCGCCATCCTTGCGCAGGGTGAAATTTTCGCTGTCCTTCAGCACGCGGCTGGCCAGTTCCTGTGTCGTCGTGATCCAGACGCTACCCACGATCGGAAACCGGATCCGAACGACGGGCCCGACGGCTCTCAGACGCGCGATCTCGGCCGCCGGATCACGGAAATAGTCCTGGCTGGCGATATCGATGCGCGGCATCATCATTGAACCCTGGCGGTGCCTGTCAGGTCGGCTAATTGGGCCGCAACATGCACCATGGCGAGTTTTCGCCGGGCGACCGTCAGAAGGTCAGACGGAAACCCTCTCGAACAGACACCGCCGAAAGCCATCGGTCCTAGCGAGAATGGGATCGGTGTAGCCGAGCAGCGTCACGCCATCAATGCTTATTTTCCTAGATCGATGAGTAGCTCCGTCTTTAGCAGCATCGCCAGCACCGACCGAAGCGGGCTATTCCCGGTCTCAAAGCGAAACAGAAACGGGGGATTCTCGCCTTGTCCAAGCCCGTCCTCGCGGCCTTCTTCGCCGTGCTCGCAGCCCCGGCGCTCGCCGCCACTCCAGACACCAGGATCAACGCCGAACTGATGAAGCTGTCCCCGGAAGCCCGCCGAGAGCAGCGCTGCGACGGCCGCGCCATGGGCCAGGTCAGCCGCGACCATGCCGGCATGCAGCCGGATTCGATCATCGCCTATGCCTACGGTGATCCGAAAGCCCAAGGCAACAGGATCGTCGCCCCCGGCGGCGCCATCCATATCGGCACGATGTGGTACCACATCTCCTATTCCTGCCAGACCACGGACGACGGTCTCGACATTCAGTCGTTCACCTATAATCTGGGCAAGCCCATTCCGAAGGGCGAATGGGCCGAGCACCAGTTGGTGCAGTAAGGCCGGACAAAAAAATTCGGCGATCATGTCACATCTGCGCACGCTGGCTCGTCACCCCTGCAAGCACGCGCCTTGATCCCCCAACGGTCGCGTGCGGAAAGCATGAGGCTGAGACATGAAAATCGTCATCATCGGCGGCACGGGCCTGATCGGCACCAAGACCGCGAACCAGCTGCGCCAGATCGGTCATGAAGTCGTCCAGTCGTCGCCGTCCACGGGTGTCAACACCCTCACCGGCGAAGGCCTGGACGAGGTCCTGAAGGGCGTCGACGTCGTCATCGACGTCACCAATTCCCCGTCCTTTGAGCCGCAGGCCGTCCTCGACTTCTTCGAGACGTCGACCCGCAACATCCTCGCCGCCGAAAAGCGCGCAGGCGTCCGGCACCACGTCGCCCTCTCGATTGTCAACACCGATCGCCCGCCGGGCAACGGCTACTTCCACGCCAAGGCCGCCCAGGAAAAGCTGATCAAGGCCGGCGGCGTGCCGTGGTCGATCGTCCGCGCCACCCAGTTCTTCGAGTTCGTCGGCGCGATCGCGCAATCGGCTACCGAAGGGCAGACCGTCCGCGTTCCGTCCGCCAAGGTCCAGTTCATGGCGGCCGACGATGTCGCGGCGGCCGTGGCAGAGACCGCGATCTCCCCGCCCCTCAACGGCACGATCGACACCGCCGGTCCGGAACGTGTCCCGTTCGACGAGGTCGTCGGCCGTTGGCTCAACGCGCACAACGACCCGCGCAATATCGTGGCGGACGCCTCAGCCCCCTATTTCGGCACACCGATCGACGACCAGTCGCTGGTCCCGCTCGGCGAGGCGCGCATCGGCAGGATCCGCTACGAGGATTGGCTCGCCCAGTCCCTGGTCGCGGCGTGAGGAGGCGATCCGATGATCAGATATCTCCTCTCCGCCGCGCTGCTGATGGCCATCTCCGCCGGTACAGCCGCCGCCGATGACGGCAGCAAGGGCACGAAAGTGACGCTCGTCTACGAGCACGAGCTTCCCAACGTTCCCGGCAAGAGCATCAGGGGCGTCCTCGTCGAATACGAGCCGGGCGGCGCCAACGCCGCGCACACTCATCCGAAGTCCGCCTTCATCTACGCCACCGTGCTCGAAGGCGAGATCCGGAGCCAGGTCAACGACGGTCCCGAACAGACCTTCGGCCCGGGTCAGAACTGGTCGGAAAACCCGGGCGATCACCATAATGTCAGCGCCAATGCGAGCACGACCAAGCCGGCGAAGCTCTTCGCCGTCTTTGTCGTCGACACCGACGACAAAGTGCTCGTGACGCCGATCAAGAAATAAGACGCCGAGGCGGTCCGGCCGTGCCGGGCCGCCTTTCGCGCGCGCAATCATACCGGTTGCCGAACACGCCGGCTCAGCTACGCTCCTCCCCGGCGGCATCAAGACCGCACCGGGAAACGCTCACATGCTGATAGCTGCCGAACTCTCCGGCCTGCTCTGCCCTGGTCGTCGTCGCGCTGCTTGCCCTCGGCGCGGCTGGCGTCATCTACGGCTTCACCGCCTGATCCGATTCCCGAACCGGCCGAGCTAGGTCGCTGAACGACCTTCGCAATAGGTACTCCGCGAAAACCGGCCCTATAATCCTGTCATTGACGTTCCTTCATGCTGGGGCAGAGGAACACGATGCTTGGCGGAATTCGCATTCTCCTTGCCGCGCTGGCAGCGGCTCTGCTGCTCGGCCAGTCCGTGCCGTCGCGCGCCCAGACGACCGAGGAGAACAAGGCCTTTCTCGAAACTGCGTCCAGGACTCTTCGTTGGGAAGAGCCGGCCGAGCCGGTGAAGATCATCGGCCCGCTCTATTTCGTCGGAACGAAGGGCCTCGGCGCCTGGCTGTTCACCACGACCGAAGGCCTCATCCTGCTTAACACCGGAATGCCCTCGTCGGGCCCGATGATCGAGGCGTCGATCCGCAAGCTCGGCTTCAGTCCGGACGACATCAAGATCCTGCTCACCGGCCACGCCCATATCGACCACGCCGGCGGCCACGCCTACATCAAGCAATTGTTCGGCGCGAAGGTCGCCGCCATGGATTCCGAGGTGCAGAACCTCGAAAGCGGCGGCGAGAGCGATTTCTTCTATGGTCGCGACGTCGACGTCTTGGGCTTCGCCCCGGCCTATGTCGACCGGGTCCTGCGCGACGGCGATCAGGTCAGGCTCGGCGACGTCGTCCTCACCGCCCTGCACACCCCCGGCCACACCAGGGGCGCCACGACCTGGACCACCACGATCGTCGACGGCGGCAAGGCCTACTCATTGGCCTTTCCCGATGGCGGCGGCATCAATCCCGGCTATCGCCTCGCCGACAGACCGTCCTATCCCGGCATCGAGGCCGACTACCGCAACACGCTTCACCGCCTGGAAATGCTGAAGCCCGACATCTGGTTCTCGTCGCATCTGGAGAAGATGGATTTCGACGGAAAGCGCGAACGCGCCACGACCGAAGGCGTCTCGGCCTGGGTCGACCCCGAAGGTTACCGAAAGTTCGTCGCCACCCAGCGCCGCGCCTTCGAGGACCAGATGGACAAGGAAATGGCCCCCGCGCGGAAGAGCGCGGAGGGGCCGTAGCTAGAAGCCGTCATCCTCTGACGACATCATCCTCCGGCTCGGCCGAAGGCCCGCGACTGGATGCTCCGATCAAGCCGGAGCATGACGATCTCCGGGACGTAATTATTACACCTTCGCCGTTCGGCCGGCCTCAGACAGCCGCAGGAATTTCAGCGTCGTGTCCTCGATATGGTTCTCGATGAAGCTCGCCATCGCGATCTCCTCGCCGAGGCTCTGTTCGAGCAGCTTCACATGCGCGGACTGCTTGGTCGCATCGGCCAGCGCGATGAGCGATTTGTAGGCCGCGATCTCGTAATTCTCGAACGCGTAATTGGCCAACGTATTCTTCAGGACCTCGTCGCCCGCCATGCTGTGGCCCAGCGCGGCCAGCCCGCCCATGATCCTGCCGCCGACATCCTTGATCGTCGACGACCCTTCGTCGAAATCCTTCAGGATCGTCTCCAGGCGTTTGATCTGCGCCTCCGTCTCGCGGACATGCTCCTTCAGCCGCGCGAGGAGTTCGGGATAGTGCTCGAGCCGCGATATCTGCGGCTGCATGATCGACAGCGCTTCGTTCTCCAGCGCATGCGCGTTCCGCAGGCCGGTCAGGTAAATATCGAGGGCCGTATCGTTGTCGTGTCGCATCGGAAACTCCCTGAATCGCCAGCCCCGATGGGAAACACTGCGCACAGGATTGCGTTCCCACGCCCCACATGCCGACCGCTCCGGCTTCAAGCCGTCATCCAGCCATGCCGGCTTAGATTCACCGGACGGTGCTAGTCCTTAGGCGCGAGGCCTCAACGCCCAAACAGTTACGTACCGGTTACAGCGCGACGCGGATCGCGGTCACATCACGTCGCGCTTGCGGACCGTCCGTTGCCAGATCCACAGCCCCGTCAATACGATTAGCGATCCGACGAACGCCGAGACCACATCCCTCAGCGAGATCGAGATTCCCTCGAGCCCCGGAAGCAGTCCGAACAGCCTGAACAGCAGCCCGCCGACGAACGCGCCGACCAGCCCCACCGCAAGGTTGCGGAGCAGGCCGAAACCGCGGCGATCCCAGGTGATGACCAGGCCCGCGAGGCTTCCGCCGAGCAGACCGACGAATATCCAGACCACGACCTGATCGACAGACGGCATCATCGACCTCTCCATCGCGCATCGCCGGAATATGCGACCGGCGCGTGCATGCAGCATGTCGCGAACCGCGCCTGTCATCATGATAAGCCAGAACCGGCAGGCGGCGAAGGACCGGCTGGATGCCCGCCTCGATTACGAGACCAATCTCCGGTCCGAGTCCGAGATCGCCGCTCTGCACGAGAAGATCGATACGCTGCAGACCGAGATCGCGCGGCTGGTCGGCATCTCCACGCGGCCCGGGCGGCGGCGAGGCTGACCCGTCACCGCGCCTGCGCCTTTCCGATCTCTCCCGCGAGTTCCACATATTCCGGGCAGAACCTGCCGCAGATCCGCTCGATCTGCGCCAGTTGCTCGCGCGCCAGATCGAACCTGCCCGTGGTGACATAGGCCTCGCCCAGATATTCTCGCGCCTCGGGAAAATCCGGGTCGAGTGCCACTGCCTTGAGATAATGCGCGATCCCTTCGGCGGTCCGGCCGAGCTTGCGGGTCGCGAAGCCGCGGATGTTCAGCGCCTTGGCGGTTTCCGGCGCCTTCAGCAGATCCAGCACGCCGAGCGCCTCCTGGTAGCGTCCGGCATCGGCGAGCGCCCGCGCGTAATCGAGCAAATTTCCGTCGGGCAGGTTCGCGCCCTCGGCCGCGATGCAGACACTGTTCCTCGCATCCCAGAGTTGGCCAGCCTCGCAGACGGGCTCCTCCTCCCGCTCCGTCCACGCCGCCCGGCTCCCGGTCGCGGTCAGGAACGGCAGAAGCCCGAAGAGCAAGAGGGCGGTCACGGTATGGAACGGGATCGCGGTCATCGCATCCTCCTTCGCACACGCCCAGTAGACCCCCGCAACGCGACAGCCGTTTGGCAATCACAGTGATCCATCAGAAATGGTGGCGTCCGGCATCACAGAAATCGGGTTGAACCACGCCGGCAATCCATGCACGACGCACCGTCAAAGGAGTGCCCGTGTCCCCCCTCCCGGCCATCAACCGCACCATGTCCCCGGCGGACTGGGGCCTGCTCCTCGCGCTCTCGGTCCTGTGGGGCGGCTCGTTCTTCTTCGTCGGCATCGCGGTGAAGGAACTCCCGCCGCTCACTTTGGTCGCGCTCCGGGTCAGCCTCGCCGCGATCATCCTCCTCGTGGTCGTCCGTGCCCGCGGCCAATCGATGCCACGCGATCCGAAGGCCTGGTTCGCCTTCACAGTCGCCGGCTTCCTCGGCTCGACTTTGCCGTTCTGTCTTATCGTCTGGGGCCAGACCCATATCGCCTCCGGTCTCGCCTCGATCCTCAATGCCACGACGCCGATCTCGACCGCGATCGTCGCCCACCTCCTGACGAGCGACGAAAAGCTCACCGGCAACCGCGTGCTCGGCGTCCTCGTCGGCTTCGCGGGTGTGGCGCTGATGATCGGGCCGGACGCGCTGGCCGGGCTCGGCAACCATGTCTGGGCGCAGATCGCCGTCCTCTGCGCGACGATCTCCTACGCCCTGGTCGGGGTCTATGCGCGGGTGTTCAAGCGGCTAGGCATTCCGCCGCTCATCGCCGCGACCGGCCAGGTCACCATGGCCGCCGTCCTGCTGTCCCCAGTCGCGCTCGCCCTCGACGCACCGTGGACCCTGCCGATGCCGAGCCTCAAGTCATGGCTCGCCATCCTCGGCATCGCCGCGCTGTCGACCTCGCTCGCCTACGTCCTGTTCTTCCGCATCCTCTCGAGCTCCGGCGCGACCAATGTCGCTCTGGTCACCTTCCTCGTTCCGGTCTCGGCGATTCTCCTGGGCTCGCTCGTCCTCGGCGAGCGACTCGAACCGAAGCATTTCGCCGGCATGGCCTTCATCACGCTCGGATTGGCCGCGATCGACGGACGGGTGTTCAGGTTGTTGCGGGGGTCCGCTTCGGCACGCAGGTGAATATGGGGAAATAGAGGTGCGGACCGGACGCTGCTCCGGTTTCCGGTCCCTCGCCCCAGCTTTGCCGCGCAACGGTCAGGGCTGGTATTTCGAGGTGCATCCTAAGGAAGCGCGCACCGGGACTGTTCCCCGGCAGGACCGGCCTCATTCGCGAGGGCGTGTCTTGCTTTCCACGCCGCCGCAACCTCTTTGTTCAGTTCCCTCGGAACACCCGATTCCCCGCGATCTTTGATGTCGCTTGGTGTCCCCCGGCTTTCGCCTTGTCTCGATGCTGGGCGCGAATGGTTAACGAGGCGTTAATAAAGTGGCGGTTCAACCAATTGATGGTTGAACGCTTCCGTACATTCCCCTTGCCCGAAGCGGAAAACATAGTCACGCTCCGTGAATTGGCTGCGCATAGTCGCGGTCACTCGGAGACAGGCCATGTCGAAATACGTCGTAAAGAAGAACACTAAAGGTGAGTGGCGCTGGACCTTTGTCGCCCGTAACGGCGAGAAGATCGCAATGGCGAGCGAAGGCTATAAGTCCAAGGCGTCGTGCGAGAAGTCGATCGCGCTGCTGCAGGCTTCGGCCAGCGCGCCGATCGAATATGACGAGCCGAAGGCGAAAGCTCCGGCCGCCAAGGCAAAGCCGACCGCGAAGGCAAAGGACTCCGCCAAGAAGGTCGTCAAGGCGATGAAGTCCGCGGCCGAGGCCCTGAAGCCCGCGAAGAAGCCCGCCAAGTCGAAGGCCTAAACCGCCCTTTTCCGCTTCGGCCATTTCTGGGGCCAGCGGACAATCCGCTCGATCGTTTCCTCGATCGTGATGTCGTCCTCGTTTGCCGAAACCCGGCCCCGGACGGACGCACCCGCTTTGTGCGTGCTGTCCGGGTCGCCGGTGACGAGCGGGTGCCAGTCGGGAAGCGGCTTGCCCGACGCCAGCAGACGATAGGCGCAGGTCGGCGGCATCCAGTTCAACCCGGCGAGATTGGTCGGCGACAGCGCCACGCATTCCGGAACGGCCATTTGGCGGCCGGGATAGTTCGTGCACCTGCACTTGTCGGCGTCGAGCAGCCGGCAACCCACGTCTGTATAGGCGATCTCGCCGCTGTCCTCGTCCTCGAGCTTGACCAGGCAGCACCGCCCGCAACCGTCGCAAAGCGATTCCCACTCCCCGACGGTCATCTCGGCCAGCGTCTTCGTCTCCCAGAACCTGTCTGCCACACTGTCTCCTATCCGCCTTCCTGGGCTCTTGCGCCCGGACGCAGGTCGGGTCAAGACAGAGCAAGCGCAAGGTCGCGCGAGGCGAGGAGCGGCGGGTGTTCAATCCGTTTTCCGAAAAGGGGCTTACGAGCGTCAAGCGAGCGCTGCTGTCGCTCGACTCCATGGTCGACGCCGGCGTCTACGCCCTCCGCACCTCGATCGGCGACACCTGGGCCCGTTTCGTCGGCCTGTCGCAGGATCTGCGCGTCCGCGGCTTCCGCCGGCTTCTCAGCGAACTGACCTCGGAATGCTTCACCTGGGGCGTCGTCGGCGCCTTGGGCATGCTGGCCCTCGCCCAACCCGCTTTCCAGGCGACCCGGGAGGACTGGCACAAAAGGATTGATCTCGCCGTCACCTTCATCGACCGCACGGGCGCCGAGATCGGCAAGCGCGGCGTCATGCAGACCGACGCCGTCTCGCTGGAAGAGATTCCGGACAATATGAAGAAGTCGGCGATGGCCATCGAGGACCGCCGCTTCTACCAGCATTTCGGCATCGACGTGCTCGGCACGCTCCGCGCCATCATGGAGAACGCCCGCGCCAACGGCGTCGTCCAGGGCGGCTCCTCGCTCACCCAGCAGCTCGCCAAGAACCTGTTCCTGTCGAACGAGCGCACGCTTGAGCGCAAGGTGAAGGAAGCCTTCCTCGCCATCTGGCTCGAGTCGAACTTCACCAAGGACGAGATCCTCAAGCTCTATCTCGACCGCGCCTATCTCGGGGGCGGCGTCTTCGGCGTCGAGGCCGCGGCGCAGTTCTATTTCAACAAGCCGGCGAAGAACCTGACCCTGGCAGAATCCGCCATGCTCGCCGGCCTGTTCAAGGCGCCGACCAGGTTCGCGCCGCACACCAATCTTTCTGCCGCCCGCGCCCGCGCCAACGTCGTGCTCGACGCCCTCGTCGAGTCCGGTTTCATGACCGAAGGCCAGGTCCATGCCGCGCGCCTCAACCCGGCGACCCCGGCCAACCGCCAGCGTGAATCGAGCCCGGACTATTATCTCGATTGGGCCTTTACCGAGGTGAAGAAGCTCTCCGATGCCGGCAAGCTCGGCGGCGCGCGCTCGGTCACGGTCAGGACGCCGTTCGATCCCGCCATCCAGAAGCGCGCCGAGGAGGCGATCGAGAATACGCTCCGCCAGTACGGCAACCAGTATCGCGTCAAGCAGGCGGCGACCGTGCTGATGGAGCCGCGGGGCGCCGTCCGTGCCATGGTTGGCGGACGCGACTACGGTGCGAGCCAGTTCAACCGGGCCTCAGACGCGCTCCGCCAGCCCGGTTCCTCGTTCAAGGTCTACGTCTATACGACGGCGATGATGAACGGCTACACGCCGACCTCGGTCGTTCCCGACGCCCCGATCACGATCGCCGGCTGGTCGCCGCAGAACTATGGCCGCTCCTACGCCGGCAAAGTCACGCTGATGAGCGCGCTCGCCCATTCCTACAACACCGTGCCCGTCCGCCTCGGCCGCGCGCTCGGCCTCGACAAGGTGATCGCGCAGGCGAAGGCGATGGGCGTGCGGACCGAGCTCCGCATCAACAAGGCGCTGGCGCTCGGCACGTCGGAAGTGACGGTGCTTGACCAGGCTTCCGGCTATTCCTCGCTCGCCAATGGCGGCTTCCGCGTTGAGCCCTATGCGGCGGTGGAGATCAGCGACAACCAGGGCAAGCTGCTCTGGAAGCACGACCGCGACGTGCCGCCGCCCGAGCGCGCGGTTCCGCCGGAAGCGGTCGCCAACATGAACAAGCTTCTCGTCAATGTGGTCGAGGCCGGCACCGGCGGCCGTGCCCGCCTCGATGGCCTCAGGGTCGGCGGCAAGACCGGCACAAGCCAGGATTATCGCGATGCCTGGTTCATCGGCTTCACCGGCGATTACACTTGCGCGGTTTGGTTCGGAAACGACGACTTCACCGGCGCCAACAACATGACCGGCGGCTCGCTTCCGGCCATGGTGTTCAAGGAGATCATGTCGCTCGCCCAGGTCGGCGTCGATCCGAAGCCGATCCCCGGCATCGGCCTGCCGGACGGGCGTGGTGGCGCGGCGATCGCGGACGTTTCGACGACCGCACCGGCGGAAGGTGTAGGTGGCAAGCTTCCCCGCAAGACTTCCATCGTGCTCGACGAGCTCCACTCGCTGATGCGTCAGGCGACCGTCGAGACCTCCGGCGTCAGCACACCCGGCGAGCAGCGCGGCCAAATCCAGACATCCACCGACACCGCCGCGGCAGAGCAACCCGCCCCGGCGGAAAAACGAGTGCAATAGGACTGTTCGTTCTCCTCTGACGCGGCTTCCGTGTCCAAAGCCGGTCTGTTAAGCGGTCACTCGTGCGGCTCATCCTCCAACTCATCGTCATCTGCGCGCTCGCGGCTGGAGCCGGCCTCGGCCTGACCTGGCTCGCGGTCCGCCATCCGCCGTCGCTGGAGACGATCGTCGCCGGCCCGTGGCGCGCCGAGGCGACCGAGGGCTCGCCCGGGGTCGACGCCTATACCCTGGCCGCCCTGGCCCAGCGCGGAGAGGCCCCGCTCGCGGTCGCCGACGGCCTGACCTTCCGCGCCGAGACCGACAGCGACGGCAACCGGCTCGATGGCCGCTGCTCCTATCTCGTCACCGGCGCCATGCCGACGGTGCGGGTCTGGAGCATCTCCGCCTATGACGAGCGCGGCAATCCGCTCGACAATCCCGCCCAGCGTCACGGTTTCACCAAGGGCGAGGCGATGAAGTCCGAGTCCGGCGATATCTCGATCGCGGTCGGCGCATCGGCCCGGGGTGGCGACTGGATTCCGACCGGCTCGGCAGACCGGTTCATGCTCATTCTGCGGGTCTACGACACCACCGCGGGCGCGATCGCCGGCGGCCGCAGCACGCCCGAGCTTCCCGCCATCCGCCGCACCGGGTGCCCGGCATGAGGTGGTTCTTCCTCATCGCCACGGGCCTCTTGATCGGCGGCGTGCTCCACATCGTGTCGCTGCTCGCTGTACCGGTCGTCGCCCCGCGCGATGCCTATTCGCGCGTTCGCGAACTCGGCCCGGAAAACACCTTCGTCAAGATCGACGCCGAGAAGGCCGATGGACTGCCGTTCCTCGACCCCGCATTCCTCCACCTCGCCTGCCGCTTCGATCTTCGCGACGGCCCGATGCGCGTCTCGATCCCGCTGGCCAGCGATTACATTTCCGCGTCTTTCTACACCCGCGACGCCGTCGCCTTCTTCTCGCTGAACGACCGCTCGGCAACGGGACGCATCCTCGAGATCGATCTGCGCGACGCCAATGACGAGGCGTCCAAGGCGACCGAAGTCCGGCCCGGATCGGTGCTCGTCATGTCGCCGGAACCTCTGGGCTTCGTCCTGGTGCGCGCCCTCGCCCCCTCGCCCTCGACGCGCAAGACGATCCAGACCGAGCTCGCCCGCTCCGTCTGCGTGCCAGCCAATTAGCTATTTGCCGTAGACCGGGCCGACGGCGAAACGCTCGGGCCGCACCGCCACCAGCAGGCCGAGATCGCCTTCCAGCGCGACGAGCGCGCTCTCGGCCAGCGCCGCCTGCGCGTCGGGCGTCGCGATCAGCAGCCGCTCCAGCGCGTAGCGATACATCGCGGCCTTGTCGCGGACCGTTTCCTGGACGAGCCAGACCAGAAGCCTGTTCTCCCAGATTCGGCCGATCGCCTCCTGCCGCTCCTCCTCGGTGACGTTCAAGGCTCGTTCAAGCGCGCGCTCGCGCACCCGGTCGTCGACCGCGACGCGGTTCGCGACCGATATGAATTCGCGGATCTGGTAGCGGTTGGCGTCGACATCGCTCATCAGCTTGAGATAGCGCGAGCCGCTCGAGTCATAGTTCTTCGACAACAGGTGCTCGACATAGTCCGCCCGGTCCGGAACCGTCTTCTCCGGCGACATCAGGCGGGTGCGCCGCATCTCGGCGATCCAGCGCTCGAAATATTGCTGCGGCAGGTTCGGCATCAGCAGCGACCAGGAGCGGTTGCGAAGCTCCCTCTCGTGGTCGGTATAGCGATAGAACGATGTCGGTTCGCCGCGGTGCCTGGCGGCGAGCTTGCCGGCGAACGGCAATATCTGGTCGTCGACCGTCGACGGTTGAGGTCGATCAAAATCGCCCAGAGCGGGCGCACAGGCATGGGTTGCGCCGGCGATCAGCCCGGCGGCGATGATCCTTCCGATCTTTGGGGTCAGTTGCGACGCCGTCCGCGCAGACGCTTCATGCCGCTCGCCGGAGAAGCCGAGCCATCGCCCCCATCCCTCTCGTCGCGATCGTAGCGAATGCCCGTGAACAGCAGCAATTTCCCCATCTCGGCGGCCGGAGCGGATTTCCGGACGTCGGTCGAAGGTTGGAAGTGCACAATCGTTCCCATCATCGTTCTCCGCGTTGGGCACGCGGCCCAGCGAGGCCATGAGAAGCTTCCATCGGATGCGCCTCGACACAGTAAGGAATGAGTAAGGTTAACGGATCGTTAGCCCTCCTTTCGTCCCACGGTTAGCGCGGCATTAACGCCACACTTCATATTGTCTCGACCTAACCTCCGACGGCCAGCGTGACCCAGAACAGGCTTCCACTGCCACGTCTCGACAGACTTGCCCTTGAGCACGGTCTGGATATGCGCGCGACCGCGCTCCGCGTCGCGACCGACCTGTTCTGCCAGGCCGCCGCCCCTCTGCAGGCCGATGTCTCGCGCTATGTCGATCTCGCCCTCCCGCTGCTCGACAGCGTCGACCGCGACACGCGCCGCGCCGTCGCCGAAAAACTCGTTCGCATCGAGCATGCCCCGGCCGCCGTCGTCGTGCGCCTACGGAATGATCCTGATCCCTTCGTCTCCGGCGCCATCCTGTCGTCGCCGACGGTGTTCCAGCCGGACGATCTCAGCACCTTCATCTCCCGCTGCACCCCGACCGAGGCCGCCGCCACCGCGCGCCGCGTCGATCTCACTCCGGCGGCGATCCGCACGCTCGCCACGCACCGCGCCGCCTTCGTCGTCGAGGCGCTGATCGAGAACCCGGCCATCGCTCTCCCGGACGACATCGTCGACCACCTGGTCGAAAGGGCCATGGACGAGCCCCGTCTCGTTGTGGCCCTGTTGTCGCGCGCCGACTTGGCGCCGGCCAAACTCGCCCCGCTCTACGCCGAGGCCCCCCGTCCGCTGCGCGAGAAAATCCGCGACGCGCTGGCAAACACCGCCGGGCATTCCGCCTCGGTGCCCGCGAGTTCGCTGGCCGAACTGACCGAGGCCTTCGCCCGACCGACCCGCGACGGCGTCGGCCAAGCCCTCGCCCATGTCCTGAAGCTCCGCCCGCAGCGCCTGCCGAAGCTGCTCGACGACCCGACGGCCGAACTGTTCGCGCTCGCCCTGTCGGCCGCCGGCGCCAAGCGCGCCGCCGCGATCAACATCCTCCTGATCACGGCCCCGGAGGAAGTCAGGACATCGGTCCAGACCATCTTCGACGCGGTGAAGGTTCTCGACCAGACGCACCGCAACGCCGCCTGGCAGATCGTCAACGCGGTCGCGGGCGAACGCCGGGTGTCGCGTCCGGCGGCTGTCTACGAGCCGCACATGCACAACTCGACCACGCCGCAGCGCGTCGCCTCCCGCGTCCGCCGGCTGGCGGCGCAGAGGGACGTGTCGCGCGCCCGTTCATCCGGCTCTTAAGCCGAACGAGCCTTCGTCTTCGTCGAAATATTCAGCGCCACAGCGGCGCGGACAAGCGCCTTCAGCGCCTCCCCCTCGATCTCCTCGCCCTCGCGGATGTCGATGGCGCGCCTGGTATTGCCCTCGAGGCTCGCGTTGAAGAGGCCCGAAGGATCATCCAGCGAGGCGCCTTTGGCGAAGGTCAGTTTCACCACCGCCTTATAGGTCTCGCCGGTGCAGATGATGCCGGAATGCTCCCAAACCGGAACGCCCAGCATCGCGTTCGACGGCTTTCTCCACTTCACCTCCTCGACGATATCGGGGTGGGCCTCCTGGATGAGACTTCGGACCCGAGCAAGCGTCTCGCCGCGCCAGTCATCCAGCGTATTGATACGCGCATCGATCAGCTGGGAGGGAGAGCCTCCTCCCTTTTCGTCCTCCGGGCCGGTCGTACTGTTCTTCATGGTCATCGCCGCTCTCTTCACAGTTGTATCAGCTTCCCTGAGTCTGGACGCCGTCGGCGTCACGAACGGGCCGTTGCCATTCCGGCCAAAGTCTCGGGCACCAAGGTATCAAGTCCCGGAGAAACCTTCCTCCCTCTCGACCCGTTTTGCAGCCGGGGTAGTACGAAATGGAGCTTCAGGTTGGCCGCGCGGCTGTTGAACATCATCGGCGCCGCCACCAGTGCAGGTGCCTATGCGCCGGGGCAGGAACGAGCCCCCGCGGCCTTTCGGCGACACGGGCTCGCGGCGGCGCTCGCGAGCCGGGGCAGAAACATCAGGGATCATGGCGACGTTGTATCGTTCCGGTGGCGACCCGATCGCGCGCGGCCGCAGGCCATGAACCTGGAGGCCGTGCGCCACGCCTGTGAGCAGGTCGCAAGCCGCGTGGCGACGGCTATCTCGGCGCAGGAAGACGTGCTCGTCCTGGGCGGCGATTGTACGGTGGAGCTGGGAACGGTCGCAGGAGCCAACGCGGCCGGCGCGCGGATCGGCCTTATCTACATCGACTTCGACACCGACCTCAACGCACCCGGCACGAGCGACGGCGCCTTGGACTGGACCGGCGTCGCTCATCTGCTCGAACTTCCCGGATGCGAGCCTTCGCTCGCGAGCCTCGGCCCGACCCGCCCGATGCTCGCGCCACAGCAGGTCCTCTATTTCGGCGTCGAGAACATCACGCCGCCCGAGGCCGCCGCGATCAGGGATCACGCGATCCAGGTCATATCGCGCGTCGAAGCTTCGAGCGATATCGAGGCGGCGGCGGCCCACGCGGCCGGATGGGCGGAGCGCTTCGATTGCGTGCTCGTTCACTTCGACGTCGATGTGCTCTCCTTCGTCAATTTTCCGATCGCCGAGAATGTGCGCCGTTGCGACGCTCTCAGACTGGAGCAAGCCGCCATCACGCTGAAGCGATTGGCCGCCCTGCCGCAATGGCGAGGCCTGACCGTCACGGAGGTCAATCCGGACCATGCGCCGGACGAGGCCGCCGCATTTGCACGCTTGAACGAAGTGCTTGCGGACGCGCTTGGCTAGTTCGAGAGCTGGCACTCACCGGGCATCTCGCCGCTCTTCGATCATCTTCCCACCCGTTCCCGATGGATCGCGGAAGCCGGCGTCCACGCTGCCTGGCGGTCCACGGTGCCGAGTTTCCCGTCGTGTGGCCGGTCGCTTTCCTCGCGCCGGAGCTGCCGCCGAGGCACAGATCGGCTGCGTGCAATGCATGAATCGGAATTTATCGAGATCCGTTTTCGGCGGACGGGATCATGCCGAATCGAAAGCTTGACCGCGGCGCACCTGTCTCGCGACATCTACAGCCCTAATGGACGTATTTCGCGTATCAGGTCGATCAAGGCGCGCAAGCCGGCGGGTACGTGCCGACGATTGGAATAGTATATGTGGAAGCCGGGGCCTGGCGAGGCCCATTCCTCAAGCACAAGCCGCGCCGTGCCCGCAGTCAAAAAAGCCTCCAGCACGGGTTCGGGAGCATACATGAGGCCTGCTCCGCCAGCCATCATGGCTGATATGAGCCGCGTCTCATCAAGAGTTAGGCTGCCAGGCACCGTGACCTGAACTTGCTTGTCGCCGCGTTCGAACTCCCAGCGGTACATGCTCCCGTCGCCGAGGCGAACCCGAAGGCAGCGATGCCGCTGAAGATCGTCGGGGTGCTGCGGCGTTCCGAACCGTTCGAGGTAGGCCGGCGATCCCGCCACGACCCAGCGAATGTCCGCCGACAAACGCTGCGTGATCATGTCCTCGGGTACAGTCCCGCCATAGCGGATGCCTGCATCAAAGCCGCTTTCGATGACGTCGATCATATGATTGCTGACGGCAATTTCGATTTCGACATTGGGGTATCGATCGACAAAGATTGGCAGAACGGGCTCGAGTAACAGGGTCGCGGCGTCGCTCGGAACATTCAGGCGGATTCGGCCGGACGGCCCGTCGCGGAAGACGTTGAGGTCTTCGACAGCCTGTCCGATTGCATCGAACGGAGGACTGATCGCCGCCTTCAACTGTTCGCCGGCGGCGGTCAGCGTCACGCTGCGGGTCGTTCGATTGAGCAATCGGACGCCCAGGCGAGATTCGAGCCCCTTTAAAGCATGGCTGAGGGCAGATGCGCTGATACCCAGTTCAAGTCCGGCGCGACGAAAGCTTCGATGCTTCGCGATAGCTAGAAAATAAGCGAAATCCGCCAAGTCTGAGCGGCCAAACTGCATGTGTCGACTTTGACCTATGCGACCACGGTAGGCAACGTCCGGGCCGGACGAGCCGGGTAAGGCTTCACTCAGGCGGCGACACACCGATGATGAGAAGCGCTCATTGCGCAATGCAACGAGGGCGGCTCACTGCCGCGCTGCCCGCGGCATAAGTTCATGACCAGTTGATCGACGAGAGACGGCGGTCGGGAATGCGATCAAGGCTTGGCTACTACGCCGCGCCGGCAAAAGACTCATGAGGAACAGGACATGGTCACCAATCGAGCTCAACGTTTTGCTGGCCAGGTCGCATTCGTCACTGGCGCGACGAGCGGTATTGGACGGGCGACTGCAATCGCGTTCGCGCAAGAAGGTGCCAGCGTCGTCGTGGCGGACATATCTGAAGCGGGCGTTCGGGAAACGGCCCGGCTGATCGAGCAACTCGGAAACCGTGCCCTTGCCGTCAAGTGCGATGTGACCAAGGCCGATGAGGTGAAGGCGGCCCTGGACCGGGCGGTTGAAACTTTCGGACGGATCGATGTGGCTTTCAACAATGCCGGTGTCGAACAGCCGATTACCGCGACGGATGCCATCACCGAGGAGGAATGGGATCGCATCATCACCGTCAATCTCAAGGGCGTGTTTCTGTGCTTGAAGTACCAAATACCGATCATGCTCAGGCAGGGCGGCGGCGCTATCGTCAACACCTCGTCGGGTGCTGGCGTCATCGGTGTGAAGGGACAGGCCGCGTATGCGGCTGCCAAGCACGGCGTCGTCGGCCTCACCAAGGTTGCTGCGCTCGACTACGCGCAATCCAACATTCGCGTGAACGCCATCTGCCCCGGGATCATCGACACTCCGATGATCGCGCGTTTCAGCGGAGGCACGCCCGAGGGCCACGAGCGTATGCTTGCTCAAGAGCCGATCGGGCGATTGGGCAAGCCCGAGGAGATCGCCTCGGCAGTTCTGTGGCTATGCTCTGACGGAGCCGGTTTCACGGTAGGACACGCGATGGTCGTCGATGGCGGACAGACCGTATGTTGACGCAGTAGCGACGACGGCGAGCACGGCGGCGGACCGGTCCGGCCAGCCAATTTCATCTAGATTCAAATGCAGTCCTCGAGCACAGGGACCAAGTGACCCGATGGCATGTTCGAAGCTCATTCTCGCCATTTCGGCCGCAGGCGTCCTGGTACTGACCTGTGCGGCCGGCGCGGCCCAGGACAACCAATCACGTGGGGCTGTTGTGCAGATCCGCATCGATGTAGGTGGCAAGGTCATGATGGCCACCCTGGAAGATAACCCTACGGTCACGGATTTCGTCTCCCTGCTGCCGTTGACCATGACTTTGGAAGACCATGCAGCATTCGAGAAGATCAGCTATTTGCCGCGAAAGCTTTCGACCAAGGGCGCTCCAGAGGGCGTAACCCCTTCCGCCGGCGATGTCGGCTACTACGCCCCTTGGCGCAATCTGGCGCTCTTTCACAAGAATTTCCCTTACTCCACTGGCCTTGTGCGCCTCGGCCGGATTGATGACGCGATCGACGTACTGCGTGTGCCCGGAACCGTGGAAGCCAGGATCGAACTCGTCGACTGACGGTACGACGCGCGTTTGCGTCGCCCCGGCGACAACCCACGCACGCACCTCGCTACTTCCCGTTCACATCCGCTCACCGGGCAATTCACTCGCCTGCTTTATCCAGCTCGCAAGCTGAGCTTCGTCAAACTCGTCACCCTCGCGAATATCCAGATATCGCGTGTCCCGGCTCTTCGACTCCCCCGGCGGCACGGGCCTGAGCGACATCCCACGGAAGAACGCCACCTTCACGTATTTCGAGGAGCAATGCATGCTGAGGAACCAGCCCTCGCCCTCAACCCCGTAGAGCGGAGAGTTCCATTTCACCGCCTTGTGGACGCCGGGAACGGTGCGCTCGATGATCGCGTCCAGCCGCCGCCCGACCTCGCTCTTCCAACCCGGCATCGCCGCGATATAGGCCTGCACGGGCGCATCGCCGTAGCCCTTCGCGATCTGCGGGTTGCCCCCTGAAAGAAGAACCGATCCGCCGGTCTCCGTCGACTTCATGGACGTCTTTCTGGCCATTGCGCTCGCCTCGATCACGGACGGCCAATTATGGATCAGCCGACTAGGTCGAGGAAATGCCGCCCTGCCCTGTCCTCGACGTCGACTACCCAGATATCGGGATCGAATTTCATCTCGCGGGCGAGCCGTTCGACAACCTGGTCGCCGCGCTCGATACCCGGGACCGCCGTGAATACGCGGTCGCCGCTGTCGTCCTCGACCAGCGATTGCGGCGCCGCCGCGAACAGGGTCTGACGTCCGTCGAGCGTGTCCAGCACGATGAAGATGGCGCCCGCTTCGGGCGAGCCGCGACGGCGCAGGGTCGCATAGACGCCCTGACCCTGGCAGCGCCGGACATAGGCGCCGACCCAGAATTCCGATTTGACCCGCATGTGGTCAGGATGGACCGGTCATTGCCGGTTCCCCATCACGGCAGCTTCATGCCGGAAACGGCCGAAAGCTCCGACACCATTGCCTGCGTGATCTCGCCTCGCTGCGGCAACCCACGGCGGGCCTCGAAACGGCGGATCGCGGTGCGCGTGCCGTCGCCCATCAGGCCGTCCGCTTGCAACGGACCGAAGCCGAGCTTGTTCAGCGCGCGCTGGACACCGGCCACGCGCTCGGACGGCTGGGGCGCCACCGGCTGCTTCCGTAGCGCATTGAGCAATTGCGGCGAGGTCTGACCGGTCTGCTGAAGTCCGGACCTGGTCTCGAAAGCGCGGATCGCGGCTTCGGTCTTCGGCCCCATCAGGCCGTCGGCCGGGCCGTCATAGAAACCGCGTCGGCCGAGTTCGGCCTGCGCCTCGCGGACGGACGGGTTCATCACCGGCGCCGCTTGAGTCTGCGCGGTCGAGGCCGGAGCGGCGGGGGCCGAGACGGTCGGGCGCGGCACGGGCGCCTGAATATCGTCCATCGCCCGACTGCGCTGATGCAGCGGCGTCTGCAGTAAGGTCGCGTTGGCGACGATCATTCCCGCGCCGGCGACAGCGAGGAGAATGCCGAACGAATCGAGCGGGCGCTCGCGGACGATCGCCGGCAGCCGCAACGAAAACAGGGATCCGTCGTCACCGAGAGCGTCGATCTGGCGCTTCGTGGGCGCGCGCCGCCGCGCTTTGCTGCTTCCGCCGCGTTCAGCCATTCACCGCTTTCCTCATCTCATCCGCGCGATCGGCGAAGCCGACCACGTCCTGGGCTGGTTTCGCCTTGGTGCCTGCCATCGGGAAACGGACCGTCACCTGCGTTCCTTCGCCGAGCCGGCTCTGCACTTCCAGCGAACCGCCATGCAGTTCGGCCAGGCCCTTCACCACCGACAGTCCGAGCCCGGTGCCTTCATAGGGCCGATCATAGGACGATCTGGCCTGGAAGAAGGCATGGCCGAGCATCGGGATATCGTTCGCGGCGACACCGACGCCGGTGTCGGTCACATCGAACCGCATCGCGCCGCGGTCGACCTGGACGCACACCGAGACCCGTCCGCCCTGCGGCGTGAACTTGATCGCGTTCGACAGCAGGTTGATCAGGATCTGCTTGCAGGCTCGCTTGTCGGCGTTGAGTTCCGGCAGGCCCCTGGCGATCTCGACGGAAACGTCGATGCCTGCCTGCTCGGCCTTGAGCGCGAACAGCTGCATGCAGCTGTCGACGACGGGAGATACCGAGAACGGCTCGGTGACGATCGAGAAATTGCCGCTCTCGATGCGTGACATATCGAGAATGCCGTTCACGACCGACAGCAGATGAAGGCCAGAATCGTGGATCAGCCCGGCATATTCCTTCTGGCGGTCCCGCGTCAGAACGGCCGGGCCGTCAGCCGAAAGCATTTCCGAAAAGCCGATGATCGCGTTCAGCGGCGTCCTCAGCTCGTGGCTCATGCTTGCGAGAAAGCGATTCCTGGCGGCGCTGGCCTTCTCGGTCTCCTCGCGGGCGATGCGGAGGTCGCTTTCCTGGTTCTTCCGCTCGGTCACGTCGCGGATGATCGCTAGCACATGTTCGCGGCTGTCGTCGTCGGTTGCGGCAATCAGGCGGCAGCGCATTTCGACCCAGGCGAATTCGGCGGCGTTCCGGCCGTTCGGCCGCTTGATGCGCAGTTCGAGCACATCGGAACTACCGGTCGGGTTCGCCGACGAGATCGCGGTCAGGAAGGCCGGCCGATCGGCGACATGGACGCGCTCGAACATGCCGCGACCGGACAATTGCCTGGCATCGGTGCGCAGCAAGCATTCCGCCGTCGGCGACAGAAAGAGGACGCTGCCATTGCGCGTAAAGCAGGCCACGACGTCGGTGATGTGCTCCGCGAAAGCGGAGTAGCGCGCTTCCATCGAACGGCCGGCGATAATTTTCATCCGCGCGCGCTCGCGCTTCTCGCCGGCCAGCACGGCTCCGTAGACCAGCGCGGCCAGGGCTGAGACGAGAGCAGCAACCGAAGGCGCGAACGACGTCGCTTGCGCGCCGGTCGCCAGCGCGACGGCTGACAGCAGCAGCACCGCGACCAGGAGAGGACGGCGGATACGGGGAGAGCCCAGAAGCACTGTCTCGACGGCGATCACCGGCAGCCAGACAAGCAGCGCCAGCGAATGACCGGCCGCGAACGACGACGACAGAATCGCCCCAGTCGCACCGACGAAGGAGATGATCAGCGCGCGATCGAGATTGCCGCCGCGACTCAAGTCCAGCGCGGAGAAGATCGGCAGCGTGATGAAGGACAGGAGCAGGATCTCGAACGTGTGCGGCGCGCCCCAACTGAGAAGCAGCAGCGGCAACGAGCCGAGCACGAGCGCGCCGATCGCGAGTCGCGAGCCCAGCACAAGGCGATGTTGCCTTGCCACGGCCTCGTCATCCCGAACGCTGGGATGAACGAGCCCGTTCAGTATCTCGCTCAATGCCTGAAGTGACGCCACGCTACGCAACCCGATGGGCATTGCACACCATGCCCGTGATGGCGCGACTGTGGTCTATTGCGCTTAAGCGATCGCTAAAACGACCGCGGAAACACGGCCTTCCAGCGCGATCGATACAATTTTAGCTAAATCCGATGGTCTGGCTTACGTCAGCCTTAGCGCGGCCGTGCCAAAGTATCGACAATTCGAGTTGGGACAGTTGGGTATGTGGTTCGTCCTTCGGGCAATTTTCTGGCTGGCGGTCGTCTCGGCGTTCATGCCGACGCGCGCGGCCGAGACCACGGGACCGCTCCTCTCGATCAGCGCGAACGACGTCGCCAAGGCGGCCACGGATTATTGCAACCGCAATAATTGCGCCGAGCAGGCCCTCACGGCCGCATCCTCGATCCGCATCCCGCCGTCCGTATTCGCCGCCGTTCTCGCCCAGCCGGGCCCTGCTGCGAACACCGACGCGGTCCCGATGCCGACCCGTCGTCCGGCACCCTAAACCGCAAGCAAACCTATTCAATTCTGGGCCCGCACTACATATTTTGCGTGCTAAGGGTTTGCCATGACGATTGACGACATCATCGAGTCTTTTGCGCTTATCGACGACTGGGAAGAGCGCTACCGCTACCTCATTGAACTGGGCCGTGACCTGCCGCCCTTCCCCGAGGAAGCGCGCATTCCCGAGAACAAGGTCGAGGGCTGCGCCAGCCAGGTCTGGCTCGACATCCACACCGACCGCTCGAACGGCGCGCCGGTCCTTAATTTCGTCGGCGACAGCGATGCGCACCTCGTGAAGGGCCTGATCGCGATCATGCTCGCCCTCTATTCCGGCCAGACGGCGGTGAAAATCCGCCGCACCGACGCCCTCGATGTCCTCGACCGGCTCGGCCTGCGCGAACATCTCACCCCGCAGCGCTCGAACGGTCTCCGCTCCATGGTCGCGCGCATCAATTCGGAAGCCGAGCGGGCTCTGGCCGTGGCGTAGCCCTGCCGCGCCCCACCGCGCAGTCCGAATAGCCGTAGTGCCGCGCCAGCCGCTGCAGCGCGATCGACAGGATGATCTTGGCCGAACGCGCCGGCCAGCGCCGGTCGCGCTCGACCTCCTCCAGCCGCTTCAGGAAGCAGCAGACGTCGAGCAGCACGCCGGACAGCTCCGGCCCAACCGAATCAAGCGCGTTCCGTAATCTCTGCCGCGCCGCGAGCGCGCTGTCGCTCGGCTCCGCCTGCCGGAAACCGCCATCGCCGCCCGTGGCGCTCCAGTTCACCGTCATGCGCGGCGACATCCCGCCATAGGTGAAATCGCTCCTGAGCCGTTCCCCGGCGGCAAACATCGCGTCCCCGATCAACCGCTCCCCCGAACTGTCCTTGCGCCTGTGCAGCCACAGCAGCGGACTCTCCGCCGCGTCCACACTCGCCGATCCATCATTCGCGCGCCGGATATCGCCGTGCTGTGCCCGGAACGGATCGACCGGCGAAGCCTGCCGCCGCGCCCAGGCCAACCCCGCATCGGACGCCACGAGTTCATCCGGCCCCGCCACAACGCCAGCCCGCGCGAGACGAGTTCGGCCGCCTCCGCGAGCGTGATCGTCCGCCGTTCGTCCGGCAGATGTAGCATGCCTGCACGAACGGGATGCGGCCCCGCAGTCCCGCCCCGGTGCACGAGCGCCTCGAGGAAGCGTTCGCTGTTCGACAGGGAGTTCGGCTTTACATGGCTTGGCTTACGAATGGCAGGCATGACTGGTCCCCTCTTTCGAAAAGGACTATTGTCTCTAATGCCTCATATCAAGGATTATTTTCCTACATTATGCCGAAAGAAAAGCGCCGCGAACGACGCCTTCCTTGAAACCGATATCAGCGCTTGCGACGCTGCTGGCCGAGGCCCATCTTCTTCGCCAACGCCGAGCGCGCCTGGGCGTAGTTCGGGGCGACCATCGGATAGTCGGCCGGCAGGCCCCACTTCTCGCGGTATTCTTCCGGGGTCATGTCGTACTGCGTACGCAGATGGCGCTTCAGCGACTTGAACTTCTTCCCGTCTTCCAGGCAGACGATGTAATCTGGGGTGATCGACTTGCGAACCGCGACGGCCGGCTTCGGAGCCTCGGCCGGGGTCTCAACGACGCCGCCGGACACGCGCAGAAGCGCCGCGTGAATGTCACCGATAAGTTGAGGAAGGTCAGAGGTCGCAACTGAGTTGTTGCTGACGTAAGCGGAGACGATGTCGGCGGCGAGCTCGACGAAATTTGAAGAAGCAGTGGTATCCGACATCCGGGCGAATCCTACGGTTCTTTGAATGACTTCCTGAAAAGCGCGACAGAACACGGGCTTCCACACCGTTTCTCACGCCTTCAATTCGATTCGAGTCACAAGAATGACGCTGAATTCGAATCTTGCAGTGGTACGTAACGATATGCGCTGTCGAAGACAAGACTATAAATGATGAATTTCACGCCATTCCTGCAAACTGCGCCGAAAGACTAGTATTCCCCTAGCACCGGAACCCTTGAGTTGCCGGACAAACACACCGGGGCTTTTCCCTAGGAATTGGCAGGAAAACGCCCGCAACTTGCTTTTTCCTCGGCACGATGAGGTGCGATCGTGGGAAAAACTGACCGAACGATCGACAAAAGCGATGAAAAGTGGCGCGCTCAGCTGTCGCCCGAAGAATTCGACGTAACACGCGAGCACGGAACGGAACGCGCCTTCGCCCGCGCTGATCCCGAAGCCGGACGTCAGCTTTCGTCCGGCTTCTCCTTTTTGTCTTTTTTCTTGTCGTCCTGAAGCAAAGCGCGGAACGGTTCGGCCCATGCGCCGGACGGCGGTTGCGCCGCTGCCGGTTCATCGGGTTTCGCCTCTGCCGGCGCGGCCTCGGCCTTGCCGCCTCCCTCCTCGGCGGCGCTGTCCTTGGTCTCGGTTTTCTCGCCATTCTCCTGAATGCGTCCCGCGGCAAGATAGCTTTCCCACGTCACGGGCTTGCGCTGCTTGCGGTCGTCGGACTGGCGCTTGGATGGCGGTCCGGATGGAGCAGACGGAGCGGGATTCGCCACCACCGGCTCTTCGCGGATGGGCGTTTGGAAAATCGGCTGACGCGCGGGGGTATCCGGCTTCGCGTCCGGTGCGGGTTTCACATCCGTGGGCGCCGTTTCCGGCTGCGGCGCGACGGCTTCCGGCTCTTTGGGTGTCGCGTCTTCGGTGGACGCCGGCCGCCGCTCCTGCAGGATCGCCTCGCGCGCTTCATCCATTGACTTGAACCGGCGCACACCCTCCGGCCCCTCGGCCTCGATCGAGCCGTCATCGAAGAACCGATACATCCGCCCGTCGATCATACCCTCGCGGATCAGAGACGGGCCGGCCGGCGGCTCGACGACCTTCGCGGCAGGCGCGGGCGCCACTTCCGGTACCTCCGCCGGTTCCGCGGCAGGCACCGTGATCTCCGGAGCCTCGACCATCGGTTCCTGCAAGGCCGGCTCCGCAGCGGCGACAGGCGCCGGAATGGGGCTGACCGGGAAGACCGGGCTGGTCGCGATATCGAGAGGCGGGAGCTCCAGCTCGACCTCCTCCTCGTCGTCGTCATCCCGAAGCGGGAAGCGCTCGCCCAGGCGGTCGAGCGCACGCGCGATCGCGGCCAGCGCGATCACCACGACACCCGAACTGACGAGGCCCGCGGCGATGTCGAGCGTTGCGACAAATTCGCCGGTGAGCAAAAGCACACCGCCCCAGCCGATAAGCAGAACGCCCAAGACGATCAGCGCCAGCGACACCATCTCTATTCACTCTCCCTTGTTCGTTCTTGTACGTCCTGACATGCGATTCGTTCCCTCTTAGGTCATGGTACTGTTGCCGCAGCAGGGTACGCGCCTTATCTAGTCCCACCGACCGTCGGCCCGGTCAGAAGTCCATCCTTGGGAGGCTGCCTATGTCATTCACGTTGCCTGATCTTCCTTACGCTTACGACGCGCTTCAGCCGTATATGTCGCGCGAAACCCTCGAATTCCATCATGACAAGCATCATAATGCTTACGTCACGACGGGTAATAAGCTCCTGGAAGGCACTGGCCTTGAGAATGCGAGCGTTGAAGAGGTTGTGAAAGCCTCCTTCGGCAAGAATCAGCCGCTCTTCAACAATGCAGGCCAGCATTTCAACCACCTGCACTTCTGGAACTGGATGAAGCCGAACGGCGGCGGCCAGCCTCCGGCCAAGCTCGCCAAGAAGATCGATGAGGATCTCGGCGGCTATGACAAGTTCAAGGAAGACTTCATCGCGGCGGGCGTCGGCCAGTTCGGCTCCGGCTGGGCCTGGCTCTCGGTCAAGGAGGGCAAGCTCATCCTCCAGAAGACCCCGAACGGCGAGAACCCGCTCGTCCACGGCGCGACGCCGCTCCTCGGCGTCGACGTGTGGGAGCACTCCTACTACATCGACTACCGCAATCGTCGCCCGGACTATCTCAAGGCGTTCCTCGAGAACCTGGTGAACTGGGAATACGTCGAAAAGCTCTACGGCGAAGCCGGTCTGTGAGTTTCAAACGGGGCCTTCGGGCCCCGTTTTCTTTGGCGATGATAGACCTCGCGAACCAATCAGGCCGTGCGCTGGAAGACAGCCCGTTGGACGTTTAGTCCTCGCGATCTTCCCAATCACTGCGCAGCAACGTCGTTACATGTTCGATCGTTTGCCTTCCGTCAGCCATGCAACGGCTAGTAACCTCAGCGACGCGTCGATACCCCAATTTGCGCTGCATCGCCCAAGAATTTTCGTTGCCGTCGAAGTAACCGTTGACCAACTTCGTCAGGCCTAATTCACAAAAAGCGAATCGTATCTTCGCCTCAAACGCTTCGCCTCCATAGCCGCGTCCCTGATAATGGTTGGCTATCCAAATTCCTCCACCACCCGTCCCAGCCTGCCAATCAATCTTATTGAGACTGACCCCTCCGATCACTATTCGCTCAGGTCTAAGTTCAACCGCAAATTCGTACGCATTCGGCCGAATGCTTGCGTTCGAAATCTCCTGACATCTCTTGATCCAATTTTTGGCGTGTGACGTCGAATAGGGGTGAGGGACGAAAGCTAGCCACTTTGCGAGCTTGAGATCATTCAAGCCTAGCGTGAGTTGTTCGATGTCTTCCTCACCCCAGGGTCGGAGAGTAAGGCGCGAAGTTTCGATTTTGATGTCCACGACGTAGCAGCCTCCTCTCGCCCCGAAATCATCAGTAAACAGTGATCATCCAGGCTTCTTGGCAGGCTCTTTGGCTTCGCCGTGACAGTCTCGGGATGCGCGTTCGCTACGCGCTTTGGCGCCGCCTCAAACTTTTCTTCGCTCTCGTCGCATTCGAGTCCGCCGGCGACTTCCGGATAATCGCCTTTTCGTTTCAGCCGCGTGGCTTCTTCGGCGCCCACCAGGGTGCGACCGGCGCGCCAGGTGCATATCCGAGGCGGCATTCATTGTATCTTGGCATTTCCTGGAACTCGCTCTTCAGTTCGTAGAGCCAGCGGTCGCAGGCCGGGCGCGCGGCAAAGCAGCGCTCCGATGTCCGAAGCTCGTTGCCATCGAAAATCGGCGACTGACGGGCACCCGAGAACCGGCCCCACCATATCTTCGACGGCCCGTACGTCCCGCTCATCGCGCGACAATCGCCCTCCGCGGTTCGAGGTTGAGCATCGGCAGTTCCGAACTGGGCGACGGCGAAGATCATCGCCGACCCCGCCAGAAGCAAAAATCGTTTCACGTTACTCTCCCAGGGCCAGAATGCGCGGACCGGCTCCGGCGGCGGCCAGTTCGAGAACCAGTTTCCGCCGGATCGCCTCGGCGAAGTTCTCGCGGCCCTGGGCAACCTCGACGAAGGCCCCGGGACCGCCGATCACGTTCAGCCGGTAATAGTCCTCCAACGGTATATTGTTGCTCAGCGCGACGCCGCTTCCAGGCCTGCGGATCGCCAGAGCGTTCACCGTGATGTCCTTGGCCACCGCATCGTCGCGGGCCGCGTGGATGTCGCGTCCGCCGATATTCGGACCGTCGCCCGAGACGTCGATCACCTCGCGATCGGCGGCAACGGGCGCGCCGACGAGCAGTTTCACTCCGAGATCGATCGCGTTCGAGATCGAGTTGTAGCCGAAAGTCAGCTTCGGAGCCTGCCGCAGTTCGTCGGCGAAGCGCTTTGCCGCCACCTCGCCGTCGATGACCGTCCAGTCGATGATCACGTTCTGACTCTCGGGAGCGCCCCACTCGACGAAGACGATCGCGATCTTCTGCCGGGCGTTCGAACGGACCGCCGCCAGCACTTCGGGGCTCGTGATCGCGTCGGCGTAACCGTCCCGCTGCATCCGGAATTCCTCGGGATCGATCGAGCCCGAACCATCGGCAAGCAGGACCAGCGCCACATCGACCGGCTGCTGTGCCCTGGCCGGTGAGTTCTGAAGAAAAATCGCAAGCGCGCCAAAGGCCAGCGCCATCAGGGGAGAGGTCCGCATCCGATCTCCTTTTCCGTGTCTTTCGATCGTCGCTCTTGACGATCATGCCTGAGAGGAGGCGATGTACGATCGCAAAAATCGGGAGGCCGTGTTGGATTTGGAAGACAAGCTCTTCGTCGGCAAGAGCGTGAAGCCCGAATATCTCACCTTCAAGCTGGCCAACCGCCACGGCCTGATCACCGGCGCGACAGGCACCGGAAAGACGGTGACGCTTCAGGCGCTCGCGGAAGGTTTCTCCAACGCGGGCGTCCCGGTCTTCGCCGCCGACGTCAAGGGAGACCTCTCCGGCATCGCCATGAAGGGCGAGCCCAAGGACTTCCTGCTGAAGCGCGCCCAGGAGATCGGCCTCGACCCTTACGTGAACGACTCCTTCCCGGCGATCTTCTGGGATCTTTTCGGCGAACAGGGCGCTCCGATCCGCACCACGGTGTCGGAGATGGGCCCGCTCCTCCTCGCCCGCCTGATGAACCTGAACGACACGCAGGAAGGCGTGCTCAACATCGCCTTCCGCGTCGCCGATCAGGAGGGCCTCCTCCTGATGGACCTGAAAGACCTCCAGTCGCTGCTCAGCCTCGTCGGCGAGACGGCCGACAAGCTGACGCTCCGCTACGGCAACGTCTCCAAGGCGACCGTCGGCGCCATCCAGCGCCAGCTCCTCGTCCTCGAAACCCAGGGCGGCGACAAGTTCTTCGGCGAGCCGGCGCTGGAGCTGTCGGACATCATGCGCGTCTCGAACAGCGGCCGCGGCACGATCTCCGTCCTCGCCGCGGACAAGCTGATGTCCTCGCCGCGGCTCTACGCGACCTTCCTGCTCTGGCTGATGTCGGAGCTGTTCGAGCAGCTCCCGGAAATCGGCGATCCGGACAAGCCGAAGCTCGTCTTCTTCTTCGACGAGGCCCACCTCCTCTTCAACGATGCGCCTCCCGCCCTTCTGGAAAAGATCGAGCAGGTCGTCCGCCTCATCCGCTCGAAGGGCGTCGGCGTCTACTTCGTCACCCAGAACCCGCTCGACGTTCCGGATCGCGTCTCGTCGCAGCTCGGCAACCGCGTCCAGCATGCGCTCCGCGCCTACAGCCCGCGCGAGCAGAAGGCGGTCAAGGCGGCGGCGACCACCTTCCGCCCGAATCCGGCTTTCAGCACCGAGGAGGTGATCACCCAGCTCGCGGTCGGCGAGGCGCTGGTCTCGATGCTCGCGGACAAGGGCGTGCCGGAAATCGTCGAACGGACGCTGATCCGGCCGCCGTCGTCACGGTTGGGTCCGGTCACGGCTCAGGAGCGTTTGGGCATCATCCAGAACAGCGCGGTCGCCGGCCGGTACGACCAGGTCGTGGACCGCGAAAGCGCCTACGAAATTCTCCAGAAACGTGCACAGGCAACCGCCGCGACGCCGGACGAGGCAGGGGTCGCCGAGAACGCCGGCTTCGGCGGCATACTTGGCGGCCTCGTCGGCTCGATCTTCGGCACCGGCGCCTCGCGCGGCAGGCGCCTGTCGCCCGGCCAGGCGATGGCGCGCGAAGTCACGCGCACGGTCACCAATCAGGTCGCGGGCAAGATCGCGGCCAGCATCGGCAAGTCGGTCGCGGGCTCGGTCGGCAGTTCGGTCGGTCGCGCGGTCGTTCGCGGAATGCTCGGCGGCCTGCTCCGCCGCTGATCTCAGGAAAGGGTTTTTGATGTCCGAGGTGGACAAGGTACTGGCCGAGATCGATTCCGGCCTTGAGGGCAGCCTGTCGCGGCTGTTCGACTTCCTCCGCATTCCGTCGATCTCGACGGACCCGGCCTACAAGTCCGAATGCCGCCGCGCCGCCCAATGGGCTGTCGATCAGCTCGCAGGCATCGGCTTCGAGGCCCGCGTCGCCGACACCAACGGCCATCCCATGGTCGTCGCCCATTACCGTCCGCCGCACGCCTCAAGGCACGTCCTGTTCTACGGCCATTACGATGTTCAGCCGCCGGACCCGCTGGCGCTGTGGACCACGCCACCCTTCGAGCCCCGGCTGGAAGACAGCTCCCGCGGCAAGCGCATCGTCGCGCGCGGCTCGTCCGACGACAAAGGCCAGCTCCTGACCTTCATCGAGGCCGCGCGCGCCTGGATGAAGACGACGAACGCGCTCCCGGTCGCCGTCACCGTCCTGCTGGAGGGCGAGGAGGAATCGGGCAGCCCGTCGCTGAAGCCGTTCTTCGACGCCAACAAGGACGAGTTGAAGGCCGATCTCGCCTTCGTCTGCGATTCCAGCCAGTGGGACGCGACGACACCCGCGATCGTCACCCGCCTGCGCGGGCTCGTCGGCGAGGAGATCACGATCACCACGGCCGGCCGCGACCTCCATTCCGGCATGTACGGCGGGCCGGCGCTGAACCCGATCCGCGTCCTCGCCAACCTTTTCTCGTCGCTCCACAACGACGACGGCAGCGTCGCCGTGCCTGGCTTCTACGACGGCGTGTCCGAGCTTCCCGAGGCGACCGCCGCCCAGTGGAAGGGCCTCGGCTTCGACGAGGCGGCCTTCCTCGGCGAGGCCGGCCTTCGCGCGCAATCGGGCGAACGCGGTCGCAGCGTGCTGGAGAAGGTCTGGGCGCGCCCGACCTGCGAGATCAACGGCATCAATGGCGGCTATACCGGCGAGGGCTTCAAGACCGTCATCGCCGCCTCCGCCTCGGCCAAGGTCTCGTTCCGCCTCGTCGGCAAGCAGGACCCGGTGAAGGTCCGCGCCGCGTTCCGCAAATACCTCACCGACCAGCTTCCGGAAGGCGTCTCGATCGACTTCCACGAGCATGGCGGCAGCGCCGCTCTGGAACTTCCCGAGGACAGCCCCGCCCTTCCGCTCGCCGCGAACGCGCTGCGCGACGAATGGGGCAAGGAGCCGATCCTGATGGGGTCCGGCGGCTCTATTCCGATCGTCGGCGCGTTCAAGCGCGATCTCGGCATGGACGCCCTTCTCATCGGTTTCGCGCTCGACGATGACCGCATCCACTCGCCCAACGAGAAATACGAGCTGTCGAGCTTCCACAAGGGTGTGCGCTCCTGGGCGAGGATCCTGGACAATCTGTCGAAATGGTAGTGACGGCGCCCGACCGGATAGTCTTCGCGCGCCACCGCCAGATCGTCCTTGGGCGACGGACGCTCTTGATGGGCGTCCTCAATGTCACGCCCGATTCGTTCTCGGACGGCGGCGATTTCGATGAGCCCCGGTCCGCGCTCGATCGCGTCCGCGCGATGATCGACGAAGGCGCCGACATCATTGATGTCGGCGGAGAATCGACGCGTCCCGGCTCGGCTGAAGTGCACGTGGAAGATGAACTCGCGCGCGTTATGCCGGTCCTCGACGCCCTCAGGGGCGAGATCGACTGGCCGGTCTCGATCGACACCTACAAGGCGATTGTCGCCCGTGCCGCAGTCGATGCGGGCGCAGACATCATCAACGACATCTGGGGCCTGCAGCGCGATCCGGACATGGCGCGCGTCGCCTCGGACACCGGCGCGGCGGTCATCCTGATGCACAACCGCACCGAAGCCGACGCTTCGATCGACATCGTAGCCGACGTGCTCAACTTCCTGAAACGCTCGCTCGACATCGCGGCCGACGCCGGCATCCGCCCGGACTCGATCGTCCTCGATCCAGGCATCGGCTTCGGCAAGACTTGGCAGCAGAGCATCGAGGTCATCGCCCACCTCCCCGACCTCGCCGCCCTTGGTCTCCCCATCCTCCTCGGCGCCTCGCGCAAGAGCTTCATCGGCCGCCTGCTCGGTATCGAGACGCCGAAGGATAGGCTAAACGGCACCCTCGCCGCCCATCTCGCCGGCGCCGCTACCGGAGCGCGGATCATCCGCGCCCACGACATCAAGGCCCATCGCGAGGCGCTCGACGTCTTCGATGCAATCAGGAACGCCGAATGAGCATCGACCGCATCGCCGTCCGCAATCTCGCGCTCTTCGCCTATCACGGCGTCTTCGAAGGCGAGCGCGAGATCGGCCAGCGCTTCTATCTCGACGTCGTCGTCGAGGCCGATCTCCGTCCCGCCGCGGCCTCGGACGCGGTCGAAAAGACCGTCGACTACGCCCGTCTCGTCGAGATCGTCAGCCAGGCCTTCACCGAGAAGCGCCAGAAACTGCTCGAAACGCTGGCCTCCCGCGTCGTCGAGCGCGTCTTCGAGCATTTCCCGATCGTCGTCGCCGCCGAAGTGACCATCCGCAAGCCCTCCGCCCCGATCGAGGCGGTGTTCGATACCGTCGACATCCACATCCGCCGCGAACGCAATGGCTGAGGCGGCGCTCGGCCTCGGCTCCAATCTCGGCGACAAGGCCGCGACGATCGAACGGGCGATCGATCGCGTGTCGAAGTTGCCGGACACGCGGCTCCTCCGCCGTTCGCGGCTCTACCGCACCGAGCCGTGGGGCGACACCGAGCAGGACTTCTTCCTCAACGCCTGCGCGCTGGTCGAAACGACCCTCCCCCCGGAGGATCTGCTCGACTACATGCTCGGCATCGAACTCGTGCTCGGCCGCACGCGCGAGAAGACCCGCCGCTGGGGCCCGCGCTCGATCGATATCGACCTCCTCTTCTACGGCGACGAGGTCAGGGCGGGCGAAAAACTCACCCTTCCCCATCCCCATCTCTTCGAACGGGCCTTCGTGCTGATTCCCCTGGCCGAGATCGCCGGCGGTAAAATCCTCTCGGGACGGCGGCTGGACGACGCCGCAAAAGCCGTGGATTCGACAGGAATTGTGGTTTGGACGCCCTGATTGGCCTTTCAGAGACGCTCTCCCTCTGCAAAAGCTTGCGACGGGCGGGGGGCTTGGCTATGCCGGTGGCGCAATTTGGGACGTCGCCAAGCGGTAAGGCAGCGGATTTTGATTCCGCCATACGGAGGTTCGAATCCTCCCGTCCCAGCCAGTTATCAACCCTTGCACAGGGAGGCTCACCCTCCTAAGGGAGTGGCTGGGTTTGGTTTTGACTTGAATTGGTGAGCCGCTGGTCACGTTGGCCTGCGACCGCACAACCCGGAGGAAAGCGATGGCCAAGACTGCAACAACGACCAAGAAGCCCGCAGCGAAGTCCGCAAGCGGTGCCGCGCGTACGCCGAACGCAGCGTTCATGAAGCCGCTGACACCGTCGAAGGAACTCGGCGCCGTTGTCGGTACCGCTGCAATCCCGCGCTCTGAGGTCGTCAGCAAGCTCTGGGAATACATCAAGAAGAACAACCTTCAGAATCCCGCGAACAAGCGCGAGATCATCTCGGACGACAAGCTGAAGCCCGTCTTCGGCAAGGACAAGGTCACCATGTTCGAGATGAACAAGCTGATCGCCGGCCACCTGAAGGGCTGAGGCATTCCACTGGCCGGGCCTCCTGCCCGGCCAGTGTTTTCCAGGGACTACCGCCTAAGGCGACGGCTTTCTTCTTTGCCGTCAATCCTTTGCTAACGCAGGCCATTTAGGCTCGCGGGCATGAATAGTTCAGCACATCAGACCGAAGAAAAGCGCGGTTCGCCGCGCATGCGCACCCTCAAGGGTGGCCGCGTCGTGCTGCCCAACAATCTCTCGACGTTCGAATGCAAGGTCCGGAACCTCTCCGCAACGGGCGCATGCATCGAAATGCCGTCGACGCTCGGCGTCCCGAACCATTTCACCCTGAAATACGACGACGGCAGCCCGAGCAAGGTCTGCAACGTTATCTGGCGCACCGATAAGCGCATGGGGCTGCGTTTCGAGTCCTGAGCGAACCTCAGGCTCCCGAAACGCAAAAAGGCCGCCCGAAGGCGGCCTTTCGCGTTTTTAGCCTGAAGCCGATCAGCCTTTGAGGACTTCGACCAGAGTCTTGCCGAGTTGAGCCGGCGACGGCGACACGCGGATGCCCGCGGCCTCCATCGCCGCGATCTTGTCCTCGGCGCCGCCCTTGCCGCCCGAGATGATCGCGCCGGCATGGCCCATGCGGCGTCCGGGAGGAGCCGTGCGGCCCGCGATGAAGCCGACCATCGGCTTCTTGCGGCCCTTCTTGGCCTCGTCCTTCAGGAACTGCGCGGCGTCCTCCTCGGCCGATCCGCCGATCTCGCCGATCATGATGATCGACTTCGTGGCGTCGTCGGCGAGGAAGAGCTCCAGCACGTCGATGAACTCGGTGCCCTTGACCGGGTCGCCGCCGATGCCGACGGCCGTGGTCTGGCCGAGGCCTGCCGTGGTGGTCTGGAAGACCGCCTCATAGGTCAGCGTGCCCGAACGCGACACGACACCGACCGTACCCGGCTTGAAGATATTGGTCGGCATGATGCCGATCTTCGACTCGCCAGCGGTCACGATGCCCGGGCAGTTCGGCCCGATCAGGCGCGACTTCGAGGCATCCAGCGCGCGGCGCACCCGCACCATGTCGGTGACCGGGATGCCCTCGGTGATGCAGACGATCAGCGGGATCTCGGCGTCGATCGCTTCCAGGATCGCGTCGGCCGCGCCCGGCGGCGGAACGTAGATCACGCTGGCGTCGGCGCCAGTCTTGTCGCGAGCCTCGATGACGGTGTCGAACACCGGCAGGTTGAGGGTCGGATGCTGGGAACCGCCCTTGCCAGGCGAGGTGCCGCCGACGACCTTGGTGCCGTAGCCGATCGCCTGCTCGGAATGGAAGGTGCCGTTCTTGCCGGTGAAGCCCTGAACGATGACCTTGGTGTCTTTGGTGAGCAGAACGGACATTACGCGGCCTCCTTCACGGCCTTGACGATCTTCTGGGCGGCATCGTCGAGGTCATCAGCCGCGATGACGTTCAGGCCGGACTCCGAAATCAGCTTCTTGCCGGCCTCGACATTGGTGCCTTCGAGGCGAACGACGAGCGGAACCTTCAGGCCGACTTCCTTCACGGCCGCGATCACGCCGTCGGCAATGACGTCGCAGCGCATGATGCCGCCGAAGATGTTGACCAGGATGCCCTTCACGGCCGGATCGGCGGTGATGATCTTGAAGGCAGCGGTGACACGCTCCTTGGTGGCGCCGCCGCCGACATCGAGGAAGTTCGCCGGTTCGGCGCCGTAGAGCTTGATGATGTCCATCGTGGCCATTGCGAGACCGGCGCCGTTGACCATGCAACCGATCGAGCCGTCGAGCGCGATGTAGCTGAGATCGTATTTCGACGCCTCGATCTCCTTGGCGTCCTCTTCCGTCTCGTCGCGCAGTGCGGCGACTTCCGGATGACGGTAGATCGCGTTCGAGTCGAACGAGACCTTGGCGTCGAGCACTTTCAGCTTGCCGTCATTGGTGACGACCAGCGGGTTGATCTCGAGCATCGCCATATCCTTGTCCGTGAAGGCGGCATAGAGCTGCTTCACGAGGGCTTCGGCCTGCTTGGCGAGGTCGCCCGAAAGGTTCAGCGCCTTGGCGACCTTGCGGCCGTGCAGCGGCTGGATGCCGGTTGCCGGATCGACGGAGAAGGTCACGATCTTCTCGGGGGTCGAATGAGCGACGTCCTCGATGTCCATGCCGCCCTCGGTCGAGACGACAAAGGCCACGCGGCTGGTCACGCGGTCGATCAGCATCGACAGGTAGAATTCCTTGTCGATCGCCGCGCCTTCCTCGATGTAGAGGCGGTTGACCTGCTTGCCGGCCTCGCCGGTCTGGATCGTGACCAGCGTGTTGCCGAGCATTTCCTGAGCGGATGCCTTGACGTCCTGGACGCTCTTGACGACGCGAACGCCGCCCTTCGCATCCGCCGGCAGTTCCTTGAACTTGCCCTTGCCGCGGCCGCCGGCGTGGATCTGGGACTTGACGACCCACACCGGGCCGCCGAGTTCGTGCGCGGCCTTTTCGGCCTCGTCCGGCGTGAACGCGGGAATGCCGCGCGAGACCGGAGCGCCGTACTCCTTCAGGATGGCTTTCGCCTGATATTCGTGGATGTTCATCGAGACCCCCCTTCGAGGTTATCGCGAGTTGTCATAAACGCGGCCGCACGCGCACGGAAGCGGTCCGCGTTAATTTTCAAGGATGTAGGAATGGACAAGGACACGCAGGGATCGAACCCTTCGCCGCGGCGAAGGGCCCGTACCTGCTGAGACCTTACTCGGCCGCCTGGCGAACCGGTTCGCCGGTTGCGCCCGAGGCCTTGATCTCGGTGATCTGCTCTTCGTCGAAGCCGAGCACCGAAGCGAGGATCTCGTCCGTGTGCTCGCCGAGCAGTGGCGAACGTTCGACCTGAACGTCGTTGTCCGACAGCTTGATCGGATTGCCGACCGTGATGTAGGCGCCGCGCGTCGGATGATCGACCTCGACAAGCGTACCCGTCGCATAGAGCGACTGATCCTCGGCGATCTCCTTCATGGACAGGATCGGACCGCAGGGGATGTCGTACTTGTTGAGGATGTCCATGACCTCGAACTTGGTCTTGGTCATGGTCCATTCTTCGATCGTCGCGAAGATGAAGTTCAGCTTCGGCAGGCGCTGCGCCGGCTTGGCGAATTCGGGATCGTTGATCCACTCTTCCTTGCCGATGACGGTGCAGACCTTGTCCCAGACCTGGGCCTGGGTGATGAAATAGATGTAGGCGTTCGGGTCGGTTTCCCAGCCCTTGCACTTCAGGATGCGGCCCGGCTGACCGCCACCGGAATCGTTGCCCGCGCGCGGAACGGCATCGCCGAACGGGATGCCTTCGCCGAACTGGCTGTATTCCTGGAGCGGACCGCGCTGGAGGCGCTGCTGGTCGCGCAGCTTGACGCGGCAGAGGTTCAGCACAGCATCCTGCATGGCGGCGAGGACGCGCTGGCCCTTGCCGGTCAGAGTACGCTGGTAAAGCGCCGTGACGATGCCGAGCGCGAGGTGGAGACCCGTGCCGGAATCGCCGATCTGCGAACCGGTGACCATCGGCAGGCCGTCACGGAAACCCGTGGTGGACGCCGAGCCGCCGGTGCACTGGGCGACGTTCTCATAGACCTTGCAGTCCTCGAACGGACCGGGGCCGAAGCCCTTGACCGACGCAACGATGATGCGCGGATTGATCTCCTGGATACGCTCCCAGGTCAGTCCCATGCGGTCGAGCACGCCCGGGGCGAAATTCTCGACCATCACGTCGCAGATCTTGATGAGCTCCTCGAGGACCTTCTTGCCCTGAGGGTTCTTGGTATCCAGCGTGATCGAACGCTTGTTCGAGTTCAGCATGGTGAAATACAGACTGTCGACATTCGGAATGTCGCGCAGCTGTGAGCGGGTGATGTCACCCTCGCCCGGACGCTCCACCTTGATCACGTCCGCACCGAACCACGCCAGAAGCTGCGTGCAGGTCGGGCCGGACTGGACATGGGTGAAGTCGAGAACGCGGACGCCGTCTAGCGCTTTGCCCATCTTCTGTTCCTCTCGACCTTAATTCGAATGGTCCCCGAAGCGGCCTGTCCTTCGTTGAGGACAGGCCGCCTTTTCTTGTTTCCGGCGAACCGGCTTGTTGTTTCACGCCGGCCTTTTGGCCGGTCGTTTTGCTTACGCGCTCTTCTTTTTGACGACGGATTGCGGGTTGAGGTTTCCGATATTGCCGGATTCGGAACCTGCTTCCGGGTCGATGGCGGCGTTGATCAGGGTCGGCTTGCCCGAGTCCATCGCTTCGTCGACGGCGCGCTTGAGCTCGTCGGGGGTGGTGACGTGGACGCCCTTGCCGCCGAACGCCTCCATCATCAGGTCGTAGCGACTGTCCTTGACGAACACGGTGGTGCCGGGATCACGGCCGTGCGGGTCGGTGTCGGTGCCGCGGTAGATGCCGTTGTTGTTGAACACCACGATCGTCACCGGCAGGTCGTAGCGGCAGATCGTCTCGACCTCCATGCCGGAGAAGCCGAACGCACTGTCGCCCTCGATCGCCAGCACCGGCTTGCCGGTCTCGACCGCGGCGCCGACGGCGAAGCCCATGCCGATGCCCATCACCCCCCAGGTGCCGACGTCGAGGCGCTTGCGCGGCTCGTACATGTCGATGATGCCGCGGGCGAGGTCGAGCGTGTTGGCGCCCTCGTTGACCAGGATCGCGTCGGGACGCTCCTTGATCACCGTCCTGAGCGCGCCGAGCGCCGAGTGGAAGTCCATCGGCGCCGAGTTCTTCATCAGCTTCGGCGCCATCTTGGCGATGTTGGCGTCCTTCTTCGAGCGGATCGCCTCGATCCAGTCGGCCGGCGGCGCCTGCCATTTGCCGTCGATGCCATCGAGCAAAGCTGAGATGCACGAGCCGATATCGCCGACCACCGGGGCGACGATCTCGACGTTGGAATCCATCTCCTTCGGCTCGATGTCGATCTGGATGAACTGCTTCGAGCCCGGCTCGCCCCAGGTCTTGCCCTTGCCGTGGCTCAAGAGCCAGTTGAGGCGGGCGCCGACCAAGAGCACGACGTCCGAATCCTTCAGCGCGGTCGAGCGCGCCGCGCCGGCCGATTGCGGATGGGTGTCCGGCAACAGGCCCTTGGCCATGCTCATCTGCAGGAACGGAATGCCGGACTTCTCGACGAACGAGCGGATCTCCTGATCGGCCTGGGCATAGGCGGCGCCCTTGCCGAGGATGATCAGCGGCCGCTTGGCCGATTTCAGGACGTCGAGCGCACGCTTGATCGCCGACGGCGCCGGCAGCTGCGCCGGCGCGGCGTCGATCACCTTGACCAGCGATTTGGCGCCCTTGTCGGCGTCGAGCACCTGGCTGAACAGTTTCGCCGGCAGATCGAGATAGACGCCGCCGGGACGGCCGGAGACCGCGGCGCGGATCGCGCGGGCGACCGCGATGCCGATGTCCTCGGCGTGCAGGACGCGGAACGCCGCCTTGCACAGCGGCTTGGCGATCGCCAGCTGGTCCATCTCCTCATAGTCGCCCTGCTGCAGGTCGACGATCTCGCGCTCCGAGGAGCCCGAGATCAGGATCATCGGGAAGCAATTGGTGGTGGCGTTGGCGAGCGCGGTCAGGCCGTTGAGGAAGCCCGGTGCCGACACCGTCAGGCAGATGCCCGGCTTCTTGGTCAAAAAGCCGGCGATCGCCGCCGCATTGCCGGCGTTCTGCTCGTGGCGGAACGAGATCACCCGCATCCCCTCGGCCTGCGCGAGGCGGCCGAGATCGGTGATCGGAATGCCCGGCACACCATAGATGTTGGTGATGCCGTTCAGCTTCAGCGCGTCGATGACGAGATGGAAGCCATCCGTCAGCTCCTGGCCGGAATCCGCCTCGGCCATCGCCATCTCTTTTACCTTCTCCACAGTCGTCACCATGGACGCCCTCCTTCAAAAACCGTTTCCCTTGGTCCCTGATGCGCTCGGGCTTCGTCGCCCCTGGCCGGAAGCCCCTGCCCGTGCCGCTCGATCCGGACCAGCCGTTCGAAGCGCCGGGCGCGGGGCCGTCAGGCCTCGCTCACTCCGGGAACACTCCATGCCGCTCGACATGAGCGGCCAAGCCCAATGTATGCTCGCGCACCAGAAGCTCGGCGCGGTCGGCGTCGCGCTCTTCCAGCGCCGCGATGATCCCGGCATGCTCGCGCCGCGAGGTCTCGAGCCGGCCCTCCTGGCGCACCGACACCGCCCGGATCGCCCGCATGTGCAGGATCAGGTTCTGCGCCAGGTCGACGATCAGGCTGTTGCCGCCGAGCCGGATCACCGTCTGGTGGAAGGCGATGTTCTTCTGCGAATAATCGTTGACGTCGGCGCCGTCGGGATCGTTCTCCGAGCCGTAGAGCTTGCGCAGGCCCTTGAGGTCCTTGTCGGAGGCCGCCGTGCAGGCGAGCCGCGCCGCCATGCTCTCGAGCGCCGCCCACACCGTGATCGTCTCGAGGATCTCGGCCTTGGTCTTCCTGACCACGAAGATGCCGCGCCTGGGCACCGAGCGGACGAAGCCCTCCTGCTCCAGCAGCGTGATCGCCTCGCGGATCGGGGTGCGGCTGACCCCGAGCCCCTGCGACAGCTGCCGCTCGTCGAGCCGGATCGGCTGTTCGTGGCCGTAGATGTCCATCTCCATGATCGCCTTCTTCAAGGCGTCATAGGCGAGCGTCCGCAGGCTGACGTTGACGCCGAGCGGTTCGATGCGAAGCATGGGTGACGCCAGGTTCTGCAACCGGGTTACTTCCCTAGACCTTCATGGACCGGGCACCGCGCCGCGCGCGGCGGGCACCTGTTAAAATACCGTCTACTGTATGCCAGATGACGGTGCAATGGAGATTTCATCAGCGCGTCACGCCCCGCCCCTCTCCTCGGCGCCGAAGCGCGCGAATCCGCCCCGATATCGGCGTCGCCGCGCCGATTGACAGCCTTTCCGCCGCCGCCCACGCTCGTCGCCGGGCGACCGGCCGCAGAGCCAATGGCGCCAAGGGGATACGACCAAGGGAACCCAGTGATGAGCATGACCGTCGCCGACCTCCTGCGGACCAAGCCGACCCGCATCCTGACCGCGCGCATGGACGAGACCGTCGAGACCGCCGCCCGGCTGATGAGCCGCGAGAACATCGGCGCCCTCGTCGTCAAGGACGAGGTCGGCAACGAGGGCGACACCCTCGTCGGCGTCTTCTCCGAGCGCGACCTCCTCCACGCCATCGTCGCCCACGGCCCCGCCGTCCTCAAACGGCCGGTCGCGGCGCTGATGTCGAAGGGCGTCGTCGCCTGCCGCCCGGCCGACGATCTCGCGACCGTGCTCGCCCTGATGCAGGACCACCAGATCCGCCATGTCCCCGTCGTCGACGGCACAACCCTCATCGGCGTCGTCTCCATCCGCGATTTCATCGGCCTCACGCTCGCCGAGCTGAAGGCCTGAGCCTCGCAAAAAGGGCGCGGATCGCTCCGCGCCCTTCGTCAATCCGGGCCGGATCCGGCCGTCGCTCAGTGGCTGGCGACCGTCTCGACCTCGCCGTCGTCCTCGTCCTTCTTGCCGCGCACCCGGGCGATCAGCATCGAGATCAGCGGCCACACCAGCATCAGCAGCGCCAGGGTCACCAGCGTGCCGACCAGCCAGTTCGACCAGAACACCCGCACATCGCCGTTCGACACCAGCATCGACTGGCGGAACGCCGATTCAGCCATGTCGCCGAGGACGAGCGCGAGCACCAAAGGCGCCAGCGGATAGTTCAGCTTCTTGAACAGATAGCCGAGCACGCCGAACACCAGCATCACCGCGATGTCGCCGAACGCGTTGTGCACCGTGTAGGCGCCGACCGCGCAGATGACCAGGATGACCGGCGCGATGATCGAGAACGGAATGCGCAGGATCGAGGCGAAGATCGGCACCGTCGTCAACACCACGATCAGGCCGGCCAGATTGCCGAGATAGATCGAGGCGATCAGGCCCCAGACGAACTCCTTCTGCTCGACGAACAGCAGCGGACCCGGCTGCAGACCCCAGATCAAGAGGCCGCCGAGCATCACCGCCGCCGTCGGCGAACCGGGAATGCCGAGCGTCAGCATCGGCAGCAGCGCCGAGGTGCCCGCCGCATGCGCCGCGCATTCCGGCGCCACCACGCCCTCGATCTCGCCGGTGCCGAAGAACCGGCCGCGCTTCGAGAACCGTTTGGCCAGACCGTAGGACATGAACGAGGCCGGCGTCGCGCCGCCCGGCGTGATGCCCATCCAGCAGCCGACGATCGAACCGCGGATCGCCGTCGCCCAGAACTTCGGCAGCGTCTTCCAGGTCTGCCACACGATCGTCGGCGAGATCTTCGCCGTCTTGCCCTTGAACGCCAGGCCCTCCTCGATCGTCAGCAGGATCTCGCCGACGCCGAACAGGCCGATCACCGCGATCAGGAAGTCGAAGCCGCGCAACAGCTCGATCGAGCCGAAGGTCATGCGCAGCTGGCCGGTCACCGTGTCGATGCCGACCGCCGCCAGCGCAAAGCCCAGCATCATCGCCGAGATCACCTTGAACGGCGATTCCTTGCCCATGCCGACGAACGAGCAGAACGTCAGGAGATAGACCGCGAAGAACTCCGCCGGACCGAATTCCAGCGCAAAATCGGCGATCACCGGCGCCAGGAAGGTCAAGAGCAGCACCGCGATCGTGCCGCCGAAGAACGACGAGGTGAACGCCGCCGTCAGCGCCTGGCCGGCCTGGCCCTTCTGCGCCATCGGATGGCCGTCGAAGGTGGTCGCCACCGACCACGGCTCGCCCGGGATGTTGAACAGCACCGAGGTGATCGCGCCGCCGAACAGCGCCCCCCAGTAGATCGACGACAGCATGATGATCGCCGACACCGGCGACATCGCGAACGTCAGCGGCAACAGGATCGCAACGCCGTTGGCGCCGCCAAGACCCGGCAGAACGCCGATCAGAACACCGAGCGTAACGCCCAGGAACATGTAGAAGATGTTCATCGGGTCGCCCAGGACCCCGAACCCTTCGATAAGTGACATGAACGCGTCCAACGGCCCCTCCCACGCGCCCGCCCCTCAACGGAGGCCGGGCTGAAGTTTCTTGTGTTGTTGACCTAAGGCGCGGGCGGACGTGAAGCCCGCGCCGTCCTTCTCAAAATCAATAGCCGAGCAGGTTCTCGACCGGGCCCTTCGGCAGCGGAACCAGGAACCAGATCTCGAACAAGACGAACAGGAACACCGGAACCCCGATCGCCACCGGGACGATCGTCACCGGGCCGTATTTGCCGATCCATGCCATGAAGAAGGCGATGAAGATCGCCGACGCCGCGTAAAGCCCGAGGAACGGGATCAGCGCCACGTAGATCACCGTCGGAACGAGCACCTTCAGCACCATGCCGAGCTGACCGCGCTCGACGAAGCTCGACAGGTCCGGCGTCTTCGTCACCACCGCCATCACCGCCGTCGCCGCCGACGACAAAAACATCAACAGACCGATATAGAACGGGAAGTAGCCCGCATCCGGACCGTCCACCCCCCAGACCGCGCCGATCCTCAGCGCGTCCCACATCACCACCGCCGCGACGACCATGAACAGGACCGCCACCACCACGTCCACGGTGCGCACCGACACCGTGTGCTCGGACCGATCGCCCGCTGCTTCATGCGACATCATACGCCCCCTGATCCCGGCTCTTTGAGACCGGTGCTTGGCATTGCAAAACTGGATACTCGAACACAACGCGCCCCGGAGCCGCCCATGAGGCTCCGGGGCGCGGGATCATCAGATCACTTCACGAAGCCGGCCTTGACCATCAGGTCCTTGTGCCGCGTCGCCGCGTCGGACACCCAGGTCTTGTATTCGTCGCCGGTCAGGAACGTCGTGTTGAACGCGCCCTTGGCCATGAAGTCCTTCCACTCCGGCGTCTCGCGCACCTTCTGGAACAGGTCGACATAGTACTTGACCTGGTCCGGCGTCACGCCCGGCGGCATGAAGATGCCGCGCAGCATCAGGTATTCGACGTCGATGCCCGATTCCTTGCAGGTCGGAATGTCGCCCCAGCTCTGGCCGTTCGCCACCTCGTCCTTGTAGTCGAGCCGCTTGCTGTCGAACACGCACAGCGGACGCAGCTTGCCGGCGCGCCAGTGCGCCACCGCCTCGATCGGATTGTTCACCGACGAGGTCACGTGGTTGCCGACCAGCTGCGCCGCGACGTCGCCGCCGCCCTTGTACGGAACATAGGTGAACTTCGCGCCAGACGCCTGCTCCAGCGCCGCCGTGATGATCTGGTCTTCCTGCTTCGAGCCGGTGCCGGCCATCTTGAACTGCTCTTTGCCCGACTTCAGCGCGTCCATGTACTCCGCCGCCGTCTTGTACGGGCTCTCCGCGTTCACCCACAGCACGAACTCGTCGAGCGCCAGCATCGCCACCGGCGTCAGGTCCTGCCACGAGAACGGAACCCCCGTCGCCAACGGCGTCGTGAACAGGTTCGACAAAGTGATGATGATCTTGTTGGCGTTGCCCGCCGAGCCCTTGGCGTCCATGAAGCCCTCGGCGCCAGCGCCGCCCGACTTGTTGATCACCACCAAAGGCTGGTTCATCAGCTCGTGCTTCTGGATCACGCCCTGAAGCATCCGCGCCATCTGGTCCGCGCCGCCGCCCGTCCCAGCCGGTACTATAAACTCAACCGTCTTCGTCGGCTCCCAGGCCAATGCGGCC